>QXWR01000077.1 GCA_009911065.1 Clostridiaceae bacterium | reverse complement strand
CAGACCAATTACTCCCTTATCATAAAAAAATAAGTGCAGAAGGTAAAGCACTAATGATATGCTTTATCTCTTACACTTATATGGTACTAAAAGCGCCTGCCATTTCTGACAAACGCCTTATGTAAAATTATATTGTTTAATCAAAATGTCAATTTAGGATATATTGAAGATTTTTTGAATATCTTCATCATGTTCTCATTACCTACAATCATGCAGCAAGTATTTCCTATATAGTACCGCCTATGATAATCTGATAATGTATCATCATATGCCTTACTACCGTGATCTTTCCCAGTCGTGATATGTGCTAATTCATCAAGTATAACATTCACTAAAAAATCCTCTTTTTGTTGGGGGGAGATTTTTTGCATTATCGTTAAAAAATCATAATTCGGTGCTTTCATAATTGCCGCTGTCGATATACCTATTATCTTTTTATTAATATTACAATAGCCGTACCTATAACTATTTGGTAAAACAATAGGTGAGTGTAATATACCATTTTTCATACATGGTTTTTCATTAAAAATCACCCATGTTATTCCTTCATCCGATAATCCTATTTTACTTAAAACTCTATTTATGGCTTTCTGCAATATAATTCCGTATATTGCGAAATTAGTTTCTTCATAACAGATATTGCTCATTAACTTTTCCTCCTTTTAAAATAATGTAAAACTTATTTGACCATTTTTAAAGCAGGATGATTTTGTCTTTCTAGGACTTTCTCATAAACGTCCTCTACAATTTCTTGAATTAACTCTTTGTGATATTCATCCCATCCGCCCCTTTGTTTAATATATCTTAACTGCGCAGCTCCTCCTCCAAGTAAATTCCCATTTTTTCCAACAACTCTTAAATTTTTATGTGACATAAAAAAACATCCTTTCTTTATTTTTTAAGAAGAACTTTTCTCTTGCCATAAATATACCATATTTTGATTATACTGTCAGGGTATGAGTTTTTCAAAAAAGTCAGATTATTACCAATTTCCTCATTTTTTCAAGAAGATTAGCATTTACTTTATACAGAGACACAAGTGCATCTTCAAAATCACATAACCAATATATTTTTAATAGTAAATCATGCAATTCACTTGTAAATGTTATTTTTGCATAATAATCCGCCAAAAGTCCTTTTTCTCTGAAATATCCCCTGCTTATCTTTTCTCTTACAAACAAATATTGACTTTTTTTATCAAATTCAGGAATCGTTTCATTCTTTTCCACCGCCATGTCAACTTTTTCAATATAATCCTCCACTATCTTATGCGCTTGTAGTCTTCTGTATGTAGCCTTACTTATATAAATTTCCCTAAAATATACTTTTAAATCTTGTAAACAGTTAGAGTAACATTGCCTTCCACCGTAATCTCTCATAATATCAACAAATCTACGAGTTATAGACAACTTTTCTTTGAACCGATAAATCGAATCTCCTTCCATAATAATTTCCTTATATTTTATAATATCTTCCTCCGGCAATAATACTTTTTCTGCTATATACTCTTCTTTTACTAAGTCAGATAATTCTGGAAATTGTTCTGCTTCCTTTTTCAATTCCTCATAAATATCTGTCTCTTCTTTTAACCTACTACGATGTTTTAAATACGCAACAAAATAATCCATTACTTGGCTTGCGGTTAAAATATCATCGTTTTTCTGCTTCCTTCGTTTTTCGTCTAATTTAACATCAAGCTCATTAGTAAGTTTTTTTACTTCTTTTGATAATTCCTGCAAAACAACTAACGTATCTATATCAGAATTGCGAATAATTTTATAAACGACTAACTGCATTATATCATTTATAATATAATCAACATATTCCTTTATATATGTGAGATTTTCAAATCGTAAACCCATTGCATAGAAAGAATTAATTTCATCTACCAACAGCTGAATTAATGTCTCATTTGAAGATTTAAGATAATCCAACATCAAATGCGCTTCTAGTTCACTTCTAATAACTTTTCTGCAACATATTAGCATGGAATTTATATCTATTGGCTCAAAATCTGGCGTTTCATCCTCAAAGAATCCTTCAATAACCGTATCTTCATTTTCCATCTCAAGATTACAATAGTCTTTATCTGCATCTATCTTGTTTAAATTACTAACTATTTGTCTTTCGTCTATTTCTTCTAAAATAAAATGTAACAGCCTAACCTGCTCTGATATATTTAAGCAAGAAAATGATAATCCCTTATATACAGATTCTGGCTTATTCAATTTTGCCAGTAAATTACGCACTTTTTTTCTTTCATTTTTAATTGTATTTTCATCACTAATATCTGGGAAATAGATCTCTATATATTTTTCCACCAGTATTCTATCCAAAATCATCACTCCAATATAATATGCACTAATTGACAGCCTTTTCCACTACCAATCATAGCAGAAAAAGGCCACCATATCAATCAGATTTAGAACCGATCCATATCCGCCTGCGTCCCAAGCTCACAGTACCGATACCCGTCATTCACCTGCTCCGTATACATATCATTCACCAGCCCGATAGACAAAAGCTCCGTATCCGCCATAGACAGCCCCAGCTGCACACACCTAAGCAGGAATAGCGGCGTAGTCATCTCCCGATCTGTAGGGCGAAGTTTTTTAGCCTCCGCATCCGTCTGCACATTCAGCCTCCACAGCTTGATCAGCTCCGGCAGCACCTGGTAAATAGAAAACGTATTGAACCCGTCCAGCCATTCCTCCACATCGTCCGGGATCGCCGGGTCTGCGTGCTTCGCCATGGTATAGGCAATATTCTCAAACATTTCCAAAGAAAACAGATCCAAGTTGGAATGTTCCTCATTCCCCTCCCCAATGATCTTCTCCAGAATCCGCAGGTCCTTATAAATATCCCTCTGGAACTTCAACCGGTAAATCCTCGAAATAGCCGCCGAAGCCATGAACAGCACCTCTTTCCCGTCAATCCCCACCTTCTTCACAATGCTCATACCCTTTCAGCCTCCTTAACCCTGACCTTCCAAATCATCTCCACTGCCGCCCGTCTCCGCCTTCGGGACTGGCAGATACATGAACCGCTCCCCGTCAGATGCGTCAGCACCAGCACCATCTCCATGCCCGCTCCCTCCTTCCACGCTTTCCGGCTCCACAAACCGCACCTCAATCCCATGCTCCACGGCAAAGGTGATCTCCGAAGCCATCCCTTCCGTGGCCTCCCCGAACACCCACACCCCGTCACAACACAGGAGCAGATCCAGCCCCATGGCAAGCCCCGCCTGTCGCTCCGCCTCGATTCCCTCGTTCAGAAACTGCGGGAACAACAGATGCGGTGCAACCGGCAGTCCCCCTTTTTCCCAGGCCGTCCGGCAGTACCCAGCCGCCCTCCTCGCATTCCCCTCCATGTCCCCACGGAAAGGGCTGCAGATAAACACCTTCTTACGCATCACCACTTCCATCCTTTCTTTGCTTTCCGCCTTCCGGCCACTGCTGCCGTACCGGCTTCATACGCCTGGACACTCTTCTCAATCTGCACCAGCTTTACCGCCAGACTCTTTGCGACAATGCTGATTGCCTGCAGGATACCAATAAGCTCCTGCGTATTTTCTCTTTCCATAGGCTCCATTCCTCCTTGTATAATGTATTTAGGTTGTTCAAGGGATACCTATAAACCCTCAGACCTGCTTCTTTACATCATCTGTCTAATAGGAGATAATAGTTTTATTAGATTGAGAGGATGGTCGTTCCCTCCTTGAGCGGCTCTGCTCGTACTTGAAAGACGGATCCCTCTCTCTAATAAGCTTTCCGCGTATGAGTTGGATGTTGGTTACCTTATGGCTTCTCTCCGTATTTAGCACAAGGTAGCGGCGCTTATTAGCTGAGTGGTCTCCCAATCTAAAATTTTTCTTTTGAGGTGGCTCTATGTTTTTTGTTGGCATTAATATCGGTAAAAATAACCATGTCGCTTCCATGATGGATGATTCTGGAAAGGTGGTATTTAAGGCTTTTTCCTTTCCCAATACCTCGGACGGCGGACATGCCCTCTTTTCCAAACTCACTTCTTATTCTTCCAGCACCGACGACTTTGAAATCGGTATGGAAGCTACCGGGCACTACTGGCTCTCTGTCTACTCGTTTCTTTTTGAAAAGAAGTTCCTTCTCCATGTCATCAATCCGATCCAGACGGACGGCTGGCGCAGGGGGACAGAGATTCGCAAGCGCAAAAATGATATCATTGATTCCGTCCTGATCGCCGACCTGATTCGTTATGGCCAGTTCGTGGAAACCCGGCTTGCAGATGAGGATTTATTCTCCCTGCGTACCCTGACCCGTTTCCGCACCTATTTGGTGGAATCCATCAGTAACCTGAAGCGTAAGGTTGTCTGCGTGCTGGATCAGGTTTTCCCTGAATACCAGTCCATTTTTTCCGACATCTTTGGCAAGACCTCAAAAGAGATCCTTCTACAGTTTTCTTCGCCCATTGATTTTGAGTCGGTTTCATCGCAAACCCTTGCAGAACTGCTGGCAAAACTCAGCCGTAAGCAGGTCGGCCCTGCAAAAGCAGCGCAGTTAAAGGCTGCCGCGTCCTGTTCCTTTGGCGTTACTTTCGCCAAAAGCAGCTTTACCTTTCAGCTCAAAGCGCTGATTGAACAGATAGCCTTTATTGAAAAACAGGTAAAAGAGACGGAAACCGAAATCGCTGGCATCATGGAAAAACTGGAATCCCCCATTACAACCATTACCGGGATCGGCAATGTCACGGGCGCTGCCATTATCAGTGAAATAGGTGACATCTCTAAATTTGACAGTCCCAGAAAACTGGTGGCCTTTGCCGGGCTTGACGCCACGGTTACGCAGTCCGGCGAATTTGAAGCAGCCCACAATGTAATGAGCAAACGCGGATCACCATACTTGCGGAAAGCCATTTTTCAAGCCGCCCTGGTCGCCGCTTTTAAGGACCCCGTATTAAGTGCCTATTACCAGAAGAAGAGGGCGGAAGGCAAGCATCATTTAACCTGCATCGGCGCTGTGGCAAGAAAAATGTGCAACATTATTTATGCTGTGGTGAAAAATAATCAGCCTTATGTTCCAAAGGCTTAAATCCTTTTCCCTTTCCAGCCTGCCTGACAGCAGGTCTTGTTGTTGTGCTCTTTTTTCCTATGATAATTTCTTTTGTTTTTTCAATTATCTACTTGACTTTTAATAGTTGGTCTTTCTGTATTACCTGATAATCAATGCGATAGCCAGGATGATATTACCGACCAGCGAAACAGCCAGCGCAATCTTGCACCTGGTAAGGTATCTATTCAGCCCTTTGATGATCTCCGTCGCCATCACATTAAAACCTCTCTTTCCAATCTATTCTTTTTAGCCAAAGCATCCCATTCATCATCAGTCATTTGGCGCAAATTATAAACAGGAACCATCTTCCCACCGCCATATTTCCGGCCCCTCATGTATCCATATAGATAGCTGTTTCCGACTATTTCCATATTTGTAAGACTAAACCGTATAATCTCTTTTGCTTCTAATGTGCTTATATCCTCTTTTGGATTGATTAATTGTCCACATCCCTCTATAATTGACACTATTCGTTTTTTCATTTGCAGTCCCTCTTTTTATTCTTTATTTTTCTTTACAGAAGGCAGCAGGAAATGTTATAATTTCCTCATACCCTTTACTTATCAGGTTATCGGGTTACTGGCTTCTATCAGTACGCCAACACTGGTAAGGGCATTTTCTTTATATCGCAATATTAATCAACGCTCCATAGTTCTCTTTATAGGCATATCCCCCAATAATCTGCATCAGAGTAGCCTTTACCTGAATGCCCATATCAATCACTCTGGAAAGCTCCCTTGCAAGCCCTTTGGGAATGTACCCGATCACTGTTCTCCGGCGTATAGGCTTGATATGTACAACAATCTGAATAACATTATCATCAAACTTATTATCCTTTTCGCTTTCCAGTGTAACAGTCAAATCTTCCGGCCGGAATTGCTGCAGGAACTGTAAACGCTCCTGTCTGTTTTCAAATGTGGTTCCTGCTGCCCGGATTGTCATTGACAACTTTACCCTCTGCCATGCTTTGCAAAACGCACCTGATAAGGAATAGCCAGCCTTTTTCAGCTCGTTTGCCATTGTACAAACTGCTTTTCTAATGTTGGTAATCTGTTTCATGTTGCTTACCTCCTTCATTTGATATACTAAATATAACCCATTTTAGGTTACTTATCAACTGTTTTATAATATTTTTTTTATTATTACTATCCTTTTTAGATTGACGAATAATATTTTTCATATTATAATAGAAGCATCAAACAGAAAGAGAGGTACATAATGGCTGTAATCTATAAAAACAATGAACAAATCTTAATTGAAATAAAAAAGATAATGCTTGAAACAAAAACTACCCAAAGAGAAATAGCTGACAAACTTGGTTTAAAACCACAAGGACTTACTAAAATGCTTAACAAAAAGAATTTCAGTTTTGAAGATGCGCGAAAAATACTTGCTACCATGGGCTATGATTTAATTGTTGATTTTAAACAACCGTCAGCAGAATAACCACACAAAAACCGAATACAATAACCATGAAAGGAAGTGCAAATTATGAGTAACCGTGAACTAGCCAAAAGCCTTATAGACCAGATACCAGATAGCAAAATGTATTATATTATTGCTTATCTGCAAGGGGCAGCAGTACCAGAGGAAATACCAAACACAGAAACTATCGCCTCTATGGAGGAATTGGAGAACGGTGGCGGTACTCTCTTTAATGGCAGTACAGAGGCTTTATTTGTTGAATTGATGGAGGAATAACAAATGCTTGATGTTAGATACTCCACAAAATTCAAGAAAGATTTTAAATTATGTGTAAAACGCGGGTACAAAATGCCTCTGCTTCAACAGGCTATTGATACATTGCGTATTCCCGCCCCTCTTCCGGAAAAGAATAAAGACCACAATTTAACCGGAAATTATTCAGGATATAGGGAATGTCACATTGCCCCGGACTGGTTGCTTATTTATCAGCAAACCAGCAATGAATTAAGATTAAACCGTACTGGCACACATTCCGATCTATTCGGGGAATAATCTCTACAGAACACAAGCACAAATAAAGGCTCACAGAGAAAACATTAACGATTTTATTGAATGGGCCATCAATGAAACAATGAACCGTGACAAGAAAAAAAGGAATAACCACTGTCAATATTCGCACACAAGTGTAAGAAAATACAGTCCTTGATTTTACTGACTTTCTTGCTTGCTCACCGCCAAAGGTGAATGACAGACAGTACAGCGAAAATACCGCCCCGCTCCTCATTTATGAAGAATACCCTAACCATCCGAATCCCTTTGTAAAGGCTCCTATCTGTCCCATATCGGGCTTGCAATGTCTTACCTGATAAAATACCGTCTGTGCTGTTACAAAAGAAAATAAGGCTTATGGAGCGTGTATATTTAGGATAAAAAGCAGGAATGGTCGCTACCTATATCCCGTCTTATCAGGTAAATAAACCATCCGGCAGAGGAATACCTAATAAGGAAAGAAGACCCTTTTTAACTTTTAGCGAAATTTTAAAGAGGGGCTTTTTAATTTTTGGTGGGGATTTTCGCGCCTTACCCTGGCTCGACAACATGTCGTACCTGACCCCTACCCGGCCTTGCATTGTTTGGCCTACAAACTTATTTAACGGCATTTACAACCTTAAAAACACCGTTACAATAAAGTATCGCTTAATTATTTCAGACGGCTAGAATCCCTCTCACGGCTTTTAATTGAATCACTAAAGGAAAATTCCCGTGAGTGATTATTTAAATGAATCCTTGCCGCCTGCTGCCTAATTCCTATTCTTTTGGAACAAATCGTTTGGGTGTTTTGCCAATAAACTGTGCTCTTTTAAGACTTATGCGCCCCTGACTGCTAACCGTCCATAAACGCATATCGATCCACTCACCAACTCGATACATTCCAATCTCAAAATCCATTGGCCGAATCTGTGCTGTTTCATTCCCCCAGAGAAGTTTAAATACTAAATGTTCGTTATCAACCTGGACAATTTTGCAGGCTCTAACGTCATTAAAATGTCTGCTTGTTGCGGTCATTTGTCGCTCATTATAATTATCCATATTCTACCTCTTTCTATTTTATTTTTAGATATTGTGCAGTCTTAATTATCTTTAATTCTATTTTAATTTTTCTATGTAGGTGGTCCCTTATTTCTCACAGTAATCTCCTTTTCAATTTTCTAAGTCTAGTTCTTCGGGTTTGTCCTTAAATGCTACGTATCTGGCCGCTATTTCTTCTCTGCTTATAGTTGATTCTTTTAATATCTTTTCTTCCGGCACTAAATGAAATTCATTAGAATTAACATAATCATGATTATTCGTTAAATCCATAGCAGCAATCACTGGAGGAATTTTACAAGTAAACGCTAACTGTTTTTTCGCTGCTGCTATACTATTTTTCATGATGTCAATAAATTCTTGCCATTCCTCACTACGGCATTTTGAATACTTAAGAATGGTAGTTCTGGTTGTCCCGATATAACAACTCCACCCTTCAATATCCGGGACTACCCTGGTCGCATCCGGTCTGCTGTTTACTTCTCTAAGATATTCCAAATATTCAATACTTCTCCGTTTAAATTCCACTAAACCTTCTAATGTATCTGGAAACGCCGCTGGCATCCCTACTTTTACACTTTCAATCGCCATTTCAAGAACAGGCTGTAAATCATCACCTAGAGGCTCATAATCAGCACCCGCTTTGTAACGTTCGTATACTTATAATCTCGCTCCCCTTTCATCCCGCTTCACAATATCACCCATAAATTATCACCCTTTCTTCTTAGCTTTTATATGTGTCAAGATATTTGTTGAGGTTGCCCTTTTCCTCTAATCACCTTCATATATTCGCCATCAAATAGACATGGCCGGAATTGTAGTTTTCGTTTCTCACCACTATCTGGATTTTACAAAATAATCCCTGGCTTATGCTCTGATACATTGATGCGCCGAACCTCCCAACCTTCAAATTGCTGTAAATTCTCCGGTACAAATACTGGTTCCACAATAGTTTTATTTCTGCTCATTTCTATCCCTCCTATAAATTCGTTCCAATTCATCAACAACATTCAATACTAGGCTTTTTGCAAATTCACCCTCTGACTTATCCACATATTTCTTATGCCTGCATCCCTCAACAATCTTCCCCTTTAGCTCTGATAATTTCTGCTGCATGGAGGCAATATTGCCTTCCAGCGTCTTACAGGTCTTTTGTAAGGAGGCTTTCAGGGAGCGGTCCTGCATTTTCTGCAGGTCCTCCCGCATGGCCGCCAGCTCGCCGACCGCTATGGAAAGGCGGTCCTCCATCCCTGTGACAGATTCGATCAGTTTTGCGAAGTCCGCATAGGCGGGGGAATCATTTTCCTTTAAGAGCGCAAGCAGCGCCTTAACCTGCTCATTTTCCGCAATCGGCGTTCCCGTGCCGGAATCCGTATATGTCCTTTCCTCCGCCATTTACGAATCTCTCCCCTCTGCCGGCGGCTGCCCTCCGGCAATCTTGACGACAATCTCCGGCCCGGTCTCGTAAACCTGCATGAGCCGTCTGGCCGTGCCGCTGGACTGCGCCGCTCCGCTGGTCCAGAGCCGGACCGTCGAAGGGGCGACATTCATCAGGAGCGCAAAGCCTTTCTCGTTCATATCCAGTTTTTCCATCAGCGCCTTAACCATGTCAGGGCCGTAGTCCGGGCACCGGGCGGCTTCGGCGATCATCTGTAAAGCCGTGTTCTCTGTGTTCATCATTTCTTGAAATCCTCCTTGTCAAATCGAAACAGCCGCCTGTTTCCGGCGGCATTGCTGTTGATGTTCTTTCATCTGCGTTGTAACATGGAGCAGCATTTCGTTGTAGTCCTTTCCCATGCGGGGCGGGTTGACGCCCACACGGATATGCCGGAACCGCTGATCTTCATGGAGCATTGCCCTGATCCTCCTGGCATTTTTAAGGCCGCCGAGGTCGTTGTCCATGTAGAGGCTGACGCGCCGGATTTCCGGGTGGCGTTTCAGAAATGCGGTCAGCGCCACATGGGAAGTGCCGCCCAGGGACAGCCGGTAGCCGTCCCATTTCCAGCCTTTTAATTCCTGCAGCGCGGCGTGGGAGAGGGCGTCGATGGGCGCCTCAAACACCGCAACATGCCGGCTGCCCGGATTCCTGGGTGGATAGCAGAAGCTGTATTCCTTGTCGCTGCCGTAGACATCTTTCCTGAGGCTGCCGGCAATGCTCCGCATACAGGCAAACTTTGCTTTCCCCGCATCATCCTTTCCCACAAACACGCAGACCGGCTCGCCATGATACCGCGCCTCATAGAACAGCCCTTCCCGGAGACATCTGCTGATCACATCAGAACTGATCCCGCGCCGCTGCAGATAAGAAACGGCAGAAGCAGCGCACCGTCTGGCCCAGGGGAGGGAAAATGCTTTCTTCTCCGGCCCCTTATGCACACACCTTGTCGCTGCTGCGCTCCGATAAGCCGGCGTCTGCCGGATTTCCCCGCCTGCCAGCGTATGGACCGCATCCACCAGCCCGTAGCCCCGTATCTGGATCAGGTAATCCAGGGCGTTGATACTCCGGCCCCGGCTGTTCCAGTACCAATACCTTTTCCCGGTCACATAGACTAGGCTGTCATGTTCCTTGTGGCGGTAATTGGGTCCGTCCCGTTTCAGAACCCCAGGCTCATGGAACTGCAGGTAGGCAAACAGGTCCGCCTCACGCGCCGCCTGAATCTGCTCCTTTGTTACGCCGGGCATGACACCGGCACAGAAATTCTTTTCATCGTGCCCCGCCTCCTTTCTGTGATGAAAAAAGACGCCGGAAGGCGCCTAACAGCCGTACAGGTCATGGTTGACCTCTGCACGGTAATAGCTGTCCATTGTTGCCGGGGCATTATACAGCGCCGCCAGCAGGTATGCCTTGATGTTCCCGACTTTGGTAGTGTTCCGGTCAATACAGTCAAAGACATACTCCAGATGACCGGAATTGATTTTCAGGAAGCGGCCCTTTACCACCTCCCTGGGAAAATCATCCCCGGCGATACGGATATATGGGCGCTTGGATAAAACTACTTCAAGCATAAGCTCCACCGTCTCGTCTACGCGTTCTTTCCCATACCGGGAAACCATACAGCCATACTCAATATTTTCTTTCAGGATTTCACGGTAAGCGTCTACCAGCTCTATCCGATCCATCCCATCCGAACGGCCTGCCGCCTCCGGCCCTGACGGATAGATTGATGGATGGGTCCTTGATATATCCGTTTTTGATTTTTTAGTTTTTAATGGATTAGTATTTAATTGTGCGGGATTTCCCTGTCCAGGTTCCTCCTGTTCAGGTTTTGCCTGTCCTGGATTTCCCTGTCTTGGATTTTCCCGTTTAGGTGAAAATGCCTGTTTTTCAGCGTTTACAGGCTTTTCATGGATGGTATATTCAATATCTCCGAGCTGCCCGTTCCCATAGCGGAGGCGCTGCCTGGTGAGATACCCGTGCCGCTCCAGCTCTTTCAGGGCGGTGGTGATTGAATCCACGCCGTCCTTACAGATATGGGCGAGCCCCTTTGTGGTATAGTCCCAATCTTCCGGCAGCGACAGCATGAGCGAGAGAAGCCCCTTTGCCTTTAAGGACAGTTCCGTATTGCGCAGGTGGTGGTTGCACATAATCGTGAAGTCCTTTGTTTTTTCTACCCGGAATACAGCCATAACAAAAACCTCCTTCCTTTTCCTCCGGGCTACAAGGCGCGGTCCCTGCGGTCATAGTGCAGATGGCCGCCCGGCGCAACCTTCGCATGGTTTTTCAATTTGACTTCGCCCCGTTCCTGGCTGTCTATGAATTTCTGGTAGCTGGCATCCGTAAGGAACAGGCGCATCTTGTCGCCTTTATCCCCGACAGGGGAATCATAAGACAGCACATCAAAGACGATCATGTGACGTACCTCCGGATCGAAGCGTTCCAGCGCCATGATGTCATGCCCCTTCAATTTCTCCGCACCGGATTGCTGCCTGGCCTCGGCAATCTTTTCCCCAATCGTCCGGGGCGGGTAGGGCAGACGGTAATTCTTCTGAATATCCCGCACAATGTCCATGCACTCGGCATCCGTCAGGATGCGCAGCTTTGCCATCAGATTTTCCGCGGCCTTCCGTTGTTCGGGATTCTTTGTGTACCGGGTGGTCATGTAAAGCTCGTTCAGGACTTTGGATTGATAGTCACCCTCAACCTGAAAAAGCAGCCGTTTTTCCATTTCATTTAATTCCATGTGAATCTCCTTTCTCCTGAAAATGGGTATGAAAACCTGCTAACAAAAGTCAAGACTTTTTAGCAGGTTTTTAAATAAATTTTTGGTATGAATTTTTCCCACGACAATTAGACCGGTGGAAAATCCGGTCTGCCTTATCCTCTGTTTTAGTTCTTTTTACTTCTGGTAT
>QXWR01000076.1 GCA_009911065.1 Clostridiaceae bacterium | reverse complement strand
GATCAAAATACCATTAAGTACATGATTGATGAGCTTCAAAAAGATCTGAAGGAAAAGAATATTGAATTAGAACAGAAAAACATCGCATTAAAAGAAAAGAACACCGCATTAAAAAAGAAAGACATGGAAATCGAAAAACTGAAAAAACAGCTGCAAAATTTCCAAAACCAGTAAATACTCCATTTTCTGTCCGGATGAAACACTAGTTTGCAACACAACAGGCTGCGAAAGATTTATCCCTCCCCTTGCAACCGTCGCCAAACAGCCATATGCTTATCTCCATATGGCCATCTGGCGACGGTTGCTTCGCGGGAATATCTGCTGCCGGATTCCTGACTCCCCCATCCCTATCCTTCAAATCCGATTTTCTTCTACCCCATACACGGATGGCAATGTCCATAAGCATCCATGCAATCCTGTTGGGGATTTTCCATGCAAAGATGAACACTGGCCTTTTTGAAGGTCATGGGAAGGGCCAGAATATTGGGGTTTTGCCCCACAAATTTCTTCTTTGCATCCTCCAGAGCCTCCTCAAAGGTAGATCGGGTTTTTAGTCCCATTCCTCTTGCATATCCTGGTTCTTGTGCCCCTACGATATAGATGGCGCTTGTGTTCATCTCAGCAATATGACCGCAGGAAATCATGCTGAATCCATGGAATGGATGAAATGCATTGGTAAACCGATATTTCCGGATATATTCCTCATTGGTTGCAAAATACTCTCCATACCGGTTCATGTCCGGAAGAATATTCATGTAATCATGCTGGAACAGATCATACATCTCTCTTATATACGGCCATTTTTCGTCGTGGAAAAAGCCATTGCACAAAGAAGAACAAAGGATTACACAATGATCGCTCATAATCCGTTTAAAGCGAAGAACCTGGGCGCTTAGGGCCTGCATCATCATAATCGGATTGGTCCCCATGCCGTCTCCGTAATGGAACTTCTGCGGCATTCCAAAAACAAGTACATCATATTTCTTCTTCGCCCAGTGAACATAAGTTCTTTTATCTGCCATTTTCCAGCTTATTGGCATCATTTCCTTTGCATAGCCAGAATAAATGGCAATCTGTCTGGAATCCGTATCCAGAACAGCATCACAGCAAAAGAACGGATGTCCCATCTTTTCTTCCATGTGAAGACTGATCTCATCAAACTTTGTCCGCATCAGGCTGCTTCCGTTTACAGGTGTAAAGTCAGCCCGATGCATCACAGAAGGAACGTGATGGCTTGCAATACTTTTCCAGTTGGTGATTCCGGTTGCACTGTGCTTGTATCCGCCAGAATAACCTCCATAGGGATTTCCCTGAACATGCCCAATTAAAATCGGAAGATCACTGTCAAACACATATTTATTCATAAAAACCGGATCTCCCCTTCGGGTGGTTCCCAAGTCAATCATATGCTCCTGATCTTCGCTGTCATGGCTGATGATCTGTCCGTTTGGCCAAAATTCCCCAAACAGTTCTGGTCCAAAAATTGCTTTTGCATCTGCTTCTGTGCTTCTGGGGTGAAGTCCATTTGAAATGATAAACAAAATGTCCTTCTTTTCCACCCCTGCTTCGTACAACTCTTCCAGTATATATTTTATACTTAATTTCCTGTGGCTGGTAGACTGTTCTCCGCCCTTTACCCGGTCTGGCACAATGATGGTAACTGTGGTTCCCTTGTGAGCCAATGCAGAAAGACGCGGCATTCCAATGGGATTTGCCAGACTTTCCAGATATGCGTCCTTTAACTTGTCCTCCGGGATATATGCCGGGTCTTTCACCGTCTCTCCTGGTATAAAAACATCTGTGTAATCAGGAAGCTCTGCTTCCATGGTTCCATGTCCATATTCAAATTCCAGTCTCATTCCGGTCCCTCCTTCATCTGGCGCTTTCTGCTTTTCCTCTGTTTTACTCTAAACCAAGGAAAGTAATCCGCCCAATTTATACGGCCACAGCGCTCATATATTGTTCAATAATGTCTAAATATTCATCTGGATAAAATCCGATCTCACCCTGAAATCGGGTAAGGGCAATTAATCCTCCATCGATTTCATCAATGGATGCCAGCATCCCGGCATTATCCTGCTTTAAGCCTCCCCCATAGACCACATCCATCCCATTGGTCTTCTCTTTTACGAATTTTGCCACCATGGAAATGTAATCTTTTCCCGCCGGAGTCTTTCCAGGGCCAATGGACCAGACTGGTTCATAAGCGATGACAATCCTGGAAGGGTCTACGCCTTGGATGCCGATTTCCAACTGCTTTTCCAAAACCTCCTGCCAGTTTTCCTGTTCTTTTCCAGTTTCGCCAATACAATAAAGAACCTTCATCCCCCTGGAAATGGCATTCTTTACCTTCCGATTTAAGATTCGGTTCACAGCATTTGTATCAGCCCCTTCCCCTTCCTTCACAACCCCTGTCAAAAAATTGCGCTCTTCACAATGGCCAATGATAGCAAAACTGCAGCCAACTGCAGCCATGGCTGCAGCCGGACGGGCTGTGGTAAATGCTCCGAAATTTCCGCCCGGTTCCACATCCATCCAAAATACACTCTGGCAACCGATTTCCACCGGACTGTCCTCGCTTCTTGCATCCATAGCCCCCATTAAGTGCATTTCCGGAAAAAACATGGTAAAGTCCACATCCTCCCTGGAATATCTTCTTAATCGCTCCTGAGTGTTTTTTATAATATATCCGCCCCAGTCCCGAATGTCTGCAATGCTGTTCACACCTCCCAACTCTCTTGGGACGTCAAACCGTTTTAAATTGAGAAAAATATGCTTCATACCTTAAAATTTTCCTCCCCACAATCTTCAAAATCATATCTACTGCACCTGCCAGATAACCTGCCCTGTTTTCAAAAAACAATCCTGTCTTCAAAATCAATCCTGTCTTCAAAATCAATTCTGTCTTCAAAATCAATCCTGCCTTCAAAGTCAATCCTGTCTTCAAAGTCAATCCTGCTCTAAAAACCAATCCCAGCTTCCGAAAAATCCTTCTGCCATCCAACTTATCACTTAAAATCCACAAACTCCGGCAGCTTCGGCCCAATCAAAGGACGACACCATTTCACAAATTCTTCCGTCACATCATTGCCCCGCTCATTGATGTATGTTTCTGGAAGTGTTTTTTCAAGAAGCATGACCTGTTCAATGGGAATCTCCACCATCTCCATTTCATAAGTTCCATCCATGGTTTCTTTCCGCATAAACCCGACCATAACTCCTGTGTGTCCTTCCATTGCCAGACGCAGGGCTTCTCTTCCGGCAAGCTGCGCCTCCTTTTGGTCTACTGGTGACTGCCATGCTATGGAAGCTCTGCCACAAAGCCCCGGCTTCTCGCTTCTGGCTTTGATTCCCAGGCGTCTGACCACCAGATTTGCCAGATAGGAGCTGACATCTCCATAATAAACCGCCCGGTCCGTCTTAAAAATCGGTTCCACTACCGGCTGTTTGTCTTCCCTCTTCAAACCTTCGCTTGCCACCACCACCACTCCCCCAAGACGGTGATACAGCTTTTCCACATCTTCCAAAAATTCCTCTTCATGAAATGGACGCTCAGGGGTATAAATCAGATGAGGAGCATCTCCCTCTTTCTCTCTTGCAAGAGCAGAGGATGCAGCAATCCATCCTGCGTTTCTTCCCAGCGCCTCCACCACACACACATGAATGGGAAGGGCCTTCACATCCTGAGCCACTTCTTTTACAGATGCCGCAAGATAGCGGGCCGCGCTGCCAAATCCAGGGGTATGGTCTGTAATGGCAATGTCATTGTCAATCGTTTTGGGAATCCCCACCACTCGAATCCGGTCATAACCTGCCTTTACACACGCCTGGTAAATCTTCCCGCAGGTATCCATGGTCCCGTTTCCACCGTTTGGCAGAAGATAGCGAATCTCATATTTTTTCAAAATCTCTGGAATCTTTTGATACTCCTCCTGACTGACCGGATACCGGGAGGAGCCGATGGCGCTTCCCGGAGTCTGAAGAAGCAAAGCCAGCCGCTCCTCCTCAAATTTACACAGATTCACTAGCTTCTCCTTTAAGATTCCTTCCATTCCTCCCAAAGCGCCATATACCGCCCCGATCTCTGGGTGATTTTTTCCTTCCTGAATCACTCCATATAAGGAAGCATTCATCACCTGAGTAGGGCCTCCTCCGTGAACCATTAACACATTATTTTTCATTTTCTCTGTAAAATTCCTTCATTTCATCTAAAGTTTTTCTCGATACAAGGGGAGCCTTTCCATAAGAACCAAACTGGACAATCAAGGTTCCCACAACTTCCTTTACTCCTCTCTCAATGCAACCAATAATCTCCGCCACATCCGAATTTGGGATATTTCCCAACATCACCGTATCCATAATCGGCGTGAGAAATACTCTGGGATCAAATTTATCCTTGTTTTTCTCTAAAAGCCTGTAAATTTCTCCCACCCAGACACTTGTCTGAAGCTCTCTTCTGCCCTCAAACAGTTCTTTCATATTTCTTGTCACTGCCAGACGAATATCCGTATCCACATTGATTTTATTGATTCCACTGGCAATTGCTTCTTTTAGTTCCTGAATGGAAATGCCATAGGTATTTTTTAGTTCTCCCCCCAGAGCATTGATTTCATCTACAATATAAGCCGGAACCGTGGAAGAACCGTGAGATACCAATCCTCCGGTAATTCCCTCATGGTTCATACACTCACGAATCGTAATTGGAATCTGGCAGCGAAGCTTTACATCCTTTCCCTTAGACGCGCCGTGAATGGTTCCGTAAGAAATTGCCAAAGCATCCACCTTTGTCTTTTTGAAAAATTCAATGGCTTTTAATGGATTGGTATAAGTGGAATCGGCTGCAAACACATGATCTTCCACTCCGGCTAAAACTCCAAGCTCCCCCTCCACACTGACGCCCCGCTCATGGGCATACTTTACCACTTCACGGGTCAAGTCCACATTTTCCGCGAAAGGCAGGGAGGAACCGTCAATCATAACGGATGTATAGCCTCCGTCAATGGCTGCCTTGCAGGATTCAAAATCTTTTCCATGATCCAAATGGAGAACCACGGGAATGGAAGCGGATTCTCCAAAAGCTCTCACCGCATCTCCAATTCGTTTTGCCCCTCTCCTCTTGTCCTCCAAAGTGGCATGGACAAAATCTGTGCATCCTCCCATAAAACCATTGGCTAAATCCGCTCCCTGCAATATTGCCGGAGAACGAAACATTTCATGTACCTGAATAACTGCTTTTGCCTGAGCCACCGCATTTACATTGAAAGCGCCCTGTCCATAATGGTATTTATTGGCAGCATCCAAAACCGGTTTTAATGATACAAGTGCCATTATACTCTTCCCTCCGAGCCTGCCAGACGGATGATGTCTTTTATATCTTCTCTCAAACGGGATTCTGCATAGGATGACAATTTCCACGCATGTCCCTCATCCTGATTGGCTGCCAGCCCTTCTTTTAAATATTGAATGTAATTACAACGTACCTGAGTCCCAAAATTAATTTTTGCCACCCCGCTCTTAATGGCCCGACGCACCAGCTCCTCATCCATTCCGGTACAGCCGTGAAGCACAAATGGAATGTCTGTAAACGTTCTGCACTGTTCCAGAACTTCTACATGAATGTTCACCGGTCCATTATAAAATCCATGGGCATTACCAATTCCGATTGCCAGAGAATCTGGTTTGCAAAGGGAAAGGTATCGTCTCACCACTTCTGGATCTGCAATGTTAGAAGCTCCCATTTGATGTCCCTGGTCATCTAACCGGGCCAACTCCCCGATTTCTGCTTCCAAAGGAACCCCAAAAACCCGGCAAACTTTTCCAATCTCCTCTGTTTTCCCAGCATTCTCTTCCACTGGCAAATTGGAACCGTCAAACATAATGGATGTAAAACCAATCTGCAGCATTTCCATACACCGTTCAAAGCTATCCCCATGGTCCAGATGAATTGCTACAGGAACAGACACCTTTTCTGCCATCCATTTGGCAGTCTCATAAAACCAGTCGTGGCCGGAATATCCTCCGGTACTGACATAGTGGGCCAGAATCACCGGAGACCGAAGCTCCTCTGCTGCCATGCAGATGGCCCGGATCATATCATACGTCCCTCCTTGCGTATTAATAGCCGGAACCGCCCAACCACCCTCATAAGCCTTTTTCATCATTTCCCTGCTTGTTGTCAGCATGTGTTTTATCCTCCGAAATCACCATTCGTTTCATTCCCTGACGTTACCATCCAGGTCATTCCCTGTCATCAACATCCAGGTTATTTCCTGTCATTACCACCCAGATCATACTCTGTCATCAACATCCAAGTCTTTCTCTGTCATCAACATTCAGGTCATTCCCGGATAGCGCCATCCCCATCCTTCTCTGAAACCCGAACAATCACCTTCAAATAATCGCAAGGTTTTTCAATCATATCCAAAATCACCTCTTCCACCTGATTCAGATGAACCATTTTGGTGATAAACGCCTCTGTGGGAATCTTGTTATCGTGAATCAGTTGAATCGCCTCAGGAAATTTTCCGTTGGAATTTCGGGAAGGACAGATGTCAATTTCCTTTTGCATCAGCCGGACCGTATTAATGGCAACTGGATTATGAGGCCATCCTACCAAAGCAATTCTTCCCCCATGACATACATACTCATGCATTTGCTCCAAAATCACCGGAGCGCCAGTGCAGTCAATCATCGCTTCCGGAAGCTTTCCACTGGTAACTTCTCTTAAATAATCCTCAATTTTCCCAGATTTAGAGTTAAATACATGGGAAATCCCCAGTTCCTTTGCATAATTTAACCGTTCATCCAGCACATCTATGAGAATCGGCGTAGCTCCATAATTAATGGATGCAAAAGCAGCCATCAAGCCAATCACCCCTGCGCCAAAAATCACCACATGCTCCCCTTTTTTCACCCTTGCTCTTGTAGCTGCATGAAGACCAATCGTAAAAGGCTCCACCAAAGCCCCATGACGAAAACTAAGATCATCGGGAAGCTTATAAAGAAGCTGTATGGGATGAAGAAAATATTCTGCCATCATTCCATCCTTATGTACGCCACACACGTGAATATCCGCACAGTTATTAAACCGTCCTTCTGCACACATATGACACTGATTGCAAGGCACATATGGCTCCAATGCCACCCGGTCTCCAACCTTGAGTCCCTTGTCATTTTCCCCAATCGCTTCAATAATACCTACCCCTTCATGTCCCAGTCCCTCAATGGGATACCGCATGGTAGGATTGACTCCCCGGTATGCAGTTACATCAGAACCACAGATTCCGCACAGCTCTATTTTCACAACCGCTTGTCCAGGTACAAGTGTCGGTTTTTCCATCTCTTTTAATTCCAGTTTTTCCGGTTCTTGAATACATAATATTTTCACTCGTCTTTCCTCCTTGTTCTTATACAAATATTCCAAGATGAATGCAATCGTGCAAATGTCTGGAATGAATTTTAAGACACTCTCTAACCATAACCTTCCTTACCCTTACCACCACTTGATTTTATTTGTAATATCATTTCGATACCCTATAAACCGAGGGTCTGTAATGTTCCTTGGACGAGGCAGGTCAATTATAATCTCCTCTTTGATTTTTGCCGGTTTGTTGGTCAGAATCAAAACTTTTTCAGCCAGATAAACCGCTTCCTCAATATTGTGGGTAATAAAAATCACTGTGCTGCCCAGCTCCTTCCAAAGCCGAATTACTTCATCCTCCAAATAAAACCTCATTTTTACATCCATCTGACCATATGGCTCATCCATCAAAAGAAGATCTGGCTTCATGGCAAAAGAACGCCCAATGATAATCCGCTGCTCTGCAGACACAGACAACTCCCCTGGATAGGAATTTCTAAATTCCTGCAATCCCATTAAATCCAAAATCTGATTTACTCTCTCATCAATTTCTTCTTTGGGAAGACGCTTGATTTTCAGTCCATATGCAATGTTATCTGCTACAGTCAGCCAAGGAAGGGCGCTGGGTTCCTGAAACACAAAGGAAATATTGTGCTTTTTCGGGTCTGCCGGAACACCGTCAATATACAAATCCCCTTCACTAGGCATATGGATTCTGGTAAGACAATTTAAAAACGTACTTTTTCCGCATCCGGTAGGACCTACCACACAGACAAACTCTCCTTTTCGAATGTTGAAAGACATGTGGTCCAGAACCAGAAGATCTCCAAATCGCTTTGTGAGATTTTTCACTTCCACCTTTACTGGTCTGTTATCCTCTATGGGCATAGCTACCTCCTTGTTCTCCATCAGATTGATAAATCCGTATTGTCGGAAATGATGGTGCGCAAATCTAAAAACTCTTTACTTACCATATCCCTCGGCCGCGGCAGATCAATGGGGTAAACTTCCTTCACCTTTGCCGGACAGTCACTTAAAAGAATAATCCGATCACCCAAATAACAGGCTTCCTCAATATTGTTGGTGACAAAAATAACGGTCCGCCGTTCCTTTTCCCATATTTTCAAAAGGTCCTCCTGCATCTGGTATCTGGTTTGTGCATCCAGCTTTCCAAAAGGCTCATCCATAATCAGAAGCTTTGGATTCACCGCATAAGCTCTGGCAATCCCCACCCGCTGCTGCATACCGCCGGAAAGCTGTTTGGGATAATAATCTTCAAATCCTTTCAGTCCCACTAACTCAATATAATATCTGGCGATCTCTCTTCGTTTTTCTTTTTCCATGCCCCCAAATTTCAGCCCCAGCTCTACATTTTCTATCACCGTCTTAAAAGGCATCAGGGCAAGCTTTTGAAACACCATACCAATTTCCGGATTTAACCCTTTCCACTCCTTACCGTTGTAGAAAATGGAACCTGCGGTCTGTTCTTCCAAACCAGACATAATATTTAAAAGAACCGTCTTCCCGCATCGCCCTGGTCCTAAAATTACCAGAAACTCTCCGTCATATACATCCAGGCTGACTTCTTTAATAGCTGTAAAATACCCTTTTTTTCCAAAGAACGTTTTTGTGATATTTTTTACTTCCATTCGTTTCTTTAATTGTTCCATGGACACACCACCTTCTCAAGCTTTTGCAAAATCACAGACAGCAGCGCTCCGATTACAGCAATGGTAATCACTGCCACCATGACTAAAGACAGATCGCTTCCCTGCCATCCCCTTGTAACCAGAGAACCCAGTCCTGCATTGGCTCCTAACATCTCAGCCGCCAGCACTGTAGTCCAGCCGGAGCTGACCGAAGTGCGGATACCAGCAAAAATAGAGGGAAGCGCAGTAGGGATCACAATATCTTTTAAAATCTGTCTGCTGTTTCCGCCAAAAATCTGCCCCACCTGAATGTTAATCCGGTCCACCATCTCGATTCCCGTGGAGGTATTAATCACCAACGGCACAAACGTACCAATAAATACCAAAAGGATTTTCGGAAATTCTCCAATGCCGAACCACATGATAATAATGGGAATCCATGCGATTGGCGGAATCGGCCGAATTACTTCAAAAATGCTTCCAAAAAATGCCCGTGCCTTTTTGTTCCATCCAATCAAAATACCAAAGGAAATGCCAAAAGCCCATGCCACCATCAACGCCAGAAGCACCCGCTTTAAACTGGCCCATGCATGTCCAATCAAAGTAGTCTTTGCAATAGGCTTGGTAAATGTTTTGATAAAACGGCTCCATACCGTGGCAGGGGATGGCATCAAATCCGGATTAGAGCCTGAAAACACAATCCATCCAACGGCGATCATTGCGATAGCCAGAATGGGCAGCCCCCAGTACAGAAGATTACGGATGGCGTTCTGTTTTCCATTTGTTCCTTCCATTGTCACATCCTCCTAACGATTTACTTTCCAGCGAAGGAAATATTTCTCCGCACGAGACAAAATCAGGGACAGCACAGCTCCAATGGCTCCAATCACCACCATACCTACAATCACAATATCCGGTCTTGCCACAGTGCGGCCAATTTGAATCATATAGCCAAGACCTGCGCTTGCTGCAAGCATCTCTGCGGCAACCAGAGTGGACCAGGAATTGCCAAGGGCCACGCGAATGCCTGCAAAAACCATAGGAAGAGCCGAGGGAACCCCAACCTTCCAAAAAATCTCATAGTTGGGCGCGCCAAATGTCCGCGACACATCGATTAATGTTTTGCTGGTCAGCTTAATTCCCGTATAAGAATTAATCACACAGGGAACAAAAGCAGTGAAAAAGATAATCAGCGCCTTTGCTTTCAAACCTACGCCCATCCACACAACCACCAGGGGAATCCATGCAATGGGAGGAACCGGACGTACCAACTCGAAAATCGGCCGGATAAATCGGTCAGCATACGTCCACCAGCCCATCACAAGCCCTAAGGGAACGCCAATGACAATTGCTGACAAAAATCCCGATAACGCTACCTGAAGGGAAGCCAAAACATTGACGCTTAACACATTTCCATCTGGAGCTTTATTTCCAAACTTGTAAATCAGGGTTTCCAGAATGGTTGTAGGTGCAGGAAGCACCCGTTCATTTACCATTCCAGTTATCACCACTGCCTGCCAGACAAACAGCACGGTAAAAATCCCCGCTGCGCTGAGGAAAACATATTCCATGGTTTCCTTTTTCTGTTTCTGGTTCCAGGACTGCAGCTTTGCTTCCAGATTCTGCTTCTCATTCATACCAGCCGCCTCCTTTTCTTTTTTGTTTTCCATTTCCTCATAAGTTATGGGAAACTATCTTTCTCATAAATAATCAAATGCTGTTTTACTTGGAAGCGTCCAACACTTCTTTTAAAAGCTTAGATTCCACATGTCCTTTAAATTTCTCGTCATCTCCTTCCGAATAGTTGCCTACTGAGATGAAGAAATCGAGAACGCCTTCCAGATTCTTGTCCATAATGGTCATGTCCATGCCTTCCGCCTGATCTTCCATCATGGAAACCGCTTCTGCCAATGTATAATACCGGTCTGCCTGAATGTATTTCTCTGCAACTTCTGCTTCCATGCTGCTTCCGTTTTCGTCGCTCATATCCACACAATACTGCACAGCTTTTTCCGGATTTTCTTTCATCCAATCCATGGATTTAAAATAAACCTTCATAAAAACTTTCATGGACTCATACTTTTTTGCGTCTGCATAACTGTTTTTGTTGGCCACAAAACTACACATCAAACCAGAATCTACCAGCGGACCGCTTGCCACCGCTGTATATTCATCACTCTTCTCCAACATCTTAAATGTGCCTCCTGCGCCTGTCAGCACACACGCGTCTCCCTCTCCTGCAAGAAAAGCGCTGTAAGCAGTAGCTGGGTCCATGGCTACAAATTTCACATCTTCCTGGGTCAGTCCAAAGCCCTCAAGCATTTTAATCAGCACATATTGGGTCACACTGCCTGTATTGCACAGAATGGATTTTCCTTTCCAGGTTTCCGCACTTCCGTAAATCTCCCCATTCAGCGTGTTATGTCCCTTTCCCGCTGCCACAATATCCGAATCGTTTCTGGCAAATATATACTGAGTGCCATCATCTGTGTTGCTGGAACCTAACACCTTTGCATCGTATCCAAGAACACCAGCAAACACGCCTCCCACTCCCGTACATCCAATATCCCATCCATCGGAAGACAAAGACTCCATCTGCACTGGTCCATTGGTAAACAGAACTTCTTCAATTTCCAGATTCTCTTGTGCAAACCATCCCTCCTGCTGTGCAATATAGATAGGAAGATAATTTAAACTTCCTCCGATGCCAGAAACCGTCAGAGAATAATTTTCATCCGAACTCTCCGATTTCCCGCAGCCGCTTAAACTTCCTGCACACAAAGCCGCCGCTAATCCAATCGCTGCCAGTCTCTTCATTTTCTTCATTTTGAAATCCTCCTCTTTTTTTATTGATTTGTTTTACTTGCTTTTCATTTGATTTGCTTATTTTTTACTTTTTTATATTTTTTATCTTTATTTTTTCAAGTTTTCTTTTTTATCTTTACTTTCCTATCTTTTTATGGACTTGTACTTCCCTGCTTTTCCTGTCCTGGATTTTGTTTTCTTGCCTTTTGCTGTTTTTTCTTGCTTTTTCACTCTATTTTTCTTTCATTTTTCACTCTGTTTTCCTAATTTTACCTCCCCTTCTGCCAATCCCATAATCCCCAACACGCATCCTATTTTGTGTTATTTTCACCTGTAACTCAATCGTTTTGCGTCTTAATACTAACATTTTTCACAACAAAAAACAATATATTATTTACACAAACGTTTGCCTTTTTGTGGAAACGTGATATAATAACACTAATAATGATGTTGGCCGCAATCCTCAAAAACATTCATTTTCTATTTACATTAAGGAGGAAACTTCTATGACCTTAAAAGAAATTGCCCAGGAAGCAGGCGTCTCGATCTCCACGGTATCCAGAGTGATCAACAACTCAAGCACACCGGTTGCCAGACCAGAAATTCGCGACCGTATCTGGGAGATTGTCCGGCGTACCGGATATACCCCCAATTCTGCCGCCCAAAATCTGAAACGAGGCCAGCCTGGTATCAAAACAAACACCCACTCTCTTGCCTGTTTGTTTGCCCGCACCCCCAATGCGCCAGATGACCCTTTTTTTTCTTCTCTGGCCAAAAGTGTGGAAATCGAAGCTTATAAACAGAATTATATTTTAAAACTGTCCTTCACTCCTCTTGACATTACCAAGCCTGAAACCTTTCGTTTGATTATGGAACATGATGTAAATGGCATTGTAATCTTAGGGCGCTGTGACAAGGCAACCCTAAAACTGTTAAAACAGCATTTTCATTATGTTGCCTACACAGGTTTAAACCGGATTGACGCAAACTTTGACCAGATTCTCTGCGACGGTTATGATGCTACTTTTTGTGCTCTGGAACATTTGATTCATCTTGGGCATAAACATATCGGATACGTGGGAGAGACCATTTCCGAAAACCGCTATCAGGCATACCGCACCTGTATTGAGCAACACCAGCTTCCCTTCGACAGCTCCTATGTGGCAACCACTCCATTTACTTCCAATGGCGGTTATAAAGGGGTTCAGAAACTATTGGAGCAGCAGCCAAAACTTACCGCCATTTTTTGTGGTAACGATATTACAGCTATAGGCGCTATCCGTGCCATCAAAGACCGGAAATTAAAAATTCCAAAGGATATTTCCGTTATCAGTATTGATGACATTGACATGGCCCAGTACCTTTCTCCCATGCTCACAACCGTACATATTCCGGTGGATGAAATGGGGAAAATGGCAGCCAAAACTCTGATTGACCGCATTAACGGTGGCCATACCCTTCCCATGAAGTTACAACTTCCCTTTCATCTGGCTAATCGGGATAGCTGTGGAAAACCAAGGATATAGCAAAAGTCAATACCACCCGTAAAACGGGTGGCTTGTGGAACGGGTATAACCCTTTGTTGCTAGGCCAGCGTCTCA
>QXWR01000075.1 GCA_009911065.1 Clostridiaceae bacterium | reverse complement strand
AGGTCTATTAAAGTTACCCTTCTTCCAGAAAATCTTTTTTATTTTCCTCTTGACATTTCACCAAATTGCTTTTTTCGGCAACGACACGCCCCGCTTCGCGGAACCTGCCAGGTTATCGGAAGGTATCCTGAAAACACTTCCCGTCTGCCTTCCTCCTTCTACGTGTGCTTTGTACTCCAGAACAATCTGCAGTACCCTCTCCCTGATCCTTTGCGCCAAACCTTCCACTTTCCCCATATCCGGCTCCTTAAACAGCGCCAGGCTTAGTTGGTGTTTCGTGTCTGCCTCATTTACCACATCACTTAATTCCCGGAACAGGGACGAAACCTCATCTTTGCGGAAATATCCGCCCATGCCCTCAAAAACAACCTCTTTGATGTAGGTTTCCGCCTTCCCCTGAATTTCCGTTAAAAGCCCCCTGTATCCCTTCCTATATGTAGTCTTAAGCGTCTCTGCCCCAACCTGGTCCAGATTCCGTTTCAGCCGTTTTAACAGCACCTCCAGCTCTAACCGTAAAAATCCCTGCTCACTGGCAGTCAAAAAATCCCTCCTTCCTTTCCTTCTCCTTATCCCGCCTTCTCCTGCTTAATATAAAAGCTCCGAGATACATTGGTCTTGGCGTACTCATTGCAGATGTCCGGGTACAGAATCCGCATGGCCTCCATACTCTCCTTATTAATGGAAGTTGTCACCCGTTTGGTGTACCCTGCCTGATACCGCACGTCACCCAGAACCAGCACGCCCTTCTCCGCCCCGTTCAAAGCCTCCTGCACCGGAGCATAGGCGCTTTTCATCCGTTCCTCAATCTCCCTGGACTGCTTATCCAGCTCCGATTTCCTTCTCTTCAACTCCAGATATTCCGTCACATGCCCCGAAAGCTCCTTTGGCAGCTCCACCGTTTCCGACTCTTTCACTCCCAGCCGGTCCCGAATACTCCTAAGTACCAGCTGCGCCGGCTCCGTGTATTCCGGAGGATTCTCTTCCCTCACACAATGGTTCCAGAACCAGGATTCCTGTTCAATCAGTTCCTCCTCCAAATCCTGGTCACGGGCCATGCTCCGCATGATAAAGGAATTTTCATTATTCCCGTGAAGGCATAGGAAGATGACCCCGTTCACATTGGTCACCGCCATATAGTGGCGCCCCTGCAGCTCATAATGCCGGGGAATCCCGCCGTCCTCCCATTCCTCCATATGGAAAGAAAAAGAAGTCTTGCATTCAATGATGTAAATCTCCCCATTAATCTCCACAAAGAAATCCACATTTGCCAGCATAAACGGATAATGCGGGTGGCGGAACATTTTCCGCACCCCATATGGCCTAAGCCCTGTTTTTTTCATAAAAATCTGTACCACCAGTTCCTCCAGCCGTTTCCCGATCTCCTTGGCCACCCATCCGTCCTCCTCAGACCCCAGGTCTCTGCCAAGCACCTTTTCCTCATATAAATCTCTGGCCGTTTTCCATGGCGAAATACCAAACACCGCAGCAGCATCACTGCCGCCGATTCCCTGAAAACGGTATTCTTTCCACTCCTTCTCCGTCAGCTTCGTGATGTCCTCCACCACCACTTCCGGCTCATAGCTTCGGCCTGCCATGTCCTCTTTCCTCCTTTCCGACAGAATCAGGAAAAGCACACCTGCTCAATTCTGCAGACAACCGTTGCACTTCCCGATTCTGCCTTTTTCCCTTTAATACCGGACTTCCCCAGGAATGTCATACTCCTTAAAAGGAAATGCCAGGCACCGTGACACCTTTTCCTCCAGATCCGTCAGCGCCCGAACACCTGCCCCTTCACTCTGGGCTAAAAAGATACACTCACAGATTCCGCAGTAGACCTCATACCCATTGCAGCCTCCAAACCCATGGCTTGCCTTAAACTGCTCCGCTGTCTTGGCAGTCAGGCCAACTCCGATACCTGCTTTTTTCATCACCCTTGCGATTACATTAGCCGGATACGTCAGATACTCCGAAAACAGCCCCGAAAGCCCTTCCACTGCCTCCCGGTATCTGGCAAACACCTGGCTTAAATTCCGTGAGAAATCCGCAAGGCTGGCCCCGCCGGAATGCTCAAGCCTGAGAGGGTCCCCCAGAACCAGGGGCTTTCTCTCCTTCCCCGTAAGAAGGGAATAGAAAATGTTGGCCCCGCTGATACCCACATCGGAAGAATGCACCTTAATCTGTGCCGTCAGTTCCGGGTCTGCCACCTGGCCATACTGCAAAAGCATGTCCCGGTAAGTGTCAAGGAGCTGCCTGTCCTGAATCTCCCAGGCAGCCGTCACCAGCCAGTGGTCAAAATATCCCGAAAGAAACCGGACCCTTTCATACTGCTCCTCCATATGGATTGCCGAAGCCTCAAAAAGTTCCGGCATGGGAAGCACCGCGTAATCGCTTTTGTCCCCGCCGTGGACCGCCCTGGCCTTTCCCTCATGAATCCGCACCAAAGCCTTTCCCCTTGTCACCTCCAGGCAGTCATTTAACACCCTGGCCAGCTTTGCCCTGCCTAAATCCTGAAGGGCATACCCGGAAATGCGGGCACGGTTCTCCAACGTCTTAATAGCCGTAGCTCCTAAAGGATAATGCTGCTCCCCCACCTTTAAAAGAAGCCCCGTGTTGGCCCTGGTATCCTGCAAAATATCCCCCCCTTCTCTCTCTGCCTCAATCTCCCTGCATAGAGCCGGGGATTCCTCCAGAGAAAACACCTGGATTTCGTTGGTGGGAAACACCCTCCAGCACCCACGCTCCTCAATTCCGTCTAAAAAATCCAGGAAATTTTCCTTCTCCGAAAAGGACACCGCAAAACTATCCTGATAATTCATGCCATATCCTCCGTTTACAGATCCACCAGCACCGCAACCACATGGCCTGCCTGGACTACAAACTCATAACCGTCCTCGTACATCTCCATAATCTCCTGCAAAGACAGCCTGTCTCTCCCAGAGTTCTCCCATCTTGCCTCACGCTTCATTCGTTTTCCCTTCCCTTCTTTCGTTTTTATATGGTTTTTGAAGGACATATTCCATAATTTCGGAATATGTCCCACCCCTCCCTCTAATCAAAAATGGTCTTATAATCATCCGTTGCGATGCACAGTTTCCTCTCCTTATGGTCATAAAAATAGACACTGTCCGACAGTGCCATCTCCTTTTGCGTTTCCTCCTGATTCATTTCTCTAATCATATCTCTCCACTGCTGTATGGTTTTTGTGCTTCTGCAGGAAGGAACGAGCATCACTTCATTGATACTGCTTGGAATCACAAGGACATCAGCCCTCCATACCCATGCAATCCGTTCCAGGAGTCCGTCATACAGAATTACGGAAGCCCCATAAAATCCATACTGGTTGGTGAGAACAAACGCCGACACTCCCATTTGGGAATGTTCCTTCAAATACCCTTCCATATCCCTTAAGGATTCTTCCTCTCCCTCTCTGTTCTTTCCAACTGCATCCTCCGGGGTCAGAAGTAAAGGCACGCCAAGCCTGGGCGTATTCTCTTTGGCAATCTGAAAGATTTCCTCCTTGCTCACCTTCCACACCTCCAGGTCATGGTTACTGATTACACGGTAATTGGTATCCCCGCCTGGTGTCTCCACAAGGTAGAATACGATTGCCATGTCCAGATAAGGCTCCCACGGAATATGGGCCAGGGCCTCCTCATTTCCCTCCTTTCTCTCCAGGGCATAGACGATCCGTTCCTTCATCATTTCAAACCATTTGCCAATCAACAATTCCTCACGCAGCATGCTCCGCTTTTCTAAATATTTTTCCACAAGGAAATCCACCTCTTCCTTCACACCGATTCCTGTCTTAAGCCGCTGTACCTTTCCCGGCTCCAGATTCAGAAGAATCCCTGTGCGCTCCCCGCGTTTCACAATCCCAATCTGGATTTTATCGACAGAGTTCAGTACTGGTTTGCTTACCTCTTTCACCTCATATTCCTCTCCCATACATTCCTGGAATTTGTTGAGCAGTTCCTGTAGCCATTTTTCTGATTCCATCTCTTCTCTCCTTTCTTTTAGGCGCAACCAACAAACGCGTCACTGGCGCGTTTTTGGTATGCTGGGCAAAAAAATAAGGCATCAGAAACTCATAAAAATTTCTGATGCCTTACTTAACAGGCAGACTTTCTGCCCGGTTTGCACATATGTAGGCTTTTGCCTAAAATTTTGACTTCCGGTGTTTTACCGGAACAAAAGCAGTTGGTGTGGTTCTTGCGAACGCACATAAATCAATGTCAAGGTTATTGTAACACTATATATTGTGTTTGTCAATTTTATTTTTTCAATATATAGTTTGTGATAAGTGATTTATCAATTCTTCTCACTATACTGTCACAAAAACACCTTCGTCTCAACAAAAACTATCATATCATTTTCAACAAATAGTAGACTTAATTCCATAATTAACATTGCAAATTTTTTCCGAAACAGCTATCCCCTAATTTAAAATCAAATAATCTTAGCTGGCAAACTAACACTATTGTTTAAATATTCATAATGGAAGTGTATAATACTTTGTTGGGGTATGATAGCCATTCCTTCATCATAGATTCTTTCACTAGCACTTTCAATAATCCCACTTTCTCGATTCAAATTGTACTTTATCCAATATTTTAAACCAAAAAACCCCTTTTCACCTATTTCTGCATTTGCTAAAACACCTGCATACACATGACTCTCCATATAAAGAGTAATATACACAATACAATTCCTAGGACATTTTTTTTCCATTAACTCTACTAAATTTGCACTAGTATCAATTGGGATCTTATTCCACTTAAAAAACTTCTTAATTAAATTAGTTTTCCTAATTCTATAAAACAAAATCGGAAGCAATACAGATACCATAACTAACGTTGTATGTTTAGCCAATGTCAATATATTTCCATCCTGAAAAGCTATTCTGTCAAAAAAAGCATCACATAAAGACCAAATAATCTTTATCATTATATAACTAATAGATACTATTTTCAGGAAAAAACGTTCTGTTTCTTCGTCATTGTTCCCAGTAATATATTGATATACAAAAAGAACTATATAACCAGGATATATATATTGTATGTTCTCAAGTATTGTTTCTATTATCTCTTTCATCCTTCAGCCACCTTCCTAATATAAATTTATTAGATTCTTGCGAAACACCATAGTCTATATAAACTTTCTTTTTTATAGAAAACATTTCTTACTGGTATAATATATGGAGTCCGTTTAAAAGCTCAATATATCTACCAGCAAAGATGTTTCCTATTTATAAAACTGCTACACTTAGTTTTAGGGAATTTTGATTCTGAATAACTTCTCTTTTTCAAGGAAGTAATCCTATTTCACAATTACCTATAAATTTATCATACTCACACTACGTTTTGGGAATTATCTTTTTCACGCCCTTCTCCTACCCACTCTGGAAATTCGATAATTATGTCATCGTTTATTGCAATTTTAGCCTTCTTTACTAATTCCGAAAAACCTTTTACATCATTGATAGCCATATCCGCTAACATCTTTCTATTTATTTCAATTTCTGCCATCTTTAAGCCATGCATAAACTTACTATAAGACAAACCATTTAATCTCGCAGCCGCATTTATTCGAGCAATCCATAATTGCCTAAATTGCCTTTTTTTCTGTTTCCTTCCAACATATGAAGCACTTAATGCTCTCATGACAGATTGTTTTGCTACTCTATATTGTTTAGATCTAGCTCCTCGATAGCCTTTAGCCAATTTTAATATACGATTATGTGCTTTCCTCTTATTTATTCCACGTTTTAACTTAGTCATTTCTTTTTCCTCCTCTCGAAAGTCTCCCCAAATTTTTTCCGATTTTAATTTATATTCGCTCCAAAATAAAAACCGGGACATCTTAATAGTACAGAATACAAATAATTCTGCTTCTTTAGATTGCCCCGGCTATCCTCAATATGGTTTCCAAGCCATAGTGGGTCGCTCATATGCTTTCATCAATATTCTATTTATAGCTCCACTGGTTGCTCATGGCTTGTGACATGATTATGAGCATTCCTCTACATGCAACCGACTCCGGTGGATTACTCCGTATGTCCGCATGGTCATGTCTCATGACTCCCTAGTGTTTAAATGCCTTTCTGGCTTTTCCTATTCTACCTGGATTGTGTCCAAATGTCTGTTCCAACAACCCTTTTAAATCAATTTCTCCTTCTTTTGATATATACTTTATACCACTCGCAGACATCTCACAAACACAGAACTTTTTCTTCTGATCCGTCATTATATTAAAAGACGTTTTAATATCCGATGACTTTTCTATCACAGTTCATTACCTCCTTCATTCAATATCCCACCTATGTGCTTAACACTATCAATGAGCACTTTTACAACCCTATCCATAAGCATATATTCATATGGATAAGATGCCTTGAATCTATCCAAAGTAATATCTGGTGGGATCTTGCGGCGCCTATCATCTGGCAACAATCCCAAAATGATAGCTCTACCCATCTGTTGGATATAAATCTCTGTATCCCAAGGTATATTTTTTTCTTCATAAAATATAGCGCAAAGGATTTCTTTTTCGCCATCGGACTCCTTATTGGAATCAATCTGAGGGAAGAAACGACCGTATCCTTGTAATCGGCCTATAAAACAAATGGTACGGTTTGCATACTTCTGAAATAAATATTCCAACTTATCGGATAATTCATTTACAGACAGCTCACCATTTCCACTTAGTTCCCCACAGATACCTTCGATGGCCTTTGTATCAATGACAGACTCTAATTGAGTCTTGTGGTAGTATTCCACTATAAAAGCCCTCCTCTCTTCAGTCTGCCAGCTAATCGGCAGACGTCCGATTTTTAAAGTATACTGTTGGAATCGTGACCTTCTTCCCACTTTCAGCCCGTCATTTGTACAGTAGAGTCCGCTTTAAGTACCTTTTAGGCTACATACCCTTAATGTTCGGTCACAATTCTGTAAAATAACGGGCTAAAACGTGGGAAATACTATCTTTTATCTCCATTTTTTTCTAAACTGTTTCATAATGACCCATAAGAAGAAATAATAAACTGCTTTAAAGCTTTAAACGAATCTACAAACAGTTTATTATCACTTTCTATATGCTCTGGAACAGTTTCATCTACCTCCTTTCTCATTGCTTTTAGTAAAAGCAAAAGTACTTTTACATTTTCTTTGCTCCCAATTTTGTTAAAATCCTGAAAAGCTATAAGTAAATCACTATCTGCATTATACATTGATGATAGTAAACTTTCTGTATCAATCCTTCTGCCTACTTTATCATATAAGACATTGTCCGCTTTTGTCGTATTGTATCCAGCAGCTCGAATTAAATTGCGGAAAGGAATCCCTGTATATGCCGAAATTTTCTTCATACTCTCCCTAGATGGTCGATCTTTCCCTAACTCTATCCGATTTACTTGGGCATTAGAAATGCCAATAAGACCTGCAAATTCTTTTTGTGTATATCCCTCTTTTACCCTCGCTTCTCGAATACGTTTCCCGACATTACCATAATCTTCTGCCAGTCGCGCCCTCTCTTCTGGACTTATTTGGGTATATATATTCTCCTTCAAACAAATAACTCCCTTTCTAATCTCGCCTATTAAATTTCGTTTATATGGCGAATATATTGGTAAGTGTAATATAGCATACTTTTCTATTTCTTGCAATATTTTTTTCTTCTTTTTTGTAGTACTACAGATATTTTATTATTATAGATTTATTATTATCTAATTCTGTTTGATAAATATACTTGATTTTTTGTTGTGATTTTATTATAATATAGGGGGCGAAACGCATACTTTTGTTCCAGCTAATATTTGTATGCTTTTTCTTGATGATAAAGGAGGTATTATATGGCTACCAGAAGAAAGATTAATCAGATTGCTGTTTCATATGGCACAGATTCCCGCAACTACTTATATGAAAAATATCAACGGGAATTTTCCTATTTTTTAAACCCAGCCTCTGCGGGTACAGGAAATTCTGGTATTGGTTCATTTCATATACGTGATAATAATATATATTGTACACTTAAAGGCATTTTGGATGTACCAATGAATTCAGTCACATTACTGGAAGGAAAAAAAGGAATTGGCAAAACTGCTGCCCTAATTGATGCTCTGGATTGTGAGAATAATGGTGTCAAAATTAATGAAAAAGATGGTACTATTACAATATCTGTCTTTTTTCATCGTTTTGTGCCTGAGCAACTGAAAGATAGTGCAGCTAACGCACAAAAAATAACTAACGATATGATAAAAGTTGTCTTTGCTGCTTCTAGAGCTTTAGAAAAAAAATATCCTCAACTAAAAGAATGGTTTTTTTCTGAAACAGGAAAAGATATGTTCTTGTCCTTTATTGAACAGACGAATGCCAAAGCCTTAATAAATATTGAGGAACCTGATGAAACAAGATCATCTACCAACCTTATGAAAAATGCCTATTTGCATGAACGCTTAATTTATGCTGCCTCAAAAATCAAACTTTACCTAGCAGATGAACATACACCTATATGGCGCTTACTAATAGTTGTTGATGGCCTAGAATCTTTAGATAATATGTGTCAAGACATTGTAACTCAACAATTTCTTCGTTTCTTTCACTGCATGGGAAACTATCCTTATGATAGTAATCGAAGACGCGTTTGTACCAATCTACTCTTTGCTATGCGGCCTGATACTCATCAGAGAATGCGTAATACAGCCATATTAGATTCGGATAGTGCATTGACTATAATCCGACTAAAAAACAGCATTAATTTAACAGACTATTTCAAAAAAAAGCTAGACGTGCTGCCAGATGATATACGAAGTCGTGAAGATTTGAAATGGGATGACTCATATGGGATTCTTCGTCACCTATGCACCAAATATGAAAGCAAATATTCTTCCATGATAATGGGACTTGCTGGTCTAAATGTTAGAGAAGCTCTTCATATTTGTTCCTCTATATTATCGAGTGTTTGGGTAACTAAGGATTTCTTTACCGATGGAAACGATAATCAGAAATATGTTTTTAACAATATTTCTGTAATTCGCTCGATAGCTTGCGGAGATCGTCTTGTATATTCTGGGAGTGACATTATCCCTAATGTTTTATTTAATAACCAAGAGGAAGATAATACCCTTATTTCACTATATCTAATAGCCTACTTTGTACCGCATACCGTTCATGCTGAATGCCGTCAAATATCTAAGGATAAGCTATGGATAGATTTTAAAAATGTATTTGGAGAATCACTATCATTCATACACAATTTCTATAAAAGGGTTCAAAAAACTGAGCAATATTTAGAAAAAATTGGTATAATTGAAACTGAAGGGGGGGTTTTGACACTTTCCTCAAAAGGAATGCAAATTTGGGAAATGCTAGGTTCTGATTCCGTTCTTGCCGAATTATTTTTTGAAGATGTATTCAAACCATATTCTTCTCCGGAAGAATTTAAATCAAGTTATGAATTAATGCAACTAAATCTCCAACAGGATATTTTCTTTGAATTACTAACAAGACTAGAAGAATATTTTAACTCTGAAAAAGATTTGATAGAAGCAGTAAAAAAGAATGGAACATATGGAAAATATATAGATATGTTTAACTCTGAAACAATGGTAGGTCATATCCTCAAAGGAATCAAGAACTCCATTGATTTTTCAGGAAAATACAATAATAGTAATATTTTTAAAAAATGGAGTATCCTAAATGGAAATATTAACGCATTAATATTCTTCTAAAAAGAGGGTGTAAGAAATTCTGTGTCCTTAAAAATTTAGGTTTCGCTGATAAGAGTTCGATATGTAGTTTTTTTGCTGTCGATTTCATGAATTTTGTCGAATGTTCTTTCTATTTATAGTATAACCACTGCAGGATTCTTTATTCATCAGTACCTGATTTTTTTGTACGAAAATAAATACATCTCAAAGATTGCTTTTTGTGGGCTCTGCCCACACCCGGCCTCAGGAATAAGACTGGGGTTTTCTGGCAATACTCTCAATGCCGATGGAATAAGGCTGGGGCGGCTGTCCTTTTACTTGGAGCCGCCCTGGCTTTTTCTGTTTATAAATACTGGGTCAGTCTTTCCCCATACAAGACAATCAGCTGATTCAGCACCTGATCCCAACCCCGGTATCTCTGGGTCCATTTTTTTGTGATATTTTCACTGGCCAGATACAGCATTTTTTCTAAAGACTGGTCACTTGGAAATACACTTTTGGTTTTTGTTACCTTTCGATACTGGCAGTTTAACCCTTCCAGTATGTTGGTCGTGCTATCACGAAATCGGCATAGCACGACCTTATACCGACAAAAAAACTATACCGCTATTTTCTGCAAAGTCAATATTCATGGGGAGTTTCTGAAAAAATGTCAGTATAGTTTTTTGTCGGTATAAGTTGTATACATGATTTTTCTAATCTCTTCCGGGAACTGGAAAAAGGAACTGACATCCTCCCAGTTATTCTCCCAATTCCGGATTGCATAAGGGTATTTTCGCCCCCACTTTTCTTTGAGTCCTTCCAGCTCCGAATATGCCGTGTTTCATTGGGCGCGTGATAACCGCCTTGAAATCACTGGAAAATTTCTTTAAGTCGCTGTAGTTGATATACTTAAAAGAATTACGCAGCATATCAATTACACACCTTTGAATCTGGGATTGGGGATACACAGCACTTATGGCCTCTTTAAAACCTGCCAGTCCATCGACACAAAAGAACAAAACATCCTTTAATCCGCAGTTTTTCAGGTGATTTAACATCCCCAACCAGGACTTGCTGGTTTCATTGGCCCCCACAGTGATGCTGAGGATTTCCTTATAGCCCTCTGTTGCAACGCCGAACACGACATAGGCTGCCCGGCTTAAAATCCGTCCCTCTTCCCATACTTTATAATGTATGCAGTCCATAAAAACAAAGGGATAAACAGGCACCAGGGGGCGGAACTGCCATTCCTTAACCTGGGGCAGAATCTTATCCGTGATCTTGCGGACCATCTCTGCGGACAATTCGATTCCATAGAGGTCCTGCAGCTAGTCATGGATATCCCGTGTATTCATTCCCCTTGCATACAGAGAGATGACTTTTTCTTCAATACCGGAAACATCACGCTGATATTGAGGAATAAACTTTGGCTCAAACTCACCGTTGCGGTCCCTGGGAACATCCACCTGAAATTCCCCGTACTGACTTTTGAGGTTCTTTAGAGAATGTCCATTACGTTTATTGCTGGTTACCAAATCCCCTTTCTAATTTTTCTGATAACCAAGGGAGGCATCCAGCTCCACCTCCATAAGTTCCTGAAGAATGTCTTTAAAACTTTCTTTAAGAAGAGAATAGACATCCGCAACAGTGGAAATGTTGTTTTCTGAAATAATCTGTCGGATTTGCTCCTTAGCGATTGCCATAAAAATACTCCTTTCGATAAGAATTGTCATATCTGAATTCTTACCCAAAAGGATCCATTTTCTTCCAAAAACACAAACTATATTACACTACCCATACTTTAGTTAAGAAGAAAACATCATCTCCATACAAACAATTTTTTTCTAAATTTTAAATGATTAGGAACATATAAATCTATAATTTAGCTATCATTTTCCTTTGATGTTTTTTTCAAAATTCTATAATAAAGCGCTTTTATCTTGTCTTCAGAATATCCTAATGAACTAATATATATTACACGACTCCTTGCATTTCCTCGTATTATACTCCTCCCCTCCCCAGAAACTCGCACATAAAATCCCTTTCCCCGCTTCCCCTCAATCAGCCCCTCAATCTCCTCAAAATAAATCCTACAAGACTCATACTCCCCATCCCGAAGTGGCTGCACCGCCACAAAACAGTCCCTCTGGACCTCCAAAAAGCAGTTCACAAGCGGCATAATCCACCTCTGAATCTCCCGATACACCACCCAGATCACTGCCAAAGCGCCAGCAGCTATCCCCACAACAACCATTCCCCAAATTCTCCATCGCCCAGACCCAATCAACAACAGCCCCACAGACGCCAAAATCCCCAATAACGGAAAAAGAAGGAGCAGCCGTTCCTTCCAGTCCATTCTCCTATACATCATTTCCTCAGACGGTTCCAACCTCATTCCCTATATCTTCCTCCCCCTGTCAAAATGTAAAATGCCACCACCATATAAACGCATCACAGCCATTCATCAGCAAATCCTCAACCTCCTTAAGCCCTCTCACTATTCCTCTTTCACGCCACACACTGTTTCCGGTTCCCATTCCAGTTCTCCATCACCTTCTCGCACTCCCTAATCGTCTCCTCACACAGATAATCCGAAAAATACCCGATATGGGTCTCCTCATAAGGCAGATTCAGCCTCCCCGATAGCCAAATATATACGCCAGACTTACTCATACACCCCGCCTGCACAATCCGGTCAATCGCCCTATGGGCACGAATCCTTTTATTCCTCAGCTCCGAATCCGCCAGTGTCCCCTTCGGCTTTTTTGTTCCCTCATGGACTCCCACATAAGCCCCGCATCCCGGATACCCGCTGCAAACATAGAGAAGGCTTCCCTCTGTAATCGTATTCTCCCCATACACATATTCTGCCGGCCGCAGTACCGACACCCTTCCACAGTAAGGGCAAACCGGCGCCTTAACCGTTTTCGGCTCCTTCCTTTGCCTGTATCCATATCCCTTATATCCGTCTATCCTTACGGCTTTTCTTGTATTCCTCATTCTTCCCTTCCCCTTTCCTTTATGGCGTCCTGCCAGTTGTTTTACTTCTGACCCCTGGCAGGACACAGCCTCACTTTGTTACTGTTTTCCTGATTCTATTGTAAAAAATCCATATCTCATAGTACAAGGGCATTTCCAAAAAATTTTTATCAAATCATATCCTTCACCCTCTTTTTCCTGTAATGGACATAACCTGCTGTCCCAACACCGGCACCGATACTGGTCACCCCGATCACTGCCGCCATTACAGCTCCATTACCCTTTTTCGGCACATACACGCCCACTGCTTTCATGGTATACTGAACCGCCCCATCTTCCGATTCTCCTTCCTTTACATAAGTGGAAACATACCGAACTCCGGGCTCCTCCAAAAACACAGCGCTTCCCACATAGGTCACCGTACAGTCACGAACCAGCTTCTTTCCCTTTGCCACCGCATTCCGGCATCGTACTCCGTCCGCATCCTCATAAGCCTCCCCATCCCAGGAAACCGACTCCACCTTATAATCTTCCTCACTGGCCCCGATCAACATCAAAAGTTCCTTCTCATACCCGGTAAAATCAGGAACATCTCCTTCCAGTTTGAACACTTTGTCCCCAATCCAGTAGCCCTCCAGGCCATACTCATGAAACGTAACCGGAAAGGAAAACGTGTCCTCCCAGCGCTCTTCCCCCGATTCCTGCCAGTCAGCCGCTGCTATGCTTTCCATTTCCTGCCCCGTACCCTCATCCGTTACCGTCACCGAAATCTTAGAAGGTATCCTGTCCAGCGCTTCCACAGCCTCATACACCACTTCCTCTGTCACCGGAACCTCATGGGCCGGAATCGCCATTTCTTCCAGCCTGCTGTCCTTCAGATGATAAGTCACCCCATCCCTCTCATAAGTTTCTGCCGGCTTATGCTTCTCTGCCATACTCTCTAAAAACGGGCTGCTAGTAAGTTCCACGCTCTCTTCACCGCTGCCTCCCTGCTCTTCCTTTACTACCTCTGTTCGGATTTCCGAGAGACGGTAGGCCTTACCGTGTTATCCTGCACCCTAGATACTCCAAGTCTTTCTTATATTCGTCAAATTAAATGAAGGTACTGACTCAT
>QXWR01000074.1 GCA_009911065.1 Clostridiaceae bacterium | reverse complement strand
CTCCTTTGCTCTTTCATTTGATAGTATAGGTTGTTCAACTTTTCCTGTCCACATTTATATACTAACACCAACAGTGAAAATGCCATTGTGTTGGATTCCACCGTAAAATCATGCAGGGAGCAGGACACCAGATAGCCGCTGTAGCAATAAGGATATGCTATCCATAAAGGTGTATTTGCGACCAGCACTCCGGGAATAACAAGGAGCAGGTTCAGTCCCACAGAAAGCAGCGGCTTTTCAAACAGGACAGTAATCGCCCACATGGTCCCTACGCACGGCAGCATTGTCAAAAACAGCCCGGCGCACCATTTCACCAGATAGAGGACAGGCAAAGTTTCCGTCACACCCATTGTCCTTGTGGCAACTGTCCCGGCAACTACAAACACCGCAAGGAACACGGCCATCTCCATAAGCAGATAAAATGCCAGCACACAGAATTTTGCAATGGAAAGCGAATACCGGCTGACTGGCAGGGCAAGCATTTTTAAGATGCCGTTATTCCCGGTTTCCCGTCCTGCGATCATCACACAGACCACGATCATGGAAAACGGCAGCAGATAGTAGGCATAAACCAGTGCGCTCTGGATGAACATGGCAGGCCATGCGTTTGTGTATTCCGGCGTAAAATAGCGGCTCAGGTTTGCGACCCCGGAGGCAACCACCAACAGCGGGGCAATAAAGATCAACGGTACGATCTTTGATCGTTTAACTTTCATAAATTCAATTTTGAGAAGCTCCAAAAAACTCATTCTAACACGCCCTCCTTATTCATAGCGCAGGTTCTTTGCCATCCACAGCCCTGCGCCGAGGAACAGCAATGTTTCAATAACAGCGGCTTTTGTCACCGTTATGTCCGGCTGCGCGCTCATGGCAACTGCAGCTTTAAGCATTATGACAAATGGATGGGCCAGCAGCAGACTAGAACCCGAATTGGCCAATGCCATGCCGCTTAAGAAACCGGCAACCCCGACGCCCAGCGGTATCCACATATTGATGGAACGGGATGAGACCAGGATCATAAATGACAGGACCGGCATTGACGTAAGGAACGAGTAGCCTGCAAATCTGACCAGCGTCCCCATTTCAAATGCCCCCTGCGGCAGGTCTGTCATACCGATCTGCATAAGCGCCAGATTCTGCAAAACGACTGCCACCAGGAACATGGCCGATAAAATCAGGAACTTGCAAAGGTACATCCCCGAAACGCTTACAGGGAGCATATACATCTTTTTGACGGCGTTTCCCTTAAACTCCATATTGTAAACCATGCAGGCGGAAACTACAATGCCGAACATATTCAAAACCATGATCATGCCGTAAAGCTGGGTCAGCAGGACATCCATCGGCGGAAGCGGAAGCCCCAGCAGTGTATCTTTCCGCACTATGAAGTTGACAAAGGCATAGGCTGCGCCCAGAATACCGACAGCCAGCAGCACCGGGATAACGCCCGTCCGTTTTTCTTTCCGAAGTTCGACAGCCAGTGCATTCATAGTCTTGCCCTCTGCTTTCTGGCAGCGTTGTCCTGCTCCACCATGCCCAGGAACACATCCTCCAGATTAGCCTCGCTAATCTTATGGCTATTTCCCGCCTGCCCTGCGCTGTGCCGTAGTTCCTCCAGACTTCCTTCAAACAGAAGGTTCCCATGATTGAGGATGCCGATGTCATCCGCCATCAATTCAATCTCAGAGAGCATATGGGATGAGATCATTATGGTGCAGTCATAAAGGCCCGGAAGGGACTTCACCAGATTTCTGATTTCATGGATGCCGGAAGGGTCAAGGCCGTTTGTTGGTTCATCCAGGATCAGGACAGGCGGCCTGCCTAACAGCGCACCGGCAAGGCCGAGCCGCTGCTTCATGCCCAGCGAATACTTCTTTGCCAGACGGCCTCCAAACTCCTCCAGTCCGACCAGCTCCAGTGCGTCATCGACAGAATCCCCCGGCAGCCCCAAAATCCGCCGGATGATATCAAGGTTTTCCCGGCCGGTAAGGTTTGCATAAAAAGACGGCGATTCAATAAAGGAACCCACCCCTTTCAGTATGGCGATCCGGTCTTCCGGGAAATGCCTGCCGTCAATGGCAAAACTGCCTTTTGTCGGGGCTGTCAGCCCCAGCAGCATTTTCATGGTAGTTGATTTTCCCGCACCATTGGGGCCAAGGAAACCGTAAATGCTGCCTTTCCGGATGTGAAGCGAAACATTGTTGACAGAAACAAAATTTTTATATTTTTTCGTCAACTGTTCAGTGGTAATAATGTATTCCATATCAACATCTCCTTTCCATGTCTCTATAGTACAACACCAACCTGACATTAACTTTCCCGCAGCCTTACTTTTACCTTACTTTTTTGCAAAACACCTTTTAAATCAAAAAAATATGCTATAATTAAGGAATCACGGAGGTGACGATTATGGATCATACATTTTTACAAAATAAAAAACTCCTGCTTGTGGATGACGAGCCGGAGCTGCTGGAAATGGTTACAGCAATCCTGTCAGATGAAGGCTTTGGGAATATTGTGACTGCGGTTTCCGTAAAGGAAGGAATTTCAGCAGCCCAGAATGAGAAGCCCGACCTTGCCATTTTAGATGTCATGCTGCCAGATGGGGACGGTTTTTCCCTTATGCAGCAGATACGCACATTTTCAGACGTGCCTGTGATCTTTCTGACCGCAAAGGACGAGTCCGCAGACAGGCTGTCCGGGCTGGGGCTTGGGGCGGATGACTATATTGCAAAGCCATTCCTGCCACAGGAACTGCTGTTCCGCATCTATGCCGTTTTGCGCCGGTGCTATAAGGATGATACGCCCTTTATAAACCTGGATGGCTGCACCATCGACTTTGGCCGGGCCGAGGTCCGCAAAGCCGGCAGGACCATCCCGCTGACAGCAAAGGAACATATTTTTCTGGAAACACTCGCCCGCAGTGAAGGCAGGATTGTGACCGTGGACACGTTATGCCAGGCCTTGTGGGGCGATAACCCCTTTGGCTATGAGAACAGCCTGAATGCCCATGTCCGGCGTATACGGGAAAAAATTGAAACCGATCCTTCAAAGCCTGTATCACTCATAACCGTTAAAGGACTTGGTTATAAACTAAATGCAAGGAAGTGAAGCCATGAAAGTATTTAGCAGATATATCTCAAAACACTTACTGTCTTTTATCGGGCTTATTCTGGCTCTCGTTATATTGAACATAGCTGCATTTGCTTTTACATTTTACAATGCAGTATCAAAAAACTTTGGAAGTATCTCTCCGCAGAATATGCTAAAGCAGGTGGCAGCGGCATCATCTTCCAATGGCATAACGAATGAAGCGGAAAGAATGATAATAACCAACTCTTTATGGGCAATGTATCTGAATATGGAAGGCTCCTGCAATTGGACTGTTAATCTGCCAGAGGAAATTCCAACTGAATATTCGATTCAGGATATTGCAATATTTTCCAAAGGATATTTAAAAGATTATCCCGTATTTGTATGGAGTGATGTGAATGGCTTATTAGTGATTGGTTATCCCAAAAACAGTTATATGAAAATTACCAGCAATTATTATCCTATTGATACGGTTCGTAAAATCCCCCTCTTTTTTCTTGGCATCACTGTATTCGACCTGCTGGTTCTGTTTCTTGCCTATTCACTTTCCAAAGCACAAATCAGCAAAAATACAGAACCGATTATTTCCTCGATTGCAACCCTGTCAGAAGGGAAAAGCATAAACCTTTCTATAAATGGCGAACTGTCAGAAATAGCTGTCAGTATAAATAAAGCATCCAATATCATCAGCTGTCAGAATACCGCACGGGCAAACTGGATCAGCGGTGTATCCCATGACATCCGTACTCCGTTATCCATGATTATGGGATATGCGGATAGAATTGTTAAAGACAAAGACGCCGATAACCGGATTAAAGAACAAGCCGCCATTATATCCCGGCAAAGTATCAAAATAAAAGATTTAGTGCAGGATTTGAACCTTGTATCAAAACTTGAATATGAAATGCAGCCTTTGCAGAAAGAAAATATCCGACTTTCAAAACTGTTACGTTCCTTTGCTATAGACCTGTTAAATAGCGGTCTGCCGGATTTCTATTCTTTAGAGGTAACTATTTCTCCTGACTCTGAAAACAGCATGATAGAATGCGATACAAAACTGATTACACGAGCCGTCAATAATCTGGTTCAAAACAGCATTCACAGCAATCCCAAAGGCTGCACAATTATTTTGTCATTGCAGATAACAGAAAGCAAACTTCTTTTAACCGTTCAGGATAATGGCATTGGCATTTCTGTTGAAAAGTTAGAAGAACTGAAAAACAAGCCACATTACATGGAGAGTACCGATGACCGCTTAGATCTCCGTCATGGCTTAGGACTTCTTTTAGTACGACAGATTATTGAAGCGCACCACGGAACAATGGAAATAGAAAGCAGGCCACACGAAGGATATAAAACAAATATATACTTCTCAGGCATATCAAAACCATGAGCAAATCATAAAACCGCATGGCAGTGTAAAATAGATTGAACAAAAATTTTTATATCAGTAAAGTTTACAAAAGAGCGCATGAAAAGCGAGGAATATAATTGTTTTTTGATTGTCCCAGTTCGTCTGGTTGTGTCTGATAAAATGCGTGTATAAATATATATTTTCAATGTTTTTATATATTTTTGCTCTAAAATATAATCGGGATTAGGAGGATAAGAAATGGATTTTAAAAATTTATTGCCAGCAAAAAATCGTGATGAGTTGCGGCAATGGCTTTTGGAAAATTATAATAAAGAAGATGAATGTTGGGTAGTTGTAAAACGTGGACGTCCGGTTGATAATGGAACATTTTGGTATATAGACGCAGTAGAAGAAGCAATGTGCTTTGGGTGGATTGACAGTACCACAAAGAAAACGGATAATGGCATTACTGCACAAAGATTAGCCCCAAGACGTAAAGGCAGTTTGTGGTCTGAATTAAACAAAGAGCGTTGTCGCAGAATGGAGCGATTAGGACGTATGACAGACGCAGGCAGAGCAGTTTTGCCGGATATGTCAGAGCAAGGATTTGTGATTGACAGCACTATTTTAGAAGCGTTGCAGGCAGATGAAATGATTTGGGAGAATTTTCAAAAATTTCCGTCATTATATCAGAGGGTAAGAATTGATACCATTCAGATCAAGAAAAAACAGCCTGAATTATTCAAAAGCCGTTTACAGAAACTGTTAGATAATACAAAAGCTAATGTTATGTATGGAGAATGGAACGATAACGGACGATTACTTACAGAACAGTTAATCGAACCTTTTCCAAAAGTATGCAAATAAAAGTAGAAATATACATTCCATGAATATTTATAAGCTGTGACATGAAAAATCAATCAGCAGGTACAAATAAACGAATTGGGATTTGTGGAGGAATGATTATGGAACAAAATCAAAACGGACGGGAAGAAATCGCGCAAATCATAGGAGGAGAGATAAAATGGTAGAATCCGGGTTTAAGACAAAAGCACAGGAATTGATTAAGTTGATGGTAGATACGATTGCAGACAAAGAATACGCAAAACTTGTATCCAGCATTCCACCAAAACTTTCATGGGCCGCTTTTATTGACGCAGAACCGACATCAGAAAATGCCTGCCTGGGATTTGGGAAGTGGTTGGTTGAACAATTGGCTATGTGGGAAGAATATAAAAATAAAGAGTTTGTGGTAGACCATTTCCAAAAATCCTGTATGGAAGATATAGATGATACGGACGAAGCAAGGCTTGAAACGGATAATAGTGATGTGGTGTGTTACAGACCAATGAGTTTTGGAGAAGAGTTGGATTTTTGGTTTGAAATAGAGTTTTTCACAGAGGATGGGCAAATAAAGGCGGTATTCGATGTAAATATATAAAAGCTCAACTTCCGGTTTGAAGGAGGTAACACAAATGGATATATCTTTTTTCTCTAATGATTATACTGTACGCCGCATGGAGAAAGCGGATGTCGCGGATATATATTTACTGTGCAGTAAAAATGGTTTGTATTACCAATACTGTCCGCCATTTGTGACAGAACAGAGTATTCTTGATGATATGAAAGCCTTGCCTCCAAATAAAGAAATATGCGACAAATATTATGTAGGGTACTACAAAGATGAAGAATTGATTGCTGTAATGGATTTTATTATGGCATACCCTGATGAAAAAACTGCTTTCATAGGCTTTTTTATGACAGCGGCATCGATTCAAAATGCTGGCATTGGAAGCAGCATTATTGACGATCTGTGCCGCTATCTGGCCGACATCAGGCTTTCGAGCATACGGCTTGGCTGGGTGAAAGGCAATCCCCAGGCAGAGCATTTTTGGCATAAAAACAATTTTAAAGAAACGGGGATTACATACGACACGGATAACTACACTGTGGTTGTAGCTCAACGAGTTTTATAGCTCAGTATTTGATAAGGAGAGGAGACCCAAATGTCAGAATTACACAGCATTCCGCTTACCTGCAAAGAGGGCGTGTACAGCGTTTTTGATTTTTATCAGGACGCCGATGGTGAGGACACAATCTTCTTTGACTATGACACACAGTATCAAATGCTCACCTATGATATCCCTGTTGGGCAGGACTGGCGCGGGATGACGCTGTACAGCGTGCCGGAGAAAGACATTTTTCGGACACTGCGCGCCTGCTATGGGGAGGACGGAGGGCTTCTGAAGATTACGGCTGTGCTGAACGGTCACGAAACACTTTTGTATATCCGCTATGAAGATGAGGAAGATGCCAGGAAGAAAATCCGGAGATTTGCAATCCGAAACGCAAACGCCATCATTGAGCAGATCCAGCAATGCAAGGATGTTGTGGCAAGGCTTTTCGTTGATTATTACATTGATTCGGAAACAATCGATTATCATGCGATGATCGGCACCGCAGCGCAGGTGGAGACGGTCAGACAGAAATATCATGATGATGATTCATGTGACTGCTCCGGCAACTATCCGTCTGAATACATTAAGGGTGACAATAAGATGCTGATTACCATGGTGCGCTGTGCCGAGGGCCATCCGTCAGCGAACTTCCAATATGCAGTGGAAATTATGTCAAAGCACATCGAGAAGTACGCCTTGCCAGCCTTGCGCAGGACTGAGGATTTCAAATTTATCTGCGAGGAATACGATTAAGCAGCTGAGTGCGGATGGCGGAACAGAAGGGGGCGAACAAGATGTCAAAGCATAGCTTAAATATAGCCGTTAAATATGGGGAATCTTTAAGAGAATTTCGTGATCAATCCGAGGCTGAAGATTATTATATTTCATATAAAGACGATTTGCTGAACAGATTGAAGGCAATTAGTACGCAGGCGTCCGCGTTTTTTCCTGACTATACGATTGAAAGCCTGAAAAAATTAACTCCCTTTTCGGAATTGTGTACCCATGAAAAACGAGCTTATAAATATACATTGCAAGCAGCAGATACATATTTTATAATCGAATATATAAATTGAAATTGTACTGGAGGTATAATAAAGTGATTTCATTACATGAGATAGATTTTTCTAATCGGAATTTTTGGGTAGGTTTTATTGCGACTTCTTTTCCGACTGCTTTGGGGGAGGAAACAGATATGTCATTGACCGAACTTATGATAGAGAACGAAATGTGCGATACGAGTTGGTGGGACAACTTCACAAAATATTATGACGGAGTTTTAGAGGAATCAGACGGTTATGTTGATGAACCGGAAACAATTATTTGCGAACTCGTTCCAACTCAAATCTTAAAAATAGAATTTCACCCGGGGGATACAGTATATTATATCAATGATAAACAAATTGCCTGTACAGGAGGGCATTACAATATTCAAGTGATTCCATTCAAAGAGTTATTGAACTCTATAAAAGACAGACAAATATTTCTTTTATTATTGCCTTTAGCGGTTATCGACAGTCCGGATAAAGACGAAGCAACACAAATCATATCAAATGTTTTGCAGGGAATCTTTGATAAACGCTTATGCGGTCAATATGCAAATTGTATTGTAAATGGCTTAATGTCAGAATGACAGCTTTCAGTTTCAAGAAATGTCAGGTGAGTGCAAATTCAGTAATCATATGTAAGAATATGCATTTTATTTCAAATTTTAAGCAGTGGGAACACTTTTCCGAAAAGGGAGAAAAAGTATGAATTGTTGGTACATAAAGGGTTTTGCAGTGTATCAGTAGTTGATAAATATCATGATCTGTATCACAAGCAGGGCAATAAGCGAAGAAATCTGTTATTTAGAGAGTATAACAGGTATTTTGCAAGATAGCTTTCCACTTGTAGATGAAGCAGGGAAACAGTACAGGACTTTTTCCAAGAAGGCAAAGGAACCTGAGTATAAACCGGCGGCCTGTGACATTTCTGTGAGAATTGGCTGTTATGATAGTGGTATCACAGACAAACTATACCTTGTGGCACGAAGTGCCCCAGCTCTGAAAGAGCATGAATTACGGTATGCCCTTGGGTATGATTTTGTGTAAAATTTCAAGATACTATGAGGTGTGAATTTATGGAACTCAAGGATGTGGAAATATGTTTGGGGATACGATTTCCGGAATTATTTCATACGATCAATAACAGTGGGATGATGGATTACTTAAGGCACTCTGGGGAATGGATCGAAGATAAAATCGCGAACGATATGAATTATGTATGGCGAGGAGATTTTTTTGGAGAATGGATGGGCGATTGCTGGCTGTTTGCTTTTGAGAACCTTCCAAGTGCCTGTGATGAGTTGTACGAGTGTCTTAACTTTGACTTGAAAATTTATCCGGAACGCCAATCCATCAATCCCCTATACAGGCTTGTTCCGTTTGCGCATAGAATATCCGGCGATAAATATTGTTTTTTATATGAAGATGTGGAACAGGAGCCTAAAATAGTGGTATATGGACATGACACAGGGGATGTCGATTTGTGGGCAATGGGTTTCAAGGAATTTTTGTATTTCCAAATTGTTGTAGAGGTGATGGATAAAGACAGGGAAATTCATTCGGATTATATAAAGGCGCACATTCAATGGTTGAATAATGCGCATAAACGTCTTTTGGCGGAAACGCCGACAAAAGATATTTGGGAACAATTACCTGAACCGCAGGGATTAAATATTTGGACGTTTTAATTAGATTTCGGTTTGGAGTGCATTTATATGGTTTATTTTTCTAACGGACAAATAACTATTCGTAATATGGAGTGCAAAGATGCACAGGCGATTACGGACGCTGAAATTGAACAGGGATGGGATGCGACCATTGAGAAATATCAAAAAAGATTGGGAGATCAACAATCAGGGAAGGCAATTTCATTGGTTGCAGAATATTCTGGAAAACCAGTTGGCTATATAAATATTTATCCCAATAGTGCGTGGGGAGCATTTGGAGGAAAAGGCTACCCGGAAATCGTTGATTTTGGCGTTTTAGAAAAATATCGGAACCGGGGGATTGGTACAGTTTTGATGGATATAGCTGAAAAAATCGCCGCTACATATGCGGACATAGTGTACCTGGGTGTTGGACTTCACAGTGGCTATGGAAGTGCTCAGCGAATGTATGTAAAGCGTGGTTATGTACCAGACGGTTCTGGCGTTTGGTATCAGGACAAAATATGCAAGCCCTATGAGGAATGCAAAAATGATGACGATTTGGTTTTATATTTTTCAAAGAAATTGTAAGGTGACAGATACTGTAATTGTAGCTCAACGAGTTTTATAAATTGAAATTTAACAAGATATATAATTGTGAGAAATCTTCTTTCAATAGAGCATGAAAAATTAGGAATATTATATAAAGAGTCTCAATAAAAGGAGCAGAAAATGGAAATATATGAAGTAATGCTTGACAACAAACAATATGCCCTACTGAAAAGTATGCTGATTGGAGATAGAAAGGGGGACTTAATAAGAAAAATACCAATCAGCGGAAACGATTTATTTTGTGATATGATTCATGAAATATATTCACCTGTAATTGATGGATGGAGTACGCTTGAAATTGTGTTGAAAGAGTCTGCCAATGCACTGGATCTGTTAAGATTTATGACAAAGCAGATATTTCCAGAGGACGAAAACTATTTTGTGAGACAGATAGGGAAAAAATGGGCAAATATTCGCTTGGAAAAGGATTGCGCCTTTAGGATATATAAGGTCAAGGAAGAAGGTATAAAATAAATATCCCAACAAAATACCAGTTTGTAGATTAAGGAGGAAAACAGTATGGGACTATTTTCAAAAAAGCCAAAGGAACCTGAGTATGATGCAGTGGACTGTGAGAGAAAGAAAAAAAGAATGAGAGAGGTTTTGTATTTGATTGGAATACTACTACGTTTTTCTGTTACATCGTTGGATTCAGGCAAAGCGATTTTAGCTTAGTCCTTGTGCAGACAGACGCGGATTTACAGGAGCATTCAGATCCGTTTTATGTTGACATGGACAACATAGGCAATGTATCTTATGAGCCAAAGGTGCGTCAATTATGTTTCGAGTATAAAAAAGGCTCAGAAGATTTTGGGGAATTGCTGAACATCGGCGGAACAAGCTCCAAAACTTTGTATGGACCCAAAAACATACATCAGCCAGAGGAAATTGAGAGATTTCTTGATTTTGCGGAGGCGTTCCGCGGAAAGCTTGAACAAAATGGATTTAAACTGGATAAGTGGAAAAGGTAAACCGGGTCAGGAGGGACAGATAAGTGGATCAGTTTTATAAAGATTCAGTGGAGAAGATTAGGGATGCGGCAGAAAAGGACATACAGAAGATCATGGGCGAAACAGGCGGCGAAAAGATATATGTGGCAGCTTTGGTAACGGATAGCTTTATCATTCAGAGCCGCCCCTCACCTCCGGGCAGACCGCAGAGGCAAAGCATTATGCGCCTCTGCGGAATAGGGTGTAAAGATTATATCTGTATATCCAGCCCTTTTGCCGTGCCGGATTTCCCGGACACCATCGATGTAATGCTCTCGTCTGCAAAAATTTCATCCAGAACCCCCGCAGGAATCGGCTTGCCATGCGTCCATCCGGGTACTTTCTCCTTTACGGCACTGGCTACCTTCCTTCCAATGCTTATTTCCAACTGTTGTAACGTCCATGATGCCGCTGAGCGGTCGCCTACTTTCAGCGTCTTATAATAGTTATTTTTAATACGGGCAGATGCTTCCCATTCGTCTCCACTTTCCCCGGACATCCCGTTATACTTGTAATACGCTTTTTTCACATCATCTAGGACAAGCTGCTTCATCTCATCAGACACTTTTATAATCCTTCTGCTATTGGCTGTGATTCTCATGCCCTCCACACCATAAGAATTTTTGCGATGGCCGGTAAGAAAATCTTCCAGCGTGTTCCTGCCGCCCGCATTGGAACGCTTTGCCCCGGCGAAAGGTATATTCATGTTTGTTTTGCCACCGTTCATCCTTGATAAGAGCTGCCAGATTCCCTGATTGTTATTTCCTATACGCATGATAAAATTCCTATATGGTCAAATCCAATTGTGCGCCTTTGCCCTCTTCCTGCACTTTCACAGGCTGGCTTGTTCCCGCCTTTATCTGTTCCATCAGTTTTTCCACGGATTCAGCCTTTGCCAGCTTCTTCTCCTTTAAGGCTTCCTCCTCTTTCTTCTTCGCACGTTTTTCCGCTATCTGTTTCTGTACCTTTTCCTTATAGACCGTACCGGGGTTCTCCATTGTGTCCTTGCTCCTGCCGACCATCCAGTAAGACACTTTCCCATTCTTGTCAATAAGGGCTCCTGCACTGAGTATCTCATCATTGTTCTCTCTTGCGAACTTCTCAATCCGCTCCGAATTGCCGGACATTTCTGCAAAGACTTTCTCATACTTCGCCGCTGCTGCCGGGTCTTTCGCCATCTTCTCCACAATACTGGAGGAAACCGCTATGTTGTTATAGCCCCTGCTCCCAAGCATATAGGCATCTTCCTGTTTTCCGTTTTTGAAATCCGCAACCGTTATGTTCACATCCGGGTATTTCTCTTTCAGACTATTAAGATAAGCCTGCGAATCCCCATTAAGGGAACTGCTCCCATTTGTCCTGTCTGCTGCATAAGTATTCGTGTAATTCGTTACTCCTGAAATTGACATAATAATCATCCTCCTTCAAAAAATCTTACCTGCGTCCCCTCTGTCATTCAGGGCCGCCCATGCCCCCTTGCGGTAAGTCCGGACATGATCTTCCTTACTTCAAAATGCCCGGAATACTTATATTTTCTGATTTCCAACCACACTTTTGCTAAATGTGCTTTTGTTTTCCTCATAGGCAGTTGCTGCCAATGCGCTTACACCCGCCAACTGGAAAGCCGCCACATCGTCACCAGTCTGTATACCCTCTACAAGATATGCACATAGCCTCAGTCCCAGCATTTATCTCCTGCCTTGCCGCTTGGAATGCAAGGAAACCAGCTTTTTCCTTTTATTATTTGTGCTTTATTGGTTTTCATTTTCTCACTCGCCGTAACATTTCTTACTTATGTGTCACGCTGTACCATCTGCCTTTCACCAGCCCACGCCTTTGCCAGCCTGCTTCTCTCCTGCTCCGCCTTTGCAATCTTTTCATCCAACAGCTCCTGCTGCTGTCTCTTAGCCTGCGCCCGCTTCTCCAGATATTCTTCCAGCAGTTCCTTCTGCCTGTCTTTCTTTTCACTCGCCCTTTTATAGAAACTGTTCTGTGAACGCACATCAAATTCCGAATCATACCCAACGGGCCATGAATCCGCCCTATACTCATTCAGAGTCGCACCGACAGTTATCAGCACGGAGCAGTTCCTCGGCGCATAGGAATCCCCCCAATCCCTCTGAATCAGTGAAAGAACCTTCTCCCTGTATTGCGGGTCTTCCTTCATCGCTTTGAATGCCGCCTCCGAGATATTGACAGCCGCATTGCTCACCGTCCTATGATTGGTGACTTTAGAAAGGTCTTCATAAAATTCCTTCTTGAACAGCTCCATTTCTTCCGCTTCCGATAATTCCTGTGTACTGCCTGTTTTTTCCAGTGCGAATTTTTCCGTACCGTTCACATTTTTCGTATTTCTCTTTGTTTCCACATTGTTCTGATAAAATTTAAGTCCTATTCCACTGATAGCCATTTTTATTCCTCCGTTTTAATCTGTTTTTGAGTTTCATTTAGTGCAAGGTCATTTACTTACCTTCCCCACCTCCCCCTGCTGCAGCATTACCGTCACATGGAACACATCCTCTTTCACTTTTATGTTTACACCGCCGAAATACCTCTCTGCAATATCCCGCACATTTTCAAGCCCTATCCCATGCTCCGTAATGATTCCCGGCAGGATACTCTGTTTCGTTGTAGGTGGGAGTGGACTGCCTTTGCTTACAGGAACAGTGCCGTCAAAGCTATTTTCTACATACAGTATCAAAAACTGCTTTTTCCGCTTTAATGAAAGGCGTATAAATCCTTTACCTGTTTCCAGTTTTTCGCAGGCTTCTATGGCATTATCCAAAAGGTTGTTCAATATGATCCCCATATCAAACACGGGAATTTCCCCGCCATACCGGAAATCTGCATCAAACCGGATTCCCGTCTTTTCCGCCCTGCGGCATTTGTCATTGATGATGACATCCGTGACCGCATTTCCCGTCACATACTTATATTCCAGTTCCTGCATGGTCTCATCCATCCTGCGGACATATTCCTCTATCTCCCCATACTCCCCTGCTTCCGTCAGCCCTTTGATGTTCGCCATGTGGTTTTTCATCTCATGCCTTACCTTGCGGATGCTGCCATAAAAATTCTCTGCTTCCTCCAAGCGTTTCTTCATGGCCTTTACCTGTTGCTCCTCCACGAAATGTTTCTGCCTCTCGGCTAGCAGGATGCGGTATCTCTGCCAGAAATAGATCAGGGCGGCCTCTCCCGCAAAAATACATAAGGCTATCATGGGAACCTTCCAAAGCAGGTCAGGCTTTTCATCAAACAGCACAAAAGTGGTGTTAGTATATAAATGTGGACAGGAAAAGTTGAACAACCTATACTATCAAATGAAAGAGCAAAGGAGA
>QXWR01000073.1 GCA_009911065.1 Clostridiaceae bacterium | reverse complement strand
AATACATAGAAGGCTGGTATAACCGTAAGCGGATACATAGCTCTATTGGTTATTTGACACCACAGCAAAAGGAGGATGAGGAACTTAAAAAAACAGCATAATCTTTCGACTTTTTTTGTCCAACGTATTGACATAGGTCCATACCAAGACAATATACAAGTGCTTTGTGGTACACGTCCTGATACCTGACCTCTTTCAATTTCTCATAGTAGAATTTTTCATGTGCATCGCTGATAAAAATAACCGCTTTCTCTTTTTCTGCTCCTAACGCTGTATTTGCCATAATGAATCTCCTTAAATTTTTAATATTATGAAGGATTTGAGAAAATGAGCTTTAAGGGATTACGATAATTGAGTAAACTTCGCCGAAGATTGTGAGTATCCAATTTACTCAACAAAGCTGTTGAATAATACTCAATTTGAAGTGATTTTAGACGGTTTTTAACGGTAAAAGACGGCATTTCCATCTTGACTTTTTTTGAACAGAAAAAGGCTCCGAATCCCTCATAATCACTTGAAAATGCGTGATTACAAGGCATTCGGAGCCTTATAATTTTTATACAGTTATTTCAAATGCAAACTTCGCTTACATGCCCATCTGCTTTGCGAACTTTGGGCCGGAATGCTGGATTTATGCGAGATTGAGGGATATTTCATTTTCTGCTTACCAGCTTTTGTGTTGGTAAAGATTTTCTGTCCTCTATTTTCCTACAGGAATCAGGTATTTTTTATAGTTGGTAAAACAGTTTTTGGAATTGGTAAATTGCCATTTCTACTATACACAGAAGAAACAAGCGAAATTCCCTTGGTAGTGAAAAATAACAGGTCTACATACTCACCAGTTGCCCTAAAGCGGTTTCCCGATGCTTTTTTCATGCTGTCTGTCTTTGCCTTCTGCAACGGAGCACTTCTTCCGCCTCCCCGAAAAATGAGACTTTTCCGTAGGAGTTATGGGACTTGGAAGCCAGGAAACACAACATCTTTTTTCCATATTCATGCTGACAGGACAGGAAACAGTTGATGCGGAAATATAATGATACTGTTCAATACTCTATAAACATCTTTGATATAATCATATGTCCACAATTTATTTTCGAGTTTCTGATCCAGTTTCAGAAGGATTTATGTATGCCTGATGTAGTAATCTTTTCCGCCTTTTTTACACCAGCGCTTTAAGTTCTTGTATTTCATCATCTGTCAGAACACAACGCAACATAGCATATTTGCATCCTTCACTATATCCGGAATGGATATGAACTTTCTCAGCCGCACTACACTTTACTTTACAATTTGATATCCTCAAACACAATAGGTATCAATTGTTGAAATGTTTCTAATAAGGGGCATGCAATTTCACGCATTTGTGGATGGGCATGCTCTGATGTACGTAATTTAAAAAAATGTCTCCACTCCCTTAAATTCATTGTAACAATAATCTCCGTTTTTAAACTATTTGGCAATATGCTCCTAGCTTCCTGCGGTTTTGCTCCAGCTTCAATTAAGCTAAAATATGCTTTCTCAATACCTTCCATCGTATTCAGCCAAATATGAAATTTTTCTGAATCTACATCCCAGAACACAGGCTTAATCAATGTCAATTCTTTTCCAAACTTATCTTTATAATAGTTACAATATCTTGTACTTTCTTGACTATAACTTGCAATTCTATGCCGAACCAGTTCATGGGAAACTCCCCTGTCACATATTATCTTTACTGAAATTTTCTCATGCTCAATTACTGATTCATGTCCATTTTCTATAATATTCTTAATAAATCTCTCCGCTGAACCATCAGAAATATTGTTCTCGCTTTTATAACATACACGCCCAAACCGTTCTATCTTTCCAATTATATCCTTTCCATCTATATTGTCCATGATTTCAAATGAAGGTGTAATTATTTTCATATACTAATTCCTCCTAGTACTTATTCCCCCTCTATCAAAGGAAATAGATAACAATTTCGACCTGCTTTAGAATAATATTGGTAATTATACACTCTAGCTGGTGCATAACATAATTGAATATCTGGCATTTTCTGACAGGTAAGGGCAAGCCCAACTGTAGAAATCTTATTGTTCATCGGTATAATTATTATATTATAATCATTTCCAATTTCTTCTATCCTATGCAATAGCCTATCTCTAAATTTATATGGATTATCACATGAGATAAGAAAACCTGGTATATCATCATAATACACAGTCACTTTCCTAACCAACTGAGCAAATTGTTCATTCGCCTCCTTATTTTTATCCGTAACTGCATCTGTGGGACTTCCATATCCTAGTGAAATGGCATCTGGTTCCATACTCTCAATAATTTGGACTGCTCGCTCATATTCATATCCAACAATCACAATCAGATGCGTTTTTTTCGAAGGAACCATATTTCCAGCATAGCCTAATATTGTACGCACCTCATTTCTAAGTCCTCTACTCAGCCATTTTTTCTGCTGATCTGGTTCATCCCAAGCATACTCAGAAGCATTAACATAACAGCAGCTAATCTTAAGGTTTGGATAATCCCGTTTCATGGCAGCCAACACCATCAACAATGTTTCATGTGTAAACGTAGTAATGTCAATCAATACTTCTTCGCTTGATTCCCTGTCCCATTTTTTGTTAAATTCCTCACTAATATTATCAGCTGATTTTATCGGGTCTGTCAAATAGACTTCCACTTTGCTGTAACATCCTAAAAACAATTCCTGCAACAAACCACAATTTGATTCAACATATTCTATCGAATCCACATTTTCAAAAATAATAGCTTCAGATGCTAGCTTATATTCAGACACTTTTCTGGGAATAGAAAGACAACGTTCTTCAAAACTACTAGAACATATAAAAATCTCATATGACGTTTGGATATTTTCATTTAACTTATCTATATCAAAAAATTCCATCATCCTTCCTCTCCCTCCCGCACATAAAAAATTTCCGCATCATTTCCTTCAAACATTGAAAGTTGCCCATCTAATACATCCGCATCCCTCTTCTTATTTATCCGCCGTAGCAATGAAGCTGGATTTTTCATTGCTTCTTCCAAAATATTATTCTGGACAAACAGATAGCCTGCAAAACTAGTAACATCTAACGTCCAGATTGGTGCTAATCTACGATTCAATATATATAATGCTGTCCGTCCTCCACTCCCGCTATCTTTCTTACCAATGGTAGATTTATGAAAATATCCTAGCCTCATACCCAATCGAAAAATTTTTTTAACCTTATCAGATGGCTGATCAGAAATAGCAACGGAAAAAACTCTCCGCTCTGACCTATCTGAAAGAAGTATTTGATGAAACAAACCGCCAAGCCCCTCAATTAAGTTCGACAAATTCCTAATATCTTCCAATGGATATAATTCTTCTGGGATTTCTTCCCCAAATTCATCACAAAAATCATAGTCAGACTGCTCCAGTTTTTCTTGTTTAGTACGACCATACTTGGGCAAATCATTGAACAGAAAATCATCTGCATCTTTACGCACCACTTTATTTTGAATAGAATGGGATATTTTCAAAATTTGCTTCCCGTTTGAAATGGATTCTTCTTCTGCATACATCTTATATGCCGATTCCAAAAAAAATCTTATAATACCAGAAGAAAGATGGACTAGCTGTCCAAAACCTGCATAACTGTATGTGGAACTATTTCCCGAAAGACTCTTTATATAATCTGGCCTTGCATAACGAATCGCATCGTCTTCCCTGCGATTACCTCTACCTTTTCCTTCATCATATTTTTTCTTATATTGTTCCTCAATCTCCCGAATTTTTTCCTCCTGTTCACTATTTTGTTCAAAAAAAACTTCTGGTGACACATCAATCCCATGGTTCATTAATCGTTTTTTTATAATTTCACTCACTCTATTTAGATATTTCTTTTTTGCCTTTCCAGTATAAACCATAGTCATGTCAACTTCTGAAAAATCATGTGGGGTTTCGATCATTTCCCCATTGGTAGTATAATAGTTTTTATAATTATACTGGCTCGAAATTTTCAAACTTACTGTTCCACTTGTTCTGGTAGAAATCCAATTGTTAAGTATCCGAGTTTGTAATGTATCCAACATATGTGCATCATCAATTAGAAAATAGATACATTTCCCTAAAAAACAACTAATTTTCTTTATCCCTTCTATCAGAGGAATTATAAAACTCAGATACTCATAAAGAGAACCTTCATAGGGTATTGGCTCCCGTGTAAAAGAAAATTTTTTTGCATAGTTTATAGCTTCTAAATAGACTTTCTCCATAATCTGGGACATTTTATAAAAGACAGAATATATTTTTTCTCCTTTCTCTATTTGTATACCTTTTTTGTCGCATCCTGATAACCTAGGCAGGAAACACTCCCTAAAATACTTCATACCTTCTGCATCCAATGATTCTGCTGCTTCCGTATACAAACCCTGATTAGACAGCTCTGCAAAGCATTTCTGCATAAAAAATGTAACCATAATATGCTCATTCAAATATTCGGCCGCAACATTATATAAACGTTTCATCTCCGTTATTTTCGTAAATCCAGCATTACGTAAAGGAATATATAAACCTAAATAATCAATCTCTCCTAACGATTTATTTTGGCACTGGCAGTCTGGCTGGAGATATCGAAAAATCATACTTTTCCCTGTACCTCGGGGACCTATAATAAATGTATGTCCCTCTGCTTTTATCTTAGGAAGTTCTGTATACTCATCCACAAATAAGCTGACAGTTTCTTCTGCTGTCAAAGCTTCTGGGGTTTTAATTTGAAACGGATTCTTCTTTTCTTTATTTATATCCTTCATTTTTCAATATACCCTCCAACTCACATCCACTTTTTACTTCTTGTCCAATATCTTCCTTCGTTTTGTATATTACTGGCGGATATCCTCTTTCTTCCAACACATATTCAACTGGGTATGACTTTAAGGAGTTTTCCCTATCATTGATATCAATATTAACATGTATTCTTTCAAGTGAAATATACCTACGCATAAATCTCATGCAATAACGACGTTCTCTTTCCATTTTAATTGTTCTGTCATAAATCTCATCAATAAGATAAATTTGATTTCCAAGCTTATCAAATTTTTCATATGCAAGACCTGAATCGAAAGAATAAGAAAGGCAAATCTCACAAAACTCCGTTTTTTCTGAATATTCACTTAACGTCTGTTTTACAACCCGAACCGTGTGCAAAGATTTTGAATATTGATGATAAATTCGGCTTGCACCTTTTATAATTCCATTTTCTATTGCAGTACTTACAGCACGGGTTTGATCATCTGCTAGTTCATCCGAAAATCGAAGAATTGCAGCAAGTAGTCTTTCCCGAACCATAAAATTATTTAATGGAGTTATCTCTCTAAGTGCAGATATCGTATCTTTACTGCCATTATATGCTCCACCATGGGTTCTGGCAATCCGGCAAATTGTTCGGCGTTCATTTGAATCCGGGATTAAATGATGGTTCTTTTCCTGTGACAAAATTTTTTCAATATCTTCCTCATGACCCTCTCGCCCATGAATATTGCCAATATCATGCACCACCGTCGCACACATCAAAATATATAATTCATAAAATGACATCTTACAGTCCTGAAAATGCTCTAACAATTCAAATGCACGGGCTTGCACATCCATAATATGGCTTTCACCATGTTTATTTAAATAAATAATAGGGTCATTTTCAAAAACTTTAGCTAATTCATATGTCCTTTCCGTTGGACTTTTAATTCGATTAATTTCCTTGACTTTCCTTTGGGCATCCTGCACCCAAGTTTCTACGGACTTAATCAATGCTCCCATTTCCACAGCATAATCCTTAAACTCCGCTTTTAAATCTAAATATCTTTTCCAATAGGAGTCATTTTCTTTTGTAAGTCTTGGAAAATCATCTTTTGAACCTCTCTCCAGACATTTCTCCAATGTATGTACCTCATTAATAATATCATCAATAAAGTTTTCTGTCATTTGAACAACCTCTTACTCCCCTTTTAAATTTCTTGTACGATTCTTTCAAATACTGCTTTTGCTAATAATGGCGGGACAGCATTTCCAACTTGCTGTTGTTGAAATCCTATGCTGCCCATAAACCGATACCAATCAGGAAATGACTGTATACGTGCTGCCTCCCTAACAGAAAGCCCTCTATCCTGTTCCGGATGAATCAGCATATTTTTGCGGTAATTTCCAATCACGATAGAGGGCATATCTTTCTGTAGACGATAATAGATACCTGTATGGCAACGCGTCCGGTCTATATAGTTCTGCATTAATTCAACCGGAATTACCTCCCAATTTTCTCCAGGATGGATATATTTATAGCGTTCTATAATGTAATCAGCATTTTTTGATACCAAGTGCCCTGAACAAACCCTTAAATTTTTTCTCATTCTTTCCGCATATTCACTATTTGCTGGATAGGCATAAGGAAGTATATCTTCTCTAGCCCCATTTTCTAATACTGGCAAATCTGAAATAGCTTCTTTTACTGTAATATGCCTAAATTTTTCCGGTCTTTTCACACTTATTTTCTTTCCATTCCTTGAACCAATCACAAAAAGCCTGCTACGCTTTTGCGGAACACCAAAATCGGCAGCCAACAATGTCATATACGAACACTCATAACCTGAATCATGAAAATCAGACAAAATAGATTGAAAAAAGCAGCCTTTTTCCATCTCCAGTAAACCAGTTACATTTTCAAAAACAACCCAATCCGGTTTTATGCAACGAACAATGCGGAGAAAATCCTTATATAACCAATTCTGTTGATTTTTCCTATTATTTGTCCTCCTATTTGATATAGAAAAACCTTGACAAGGAGGTCCTCCAAAAACAATAACCGGGTATCCCTTCTCTAAAGACAAATCGTGAATATTGTGTATATCATCATTTATGACAATTGTTCCTTTATGATTACATTTGTATGTTTCAGCTGCATATTTATCCTTTTCAATCGCATATTTTACTTCTATTCCTGCTTCTGATGCCCCTAAAGACATACCACCAGCCCCAGAAAATAAGTCAATACCAATAAAATGTTTCTTTTTCACATTCTTTTCCTCTGATTTATCTATTCTTTATAGCATAGATTTAAAAAACAACAAGACTTACCTCCAACTCTGAAACAATGTCCTTTAGCTTAGCAGGTCTTTTCATAAGCTATTGGCTACAAAATAGCTATGTGCCAAAATAATAAGTAAATTTTGTTGGTAATCTACAAACTCTATGACCGGATATGTACTAAAATGCAGAGCTTCTGTATATGACATACAGACAGATTACACTTCTGTTTCAAAAAGTGTTATACTGTTAGTAACAGTTTCGCTTTATACGAAATAGTAGGCGAAACTGGCTGGTGCTTGGAATTTTAGGTGGCAAGCATAGGTTTTTCCTGGCATGACTAATAGTATATATTGCCGGTCAAACTATTCACATTTCCTAGAACCACATAATCCGAAAGGAGGGCAAAGCATATCTTTATTGCCATTGACAGGTTGATCTGGTATTCCCCGTTTTTCAAAGCACTTTCAGTACATTTCATAACCCGTATCACTTTTTCCAATAGATTGATATTATTATTCACAGAATATTCCCAAATAATGTACTACTTCAGAACAAACTTAGCCTATTTTCAAAAACAATGCCTCATTTGGATTTTACATAATATCTAACAGATATTATAAAATTCAAATTATAGTGTTCAGTCATACGTGTTTGAGTTTTTCCAGCTGTACACGATTCAACCATACAATTTTCTGTTCTGGTGTTACTAACGAACTGCTGGTTTCATCATCGCCTTTATCATCCCTTTCCAGCATGAACTATCCCTTCAACATCCCTACATACTTAACCTTTTCTTCCTCCGGTACCTTCAAAGCCTCCATCGCCTGCTCTGCCGTCAACTTCAACGTTTCCATCAGGTTTCGAATCGCATTCAATGTTGTCGTTTCAACCCCGATCGCGATCCCTCTCTCCTCAACCCCTTTACTCAGGTTACACATAACTGACACCTCGCTCTCCAATGTTTTTGTCATCGCAATATCAAAATCATCCTGCAGGATCTTCTTCTTTTCCCCTGCCTCCTTTTCTGAAGATAACAGCACATCTAACAGCTTTAATATCCCCGTGTAATTATCATCTCCTGCATGGCCTAGGCAAATCATCACCACAGTCAACAAATCATAATCTGCTTTCCGCTCCGATACCTGGCCTACCAGATTTTCTTCCCGAACACAATATCTGGTGATCGTATTCTTCCTTTTCTTCGGCGGTTTGGAACAAATAAATATGGAATACACCTTTTTTATCTTCTCGTAATGTGATCCTGTAAATTCTGAACTATATTGCGAGGAGATCATCCGGCTGCAATAATACAAAGCCCTCTTGATGATAGGATATCCAGGATAAAAATCATTTTGTGCTTCTATATTTATGATCAAGCGGATAGTATCTCCCGTTCCCGGAACAATAGCCAGAAAACGGATATCATACGTGATCGTTCCTTCCTGTATCGTACTATCCTCAACATTCGCTCCCCGAATCTGTTCACTATTATCGTTTGTCACTTCATCCGGATTCACCGTTGCTTCTGCAATCTGAGGACTTTCTATATATTTTTCTGCTATCTCATTGACATGATAGTCCTTATACTCCTCCAGACAGCTTTTCATAATCCAAGCAAGGATGGTCTTATTCGCTAGGAGCCGTTTACATGCCGCATCATAGGCGGCTTTCACGCCCGCCGCTGTAATATTCTTTGCCAAGATATTTTCAATTTCCATAAAACGGGTCCCCCTTCAGTCTATCTCTATTTTAACATATGTATTTCCAATAATCTATCAGTTTCTATAAAAAACAAAGGCAAAAAAGAAGCCTCCGATCATCCTCTGTATAGTCCTGATATTGGCATTCACACATTTGCCTGTCCAATCCCTCTCTTACCATCATAAATTTTCGGTTCTCTCCTACATCAGCCACAGATTTCTCTTCCGTTTTTGTCTTTGGAGCTTTTACTTTCCTGTCGTATGCGATCCACTCTGCAAAAGCAATACTATCCTCCCTTCCCTATCCTCACCCAAATGTCTGCCCCATCCAGAAAGACCGTTCTTTCTCAGGTTCTTTACTCTCCGCTTCTTCCGGTTCCACCGCCCTTCCAAATTTCCCAACTTCTTCCTGATACTTACTCTCCGATACATGAGTATAGATATCGATCGTAGTACTGTAATGCTGATGCCCCATGATGCTCTGCACCACTTTGGGCTGCATTCCGACTTCAAAGCATCGGCTGCAGAAGGTATGGCGGATCGCATGTGGATACATGTCCTCAAAATAATGGGGTTCTCTCTGCTCCTGCACGGATTCAAACGCCTCCTGCTCATTGATCTCCTTCACCACCTTTTTGATTTCCTTTTCCGCATGATAACGGAGCACCGGGCTTCCCATGGTGGTGACAAATACCAGGTCTGCATACTCCCCTGTTGCCCTGAAACGATTCCCCAGTGCTTTTTTCAGATTGTCTGTCTTTGCTTTCTGCTGCAGGAGCATTTCCTCCGCTTCCCCGAAAAACGGGATCTTTCTATAAGAATTATGTGTCTTGGGGGCCAGGAGGCGCAGCATCTTTTTTCCATATTCATACTGACAGGACAGGGAACGGTTGATGCGGAGGCATTTTTCATTAAAATCCACATCTTTCCACATCAGGCCACCCACTTCCCCAATCCTCATCCCTGTCAGAAACATCATATAAAACATTTCTTTATACCAGCTATGCTCTACCATCTTTAAAAACGTATTCTGCTCTTCTCTGGACAGGAAACGGCGGGTCACCTGCTTATTTTCCCAGGGAACACTGATCTCAAAGCAGGGATTGATCGAAAGGATCTGGTTATTCCTGGCAGATTCCATACATTCCCGCATTCTTCCAAGCGCCTCCCTCATGGATGAAACTGCCCGTCCATCGCTGCTCATCTGATTGATAACACTCTGAATGTCAATATTGGTGATATCACAAAGCTTTCTTTCTCCCAGATATTTGCCGAATGAACCATAAAATTTGTTTTTCATGGGATAAACACTGGTTTCTTTAACTACCGGAAGCTTATATGTCTGAAACCATTCTTCAAACCATTCATTCAGCGTTATATGTTTCCTTCTAAAATCAATGCTGTTCTGTGCCTCTTCCTTTAATTCCTGAAATTCTTTTTTCAGCTCCCGCAGATTAAAACCATAGATGCTGACATCACTTCCATTTATCTTTGTTCTGGCCTCATATCTTCCATCCTTTCGCTGATACAGACCCTTTCCCAGTTCTCTTCCCTTTAAATCTTTTCCCATTTTTACACCCGCTCCATATAAATGCTGCTGACTTTACATCGTCATCTGCATTTCCATGCTGGATTCTTCCCTTTTTATTCTTCTATGGATTGTCCGTTTTTTCTCCACCTTATTGCCGCTGTTATGAGCGATCCACTTATCCAACTGGATTTTGTTGGCATATACACGATTCCCAATCCGTACTGTAAAATTATTGTTTGTTTTTGTCAAAAGTTCTCTCGCCTTGGTTTCTCCTATTCCCAAATATGCGCATACCTCTTTTACACTCAATAATGCCTTATCTACCTCTATTTTTCCCATATTCTTCTCCTGTTCTGCCCATGTTTTACATTGAGTTCCTTTTCAATCACTTTTAAAATTAATACTTCATAACAGTCATTCTCTGGGATACTTTCTATTCCTTTTCACTTGGATATCAAAGGCTTAGACTCTTTGGAAATAGCATGTCCTCCAGTTCATCCAGCCACTTCATATCCATCTCTTTTGCCGTACAGTTGATCCGCTCGATACGGTATCCTTTCTCTTCCAATTCCCTCCGGATATCCTCCACGCAGGACTTGGAAAAGCTTTCCGCCTCTGCCTCATTCTCGTTATTACATACGAACTGATATTTCAGCAGGATTTTGTGATCAGGCAGAAAATGAAAGGTCAGGTTTCCGTCAATATATTGGGGCAGGGTCGGATCCTCTTCGATCACTGATCTGATGTCATCTATCATATGAGGTTTTGCGCTTTCATACATCAAATCGTTGAACTCTCTGGTATTGAAATTTGTGTTAAACAGTATCCCTGTTTTTACGTTATAATCCATCTATGCACCTCATAATTCGGCTGCCTGCTGCGGACTTGCAGAGAGGATACCCTCCAGGGGAGAACATACCTCAATCCTGCTTTTTGTCATCCGGAGCAGGAATTCCCTGCACAGAGTTTTGTCACGGGAGATCCTGGAGGAATCCAGAACCAGCAGCACTTCGATCCCCCTGCTGTCCTTTTCCTCCAGGAACAGATCCAGTCCGGGTCTATCTAACCCTGCCGTTTCTCCCATATCGCTGGAGCTGCCTGCGATCTCCACCCGGAGTTGCTCTCCATAGGTGTTCAGCTGTTCATATTGCTTCTTCAAGGTACCATGGCTGTCCTCCGGCGCATCGATACGGGTATAGATCCAGGCTTTCTTCTTTTTATCATCCATGCTTCTCTTCCTCTCTATCTACTCCTTTGCCCTGTTCTGACTCATTTTTTCATAGCCGCCATATCTGCAGCTGTTTTTTCCTTCTGGATATTTTTCATCCCCAGACTGACGATCAGCCCCCTGTCCACTGCCGCCAGGGTTTCTTTATCCAGGCAGCCTATGTATTCACGCAGCCGTTTCTGATCCAGTGTCCGTACCTGTTCCAATAAGATCATGGAATCCTGATGCAGACCATGAAACTGTCTGTCTATACGGATATGGGTAGGGATCGGATGTTTTCCGTCCCGGCTGGTGATCGCTGCCGCTATGATGGTTGGACTAAACCGGTTCCCTGTGTTATTCTGCAGGATCACTACCGGACGGATACCGCCCTGTTCGCAGCCAACTACCGGCCTTAAGTCGGCGTAATAGATATCTCCACGTCTGATTTTTCTTTCTGTCATTCCTGGCTCCCTCCTTTCGTTTCCCGGTCTTTATAAACTGCTTTTTCCGTATCCTGCTCCGCTTCCCTTGCATGGAGTTTAGCGTGTGCCACCTCATGGACTCCTGTTTTTGCGGTCTGCGTTTCACTCATGCCCTCTTTAATGGCGATAGGGTGGTTTAAGTCAATAAAATAGCCTTTCCTGTCACCCTCCATGCCCTCATAACGGATCGGGACAGGGGAAACCCTCTCTAACGCTTCCATAAAATCCCGGTAACGCTCCACATCCCCATGCAGCTCGCTCACGCCAAGTCCGGGAAGTTCTTTCCCGTCTGTCTGTGAATAATCAAAGACTGTGACAACACGAAAGGCGGGTATCTTTATCTCCACTTCCTCCATGACGGGCATCCCGTCCCGGTCAAGCACAGGCTCATTCGTCACCGGATCAATCTTTTCCTGTTCCTCTTTGATTTTGTAAGGTGCGGGCGCAAGGATACGGATACCCCTCTCACCCTTGTTTACATGGCGTTCAAAATTCCTCTGCCATGCCTTGTACCCGGCAACGTATGTCGCATCTGGGCATTGCATCTCTATAAGCTGGATATTGTTTGCGCTGTAATTGTGGAATTTTGACATGGTGTTCAGGTAGCTTTTATATTTCTCCCCCTCAAACAGCTCCTTCAAGCCTTCCTCCAGCCTGTCCGTTATCTCCTTTACTTTCTGTTTTTCCGTTCTTGCATCTGCCATATGGTTATCTCTCCTTTTCCTCCATAAAAAACGGGGGACAGATAAGTTTCCCTGTCTGCCCCGCTTTGGATATTTTTATGTGCTAATAATTTTATAAACATCCCTCTTTGTTTTTTGCCTTGTCCGGCTCCGGCGCTTTTTTCTGCTGTCCTGCTTTTTCCTTCATCTGCGACAGCTTATCCTTTACGGACACCCGCCCTCCTTTCTCCGCTTCCTTCCCGGCATCCAGACGGGCAGAGAGCCGATCCAGCTTTTCAAATGCTTTATCCACCCCTCCAATCTTTTTCCGGAGGTTCTCTACTGCCTTTTTTACAGGCGTGTTGACTGCCCTTGTCAAACCGACGCCCGGCTTTTCGTCCGATACCTCTTTCGTGCCTTTCCCGGCTAACAGCCTGCCCACGTTGGAAACGCTGTTCCCAATCTGCTTCAATTCATCCCCGATGCTGTCAATCTGGTTGGCTGTCTTTTCACAGTCCGTCATCACGTCAACCAGACGTTCCCGGTAGCCGGAAAGCATGGACTTCATGCCGGAGATTCCTTTCTGGAGAACTTTGCACATCTCCGCCCTGCCTTTTTCCTTAAAGGCGCTGACTGCCTGCGTTGCTGTTTCCACCAGACGGTTTCTTGCTTCTGTCAGGCGTTCCGAAAGGCTCGTGATTTTCTCCTGAAGGTGCGACACTTTCTCCATAAGGTTCTCCGTAACAGGCTTCGGCTGTTTCTCCTGCATCTGTGAAAGCTGCTCCCGGACGCCCTGTAATTCATCCACCATTGCGGAAAGCTGTACCTGCATCCCCGCCACATACCAGAAAATCCCCATAAAGTCCTGTGACTGCTCTTTCATGTTCTGCTGGTTAAGTAGCTCCATGAACTGCTTTAATACGTCATTTTCCTCCATGACCTGTTTTGTGTTCTGTCCTGCTGTTTCCATTTTTCTAACCTCCATTTTCCTAATTTTAATCATAATAAAAGGCAGCCTTTTTTGACCGCCCTTGTATGCCGGATATTTCCAATATTAAGTTTAATACTCAATCACCTCTTTATCTGGAAACCTCCCAATTATCATCTTTACCGCCGCCCCTACCTCTGGATTCCCGCAAAACTCTGGTATAAGGTTGATAAAACCTATGTCTATTTCGTCCCCGGAAAGTAGGTCTGCCTGTACATCCTCCATCTTATCCGTCCCTTCCACATGGAGATTGATACCAATCGAAGGGATACCATTCATGCGCTCCGGTGGTATCTGCTGATAAAGATTGACCGCTTCCTCCAAAGTTTTAATGCCCTCATAGTATTTTCCGAGGCTGTGGTATTCTCCACATTCTGCCACTGTAAATGTAAGAATCGCTTTCCCTGTTTTCTGATCCCCTGTCTTTCTTCCCATTATGGTTCTCCTTTTCCGTATCCCTGTTTTTATGCTGCAAGAAATTTCTCTGTGTCTTCCGTCATATACTGTCCAAGATATTCCTCCCGGTGCGGCATGATGATATGCAGCTTTCCATGCACGTTAATCCACTCCACAACAAACCAGAAACCAAGTCCCCGGTTATCCGGCTTCCAAATACCCTTTTCATCAAACGCCCCTCCACGCATCATATAATCTATAAGAGCCGGATTCGAGAGTTTCTCCGCAAGCTCCCACCGGTTCGGCGATTTCTCTCTGTGGCATCCAAAACCACAATAAACACACCCCGTCCTGTCACATCCGGTAGTGTCAAATACAGGCTTGCCTATATCAAATATCCCCATATCCATTGTATTTTCTGTCGGTTTTCCTTTCCCGTAGTCTGCCACTACTTCCCCGTACACACTTGCAACCGGGATATGGTTATGGTAAATGTATTCTAAAACGTCCTGCTCTGTCCAGAATGACATTGGGTTGCTGATCGGGCTTTTCATATCAAAACCGTTGCAGCCATTTTTCAGCCAGTTCGTTGTCCGGAGCCTGCTTTCACTTGCCATTTGTGCTGTCATTGGCATTTTTCCCGTTTTCTTTGCGTAATTGTGCATGGGCGCTTTTTAGTACCATATAAGTGTAAGAGATAAAGCATATCATTAGTGCTTTACCTTCTGCACTTATTTTTTTATGATAAGGGAGTAATTGGTCTG
>QXWR01000072.1 GCA_009911065.1 Clostridiaceae bacterium | reverse complement strand
CTCCTTTGCTCTTTCATTTGATAGTATAGGTTGTTCAACTTTTCCTGTCCACATTTATATACTAACACCAAATAACTATTTGGGCGGAGGATAAAACGGATTTCCTAAAATCTTGGGAAACAATCATCGCACTTAGACCAAATCTAATATATCCGGGACATGGCAAGCCGTTTGGATATGACGACCTTAAAATAAATCTAAAGCGGGCAAAAAATATGGAATTATTACCGATTCACTAACTTCCGATTTATCGAACAGACAAGGAGGGCGAGAAAATGTCTTTATCCATTCAAGAACGCTTGAAAGACCTGCGTGTGCAGCGTGGCTTGACGCTGGAACAGCTTGCAGAGCAGACGAACCTCTCCAAGTCTGCGTTGGGCAGTTATGAAGCGGACGATTTTAAGGACATCAGCCACTATGCTCTTATCAAGCTGGCGAAGTTTTACGGCGTGACCACCGACTATCTGCTGGGGCTGTCTGAAATGAAGCGTCACCCAAACGCTGATCTTGCAGACCTGTGTTTGAGTGACGGAATGATTGACCTGCTGAAAAGCGGGCAGGTGGATAATGCTCTGCTGTGCGAATTAGCGGCGCACCCGGATTTTATCAAGCTGATGGCCGACCTTGAAATCTATGTGAACGGAACGGCGGTGAAGCAGGTACAGAGCGCAAACGCCATTGTGGACGCTATGAGCGCAATGATTATGAAACAGCACAATCCCGGATTGACCGACCCGCAGTTAAGACAGCTTATCGCTGCCCATATTGATGATGACAGCTTTTGCCGTTACATAATCCAGCAGGACATAGACGAGATAGCCGCCGGCCTGCGGGAAGCCCACAGGGAGGATTTTTTCAGCGTCCCGGAGGATAACCCGCTGAAAGGATTATTGGAAGCCGCTACCGAAATTACCAACCCAGACAGTGACCCGGAGCAAGCGTCTTTGGCGTTTATCTGCAAACGGGTGCGGCTGAACTTTAAGAAGCTGTCCGGGGAAGAAAAGAAGTGGCTGAAAAAGATTGCACAGAAGTCGGACTTGCTGAAAAAACCAACCCCACAGCGGGGACGGAAGTAAGAAAATAAAAAATCGCATTTTGTAGGAGGTATATTATGTCATTGGAAAAAGTTTATGATTATTTCCATAATTATGATAAGCAGACTTATCAGGTTGTAGCTTGTATGGGAAATGAGCCATCGGAGCAGGATATAAAGGATTTTGAAAATCAGTATGGGATAAATCTTCCTGCTGATTTTAGAGAGTTCACTATGTCCCCATTAGGTGGGCTTTATATGGAGGTTCGAGAAGAAATATGGCCACAAGCGAAACAATATGACATAGGCCCATTTTGGTCGTTCTGTCGAGGAATTATAGTCTATGGAATTGCCAATGGAATACCCGATTTTTTGGATATTCGTGAAAAAACGAAAGAACTACACGATGAAGGTTTTACTGATTTTATCCCATTCTTGTCCATTATAGGGAATGGTGATGAAATATTTTGTTTTGACAAGAATAATAACATAGTCCTTCTTGACTACTACACAACAGGAGAAGCTACACCGATTGAGGGGACTTTTTCAGATTGCTTGATGAACCAAATTGCGGAGTTAGAAGAACGGAAAAACAAGAAAATCCGGGGAGAGGATAAAATCAACTAATTCTGATTTGCGAGGAGAATTGTGACTATGATAGAGTTGAATACATTCAAAAAAATATTGGAAGAAAATGAAGAACGCTTACCATTACTAACGCTTGATGAATTTTTCGATGGAAACACAGAGGAGGATTCCATTGCTCCGAACCAATGGGAATTTGGCCGTCCAACGCTTTCTGAAATACGAAATATGCTACAAAAGATTGAGTTAATGCCTGACATAGCATGGGTGCGTGTTGCTCTCCACGATGATACAGAAATCGTAGAAAACAATGGGAAAGAAGAATTAGTTCTTGCAGGAGATACAATCGTGATTTGCACAACCATTTTGCCTGCGGAATTAGAAAAATTAGTAAATTGCGAATGGCTATGCTCTGATGGAGTAATTACAATAGAGGCATTTGAATTAAATACTTATTCGTGCGTACCACCAATTCCAGATAACTTCGATTGTTTGGAAATCGTGTGGGACTAATCTAAAACTTTCAGTTTATCGGGGGAGATAGCAAAGGCAGCCGAGCCAGTCAACGGTCAAGATGAACGGCGCACAAATGCGCCGCCGTTGACAGCCCCGCCTGCCTTTGCTGATGGGCAATCAAGGCGGGAAAGCCCTAAAATGGCTTCCCGCCCATTTCAATTTTGAGAAAAGAACGACCACTAAAATAAATGAGTGTGGCCACACATATAGTCACGGTGTCTAAAGGTTTGGGACATTTTGTCCCATAGGCTGAGGACGGTGGACGAGGGCTTTCATATACGCCCTGTCTGCTGCTGAAACCAGCCCTTTGTTTCCGGCTTCCCAGCCCCAAACAAAGCCCTGTTTTCCTGCCGCTTCAAATGCCCTTGCCCTCCCCGGCGGCAACGGCATTTTCACGGCAACGCCGACAGAGCGTATAACACACTACACTTTGCTTCGCAAAGTCGTGTGCCAAATGGGGCGTTGCCCCCTTTGGATACCCCCACAACAAACAGGCGCTATGCCCCTTGCCGGGAGCATAGCGCCTGTTTGTTGTCAGCAGCCCGTTTCACGGTCTGCGTGTAGTTCCTTGTAAAATGACCTAAACAGAAATACAAATCTCTCTAGTTACTTTACATCTATTTACAGTTTGGCTATAATAGGTATGATTGAAATATGACGTATTCTAGTATAACCAGAAAGGAATAAGGATGGGAACAGACCTATAATTTATACTTTTATTATACTGGGAGCCTACTTTATGTTTCCTTTTATTTCCATGAACAATGAATCAATGTGATTTAGATTAGAAATGGAAGAACGTCCGCTATTTATCTTAACAACCTTGTCAATAAACATAACCATATATGAAGGTAGTAACAAAATACTTGTCCCATTATTTGGGTAAATAATTTAGATTTACCTGTCACACACCAGCTCTTGGATTGTCTAATCTAATGCAGGATAATTTTCAACTCCTGACAAAAGGCTGTCTTTGGAACAGCGGAAAGAGAGAACATAATGAATCAGTCAACAGACAATGAATTGGGGGTATGGATTGACCAGGCGATTGCCGGAGACAAGCAGTCATTGGAAAATCTGCTTGTGGGGGTACAGGATCTGGTGTTTAACCTTTCTTTAAGAATGCTTGGAACATTTCCAGATGCAGAGGATGCTTCTCAGGATATTTTATTGAAGGTTATGACCCATCTGTCATCGTTTCGGAAGGAGAGCAGCTTTTCCACCTGGGTGTTTTCCATAGCAGTGAATCATCTGAAAAACTATAAGAAGCACATGTTTGCCAAGTATCCTTTAACCTTTGAATTTTATGGGGATGACATTCTTCACGCAAAGATTGAGGAAGTGCCGGATTTGACCCAAAATGTAGAAAAGGCCATTTTGGCAGAGGAATTGAAATTGTCTTGTACCAATGTGATGCTGCAGTGTCTTGACACAGAAAGCAGATGTATCTTTATTATGGGAACCATGTTTCAGGTGGACAGCCGGATTGCCGGGGATATTTTGGGGATTACGCCTGAGGCATATCGGCAGCGATTGTCCAGGGCGCGGAGAAAGATGGCAGACTTTTTAAAGGAATATTGCGGTGAGTATGGAAAGGGAACGTGTTGTTGTGAAAAAAGAGTCAACTACGCAATCAAAAACCATCGGATTCATCCTTCCTGTCTGGATTTTTACCATGCAGTTCCAAAGCAGGTTACTCTTGACGTGACAGCTGCCATGGAAGAGATTGATGGTATTTCCCAGGAGTTTTCTTTCTGCCGGACTTATGAGTCACCAGAAAAATTAAAACAATTTATGGAAGACTTTTTAAATGGGGCATCATTTTCCGTTGTGAAGAATGGATAGGAGAGAAAAGCATGGATGGACAAAAAATCTTAACGTACTTGGAAAATTTAAGGGAAAATAATAACCGGGAGTGGTATCACGCCCATAAGCAGGAATACAAGGATGCCAATGGAGCGTTTGAGGCTATGATTCAGGAACTGATCACGGGAATCGGAGCATTTGATGCAAGTGTCCTTCATAATGAGCCAAAAGATCTGACCTTTAAGCTGGTGAGAGATACCCGGTTTAGCCATGACAAATCTCCCTATAATCCGGCATTTCGGGTTCACATTTCTGCCAAGGGGAAATTACCTGTGCCAGTGGGGTATTATCTGATGATCAAGCCGGGAAACCAATCTTTTTTGGGCGGCGGGCTGTTTGCCGATATGTTTAAAGACGCTACTGCTATGGTGAGAAACTATATTGCCCAAAACGGCAGGGAGTGGGAGAAAATTTTACATGAGCCGGATTTTCAAAATACATTTACAGTACAAGGGGTAACACTGAAAAATGTTCCGTCTGGATTTGACAAAGAACATCCCCAGGCAGAGTATTTGAAATTCAAAAGCTGGTATGTGGAATATCCGATTTCGGATAAAGAGATTCAGAAGGGGGAGATGTTTGTCACACAGGCAGTAAAGATTTTTCAGATGATGAAGCCTTTTAATGACTACTTAAACCGTGCCCTTGATGGTTTCCAGATGCCGGCCAGATAGGAATCCGGAAAAGTTTTTGTCTGACATAGCCAGACAAGAAGATGATCCTGTGATTTGTAATGGATTTGGACGACAATTGGATGGAAGTAAATTGGATGGAAGTACGGCAAAACACTTGAATTAAATGGGGTTTAATAGTATAATCATTCCAGTAAATGGCTGTGACTTTGAGCGTTTATCAAACGCCTCAATATATTAATATCCAAGGAGGATTGGACGATGATCAAGTGGAACAATATGGATACCCTTGCTTCCTTTCAGGAACTGTCAAAGACAGAAAAGGTGAATCTGACCCAGGTAATGTCCGGGGAGAACGGCGCGGAACGTGTGAAAACATACAGTGTTCCCATGGCAGAAGGGCTGGTTTTCAATTATGCTGCCAAACAGGTGGATGACGCTGTGCTAAAAGGGCTGGAAAAACTGGCCGAGGAGGCTCAGCTTGCAGATAAATTTAAGGCCCTTTATAATGGAGAAGTGATCAATACAGGGGAGAAGCGCAGAGTGCTCCATCATCTGACCCGTGGGCAGCTGGGAGAGACCGTGGAAGCGGACGGTGTGGACAAACGGGCTTTTTATACAGGAGTGCAGCAGAAGATTGCTGAGTTTGCAGGCAAAGTTCATGGGGGCGAGATTACCAACGCTGCGGGAGAGAAGTTTACTACTGTGGTGCAGATTGGGATTGGAGGCAGTGACTTAGGTCCCCGGGCCATTTATATTGCCCTTGAAAACTGGGCCAGAAAGCATCACACCCTCAAGATGGAAGCTCGGTTTATCAGCAACGTTGACCCAGATGATGCAGCTGCCGTATTAAATTCCATTGATGTGGCTCATTCCCTTTTTGTCCTTGTGTCCAAGTCGGGAACAACTCTTGAGACTTTGACCAACGAGTCCTTTGTAAAGGACGCTTTAAAGAATGCAGGACTGGATTCTTCCAAACATATGGTGGCAGTGACCAGCGAGACATCTCCTCTGGCAAAGAGCGACGACTATCTGGCCGCTTTCTTTATGGATGATTACATTGGAGGCCGTTATTCCTCCAGCTCCGCAGTAGGCGGCGCAGTGCTTTCCCTTGCTTTTGGACCAGAAGTCTTTGCACAGTTTTTGGAGGGAGCAGCAGAGGAAGATAAGCTTTCTGCATGTGCGGATATGCGGAAGAATCCGGCTATGCTGGACGCTTTGATTGGCGTTTATGAGCGGAATGTGCTGAATTATCTCTGTACAGCGGTGCTTCCCTATTCTCAGGCATTAAGCCGTTTCCCGGCGCACTTGCAGCAGCTGGATATGGAATCCAACGGCAAATGTGTAAACCGTTTTGGAGAGCCGGTTCATTATGAGACCGGTCCAGTGATCTTTGGAGAACCTGGAACCAACGGACAGCATTCCTTCTATCAGCTGCTCCATCAGGGAACTTCCATTGTGCCGTTACAGTTTATCGGATTTAAGAACAATCAGATCGGAACGGATGTGGTAATTCAGGACAGCACCAGCCAGCAGAAGCTGTGTGCCAATGTGGCGGCTCAGATTATTGCTTTTGCCTGCGGCAAGTCCGATGAGAACCGGAACAAGAATTTTGAAGGAGGACGTCCTTCCAGTATCATCATTGGAGATCAGCTGACTCCAAGAACTTTGGGCGCTCTTTTGTCCCATTTTGAAAACAAGGTTATGTTCCAGGGGTTTGTGTGGAATGTAAACAGCTTTGACCAGGAGGGTGTGCAGTTAGGAAAGGTTCTGGCCAAACGGGTTCTGGCCCATGAAACGGACGGAGCGCTGAAGGAGTTTAGTGATTTATTGAATATTTAAAAGAAAAAAGCAATGTCTTTTCCAACAAAGGCATTGCTTTTTTTATGGGGTAATGGAAAAATTTATATGATAATATTTGTGTTTAGTAATATGAAATAACACTTTTACAGGTTTTTTAGAGAAATGACTGATACAATAAAAATATGAATGGAAAGCATAAAGGGAAATGAGACGTTTTGAAAAAATGTCTCAAAGAAAAAGGAGGATTGTGATGAAACAAGGAATAATTCCGAAAACGTGGGGGAAGATGCAAAAGCATTTCCGGAAAGGAACCCGTATGGCCTGGGGGAGAAGGTGTATGGTGTTTGGGTTGGTTTTGGGAATGACTGTAGGAATATTAAGCGGCTGTGGTTCACTGGACCAAAAAGACGGTGAGAACTTGGGGGAAAGGGACAGTGCGGGGGAGAGTAAATTTGTAATCCAGGATGCCAGAGAGACAAAAGAACAAAATGGAGGCAGCGAGGGGGAACTCATTGCCATGGGGCGGTATGTGGAGCGGGAGATTTCTCTTCCAAAGGAGGCGGGAGAGGATTCTTTGGTGTCTGTATTTTTAGGCAGAGACGGAGTGCTGGAGTTGTATACAGCAGAGCGGGATTCTTCTGGACAATGGATTGACGCAAAGCGTTTTTTGCGCCAGGGAGATGACTGGAAACAGGAGGAAGGCTGGTGGGACCGGGTTAAGCCAAAAGATTTTTCTGCATCCATCCGCAGTGTCATGTATGGTTTGGATGGAACGTATTATTTCAGCGCAATGGAACAACCAAATTATATCTGTCATTTATACCAGATTCCAGAGGAAGGAGAGAGCATAGAGCTGCTTTCTTCTGTGTTCCTTCCAAAGGCAGGAGAATCTTATGGATTGATTCCTTCAAAAATTCAGGTGGGAAAGGAGGGAAATATTCTGGTTTATGGAAATGGAGAGGCTACCTGGTACCAGCCAGATGGGAAAAAGTTGTTTACCATGGAAAAAAGCTGGGGAGGAAGTTCGGACTACAGCATAGGGTTTGTGACAGAAGACGAGTTTATCACGAAAACCGACGAAGGAATCACCAGATACAGCTTAAAAGACGGACAGAAGACAGAAACCGTTGTCTATGAAGGATTAAAGCAGAAACATGATGAGGGGGCTGTACTTTTTGGAGACGGAAATGGCGGAATCTATGTGGCAAACAAAAAAGGGCTTGCCCATGGAAATAAAGGGGGGAGTTTGTGGGAGCTTTTGATTGACGGAAGTTTGAACACCATGGGAATGGAAAGCATGGGGATGGCTGATTTTTTTATGGGAACCGAAAAGGATTATTATGGCGCTTATGTAAGTTTTGGAGGAAACAAAATTTCGTTGTATCAGTATGTTTATGATCCAAATGCAGCCACATTGCCGCCGCAATCTCTGACCGTGTATGGACTTACGGATAATTCCACCGTTCGTCAGGCAGCATCTGTGTTCCAGAAAAATCACCCAGACGTGAAAGTGGAGGTGTTAAATGGGGCGGACTTGGAGGGAAATGTGTCGGAGGAAACGATTCGCAGTCTGAATACAGAACTTCTTGCAGGGAGAGGAGCAGATGTGCTGATATTAGACGGACTTCCCATGGATTCTTATGAGAAGAAGGGGATACTCATGGATTTACGGGACGTGTTTGACTCCATCCAAAAGGAAGACCCGATTATGGAACAGGTGGTGGAGGGATTTACCAGAGAGAATGGAAGCATCTATCAGATGCCTGCCAGAATTTCTGTACCAGTGATTATGGGGCAGGATTCTGCAATCCAGGCATTTTCCGGAATGTCTTCCATGGCTGGTTATGAAGGAGAAACGCCTCTCATGGCAACGAGAATCTATGAAAATTTGCTTCGTCTGGTGGCGCATGTACAGAAAGAGGAGTTGTTTGGAAAGGAAGATTTGTCTTTGACAAAAGAAACACTGATAAAATATCTGGAAACCATAAAGGTTCTTGGAGACGAAAGCGGCTCAAAAGAGATGTTTACAGAAGCCGAAATGGAAAACCTGGGTATCAGCAATCATGTGGATTCTTTTGGAATGATTAGTACGGATCACATATTTGATCAGGGGAAATCTGCCTGTAGTATCACAAATTTATACGGGATGTTTGATTGTGTGCTTTTTGAAGCAGTTTTGGAAAAACATCCAGAAGCCAGAAGAGACACCATCAACGGAATTTATTTTCCAAAGGCCATAGCCGGAGTCAATCAGAAGACCGAAAATCCAGAGCTGGCAAAGGAGTTTGTGCGTCAGCTGTTTTCCACAGAAGTTCAAAAGGAAGAGCTTTTTGACGGATTTCCTGTGGGAATACAGGCGCAGAAGTTAAACTGTGCTTCTGACAAGAATAGTTTTTCCATCAGTTCAGGATATGGGGATTATTCTATTTCCGGAAGCTGGCCCAAGGAAGAGAAGAGAAAGGAAATTTATAAGCTAATTGAATCGGTTTCGGTTCCCGTTCAGGTGGATGAGACGATTATGAATATGATTGTTAGCGAGGCGATGGATTATCTAAATGGAAGAGAATCCGCAGAACAGGCGGCAGATGCCATTTTGCGGCAGGTTATGTTGTATCAGGCAGAGCAGGAGTAGTTTGGTGAAAAAAAGGAGACGAAATCAAAGTTTGATGGCAGGGCTGTTTTTGATGCCCAGTCTTTTGGGGGTAGCTGTTTTTATGGCTATCCCCTTTGGAGATGTGGTACTTCGTTCTTTCCTGGACCCTCTGGGGGAGAAAATGGTGGGAACGGCAAATTTTCGGTCCGTTTGGAAAAATGAGGCTTTTCGGCTGGCGGCAGGAAATACACTGCATTTTTTGGCAGCAGCCATTCCAGTGTTGTTTGGTGTCTCTTTTATTCTGGCTCTTTTGGTGTATGGGACTGGAAAAGGGAAAAGAATGTTTAAGATCAGTCTGGTGCTTCCCATGGTGATTCCCACAGCGGCTATGGCTTTGGTGTGGAAAATATTTCTGTGTCCAGATGGGATTTTAAATCAGTTATTAATCGGGATGACAGATAAAATGTGGCAGATTGATTGGGTTTACGGAGAGACTGCATTTTCCGTGTTGGTTTTTACTTATGTGTGGAAAAACATCGGCTATTATCTTCTTCTATGGCTGGCAGGCATGAGCGCTATACCAGAAAGTCTTTATGATGCGGCCAAAGTCGATGGAGCCGGAAGTCTGGCCCGGATTCGTTTCATTACACTGCCTTGTTTAAAAGGAACCATGGCTCTTGTGCTGGGATTTTCTGTGATCCATTCTTTTCGGGTTTACCGGGAAGCTTATTTGCTGGCAGGCAGTTATCCAGACCAGACCATTTATTTGATTCCTCATCTTTTCAGCCATTGGTTTCTCACTTTGGATGTGCAGAAAATGTGTACAGCAGCAGTGATTCTGGTGGCGGCAGGATTTGGAGGAACTGCGGTGATTGTGGCAGGGGTTACATGGGTTTTGAGAGAATAGAAGCAACGAGAAAAACGAGGATAGGGGGATGGACGAAATGAAAAGAAATAAAAATTTTTGGATTCAAAACAGTTTGTTGATTTTTGCCTGTCTTTTGGTATGGATTCCTTTTCTTTTGATGATGGCTGCCTCCTTCATGCCAGAGGATGAATTGTTTTGGCGGTATTTATCCCCGTTGGGAATCGGAAAAGCGCCGGTTCATGCTTCTTTCCTTCCATCCTATCCCACCTTCAAGGCTTATGCAGAGCTGCTTTTTTTGTCGCCCGGATTTTTTGTCATGTTCTGGAATTCCTGCATTCAGGTAGTCCCCATGCTGATGGGGCAGCTTTTGGTGGGAGCGCCAGCTGCCTGGGCTTTTGCCCGTTTTCAATTTCCTGGGAGAAACCTATTGTTTGGAATTTACATCCTTTTCATGGCGTTGCCTTTTCAGGTGACGCAGGTATCCAACTATCTGGTTTTGGATAAGATGGGGATTTTAAATTCCCATTGGTCCCTAATATTGCCGGGAATCTGGTCTGTCTTTCCGGTATTTATTATGACCCGGTCATTTGAGACGATTCCAAAGGCGCTTTTGGAGGCAGCCTATCTGGATGGAGCCGGAGAGATAAGGACATTTTTTCTGGTGGGAATGCCAAGCGGTTATCCAGGAATCGTGACAGCCATGGTGCTTGGATTTATTGATGGGTGGAATGCACTGGAACAGCCCATGACTTATTTGAAGGACATGAAACTATGGCCGTTATCTTTGTACCTGCCAGATCTGGTCCAGGACAAGGCGGCTGTGGCTTTTGCCGCAGGGATGGTGATGATGATGCCTCCGGTACTTTTATATTTAAACGGGGAAGAAAAACTGGAACAGGGGGTGGCCGTTTCCGGGATAAAGGAGTAAAGATATGGAAAAAAATGTTTTCGGAAAAAAAGTTTTATGGCAGCAAAGGCTTTTGGCAGGATTTTTTCTGCTGATGTTTATAGGTACGATCATCTCCCGGATTTATGATTCTGTGACCATACCAAAAGTGACAACAGCTTGGATGAAGGAGAAAGCCATAGATACAAGTATTACTGGCACAGGAACCGTAAGGGAGAGAGAATTGGTTTTTTGCAAGGTTTACCCAGGACTTCGCATTGGAGCGGTCTATGTGGCGTCCGGAAAACAGGTGGAGGAAGGGGATTTGCTGTTTTCCTATGACCAGACATCCATGGAGGAGGAGAAAGAGAAGCTGGAGACACAACTGCAAAAGCTTCAGATTCAGCTTGAGAAGGAGAACATATCCGGAGAGTTTTATGATACTGTGACAGAAGAAGAACTGGCTGCATGGGAGCTTCAGATGGCAGAGAGGGAGCTTTTAGCAGGCCAGGAGGAATTTGAAAAAAAGCAGATCTGGCAGGAAGAGGAGCTAAAGCGGCTGGAGCAGGAGTACGAGAAAAAAAGGCGGCTGACCTGGGAGGAGCTGTGGGAGCAGCAAAATCAGCAGGAGGAAGTGGCCAGCCAGGAACTTGACCTTGCAAGAAATTCCAAAAATTCGGATTTGAAGGCAGCAAGAAGAACCGTGGAAGAATTGGAGGAAGAATTAAAACAGCTTGGAGAAGATGAAGCGGGGGAACGGGAGCTGGAAAAAAAGAAGCGGGAGCTAACTCGTGCAAAGGAAGATCTGGATGAACTTCAGGAGGAATGGGAAGATAAGATTGACAATATGGAGCAGGAGTTTGATTGGCTGGACAGCAGAAATGAACGGATTCGGTCCGGGGAGATCAGTTCTTTGGCAGGTCTTTTAGAAACCTATGAAAATCAGGTAAGGCAGCAGGAAAAGAACATGGAGGAGGAAGAAAAAAAGCTTACGGAACTTTACAAGAAAGTGGAGCGGGCGAAATGGGAGTTAGAAAATGCGGTGCAAAGAGATAAGCATGAACGATTGAGCCAAAATCAGCAAAGACGGCTGTCCCAGTTGGCTTGTCAGGGGATTTTGCTGGATATTGAGGAGAAAAAAGCAGATCTGGAAAAACTCTCCATCCTGCTAGAAGAGGAGGGACAGGTAAAGGCAGAACAAAAAGGCACAATAGCACAGGCAGAGCTTTTGGCGGGAAAGATAGCCACAGGGGAGGAGCGTCTGTCCATTGCAAGGGGGAGTTTTTGGTTTGAAGGAGAATTTGAAAAGGATGAACAAAAACTTACGATGGGAGATGAGATTTGGATTCGCGTGCCGGGAAGCAGCAAAAAAATTCAGGCCAGCATTACAGAGATGAACCTTTTGGGGGAGGAGAGGGGGATTTTTCGGGCGGTTCTTACAGATGAGGGGATTTTTCTTGGTTCCAGGACCGGATATGAATGTCAAAAACAGTCTGGGGTATATCGTCAGGTAATTCCCTTACAGGGGCTTAGAAAGGATATGAAAGGATATTATTGTCTGGTAGCACAATCGAAAAAAGCTATATTGGGGGAGGAGTTTGTGGCCAGAAGGGTGGATGTGCAGCTTCTTTATAAAGGCACTACGGAGGCAGCTGTGGAGGGAGCGCTGCAAAGCTCCGATCCGATTCTTGTGGGCAGCAATCAGGTTATTGGTGAAGGAGACCGAGTTCGTCTGGTGGAGAGTTTTTAGAAGGCGGTTTTTTTATATCATCAAGTAAAAGGTGAAACGTAATGGAGCGAAGAGGATTTTTTTGTATGTTATGGTTGATATTTTTGATTTTGGCAGGGATTTGTATAAGATTGGGGATTTACCAGTTTCATATGCCGGTCTGTTTGCATGGGGAGTGCAGGGGGCTTGGAATAGGGGTAGAAGAGCTTAACCAGTTAAAAGAGCAGAAAGAACAAGGATATGGAGGGATTCTTGATCTGGCAGGGTGGAGAGTGAGAGAACGGGAATTGGTTATGGCAGAAGATACCGGGAGAAGTACTCAGACACAGATTATGGAGGTTTATGGAAATATGGAACTGATTTTTCCTACAAAGATTCTGTCTGGAATCTGCGGGACAGCCGGACAGAAAGACGGCTGTGTGTTGACCAAAGATCTGGCTTGGAAATTGTTTGGAAGTGTGGCGGTAACTGGGGAGAAGGTGTGGATATGGGATGAAGAGGAAAAAACAAGAGAAAAATGTTATCTGACGGTGGCAGGTGTGATTGACAGGGAAGGTGAGTGTTTGATGATTCCAACCGAAAAAGGAGAGCTGGAAGCGGTTGTGGTGTGCTTTTCCGAGAGATTTCAGGCAAAAGAAAAGTTTGAAGAGATTTTAGAAGGAAATTAGGGGATGGGATAGAAAATGTAAAAATGAAATAATTATAAAGTAATTGACAAGAGTGATGGCGTCATCTATACTGGAAATATCTTTTAGGACCAAAATATCGTTTTGGCTGGATTCGGTTATTCTAATATTTCGTTGTATTCGTTTATTTAGAGTATATCTGATAATTTCCTTCTGGCAGTTGTGTACTCCATTTTGTGGGAGATTTGGCACAAAAGAACGTGGCGTAGTGGGCTGCGTTAAGTGAATATGTGTTAAATATAAGGCGAAGTGGAGTGTGCAGGTGTCAGGAATGAATTTTCAGACCCGCTCTAAGGCGTGGACCGCGCAAAATTCCATAAGTAATAACAGAGAATGAAATCAATGGGGAAGTAATTGTTTGAAGGTGAGGGCGATTTTTCGTCCATGACTATTGAAAAGAAGCTGGTCAATGGGGTATAATAGACGTAAAGGTGAGGGCAACGTTACATTAGGAAGAATCAAAAAGACAGACTGGATAACTACAAGGAGGAGAAGGGATGACAGACAGAGAAATGCTGGATGCTATGAAGGAGATGTTGGTTCCAGTACATATGAAGCTGGAAGGAATGGCAAAGGAAATCGCTGGTGTGAAATTGGAAGTGGCTGATGTAAAACTGGAGATGGCCGATGTAAAACTGGAAGTAGCAGATATCAAACATGAGATGGCTGGAATGAAGGATGAAATAGCTGGAATGAAGCATGAAATGGTTGACATGAAGGATGAAATAGCTAACATGAAGGATGAAATAGCTGACATGAAGGATGAAATAGCTGACATAAAGCATGAGATGGCTGAAATGAAGCATGAAACATTTGACATGAAGCATGAAATGGCTGGAATGAAGCATGAAATAGCAGGAATGAAACATGGAATGGTCAGCATGGACAATCGTATGACGAATATGGAATATGAGATGAGGCGAGGATTTCGAAGAAACAATGAGGAAATCGAGACACTTGTGGCTGTGCTGCAGGCAAAGGGCCTTTTACCAGTAATTTAGGAGGAGAGCGGAAAAAATGACAGACAGAGAAATGCTGGATGCCATGAAGGAGATGTTGATTCCAGTACATATGAAGCTGGAGGGCATGGCAAAGGAAATTGCTGGTGTGAGATTGGAAGTAGCTGATGTGAAACTGGAGATGGCGGATGTGAAACTGGAAGTAGCAGATATTAAACATGAGATAGCAGGAATGAAGCATGAAATGGTCAGCTTGGATAACCGTATGACAAATATGGAATATGAAATGAGGCGAGGATTTCGAAGAAACAATGAGGAAATCGAGACACTTGTGGCTGTGTTGCAGGCAAAGGGCCTTTTGCCAGTGATTTAGGAGGAGAGCGGAAAAAATGACAAACAGAGAAATGCTGGATGCCATGAAGGAGATGTTGATTCCAGTACGTATGAAGCTGGAGGGCATGGCAAAGGAAATTGCTGGTGTGAAATTGGAAGTGGCGGATGTGAAACTGGAAGTAGCAGATATTAAACATGAGATAGCAGGAATAGTATGAAATGGTCAGCTTGGACAATCGAATGACGAATACGGAATATGAGATGAGGCGAGGATTTCGAAGAAACAATGAAGAAATCAAGACACTTGTGGCTGTGCTGCAGGCAAAGGGTCTTTTGCCAGTAATTTAGGAGGAAGAGAATAGGGATTAACAGCAATCCGGTATCAGAGGGGGCAAAAGACCTTTTGCCCCCAACATTATTATAATTTCAATAAATAGAATGCGGTCAAGACTGTTGTCCTGCAAATTAGACGCACCAGCTCCATGCAGATTAGATGCACCTGGTTTTGATGTTGCGCGTTGGGGATCAGCAGATTGCCTGCACCAGCATCAGCAAGTTATCTGATCGTTATAAA
>QXWR01000071.1 GCA_009911065.1 Clostridiaceae bacterium | reverse complement strand
TTCTGTCGCGCACCCGCATAGCGGGTGGTTTTTTGTTTCGCATGTCTCCGTTTTTCGGATCAGCGAAAAACTCCTACATGCTCAACAGGCTAAAGCCTACAATAAAAAAATCCTGTTGGCCAATGTTTCCTCATTGACCAACAGGATACCTTCTCCATAGAACCTATATTAATTCTGCCCCGCTTCTGGAGAACCTGTTACATAAAATTCAAACCCATTGTCATAATTTGGCACAAACATAGGCAAATAGCTTACATTGGAGACTCCCATAAAATTGTAAACCATGCCATCCCTCTTCATGGCTTCGTCGTATCTTCTCTCATTTTCATGATACGCGTCTTCATCCAGCTTCTTTGGATAAACTATAATGCTTAGGGGATCTGAATAGCCCTGGGGAAGACATACGGCAAAATAGCTTGACATATTGTCCCCATAACTTACATATCTACCTTTTACATAACTTATTAAACACTCCGGATAATAAGTTCCATTATAATTTACTCCGAATTTTTTACTAAATCCATAAAGAACTGTATCTGTACCATAACTTAGGTCTCCGGAAGTATCCCCGGAAGCTGCTTTAATGTCAAAGTTCCAATCCGTTCCCTGCTCGTTCTCTGTAAGCGCATAAATAAAATGCCACTCATATCCTGCCGGCGTTCCTTCCGCAAGCTTCTGCTTGTCTTGTTCAGCACGTTCCAATTCCCATTTACGGCACTCTTCAATCGGAGCCGCATAATACACCTCTACTTCCGCCCTTGCGGCTATAATCGAATTTACCGCCCGCTCCACATATTCTGCAAGCATATCGTTATACTGAAATCTCTGAAATGTCATATTAAGTTCAAAATCCTCACCTGGACTACGGAATCCTTCTGCCTTGAAGTTCTCTCCCTCCGCCACTACACGAACATCTCCAAAGACGGTAATCCCATTAAATGACAAAATCAAAACCGACGTCAGAGAGAACAAAATATTTCTCCATCCTCTTTTCATTATAAACCTCTTTTCTTTTTATCCTGCCTGCTACTGAATCCACACACCTTCCCCATTCACCTGATATCCATCTGGCGTTGTGGTATTGGTCAGCATATAACCATCTCCCCCAAGATAATACCACAATCCGCTCTCCGGAGACTGATACCAAGCGTTCATCACATAAGAGCCATCTGGATTTTCCAGCTTCCATCCTGTTGAATCCTCTTTCCATACAGGAACTGCCGCCTGCTGCTGATTCAGGCTGGAACCGTCGCCGCTAATAAGGAAGGTACACTTTGCATCATCATTTCTCACGCTTTTTGCACTCTCTTCATTCTCAAGCTTTCCTCCATAGATTGAATAAGTAATATCTCCATCATAGCCAACCGGCACCAGCACAAACATACAATCTTCCCTCCAGTAGTCATTTACATCGCAAGCCCCGCCAATAAGCTTACATTTAGGATATTCCACCCCGTCCTTTACCACTTTAAAATTATAAAGATGGGAAACTCCTCCGACTTCTATACCATATTCGGATACGGATTCCCAATCAGACGAATTTTCCACGTCTAATGCCCACCAAGCTCTTGTGTAAGTATCATTTAAAGTAGCATAGGCATATCTCCACTCATATCCATCTTCATTATACAAATACGCTCCCTGCTCTTTATCACAGCCATTCCAATCAGCAGTCCCTTCTCTGGTAAAAGTCACATACAGCTCTGCACCATCTATGTCAAAGTAATGCATATCATCAGCAGTATACCCATCGTATACGATTTCTGTACTAGGCAGTTTATATTGAGTTCCTTCTAATGCTACCTCTGCACTTGCTGTCATAACACTTGCCAATGCCATCACGGCTGCGGCGCCTAAAGCCACAATACTTTTTAACTGTTTTTTCATACTTTTCTCCTTTCGCAGTTTCCCTGCTTCCTTTCTAAAATTTGCCGTATTTGGGGAAACTATCATCCCCCCTCTCTTAATATCCCCCATCAAACCAATCTGCAATTATAAACTGGTATAATTGTATTGACTGTTGTTTTGTGAGAAATCAACAGGGAAAGTTCTTCTCTTTACTAGTGTTCCATCCGGACAGAAAATTCAGGCATTCCGATTTTTGCTGGATAGAACTCTGATCAAACAAAAGGCTTACTGCCTCCAAAAGAAGATTTCCTTCTATGTATCCCTGCACAAAAAAAACTGCGAATGTACGGCAAACAAATCGCAGTTCTCTCAAACTCCGATTTCTCACTCAGACTGCTCTGACGGCAGGGAAGAATTCCACTGCCGCCAAAACATTCAGGTGAGAAATCAAGAACGAGGTGTCAGTATGCGTCCACACTAACACCTCGTATATATCCCAAGGTTTCAATCCGGTCTCTTTCTACAACACAAAAACATTGCACTTTTATAAAAAGCACTTATCATATCTTTATGTGCATCTCAGACCAGATCTGTATTGCGTGGTACGTACCTACCAACCTTATCTAACGCTGTTGGCGCAGCGCCAGAAAGTACACCTTTTCCGTCCTTGAATTTCTCGTTTCTATTCTATCATATTTATATCTGCTTTACAAGTAGTAAAAATCAGCTTTTAAATCATTTACAACTCTTTCAAACTCTGGCTTCCCGCACAAAATACCTTGGCGGCAGTTTTTTATTTCATTCCACCAGAGCATTTAGGTGAGAAATCAAGAACGGGGCGTCGGTATGCGTCCACACCAACCCCCCGCAAATATATCCCAAGGTTCTGACCTTGCCCGATGCTGTTGGCACAGCATCGAGTGATACACCTTTTTCCGTTCCTGAATTTCACATGTTCTATTTTAACATACATATCTTCTCTTTACAAGTGGTAAAAATCAGCCTTTTGAAAACGGATTTTTAGGTCTGTAATCATTTCCTCCATGACCGCTGTCAATTACCACAACTGGTTTTGCCCGTTCTGCCGTAACCTTCTGTCCGGACACCATCATCCCTGCATGGCGGGATACCAGAAAAACAAACACCAACAGCAACACTCCCATTAACATTTCCGGCTTACGCTCGCTCATTCTTCATCCACCCATCGCTTTTAACTCCATTTTAATATATCGGTTTTCTGCCAAAAAAAGAACTTTCCTGTTTATTTCGGCTTAACAATATTCCACAGCTCCGGAGTCTCAAATCCCAATTTCCAACATGCCACCCCTGCCAGATCATTTTCCCATATTAAATCCATTTTCATGCTGATGGACTGTTCTTCCTCCATCCACAAGCGGTAGGTTTTATTTCCTTCCTGTAACTCCCCATAATACTGGCCTGTTTCCTTATCCCAGTCCAAAGCCATTCCTTTGGCCTGTACCCATTCTTTTGCCGCAGCAATTCCCATGGATGTAGCGCTGGTATTTCCGCCTTCTTCTTCCCACACACGGGTATAAAACGGAATCCCATTAATAAACTTTTCCTTAGGAACCATCTTCAAGGTATCCTCAATTCCTTTTTTTACATATCCCAGGGAAGCCACTGATCCGGCTTCCCCTCCGGAGTGATGCTCATCATAAGCCATAATAATTACATAATCTGCCACCCGTCCCTGTTCTTCCCGATTATAAAATTCCGAATAGGCAGCTGGCACTGTATTGTCAACCGAAAGAATTACCCCTTCTTTCCGGCAGCTTACGGAAAGTTCCCGGATAAACTGGACATAATGAGGACCTGCTTCTTTCTTGATGCTTTCTATATCCAAATTAATTCCATCCAGATCATATTTTTTCACATCTGCCATCAAAGACGCAATCAGCTTGGTACGAGCAGAATTTTTTGAAAATAACAGTTCTGACTGAACCTGCTGTCCTTTATTAAAGTTATCCACCACTGCCCACACCTGCACCCCCATAGCATGAGCCTTGTCCACATACTCCTGGTCAGCCAGACATTCATAATTGCCTTCATTATCTGTTAGCATAAACCAGGTAGGCGCAATTACATTGACCCCTTTTGTCACAGCCATCAATGCTTCCATTGTATCGTTTGCCTGCTGTGAAAAAACCTGATGCCACACCAGACACACTGGCTCTCCCAGAGAAATATTTGTATAAATCGGCTTTTGATATGTGCTGATAAAATATTGATCTGGACAATCTTCCATCCGCATATTTCGGATATATCCCACATATCCGCTTTCTGTGCGCACTTTTGACCAGTTTTCCATTGTATCTAATATCTGAACGGTTTCATTTTCTTTCACCTCGGTCAAAATTGCGCTTTTTACTCCGCCTCTTACCCGAACCATCTCTTTCTTTGTGATGGCCGCCTTTGGCACCGAATCCCATTTTGTGTCTATAAACAGCCGTCTTGCCTCTTCCTCTACATAACGTTCCATCCGAATATCCGTATAATTAAGGACAAGACCTGCAAGCAGCCATATCTGATTCTCCTGCTCTACCACCAATGGCTTTCCCCCATTTCCCATCACAGAGGTATCCGCATAAATAATTTCTTCTGGCAATGTGTAAATCAAAAGCTTCTCTTCATTGTCCCAGTAAAACTTTTCATTTAAGGTCTTTTGCACCCATTCCAGGGGCAGATATACTTCCCCGTCAATCCACCGCCCTTTGGTATCCTCGATCAACTCATTGTCCAGCATAATTGCCACCTGGTTCCCTGCCACCTGAAACCAGTCCTGCTGATTTGCCATCTCTTTGGATGGCACATATTTATGATAAAGCCAAAAGACCAGCGTTCCCCCGCCTAATATCAGAAAAACTCCTATAAATGTTAATACGGACACTAAAAACCTTTTCATTGATACACCTCTGCTTTATGTTTGGATTGCTGCCTTTGATACCCGGCCAATTTTGTTTTTTGTATCAGTTTTGTTTCTGTGATTCGTTCTCTTAATTCCTATCCATCGCACATATCCGCTGCAATTATGAAGGAGAGACTTTTGTTTTCGTATCTCCATACTACCATAAACCTCCTGATTTTACAAGCCGGGAGCCGACTCATTTCCGATTACGGAAGTGTATCCAAAACATCCTCTGGCTTCACCTGCCATGAGAAAAACCGGCTTCTTCCTAGAACGTGTCTAAAAATTCATTCCCGTCATCTGCATGCCCCACTTTGTGGGAGATTTGGCGGAAAGCAATTTTCAGACACACTCTATAAGACAACCGGTTCTTCTTTGTATCTTCCACCCACACCGTTCATTCCCAGGCTGAATTGGGATTCTCTCTGAATCGATGTTGTCCCCTGCCATCAAACTGACGACGTCCCCTATCTAAACATTCTGTTATTTTACCGGTGATACACCCGGTCAAATCGGATTTCTTTCAGTACCTTATATTTTTTCTGTGTCTCATAGGTCTCTGAATCTTCACAGAGAATCTCTGACTGGCGCATATCATCCCCTTTCGCAATAACTTCTTCCATAACATAATCTCCCATATAAAAGCTTCCGTCTGGCTGCACCTCCAAAATTCGAATCCAGTCTTTTGGATCGGCTTTTTTTCTGTCTATAAAGATTAAAACTCCCCGATCCTGATACCGCTGCAAACCATCCAAAAATACCTGCCGGTTCCTTCCGTATAAAAGATATCTCTTTTCCACGTGACCCTCCATTCCGGATATCTTCAGGCATCAGCTGCACCGGTTTCTTCCATCCGGGCCTTCCACTTCCATGTTTCGTCCCCGCTCCACAAGGAAAAAAGCTGTGACACAAAATTCCTTATCCGGCGCATCTGGCCTGATTAATCCCGCAAAAGTTCTGTAAAAAAACTCATGTCGGCATGGGTGACGGCAAACACATCCAAAGAATCCGGAATACGGCGGACAGAAATCCGAAAACGCTTTTCCATCATTTTTCTGGCTTCCTCACTGCCAAAGGCAGCAGCAAAACGCCAGCTTTTATCTCGTTTCTCAATCTCCCCTGCAGCCTTCAAAAATGCTTCTGCCTGCCATTCACTCAGCGAACCGACAATCACTTTTAAATCACACCGGGCACAATCCAGAAGTCCCTGTCCGGTGATCTCTCCATAATCCACAATGATGGAATGATACTTCCCATTCAGACAGTCAGCCAATTCTTTTGCTCCTGCCTGTGCAAAATAATCTACTTCCAGAATCCGGCAGGACCCATTGCCTGCCGCCTTTCCCTTACAGAATCCTCCCATTGACGCAAAATCCCCATGGTGATTCCACTCAATAACAGCAGTCTGTCTTTGCTGTACACCTGTCAGAAAATTGGCTGTCCAGACAGCCAGATGGGTCGCGCCCACTCCCCGGCAGGCACCTAAAATTCCAAGAGTACGCCAGGATTTTTCCACACTATATTTTTCTGTTAAAAGCCTTTGGGGGCAAAAATCCTTCCTGCCCTTTCTGACAATACCCGTAACACACCTCCTGTTCTTTTGCCGGTCAATGACAGAAATAATTCATCATAAACCTTCTGTACTTCTCCTGTACACACAAACGGATTGGGACAATCTGGCATCAGGAAACATTCTGCTTCCTTTGCCGGACCAGGCAGCTTTTCTGCCAGCTGCCTGCAGAACTGATTGTAGATAACCGCCATTCCCGGAGGACTTTCCGGAAATTGAATTGCGTACCTGACTGCTTCCAGCTGCCAGGGTTTGCTTCCGCAGATCAGCATATACCCATCTGCCTTTCTCTGCGAAAACTGTTCGAAAGATACTCCATAATCCTGAACCACAACGTTATAAGGATGCGGCTCCAGTTTTACTGCTTTTCCATAAAGAGGAAGCATGGGCAGCCCACAGATTCGGTAAATGCCAAATCGGTTCACAGGGCTTTTTTTCCAGCCAGCCATCTGTCGGACTGCGCCAGATTCATTCCTCTCTTCATATAATACGGACAACCCCTTCCGCTGAAGATATGCGGCAAATCCCATAGCCACATGAGTTGTCCCGACGCCTGCAAAAGCGCCTGCCACAGCAATCACCAGAGATGATTCCGGCTCTCTGCGAAAAACACCTGCTTTTCTTTTTTCCATCTGCCTCTGAACCTGTTCTAACGCTCTGCCCAGCTGATCTGCCGATTCATACCGCTCTTTTGGATTCTCTTTCAGACAGGAATACAAAACTCTCGCCAGGGATCGGTCAATCTTCTCCTTTGGATACACAGGAGTCTTTCCGGGAAAATCACCGGTCAGCATGTAATAGAGGACAGCACCAATGGCATAGATATCCGTCCGTTCATTAAGAATTGCTCCTGTATATTGCTCCGGGGCAGCACAGCCAATCGTTCCGTAGCGTTTTGTCAAATGTTTTGCTTCTTCCAGATGAATCGCGTGGTCAAAATCCACTAATTTTATGGTGTCCTCACACACCAGCAGGTTTCTTGGTTGTAAATCCAGATACAAAATAGGGGTAGGTCTTGCCGAATGCAAGATATTCACCAGATGGCAAATCTGAATCCCATATCGGACCGTCATCGCCTTTGAAAAATGCCCCATGTCGGAAACAAGGGCGTACAGAGAATCTCCTTCCAGAAATTCTTCAATAAGATAACAGAAATCTTCATCCTCCTCCAGATCATATACAACTGGTATTCCCGGATGGCGGATGCACTTCAGTATCAATGCTTCCTTTCGGAACTGTCCTGCATCTACGCAGGCTTTCGCTACCTGCTTAATGGCACGATATTCCTCCAGGTCTTTATGCTTTGCCAGATACACGGTACCGCTTCTTCCGCGGCCTAAAATCCGACACAGCTGATATTTTCCAAATAATATGGTGTTCTCGAACCTTTCCACCTCCTTCTTTCCCCAACCATCTCTGTACGAACATTCTAATATAACTCCCGATATTTTACAATACCCTTTTTCATTTTTTTCAAAAATTTCCCAAACCTTAAATTTTCCTAAATTTTTTCACATAAGAATTGCCTTTTGCCTATATTATATAATATAATTAAATTAGGTAATTGGGTTCGTTTTCAGTTCATACTAACGACAATCCGGATAAACAGGTCCTGGACATGCTTGTCTGGATACTTCGTAATACGAGTAAGGGAGTGATCTTATGAAGATAGAACGGATTAATGAAAACCAGATACGATGCACGTTAAGCAGCTTTGATTTGAGCGTCCGCAATCTGAACCTGGGCGAACTGGCATACGGAAGCGAGAAAGCCCGTAATCTGTTTCGCGAGATGATTCAAAAGGCCTCCAATGAAGTAGGATTTGATGCGGAAGATATCCCGCTGATGGTGGAGGCTATTCCGCTTTCCAATGAAAGCGTCATGTTGGTCATCACCAAGATAGAAGATCCGGAAGAGCTGGACACTCGTTTTTCCAAATTTTCCCCCACGTCAGAGGAAGATTCTGACAGTCTTTATGGCGGTTTTACCACAGAGCTTCTGGAGGGAGCAGATGGATTAATTGAGCTTTTAAAGCAGAACATGTTAGGTCTTCCTCAGATGGATGCAGCTCCTGCTGCTTCAACCGAGGACAATGCCGCCCCGCCAGTCCAGACACGGATCTACCGCTTTGCCAGTTTGGATCAGGTCACTGCTGCCGCAAAGGTGGTAGGACAGGTTTATCAGGGGATGAACACCTTGTACAAAAAGCCAGACTCTTCCCAATACTATCTGGTTCTTTCCAGTGCAGATACGGACACTTTGATCTTCAGCCGTGTATGCAACATTCTGGCAGAATATGGCGAGAAGATTCGTCAACAGGCTGCCACGGAAGCCTACTTTCAGGAGCACTATGAAGTAATTATTTACCAGCAGGCTCTTCAGAAACTGATATTGGTATAATCCTTTTGTTGGATTCTCTTCCTGAAAAGAGGAGAGGGTTCCCATTTCTGGTGAACGCCTCTCCTCTTTCCAGACAATTACCTGTCATTTTTCAATTTCAGGTTCTCTCTGCCAGCACTTCATTGATTCCCGATACCAGTGTATCGCAGTCAATGCCATGAACCATGCAGGCTTCCTCCAAAGTCTCGCCCTGTGCGGACGGACAGCCCAGGCAATGCATGCCGGCACGCATCAACATGGGCGCAATCAGCTCATGAGTCTGAACCAGTTCTCCAATCAGCATATCTTTACTGATCTGCATAGGAAATTTCCTCCTTTTTGTACATACTTTTCCGCTATGGTAAGTTTTACACGCAGCCAGAAATTCCAATCTTTATGATAGCTGCGCTATGTCTACTATAATATATTTTTCAGGGATTGACAAGCCATAAAAAGGCAGTTTGCTCCCCTTGACGTTTTTTTGCCCAGCTCCTATAATTTTCGTTGCTGATATAAAAAATTCCCTACAAGGAGGCAGCAAGCATGAGACATCAATGGAGATCCTTTCAACCGGGCGTCTGGGAACGGGAAATCAACGTCCGCAATTTTATTCAAAAAAACTATACCCCCTATGATGGCAATGAATCCTTCCTTGCCAGTGCAACCAAAAATACGGAACAATTGTGGGATCAGGTTATGGAGCTGTCCCGCAAAGAGCAGGAAGCAGGAGGTGTGCTGGATATGGACACCCGCATTATTTCCACCATCACCTCTCATGGCCCCGGATATTTAGACAAAGAAAAAGAGACGATTGTCGGGTTTCAGACAGACAAACCTTTTAAACGTTCTTTACAGCCTTATGGCGGCATTCGTATGGCTGAAAAAGCTTGTGCGGATAACGGCTATAAGGTAGATCCGGAAATCAGTCAGTTTTTTACCCTTCATCGAAAAACACACAATGCAGGTGTATTTGATGCCTATACTCCGGAAATGCGTGCCTGCCGTTCCAGCCATATTATCACCGGATTGCCAGATGCCTATGGACGCGGACGGATTATTGGCGATTACCGGCGGGTTGCTCTTTACGGAGTGGACCGTCTGATTGAAGACAAAGAAGAGCAGAAAGTAACCACCCGCAGCACCATGTATTCCCACGTCATCCGGCTCCGGGAAGAACTATCAGAGCAAATCCGGGCGTTAAAGGAATTAAAGGAAATGGGAAAAATCTATGGTTTTGACATTTCCGGCCCTGCTGATAATGTACAGGAAGCCATCCAGTGGACCTATTTTGCATATCTTGCGGCAGTCAAGGAGCAGAATGGCGCTGCCATGTCCCTTGGACGTATCTCAACGTTTTTGGATATTTATTCAGAGCGGGATTTAAAAGAAGGCACATTTACAGAAAAACAGATTCAGGAATTTGTGGACCATTTTGTTATGAAACTTCGTCTGGTTAAATTTGCCCGCACACCAGAGTACAATGCCCTGTTCTCCGGAGACCCTACCTGGGTCACAGAATCCATTGGAGGCGTTGGGGTTGACGGACGTCATCTGGTAACAAAAATGTCATACCGTTTTCTCCACACCTTAAAAACTTTGGGTACTGCCCCGGAACCAAATCTAACGGTTCTCTGGTCAGTCCGGCTGCCTCTTAATTTCAAGAAATACTGTGCCCGGACTTCCATTGAATCCTCTTCCATTCAGTATGAAAATGACGATCTGATGCGGGAAATGCATGGAGATGACTATGCCATTGCCTGCTGTGTGTCTTCCATGCGAATCGGCAAAGAAATGCAGTTCTTTGGAGCACGGGCCAACCTTGCCAAATGTTTGTTGTATGCCATAAATGGGGGTGTGGACGAGGTAAGCAAAAAACAAGTCGGTCCAAAATACCGCCCCATCACTTCGGAATATCTGAATTATGATGAGGTCATGGATCGGTATCAGGATATGATGCGATGGCTTGCCGGGGTTTATGTAAACAGCTTAAACATTATTCATTATATGCATGACAAATACAGCTACGAACGGCTGCAGATGGCGCTCCATGACATGAATGTTACCCGCTGGTTTGCCACTGGTATTGCAGGTCTCTCTGTTGTGGCTGACTCTCTTTCTGCTATCAAATATGCTAAGGTCAAAACCATTCGGGATGAAAACGGCATTGTGGTGGATTATGATGTAAAAGGAAGTTTCCCTAAATATGGAAATGACGATGACCGGGTTGACCAGATTGCCGTGGAAATTGTCCACACCTTTATGAATTATATTAAACAAAACCATTGTTACCGGGACGGAATACCAACAACCTCCATCTTGACCATCACCTCCAATGTGGTGTATGGTAAAGCTACCGGCTCCACTCCTGACGGAAGAAAAGCTGGAGAAGCATTTGCTCCAGGCGCCAATCCCATGCATACGCGGGATACCAAGGGAGCCGTCTCTTCTCTCGCCTCTGTGGCAAAGCTTTCCTTTATGGATGCTCAAGATGGAATTTCCAACACCTTTTCCATCATTCCAGGCGCCCTTGGAAAAGAAAACCAGCTCTTTATGGGAGATTTAGATCTGGATCTGAATTTGGACTTAAACCTGAATCTGGACCCAGAACTGGAACTGGAATGTGGTTTTAACAAAGCTTGTTCCATTCCCAACCTGATGACTGGATTGGACCGGGACTAAAAACGACACAAAAAGTATTCCACAAGGAGGAATTTCCATGACACATGCAAACGAAGCACAGGTTGATAATCTGGTGACTCTTCTGGATGGCTATTCGGAAAAAGGAGGACACCACTTAAATGTAAATGTTTTTTCCAAAGAAACTTTGCTGGATGCTCAGGCTCATCCGGAAAAATATCCTCAGCTGACGGTTCGGGTATCGGGATATGCCGTGAATTTTAACAAGCTTACCAAGGAACAGCAGGACGAAGTAATTTCCCGAACCTTCCACGGTTCTCTTGGATAAAAAGTAAAATATCTGTGCAAGCATGGCACTTGATTCGCTGCTTGCAGCAATAGGCCAGACAGCCGGTCCTTTATGGAATCTTCTTTTCCATGCCGGTCTTCAGCTGTTGTTTTTCAGACACACTCCAGTACACCATACAATCAAGAACAAACCGTTGCAGGCTGGATGGTGTACTGGCAACTTTTTCAATTATTTTCGGAGGCAAATTTATGTTAGGACACGTACATTCTATTGAAAGTTTCGGCACAGTAGACGGGCCTGGAGTCCGCCTGGTAATCTTTCTTCAGGGATGTCCCATGCGGTGTCTTTACTGCCATAATCCGGATACCTGGGGCATGGAGGGCGGTGTGGAAATGTCTGTGGAAGACATTCTGACCCAATATGAAAAAAATCATGCCTTTTATGCAAAAGGCGGTATCACTGTCACAGGAGGAGAACCATTAATGCAGATTTCTTTTGTGACCGAGCTTTTTGAGGCAGCCAAAACCCGTTCCATCCATACTTGTCTGGATACGTCCGGCATCACCTTTCATCCGGAAAAACCCGGAATTTTAAAACAATTTGACCGACTGATGGAAGCAACCGATCTTGTCTTACTGGACATCAAAAACATTGACCCAGACGCACATGTAAAGTTGACCGGTCAAAAACTGGACCCGGTTCTTGCCTTTGCCCAGTATCTGGATGAAAAATCGGTTCCGGTCTGGCTTCGCCATGTAATTGTACCTGGCATTACCTACAAAGAAGATCTTTTGTATCAGTTAGGCCAGTTTATTGCCACTTTACACAACATCCGTTCCATTGACGTGCTTCCCTACCATGATATGGGAAAAACGAAATACAAAAATCTTGGCATCTCCTATCCTCTGGAAAAGGTTGCTCCTCTTGGCCAGGAAGAAGCTTTGGCTGCACGAAAGGTTATTCTTCGGGGAATCCGGGATAAACAGGTCGTGCTGCAAGGTTTATCCCGCCAATAAACCCCAGCAGAAAAATTTGTCTTATTGTACATCATTTTACACTTGAATATTTTTCTCAAATAGTATAGAATGATGACAAGAGCAAAGATAATGCTATAGTCTATTTAAGGAGGATTTTATCATGGCATACGTAATTTCTGACGCATGTGTAAGCTGCGGTACCTGTGAGCCGGAGTGTCCGGTAAGCGCTATTTCTCAGGGCGATGGACAGTATGTAATTGATGCTGACAGCTGCATCTCCTGTGGTACCTGTGCAGGCGTTTGCCCCACCGGCGCTATCAGCGAGGGCTAATGCTGCTAATGCTTCATACCAGCAACTACATAAATGCCTCTTCCATATCCCATGGGAGAGGCATTTATTTCTGTTATTTATCTTTTTTCCTATAAAAAATATATACTTTTTATCTTATATTCCAATCAGGAGGATTATTATAGTGGAAAACTCCAAACCGTTCATTGCCCTTACCCCTTACCACAATCTGGAAAAAGATGAACCTTACATGCGTCCGGCTTATTTAAGCGCTGTCCGCGAGGCTGGGGGGATTCCTGTGATTCTGCCTTTGGAGCCGGAAGAAGCAGATTTGCCGCAACTTGTCAACGCTTTTGACGGATTCCTTTTTACCGGAGGGCCAGATCTTCATCCTTTTTCTTTCGGTGAAGAAACTCACCGCTGCTGTCAGAATGTTTCCCCCAAGCGGGACCATTTGGAGCTTACTTTGTTAAAACTTGTTCTGAAAGCCCAAAAACCGGTTTTAGGCATCTGCAGGGGCATTCAGCTTATTAATGTGTGTCTTGGCGGGGATATTTATCAGGATATTCCCAGCCAATTTCCGGAAGATTTCCCCATTGCCCATACGCAGCCCTTTGCTTTTGACATCCCTTCTCATACAGTAACCGTGGTTCCAGACACACTCCTGGAAAAAATTGCAGGGAGCAGCAGGATTCAAGTCAACAGTATGCATCATCAAGCAATCCGAAAACCTGCTCCAGGACTTAAGGTCACAGGTTACGCCCCCAATCATTTGGCGGAATGTGTGGAAATGCCGGATTACCCCTCCTTTTTCCTGGGGGTCCAGTGGCATCCGGAATATTTATGGCAGAAGGACCCTGCCGCCAAAAATATATTTACTTCTTTTGTATCATCTGCCAGCAGGAATTAGTGAAATCTGATGACAAGAAATGAGATCGATTCCGATGTGAAAACTTTCTGGTCAGATAAAAGAGGCTATCCCTTTAGAGTGACAGCCTCTTTTATTGTATTGATATGCTTTGTCAATCAGTCCAATTTGTCCAAATACCGCTCCACCAAAATCCCCTTATATCTTTTCAAGTTATCCTTATTTTCTTCAATCAGATCCGCCAACACTTTTACGGCCTTCTGAACCGATGCTTTCAGCCCTTTTCCATCCAACAGCTCTCCTGTCATCACAGCCGAAAAAATGTCTCCGCTCCCTGGAACCCGCACAGGCAGATTTTCATAAGGAACCTGAAAATATTCCTGATTCCAATGGTCATAACCATACACCAAATGATTCTCCTTTGTTGTTTCATTTTCCATACAAATGGTCTTCACTGCACTGGTAATCACCACGGACTTCCCAGAAATCCCCCGCAGCCCATCTGTCAATTCCCGAAGCTGCTCTTCGGTTCCTCTCTCCTGTCCAGGACGAATCCCGGTCAAAAATGACGCTTCTGTCATGTTGGGAATCATTACATCTGCATAAGCAGCCAGCTTTTTCATAGCTGCCACCCGCTCCGGCCCAATGCCATTATACAGTTTTCCTCCATCTGCCATAATTGGGTCAACCATTACTAACGGCTTTTTTCCTTCTCTTCTATTAGGACACGCCGGCTGCGCTGGTGCTCGACAGATGCCGGATTCGGATATAAAATTGGATGTAAGGCTGTTAATATATTCCCCAATAAATTCTGCCTGCTCTTCTGATACGATAAATCCGGTACACACACAGTCTACAGAAAATCCCAACTCCTTCCACACCTTCAAAGTGCTTCTCATATAATCGGTCATATCCTGAATGCAAAATTTTCCATAATCTAATGTATTGGAAATAACTGCTGTCGGCAGCTGAAATACAGCATGTCCCTTTCGGGACAAAATGGGAACCATAGCTGCCAATGCCACTTTTCCATATCCCGGCAGATCATTAATCAAAAGAATGTTCTTTGCTGCACACATTTTCCTCACCTCTGTCAATAACCCAAATAATCCAGCAATGCCTTACATCCGGCAGTCACATCTTCATAAGTTGCCTCAAAATCTCCGGTATACCAGGGATCTGCCACATCTCGTCCGCTGCCGGTGAAGGAAAGCAGTTTAAACACCTTGCCATCTGGATCACCCCCCAGCATCCTTAACATATTGCGAATATTCCGCTCATCCATGCCAATCAGGTAATCATATTTATTGTAATCTGATTTTTTCAACTGAACTGCTGTCTTTCCTTCGGTACGAATGCCCTCTCTGGCCAGCCTTTCTCTCGTTCCCCAATGAACTGGATTGCCGATTTCTTCCGTACTGGTGGCAGCAGAGGCAATCTCAAACTGATCAGCTAAACCAGCTTTTTTAACCATGTCTTTTAGGACGAACTCGGCCATGGGGCTGCGACAGATGTTACCATGACAAACCATTAGTAAAGCTATGTGAGCTTTTGGAACGCTATTTTCTACTTTTTTCACAGTTTCCTCCTTTGAAACCCAATATATTTAGGTGATTATTTACAAAAATATATTGGGCTTGTTTTTTTCGTTTTTATTCTGGTCGCATCATTAGTTTTTGATTATCATCTGGATTCCATGCTTTCAGCACTTCCCATTCCCTTTTTCTTCCAGCTTCCAATCTGTGCCTTATGTAGCCCAGTTGTTTAAATCGCTGTACCCTGAAATGAACGGTCGTTCTGCTAAGACCACTCATTTCCGATAATTCTGCTATGGATACCTTACTGTCATCTTTAATAGCATTATAGATGATTTCATTGGTTTTATCCATAGCCTGACGCTTATATTTCATATCGCTTTTATCTATATGATAAACTAATTTCCCCTCTTTTGCAACCGTTTCACATAGTTCCTTGTTTTCTATACC
>QXWR01000070.1 GCA_009911065.1 Clostridiaceae bacterium | reverse complement strand
CTTTTTGAAATTCCTCGAAATTGCCTGTTTTTACTACGGATGGTGGCCAACTTCCTATAAGGGGAATTATCGGAAGGGAAAAAACATTGTAATTTTACCAAAAAAATATCTGCAAAATCTGGTCAGGAAAATATTCCCTAACCAGATTTTGCAGATTCTAATCTCAGCTGCCAAAAGGAGCAATCAGCCCAGGTCCAACACCAGGTCCGATCTCTTCCGCAGCAGGAGTTTCCATCACTCCTTCGTTGGCAGCAGGGGGTTCCGCAGGAACTGGATTTTCCGGTGTTTCCTGGACAACCACTTCCCGGCAAACTCCGCTGCCATCCACATCATAAGTAACTCCATCCACCACAATCTGAGTGCTGGCATACATTTGACCATTTTCCGGATTGAGATAATACCAGTTGGAGGCGTCGCTGACCCAGCCCGTCTGCATTCGTCCATCGCCGCCAAAATAATACCATATATGATCAATCTGCTGCCAGCCCGTTGTCATAATTCCATTTTGCTGATTAAAATAATACCAGGAATCTCCAACTTGCCGCAGTCCAGTTTGCATCGCGCCATTGTCACCAAAATAATACCAGTTTCCCTGAATTTCAAAAGATCCCGTTTGCATGATCCCATTGCTGTCAAGATAGTACCAGGAATCCCCAATTTGCTGCATCCCAGTCTGCATCGCGCCGCTGCTATTAAAATAATACCAAGCGCCATCTAACTGCTGCCAGCCATCCACCATAGCTCCGGAACTGCTTAAATAATACCTAGCCTCACCATCTTGCAGCCAGCCCGTCTGCATAATAGCATCTTTGTTTAAATAATACCAGGCTGTTCCATCATGAATCCATCCGGTTCTCATAGCACCGCTGCTGCCAAAAAATCTCCATCCTTCTGGAAAGGCTCGCCAGCCAACTACCATACGCCGGGATTCTGGCTCCAGATAATAAGTATTTCCGTCCCGCGTCAGCCAGCCATCCACTGCCAGCCCCTCTTCATTCATAAAGAACCATCCAGTTCCATCGTGAATCCAGGTATCTTTCTGCATTCGATGATTTTGGAAATAGTAGGTTTTCCCTCCAATGGTTCTCCAAAGATTTGGAATAATCACATCAGAAAAATCCTTATACTGAAAATCTATATCTACATTTCCCTGAATGCCATCAACAAACCCTGTGCTGGTAGCCTGCCACATAACCGGATTTCCATAGGCATGTTTTACTTCATACCGTGCCACCCATACATCATAATTCACCCGTGACATATTAATTTTGTTTGCCAGCCAGTAATCATTGGCATACAAAACTGGGTGATAACCTGCATTCTCAATTTTCCGGCAAAACGCGTTGACCATGTCTGCCAGCAGATCTGGCGACAATGTGCTCTGCACCGTAGCTTCCACATCAAAGGCAACCGGATAGGAAACCGGGTAATCCTTAATTAAATCCAATACAAAATCTGCCTCAGCCTCTGCCATGGCAATGTCCGTTGCATAAGAATATATGTAAATTCCAAGCTGAATCCCGGCATTGGCTGCATTGGTTGCATTTTCATGAAATCTTGGGTCTACCTGATCATTATACCGGGTTCCCAGCATAACAAACGAAATATCATTAGCAGCTACCTGCTGCCAGTCAATAGATCCCTGCCAATGGGACACATCAATTCCCCTGGCCCAAATTCCAGCAACAGGAGTGCCGTCCCGAAGTTGATAAACCCCATCTTCTATTTTACTGTGAGATGAAGCGCCATAAACATTTTGAACCCAAGGAGAAATCATCATCAGACCAAAGGCCACTCCCAATGCGGTTTTTCTAAAATGTATTTTGCGAAAATTCATTAAACTTTCATTCCTTTCTTATGTGAAGATTAATCAATCCATATATCTTCTGTCTGTACGATTCAAATTCCTTTTGGAAAATTTCGGTTTTTATACTTCCTACAATTTTTCAAAAGACCTGCTTGCACCATATTATCTGTTAATGTCTGAAAAAGGAAAGGCTTCAATTTCTCTATCAGATAGAGAAATCAAAGTCTTTCAAATGATTTTTGTTAAAGATAATAAAACGGTTATGGTTTTGGACCACCTGTCAAACCAGCTTGAAGATCATCTCCGGAAGAGTGGTTCGGAGCAGACGTCCCAGGAAATGAGCTGTTAGAAGGCGGGCTGCTTGGATTGGGGGAAGAATTGCCATTATTGGAAGATGCTCCTGGTCCCCCACTGTTATTTCCATTTCCAGGTGCGCTGGCATTCGGGCTGTTATTGTTATTATTGGACGGATTAAACGCATTATTATTGTTTACATTCGTATTACATACACCATTTGACGCAAACTGATAAGTCACCCCATCAATCGTTCGGGTGGTATTCGCCACCATTCGTCCGTCTGCCGGGTCCAGATAATAATACGAACCGCTAATTTGAATCCATCCGGTCAACATATGGCCGGAATTGTTAAAATAGTGATAGTATCCGTCAATTTGCATCCAAGCCGTGGACATAACTCCACTGGCCGGGTCCATATAATACTTGTTGGTTCCGTCGCTCAACCATCCGGTCAGCATTCTTCCCACAGGCATTCCTGCTGATTCACTCATATTAAAATAATAGTAATTTCCATTATATTGCTGCCATCCAGTCAGCATCTTTCCATCAGAACCAAACAGATAATAACCGCCGTCGATTTCTTTGGATGTATTCAACACACATTTTCCGCTGCCCGGATCAAAATAATACCAGAAATTATCAATATTCCGCCAGCCTTTCATCATAGAGCCATTACTGCGCATATAATAGTAATCGCTTCCCACATTCAGCCATTGTCTTGTCACCATAGTACCATCGTTTAAGGTATAATAATACTCATCATTATCAATCACCCATCCGGTAGCCATCAATCCATTGCTGTTGAAATAATACCATTTGTCATTGATTTTCTTCCACCCTATGCTCATTACACCTGTAGATAAGTCCATGTAGTAATACCCGTCTGATGTGTTAATCCAGCCCTTATGGAGAGAACCATCCGTATCATAATACACATAATCATTGCCATTTTTCTGCCATCCGGTAGCAGCAAATGATGTCATACCCAAGCCCCAAACAGCTGCCCCTAATGCACCGGCAAAGACCATGGAAGCTAGATATTTTCTGTTTTTCATTATCGAATTACCTCCTCGTAAATCAAACTTGTATCTTGAAAATGCCATTCCTAAATAAAATAAAATAAATCCGTTTTTCCGGCATTTGACCAGAATTATATATTTTCTAATTATAACATACGCAACTCGGAAAGTGATAACATTTTTATTACATTTTTTTGACCTTTTCATAATACCTTTTGGCATATCGGTACATAATAAGGGTATAATCCCCAAATTCTTCCCCAAAAGAGCTTTTATAAACCGCCCACAAAGTCCATAAAAACCCACCCAAAGCCATATATGCATAGATAACCTTTCGTTCTTCCACACTACCAGGCCGTCCCATATAGCTTTCTATCAGGTCTTCCACCTGACTTTCCTCATAATAAGAATAAATCGCACACATTCCAAGGTCAATGAGCGGATCACACATTCCTGCATATTCCCAGTCAATAAGGCGCACCTCTCCTTTGGGCAATATGAGAAAGTTATCTGGATTGCTGTCAATATGAGCCAGAACTTTAGGCCGGTTTAACTGTTCCAGCAAATTCAGTAATTCATCCATCCAGCTTCGAACTATTTTATAATCTTCAAAAAGAGTACCTCCATGTTCCATACAAAGGCGTTCATAAAAAAGAATCCTTTCCCGAATATCAAAATTATGCTCTACAACAATCCCCGACTCATGCAATCGACGGAGAACCTTCATACATGCTGCCATATCCTCTTTGTTATCTGCCTGCGCATTTCTTGCCTCTTCATAAAATTTTGCAATTTTATATCCTGTATGCTCGTCCAGATAGACAATCTGCTCTGAAATGTCTAGTGGTTGTATTTCACGATAAACATTTGCCTCTTCAAGACGGCTGATCAAAAGTTCTGTACCCGGACCGGGGATTCTACATATGTAATGGTGTTCTTTTAGCTGAAATAAGAAAGATTGATTGGTCATCCCTGCCTTCAGACATCGAATATCCTGAATTTCCGATTCGGATGTCTGAAACACCTCTGCCACTAGTTCCATGGCTTTATTATCAGAATGTCTCTGATATCTTGTGTCAAACCTCCGAAGCTCCTCTAAATTTTCAAATTCATAAACCTGATTCTCTGGCTGGCAATTCATAAATATCTCTAATTTCTGTATGTTTTCCATCAAAACATGTTCCCAATACCATTGTTCCGTTCCCGGCGAATTGTATGCAGCCTCCAAAAGGGGAAGAAAAACCTCGGAAAACCCTTTTGAAAAAAATGCCGGTCCATACATTACCCAGCAATTACTTCCTCCAATATGAACTTCCGTTATGCGTTTCTTCTTATTATATAGAAGCTCCCACTCAGAAGTATTTCCTTCCATATATACAGAAGAATACCAGGAACCGCATTCCCAAGTGCAAAACATATTTTCTCTAAGCCAGTTATCAGAAGCAAGAACATACATATTCCGCCCCCGTAGTACTTCCCTGGCTCGATAAATGGTAGCAAGGGTATTTTTACAGGAGTATTCCGGATTATATAGAAGCTTTACTCCGAATTTGTCAATTAAATATTCAAATTTCTCCTTCAAATATCCTACTGCAATGGTAATATCCTTTATGCCAACCTTGTGAAGCTGCTGAATTTGCCGTTCAATCATTCTCTCGCCAAATACCTCCAGCAGACCTTTTGGCGTCTCAAATGTCAGCGGAACAAACCTGGAACCAAACCCAGCTGCAATAATCAACGCTCCCTCTACCTGAAATTGTTCTAAATAAGCATCTCCTGCTCCTGTCAATTCATAAGTGCCTGCAATACTTTTTTCCTGGGCAAGCAGTCGCCTGCGGCAACAGTCTTTTAATAATGTATTAATTGTTCCCAAAGACAGCTCCAGTTTTTGAGAAAGTTCTCTCTGTGTACAATAAGGATGCTGCCGGATATAACGTAATATTAATCCAATCCGATCCATCTTGGTTCCCTCCCATGATGCGAAAATTTCCAATTTCTATAACTATGCGTTCAAAAAAATAAAAAATCGCTACATGATGAACATTATATCACAGAATCTGCCAAAAACCTAGGTTAAGAAAAGATTGTATCAATATTAATACAATTTTCGTAAAAAAGTTGTTTCTTGTAATATTTTCGTAAGAAAACGCTTAGGGTTTTGTTATAGCATTTATCGAAAAAGTGTATTATACTGTCAGTGTGATGGAGAGATGGTAAGTTCCAACAGAAAATCAATAGTAAGTCATCAACTTGGGAAACCGAGAAAATGCAAATTTACTATTGATAATTCCCCTTGTAGGAAGTAGGATGTACCATCGTAATGCAAATTATGTATATTAGGAGTTTCAAAAAGAAAAAGGAGAGTGCATTAATTATGAGAAAGCAGACAAAAGTAGTTGCAGTAACCTCTGCAGCCGCCCTGCTGGCCATTGGCGCTTCCATGACTTCCTTCGCAGCTACTGGCTGGGTACAGGAAAATGGCGAGTGGTTCTGGTATGACAGAGACGGCAGCCGTGTGGAAGATGAGTGGAAAAAGTCGGGTAATGACTGGTATTGGCTGGACAGCGAAGAGAACGGAGCTATGGCTCTGGATAAGCTGATCGAGGATGACGGCGATACTTATTATGTAAATTCCACCGGTGCTATGGTTCGCAACGCTTGGGTTTCTATCGTAAATGAAGACCAGGATGATGATGAAGATCCGGCTGAGTATAACTGGTATTACTTCCAGTCCAATGGTAAGGCTTACAAGAAAGGCGACAGTGCTAACACTCGTTTCCGTACCATCAATGGAAAGAGATATGCTTTTGATGATGATGGCAAGATGCTGTATGGCTGGGTAAATAGCAGCGGTGAGCGTGAGTCTGATGAGGACGGATGGAAAACTGCTGAGTACTATCTGGGCGACTGGAACGACGGTTCTATGAAGACCGGCTGGCAGAAAATCACCGTTTATGATGATGCCGAAGGAAAAGAAGATGATATGGACTATTGGTTCAACTTCAAATCCAATGGTGTAAAAAGAGCCAATGCTGACAGCTGGAAGAACAATGGAAAAACTTATGCTTTTGATGCAAACGGCGTAATGGTTTATCAGTGGACAACGGTTGATACAGTTGATGACAAGGCCAGCGGCAGTGATGTGGCATCTACTTCTACATGGAGATACTTCAACAGCCCAGAAGATGGCGCTCGTGTAACCAAAGGTTGGTTCAAGGTAGTTGCTCCTGATGATGATAATGATAACACATTTATGAATTATGGTGGCACTTTTGCAACAGATGATGCCAATGATGAAACCGAGAGATGGTATTATGCCGATGCTAATGGTAAGCTCTATGAAGGTCAGATTAAGAGCATCAAGGGCAAATACTATGGTTTCTGGCCAGAGGGAAGCACTAAGGCCGCTGCTATGCTGAATGGTCTGTGCGTACTGGAAATGAATGGCGATGAGATCGTTCAGGTTATTGCAGATGATATTGATTCTAACGATTTAGACGACATTCTGGATGGCGACTTTAAGAATGATAACTGGGATCAGGCGACTGATGGTAACAGCAACATCTATCTGTATTACTTCGGTAATGACTTAGATGGCGATGGTTCCATGAAGACCGGTAATGTTACTGTGAATCTGGATGGTAACTCTTATAACTTCCTCTTCAAGAAGACTGGTAATCCTGCTGGCGGAAGAGGTCAGGGTGTAACTGGTATTGAAGATAAGAAGTATATCTACAACTATGGTTGCAAGATTAAAGCCAGCTCTGATGATAAGTACAAACTGGTTAAAGTAACAGGCGCAAATACTGATATTAATTCCAAGGGTGTTACAGTAACGAAGATGGATACACCGGCATGGGATACGGACACAAACTACAAGAATGTTGATGACGAGACTGTACGTTACCACTATGATGACTTTACTAGCAACAATTATTATCTGGTAAATACCAGCGGTAATATTCAGAAGAATAAGCTCAGCGGTCTGAAAGATGGTAATGAGTGTTACTACTATGTCGACAAAGATATGCACGTTGTTCTTTACACAGATAACAAGACTTTGAAGAACCAGAAAGATTCCGGTTATACTGTCAGCAAGAACGATGGTCAGGCATTTATCGACGGTTATATTAAAAAATAGGGAAGCAACAATAATTCAGCCGAAGATGATACAACCGAAGCTGAAACCAATAATTTTGCTTACAACCTTATTGCAGATCAAATCTAACTTTGCAACAAGCTAACAAAAAGCCCCAGTCCAGGTGCAAGCCCAGGATTGGGGCTTTTTCCCAATTATTTCCTTCTATATAAACACATAATTCTTCAAAAACATATCATACTACACCTCAACCCCTTCCTTTTTTATCCCCTTATGATTTTGCAAACCTGATGACAGGCAAATACCCTGCGGCAAGCTGACGGAGTATCCAATTTGTAAAGCCGCAGGCCGCAGGATATTTGACCTTTGCGGCAGTCGCCAGATAACATACGAGTATAATTATCTGACTTGTTGTTCGCGGGAATAAATAAACCATATTTTCCACAACCTGCCATCAGGAAATCCACAATCAAAAGGAGATATCCACCATATGGCCTGTACCTTTGAAACCTATTTAAAAGACCAAAATCTGTCCCTCAACACCATCCATTCCTATGTCTTTGCCGAAAAACAATACAAAGAAAGATATGAAAAACTAACCACTCAAAATCTTAGGGACTACAAAGTATTTTTAATTGAAAATTACAAACCACAGACGGTTAATCTGCGAATCCGCGCTATTAACTGTTATCTGGAATACTCTCACAAGGAAGAGTGGAAGCTGACTTCTGTGAGAACCCAGCAGAAACCGTTTCTTGAAAATGTCATCAGTGAAGCGGACTATTTATATTTTAAAAACTGTCTGAAACGTGACAATGAAATGTATTGGTATTTTGTGGTACGCTTTTTGGCTGCCACTGGAGCCAGAATCAGTGAACTGCTTCAATTTAAAGTAGAACATGTAAAAGTTGGATATCTGGATCTTTATTCCAAAGGAGGCAAATTGCGCCGGGTCTATATCCCCTCTGCCTTACAGAAGGAAGCGATTCAGTGGTTTAAAGATACCAATTATCAAAGCGGTTTTATATTTATTAATAAAACAGGGAAAAAGATGACTGCTCGTGGCATCGCCGCACAGCTGAAGCATTATGCCAATCTTTATAACCTGAATGCAGAGGTGGTCTATCCCCACTCCTTCCGCCACCGTTTTGCGAAAAGCTTTCTGGACCGCTATAATGATATTTCTATGCTTGCTGACCTTATGGGGCATGAAAGCATTGAAACTACACGGATTTACCTTAGAAAAACCAGTACGGAACAGCAGGCAATCATAAACCAGGTAGTAGACTGGTAATGAGAAAATGAAATCAGTAAGTACTTCAAGATGAATGCAAAGAAATACTCTCAAAGCAAAAGCTGCTGCACATACGGCCAATAACCGCACATGCAGCAGCTTAGTAGTAAAACATTTTTCAAAATAAAAACCATTGTATTTGCAAAAACCACAAACCCTATTTCTCTAAATCCTGTTTTTCACTGGATTATGAAACTAGGAAAGCACAATCATTTCCCAATATCAAATCATTTTATGAATAGAATAACCGGTTTACAGCGCTGAATATTCCTCGTACTGAAGCTCTGGTAATGTTGGAACTGATACCAACGCCATACGTGACTTTGCCGCTGTCCTGATCCATGAGATGGATGTAGGAAGCCGCCTGGGCATTGGAACCGGCCCGAAGAGCATGTTCGCTGTAATCCAATACTTTAATACGGATTCCCAGCACCTCTTCCAACCCCCGCTGAACTGCGTCAATAGGACCATTTCCTACGCCTTCAAACACTTTCTCAATTCCATGGTCCGTATAAGTAACCTTTGCCAAAGTTGCGTATACATTCTTTTCCACTTCCGTATCGGTAATCTGGCATTTTCTGAAATGCATCGGCTCCTTCTTATCCAGATAACAGAGACGGAACTCGTCCATAATCTGCTCCGGAGCCACCTCGCCCTGCTTCTCGGAAATCTTCTGGATTACATCTGCAAATTCTTTATGCATCCCCTTGGGAAGCTTAAATCCATAGAAGGTATCCATAACAAATGCCACGCCACCTTTACCAGACTGGCTGTTAATCCGCACAATCGGCTCATACTCTCTTCCAATATCGGAAGGATCAATCGGCAAATAAGGCACCTGCCAGTATTCTCCGCCTCTTTCTCTAAGGGCCTGCATTCCCTTGTTAATAGCATCCTGGTGAGACCCGGAAAATGCCGTAAAGACCAGTTTTCCTGCATATGGATGCCGCGGGTCAATCTGCATTTTGGTACACCGCTCATATACCTCTGCAATGGTACGTATATTTTCAATCTCAAGCTCCGGATTGATTCCCTGGGAAAACATATTGTATGCCAATGTTAAAATATCCACATTGCCAGTACGCTCTCCATTGCCGAACAATGTACCTTCCACCCGGTCAGCGCCTGCAAGTAAAGCCTGCTCTGTGGCCGCCACGCCAGTTCCCCGATCATTGTGGGGATGTACGCTTAAAATAATGCTGTCCCGGTTTTTAAAGTGCTTATTCATCCATTCAATTTGATCTGCATAGACATTGGGAGTAGTCATCTCCACAGTGGACGGCAGATTGAAAATAATAGGTTTCTCCGGGGTGGCCTGTCCCCAGGCATCCTGAACTGCTGTACAGATCTCCAAAGCATAATCCAGCTCTGTCCCGGTAAAACTCTCCGGAGAATACTCTAAAAGCAAATCTCCGTCATATTCAGCCGCATAACGTTTTACCAGTTCAGTTCCCTCTATGGCAATCTGTTTGATCTCTTCCATATCTTTATGGAACACCACGTCACGCTGCAAAGTAGAGGTTGAGTTGTAAATGTGAACCACTACCTTCTTAATCCCCTGAATGGCTTCAAAAGTTCTCCGAATCAAATGTTCACGACATTGAACCAATACCTGAACCCGAACATCATCTGGAATCAATTTTCGCTCTACCAGCTGCCGCAAAAAATCAAATTCGATCTGTGAAGCAGCCGGAAAACCGATCTCAATCTCCTTAAAGCCCAGTTTCACCAGCATATTGAAAAATTCAATCTTTTCTTCTACCACCATTGGTTCAATCAAAGCCTGATTGCCGTCACGCAAATCCACGCTGCACCACATGGGGGCTTTCTCAATCTGCTTGTTGGGCCACTCCCGCTCCGGATAATCTACCACAGGCACTCTCTGATATCTCTTATAATTTAACATAATCTATCCTCCTGAAATTTGCAAATAATTGTAAATTTTGTCACACTCAATCTCTCCCGTGAACTGTAATGATTCCATTATTTACAGCCTCGCAGTCGATAGATCACGCCATAATTCTCGACAATAAAAATTGTCACACTTTTAGGTCTAACCCCATCGGTCATCATCCCTTTACTCAATAGATTTTACTGTTGTAAAGTAATACATCAAAGTATGCTTAGAAAATCCCGGATAAAAATCCATCCGGGGTTTTCCAGTAACTTTACTACAGCGTTGTTTTATTCTATCACAAAATGTTACTGCCTGCAAGCAATTCCTTGATATTTCCTTTGATATTTCAAGAGTATAGGTTACAATTCACAGAATCTTCTTGTTTGACTATGCCAGACAAAAACTAGTATGAATTATTTCAAATACCTTTCTGTTTTGGCAAGATTTGGCAAGAATACTTTTCCGAGTGTGCAGAGGGAAAAGGGTCGGCGTAGTGGCGCTACGTTGAGCATTTTCATCTATGCCTATATGAAAACTATAATAAATGTCCCTGGGCTTTCATCACATCAATCACCTGGTCTACATATTTTTCACACAATTCCTTGGTAGATGCCTCCACCATCACCCGCACCACAGGTTCTGTGCCGGACTGACGAAGAAGAATCCTTCCATCCTCTCCAAGAGCTTCTGTCACCTTCTCAACCTCTTCCTGAACTTTCGGATCGTCCTGAGCCGTCTGTTTATCGTGAACACGCACATTTTTCAACACCTGAGGGAAGATCTCCACCTCAGATGCCAGTTTGCTAAGACCTTCCTTTTTCTCCAACATCACTTCCATGACCTTCAGGGAAGTTAATATGCCATCGCCTGTTGTGGCATGTTTGCTGAAAATAATATGGCCGGATTGTTCTCCTCCCAGGCAGTTGCCGTATCTGGCCATATTTTCATAAACGTATTTGTCCCCAACTGCCGTCTTTTCATAGGAAATTCCTTCCCTCTCAAAGGCTTTGTAAAGGCCAAAGTTAGACATAATGGTAGTTACTACTGTATTGTTGACCAACGCATGATTTTCCTTCATGTATTTACCACAAATATACATGATCTGGTCCCCGTTGACTACTTCGCCGCGCTCATCCACCGCAATACACCGGTCGGCGTCTCCATCATAGGCAAAACCCACATCACACCCATTGTCTTTTACAAACTGCTGAAGCACCTCAATGTGAGTGGAGCCACAATTTGTATTGATATTCAGGCCGTCTGGATTATTATGAATCACATAGGTCTCTGCCCCTAAAGCATCAAACACATTTTTGGCAATAGAGGAGGCGCTGCCATTGGCACAGTCCAAAGCTACTTTTCGGTTTTTGAACGAACGCGTCGCAATGGAAATCAAGTATCCAATATACCGGTTCCGGCCTGCTGCATAATCTATAGTGCGCCCTACCTTATCTCTCAGCGCAAAGGGCAGTTTACCACTTTCTCCGTCCAAATATTTCTCAATCTTTTCAATTACGTCTTCTTCCAGTTTCTCTCCCTTTCCATTAATCACTTTAATTCCATTGTCATAATAGGGATTGTGGCTGGCAGAAATCATAATGCCACAGTCAAATTCCTCTGTCCGCACCACATAAGACACACTGGGGGTAGTAGTCACGTGAAGTAAGTATACGTCAGCTCCGGAAGCTGTCAGACCTGCTACCAGGGAATATTCAAACATATAACTGCTTCGTCTGGTGTCTTTTCCAATGGCCACACGACATCTTCCCTCTGGATTTCGTGGTGTCACACGGCATTTCTGTTCATAATACCAGCCAAGAAAACGGCCTACCTCATAGGCATGTTCTACAGTAAGATCTACATTGGCTTCTCCTCGGAAACCATCGGTTCCAAAATATTTTCCCATAATTGCTCTCCCTTTTTCTATTCTGTCAAAATCTATTTCTGCTGTATTCCCTTCACTAATTGGCGGAAATATGATATTTAATTTGGTTATGATAGTTCACTGTGAATGGCCTGAAGAAAACGATCCAGGGCATCCTGCCATTTAGGAAGACGCTCAAATCCTTTTTCTGTCAGCTTTTCTTTGCTCATCCGGCTGTTAGCCGGACGTTTGGCTTTTGCCGCAAACGTCTCGCTGCTGACTGGCGTTACCTTCACCTGGTCCATGCCTGCCTGCCGGAAAATCTCTCTGGCAAATTCATACCAACTGCATTCTCCCTCACTGGTTGCGTGGTAGCGGCCATAATGATCGGTTTGAATCATATCCACCAGAAGACGGGCCAAATCTTTTGTATAAGTAGGCGAACCAATCTGATCATCTACTACGCAAACTGCCCCTTTTTCTTTTCCCAGCTTTAACATGGCCCGAATAAAATTCTTCCCTTTCACTCCGAAAATCCATGCAATCCGTACAATAAAATATTGTTCTGTCAGCTCTTCTACTGCCAGTTCTCCTTCATATTTACTCTGCCCATACACATTCAGCGGTGCTCGGGAGTCATCTGGTTCCCAGGGACGGGTTCCGCCGCCGTCAAACACATAATCTGTACTGAGATACATCAATTTTACATTGGACTCTCTACATGCCCTGGCTACATTGCGAGTGCCTTCTCCATTAATTTTATGACACAGTTCTACATGATCTTCTGCCGCATCTACTGCAGTATATGCAGCGCAATGAATGACCGCATCTACATTTGCCTGGGAAATTACACGGCGGCATGCCTCTGGATCTGTAATATCCATTTCCTCCACATCCACACCGATTCCTTCCAGCCCTTGCTTTTTCAATTCATCCATCAAATCTGTGCCAAGCTGTCCTTTGGCTCCTGTCACCAAAACTCTCATTCCCATATTTTATGATGTTCCTTTCCTTTTGTCCAAAACCCATATTTTTGCTCTAATATGCAACGTAATGAAGTTATATCCTATTGTGGTATTATTTGGCTGTATCCTTTCTTAGATATAACACCTCAATAGGATCTATAACATCTTCCTATGTCACGGCACAGCCAGACGGATTTTACAGTGTAAGGCTATGCCTATCAAACTGGACCTACATTCTATTTTACTATTTCAGGCGCTCTCCATACATGCGGTCAAAATAATTGTTGTATTCGCCGCTGATAATATGCTCCCACCACTCCCGATTGTTCAGATACCACTCAATGGTCTGCTTCATTCCTGTGTCAAAATTGTACACTGGTTCCCATCCCAGTTCTTTTTCCAGCTTCGCCGGATCAATGGCATAGCGCATATCATGTCCTGGACGGTCTGTTACATACTGAATCAGGCTTTCCGGCTTGTCCAACGTGTGAAGAATCGTCTTTACTACTTGTAGATTCGTCCTCTCGTTATGTCCGCCGATATTGTATACACATCCGTCTGCGCCTTTTTGAATAATCAAATCAATCGCCTGACAATGGTCATATACATGAAGCCAGTCCCGAACATTGGCGCCATTTCCATATACAGGTAATCGCTCATCAGCAAGGGCGCGGCTGATCATCAGGGGAATCAGCTTCTCCGGGAACTGATAAGGTCCATAGTTGTTTGAACAGCGAGAAATTGATACCGGAATGCCAAAAGTGCGGTAATAAGCCATTACAAATAAATCCGCACTGGCTTTGGATGATGAATAAGGGCTGGAAGTATGCAGAGGGGTTTCCTCTGTAAAGAACAGATCCGGACGGTCCAGTGGCAAGTCACCATAAACCTCATCTGTGGAAACCTGATGAAAACGTTTTATGCCAAATTCCTTACATGCGTCCAAAAGAGTGGTAGTTCCCATGACATTGGTCCGCACAAAAATACCTGGGTCAGAAATAGAGCGGTCCACATGGCTTTCTGCTGCAAAATTTACAATTATATCCGGCTTTTCTTCCTCAAATAACTTGAAAATAAACTCCCGGTCTGCAATATCTCCTTTTACAAATTTATAATTTGGCTTATCCTCCACAGGCTTTAAGGTCTCCAAATTGCCGGCATACGTAAGGGCATCCAGGTTGATTATCTCATCATTTGGATACTTTTCTACCATATAATGAACAAAATTTCCTCCAATAAATCCGGCGCCGCCGGTAACAATATATTTCATGGCTGTTATTCCTTTCTCTTGACAAATTAATTAGACAAATTAATAATTGTAAAATTTTCTCTGTTTACAGATTATGAAGTTTGTCAATATATTTTCCATCCAAAACATCTTTGAGATACTGACCATACTGATTCTTTTTTAACACTTCATAAGTCTTGAGAACCTGTTCTTTACTTATCCATCCGTTCAGCCATGCAATCTCCTCTAAACATGCAATCTTCCGATGCTGATGGCTTTCAATGGTCTTGACAAAATTGGTCGCTTCCACCAAGGATTCATGTGTTCCTGTATCCAGCCAGGTAAATCCCTGTCCGAGCAAGGTTACATCTAATTCTCCATTTTCCAGATATATCCGGTTTAAATCTGTAATCTCCAATTCGCCGCGGGCAGACGGCTTTAAATTCTTCGCATATTCCACGACCCGGTTATCGTAAAAATACAGCCCTGTTACACAATAATTTGATTTTGGTTTTGCTGGCTTTTCCTCAATGGAAACCGCCTTTCCCTTCTGATCAAATTCTACAATACCAAATCTTTCCGGATCATCCACATAATAACCAAATACTGTAGCTCCCTTTTCTTTCGCTGATGCTGCACGAAGCCGCTTCTTCAGTCCCTGTCCATGAAAAATATTATCTCCCAAAATCATGGCCACTGAATCATTGCCTATAAAATCTGCGCCAATAATAAATGCCTGTGCCAGACCATCTGGACTGGGCTGAACCGCATAATGCAGGTGGACTCCAAACTGCGCTCCATCATCCAACAGCGCCTTAAATCGGGGAGTATCCTCTGGTGTGGAAATAATCAAAATATCCCGAATGCCTGCATTCATCAAAACTGACAACGGATAATAAATCATCGGTTTATCATAAATGGGAAGCAGTTGCTTGGACGTAACTTTTGTCAACGGATAGAGGCGCGTACCGGAACCTCCGGCAAGAATAATCCCTTTCATCAAATTCTCCTTTATTTCTCTGCTATAATCGCCGTTTTCTTACATTCTTCTGTACTATATCACACAATAGCTCATAATTCAATTAAGGTTTTTTAAAGTTATTTTGAGTTATTTCCAGAACTTTTCCGAATTATCCATGAAGGAAATGCTTTGTTGATCAAGCAAGAGGCTTGGCTGTTTATTTGCGGGTTTCAGAGGAATGTGGCTTGGTTGTATTTTTATTCTTTTATATGTCTATTTATTCAGAAATCAACGCAAATATATCCTTTTTTTCAGTACGATTTCATTTTATTATTTCCCCACTTAATAAGCTTTATATGAGTAATTTTAGATATTATGGTTTATATTTCTTGGTAAATTATAGAATATTCTCCCACTTTTATCGATATTTTCCAGGAACTTCCTATAAGGGCGATTATCGGAGGTTAGATGAATATCTAATGAAAAATTATGAACAATACAAGCGGGTAATTCGTTTTTTTACTTCTATTGTAATTCTTACCTTTGAAATATGGGTTTATTGGATTGCCTGGGAACAATATTTCTCCCAGGCCGCTGGCACTCCCTTCTTCCGC
>QXWR01000006.1 GCA_009911065.1 Clostridiaceae bacterium | reverse complement strand
AGTGCAGTCAGCTCACAGTACTGTCGGTTTTTATAAGAAATATGCTCTCCTGTGTCATCGCAAATTTCACAGATTCGCTCCCCAGTCAGCCTAGCCCCTGCCTGGATGGGAATCTCCCAGGAATACCTAGATAAATCTTCCTTTAACCTTCGGTCCACATGGCAGCAGGCCCGGTAAACATGAACCACCTTTCCCGGCTTAGAAAAAGGTTCCCTCTGCATCTCGCCCTCTTTTTCCCATGCAGATTCCACCCTTTTTTCCAATTCCTCTTCCAGGGTCAAATATGGCTTCCCCTCCTTTTTCCGCCATTCCCAGTAAAGATTCCCCCGAATGAGACTCCAAAGATCCCCTTCATAGGTAAGAGAAATCAATCGGTTATAACCGTGGTCGTGAAGGCTTTTCTCCATGGAAGCCAGGTTCTTATCCACAGCTGCAATAACCACCAATACATCTTTTTCAAGCTTCCCTTCCGCCTCCTGAAAATCAAGAACAGGAACCCCTGCCACCAAATCCGGATTTCCCCTTTTATCGGATACCAGACAACATTTAAGGTTCAGATCATACGGCGGTTCCATGAGACAGCTGACTACCCCCAAAGCCATGATTCCCGCTCCAAACACAACGATCTGTCTGGCTTGTTTTAACTCATGTACCAGATCTTTTGCATAATACATTTTGCTGTCCTCCTGATCTTTTTCATGCCGATAAACGCTATATTAGAAACGCTGTATTCGTAAAGCGTTACATGAATCTTGAACTAAATCATTTTTGAAGTAAATCATGCTTGATATTCGTGTCAGCTTTATACCCGTTCTCTCCCATGCTGCGTTCCACTATTTTCCAAAAACGTTTTTGTAGATATTTCACATTTCCGTTCCCCTTCTGTCAGCCACAAGAAAGATACTCACGCATCATAAAATCTGCTGTCCTCCGGATTCCTTCCTGTAAAGACAACACATCAAATCTCCCAAATTTCATCTCGTATCTGGAAATATCCAGATAATTTACCGGCACATCCACCGCTCTCCCTGGCACATAGCGGACTCGCAATGGAAGCCCTAACGTATCCTCAATTATTTTTAAAAGCTGGCACAAACTGGTTCCAATTCCGCTTCCCACGTTATATAGCCGATCTTCCCCTTCATCGTCTGCAATATTCAAAATCGCCTTTACCGCATCCTCAATATAGATATAATCCCGGACCACAGAACCATCTCCATATACAACAATCTCCTCCCCTTTTAACGCCTTATATGTAAAAGTAGTCACTGCACCCAGGATTCCGTTCGGCCGCTGATAAGGACCAAAGGGATTTGACAGCCGTATAATCCGGTAATCTAATCCATATAAATATTGATACAAATACAATAACTTTTCATTCATTACCTTCTGAACGCCATAAGAATTAATAGGATTTGTCTCCATTCCTTCCCTTAACGGACACACTTGATTCATCCCATAAACCGTTCCTCCAGAAGAAAGATAAACCACCTTTTTCACTCCGCATCTCACACAGGATTCCAACAGTCTGGAAGTCAGCTCCACGTTGTCACTGATCTCCTGAGGAATCTGCTGATTGGAAGTAGTCGGCACAGTGGTACTGATCAAATGATAAACCACATCTTGTCCCAGAAGCACTTCATCATAATTTTCTTGTCTGACCAGATCTATCTCTTTTATCTGGATTCTACTGCCTTTCTGCCCTTTCATTTCCCTCAAGACATCCCCGTTACGGTCTACGAATGTGATAGGATCTTCCTCTTTCTTAGCCAGCTTTTCCGCCAGATTTCTCCCGATAAACCCGGCAGCTCCAAGTATTATGGTCTTCATTCACCTCATCCTCTTTCACTTGTTGTTTCCCGTCCGCTGCTTCCATTTCTACTGGTTACATCCCTCTCTTACCATCTTCTTAATGCTATTTTTTCTTAGCCTTCCTGTACATAGACCAAACAAGTTTCTCTCCTGGAATCCCCATTTTTTTCAATTCATTTATAATCCCATCGGCGGTTTTCTTGCTTTCTATGGCAACGATCACATGGGAATACTCCTCTTCTTTTTTCAGAAGTTCTGCCGGAGCCTCCACCGAAAATCCCTTCTTTTCCAGCTTCTCATAATCACGGTCCGCCCACAAAGAAATCTCCCCATAGTGCAAAAGCTCCATCTGTCCAAAAAATGCTTTCCCTACCTCACCAGCGCCATATAAGGCAATCCGGCTGTCTGCAGGAATCAGAGAAAAAGGAAACTGATAATTTTCAAAACAATCAAAAGCAGATTTCTGTCTCTGAAGATCCACTATATTTTTATAAACAATTTTTCCATAAACCTTTGTCTGTTGTGCAAGGTCCCAAAACACATTGGCCAGAGGATAATCCGGATGGGTCCAGGGCTTTATTTTCCCTGCAAAATGTACAATATATGGATTTTTTGCTGTGGCCAGATACCGGTCTCTGTGGCCTTCATAAATAATCTCTGGATCGTTTAAATACTGCCACTGAAAATTCCATCCATCCTCCAGCATCTTACCCTTTTCATATAAAACCATGTTTAGGGCATCATTATCCGCATAAATAAGCTTTCTCTCTTCCCTCTTATAATCCTCCAGTAACAGGGCCAGACATTTTTCCCGAATATGCTCCCTCTCAAAAGCCTCTGTATCCATTAACAGCACACCAGAATTGAATGTTTTTTCACAGCTGAAATCCCCAAGCTCTCTGTCATGTCCATCCAAATGAGGACAAGGCACATCCCTCACAACCCCCACTGCATGTCCCTCCAAATCACACCCATACAGTTCTGCAACATCACGAAGAACACACAGATCCGAGTCCAAATAGAGAATCTTTTTCTCCTCTGGCAGCACCAGAGGAATAAACATCCGGTAATAGGTCTGTACCGGAAAATGAAGCACCTGCTGCAGTCCGGCATTCCTTACCACATCCGAAATCTCCATACATGTAACCGAAACATTTTCCCCGGATAAGCTCTCCAAAAGTTCTGTATCTTCCTTTGATAAATCGGTTATCAATACATGAATCTTGTAGAAATCTTCCTTGTTTGATGCCTGAATAATGGAAAAAATCGCAACATAACAGTTTAAAACATAAGAACGATCCGTTGTCGTCACCACTGGTATTACTCTTGCCATGTCATTCCTCCCCTAACCTTAATTCCAAAGCATGATGTGGAATTACATCTGCTGCCCTGCAGATCTGTTTTGCATCTGCTCCCATGGAAATCAGCTGGTCATAAATCTGTTTCCACCGTCCATCATCCCCATGAGCAACAATAAAAAGAACCCCCTCTTTTTCCACCTTGTCCGGACACAAAATCTCCAATCCCATTCGCCGGCTTCCCCATAAGGACGAATTGTTATCACAAAAGCCGATCACTCCTTGATATTGATTTCTTTGAAGCAGTCCCAAGCAAGACATCCCTCTCTCCCCCGCTCCAAAAATCACCGCTTTTTCATATTTCATTACATAAGTGTAAAAATCATTTAAACTTTTTCTTCGGATTTGTTCCAGCTGTCTTTCATAACCATCCAGCAATGGATGGTCCTCCAAAAGCATCTTTAACTCTATAGACGTATCCAGCCCCTCATACAGCAAATCCCCATAATCCAGACAGGAATAACATTTTTCCAGCAATCCTTTGAACCTTCCCACAGCCTCCTTCGTTTCTTCCGAAACCAAAGGCCATTCCGGCAGCCGTCTGTAAAATCCGCAGAACAATCCAAGGAAACGTTTTAAAATGACAGCCAGAGTCCTTTTCTCTGCTATCTGCCGCTCTTGTAAAATTCCCATGAAAAATGCAAACTCCTGTACCACAAACAACAGACTTTGCTGGTCATATACGGAAGAGTTTATATTGTCACGCCGGTATTTATTGGCATCCTCATGCACATACATCCCCCGGTCTGCCAGAAGAAACGTCTGTAAAATAAAACCCACATCCTGAAATGCCGCTTTTGGCGTTTCATTCAACCGGATTTTATTTTCCAAAATCCATCTGCGCTTATAGATTCCATTCCACATATTCACATCCCGGTGAAGCAAATCCGGATGATCTTTTGGATGAATCACGTTTCCATACAACGCTCTTTTTTCAGGAGGCAAAATATGATAATTCAGAAAAATCCGGCCTTCTGAACTGGTAACAAACATGTCAAAATCCGATTTAATAAAATCAAGATCTTTACTCTTTCCAGTCTGGTACAAATGTTCCAGCATACCGGATGCCAAATAATCATCTGCTTCACAAAATCCGATGTACTCTCCCGATGCCGTCTGGATTCCCAGGTTTGTCTGATGCCCCATACTCTTTTGCTGCGAATGAAGCAGCATAACCCGGCTGTCTTTTTGAACATACTCTTCCAGTATCTCCAATGTTCCGTCCGTTGACCCTGCATCAATTACAAGGATCTCTATTTCCTTTAAGGTCTGTGAAATCAGACTGTCCATACACTCGTTTATATAACTTATCCCATTCAAAACAGGAACAATTACAGATACCTTTATCATTCATTTTCTCCTATTCCAGCCTGCCTTTTATCCGGTCGCCATGGAGTAAATCCAAAAGATTATAGTATTTGTAGATTCCAGATGCCGTTCCGTTTACTATAGTCCAAAGATCCACGGCTTTCATCTCATTTTGATGCTGATAATCCATGTAAAAAAGGGAGTTCTCCTTTGTCTCAAAAGGCACAAAACACACCTTGTTCTCATAGGGAAGTTTTGTGAATGCTTGTGCCACATCCCTATGATTCGTATACATCATGACAAAAATATCCTCCCAGTGGATTCTCCTTTTTCGTTTATTCCATATCTGGTCTGCCTCTTCAAAATTGCTGTAATGGCTAAAATAAATACGAACATCCCCACACATACATACCGGAATTTCCCGGTTCTGAAGATCATTCCACTGCCACTTTTCAAAAACCAATGGCTGTTCCATATACGTTTTTGGATTTTCCAGCAGCTTGATATAATCCCAGTCCAGAATGTACAAATTGATGAGTGGAGACCGGAACTTCAGTTTTAAACGGGAATAAACAATCCCACCCCAACAAATATTGGAAAAAATAGTCAGTTTCCGTTTCTTGATCTCCATATATTTATCCAAATCCAGATTTGGCAGAGAAAACACCTCACAGGATAGAATTTTCTCCTCATGGATTCCCATCGTTTCCGCTTCCGACCGAATTTCCTCCAAATGACTGACGCTCATAATAATCAAAAGATCAAAATCATAATCTCCCAACTGACTCTTGTGGATAAAAGCATATCCGTCAATTTTTCTGTAAATGGTTGCCTTTGATGTAATCCCCATCACATGAATGTGGCCGGATAATTCCTGGTATCGAACTGCATTTATGTATCGATCATAATCTCTCCCGTCTCCCCACAAAATACATTGATACATAATCCCTCCCATATTAAGTTTCTTTATTCTGCTTTATTCTGACTTGAATGGAAAACTGCATATAAAACAGTCTCATTCCAATTCGAAGTATAATGTCTGATATAAAATTTATAATCTGGAACCAATTCTAAAATATAATATGGCAGGTCAATAATATCTTCCGGCTTATGATAAAGGCTGACTGCCAGCCGAGGACAATCTCTTTGGATCGTTTGTTTCGCTCCTTCCAAAGCTTTTAATTCGCTTCCCTCCACATCCATCTTAATAAAAGTAACCTTATCTTTTATAGACAAGCTATCAATCGTTTTTCCTTGTATACACAGGTTTCCCTTTGTTTCCACTCTGGACCCGGCTCTGTCCTCTGTAAAAAAGAGTTCCTCCTCCTTGTCCCATGCTGCTGCCTCTTCTATAACAATGCGTTCCAAATTGTTCTTTTTACACATGGAATCGATTTTCTCCTTCATTTCCCTCAACGGTTCCATTGCAATAATTTTTTGATATTTTTCCTCTGACCAATTTACAAAATTCAAAATCGTATTCCCATCATAAGCGCCTGCATCAATAAATACCTCATTCTCCACCGGACCAAAAACATCAAAATACTGCTTCTTATCTGTCTGTGCCTGCAAATGGTCATAACAGGGATACAAAATATTCCTTTCCGGGAAATTATGAAGCAATAATTCCTGTCTCATCTGGTCTTTATACCTCTCTGACCCAATAATTACAGAAGAATCTCTATGATTTTCAAAAACTTCCTCTGGAGAAATAACCGAAATGCCTTCGATCTTTGTGCCAATTTTATGTTCATCACGATCACATAAATAATGGATGGTACAATGACATAAATCCAATACACGCTTAGTCTCCCTGCCATGATATCCCCATCCCCAAAGAATTATTTCCTTACCATTGGTTCTCGACAAAAATTGCTCCAGTTCCGGACAATACCATTTGTTTTCAAATGAGTCTACTGCTTCATAAAACAATCGATTGTTCTTGGTAATGCTGTAATTTAATCTTGCATCAAACAAAATTTTGGATTGTTCATCCTGCAATGCTGACTGAATTTTGTTGATTTTATAACATATGTCTGCCTTTTTCATAAATCAGTTTCCTCCCAAAACTATTGAATCCATTCCTCCAAGCGAAACGGAAAGGACAATACAGGGTCCTGATATGCCTCCAGATCAAACACTTGGATATTTGAACAAGTTTTCTTTACATCCGATACTATAGATTCGTAATAATCCGTATTTGTAACAATGATCAAATCAATTTCCTTGCAAGAAGAATCGTTAAAAGTTTCCACTAAATACCCGCCTTTTATGACTTGTCCTGTCTTCTTACCGTCTTTATCAAACACCTTTTTTAATTCTTTTCTTCCGCCATATCTGTCTAAAAATACAATCCCTCTTTCCCCTGCTCCCCATACAGCTCCCTTGTATTGTCTCTTTTCCATATACCGAAACAATGCTTCCATCTTCTCCTCATTTTCCCGGAACATGAACATCCACCTTCCTGTTTTATCTACAGGGATTTTACATTCTTCAAAACAGTCACTTGCTTTGACTGTATGAATCATCCAATAATAAAATGGATTATAGAATTGTCTGCGGTCATATTTTGTCAACTCAAAGACAGTCCAAATATGATTTTTCATTTTGTAAAATAATTGATTTCGATTGGCTTCCTTTAAAGTCAAAAAATTCCAATATAAAAAGGCTGGAACCCAGTTGATAAAACTTTTTTCAAAAGTTTCATACAAGCCCTTTTGAGTTAAATAGGCATACAATTTCTCCAAATAGAAACAACAACATTCCCAAGAACTATCTTTGCTGTTAGAAGTACTAGAAGACCGGTTGACTCTGTGATGAACCAAAACCTTATTTAAACAGGTCAATCTCTTTGCCGAAGCCATGGCTGCATGGACAAAAAAGCCATCCTCTGACGACCACATTTCCTGAAACCAAAGTCCATTTTCCAGAACAAACTCCCTCAAAAACAGCTTGTCCCATGCCCATCCATTCCACAGATTAAAGAGAACATCTTTCACATCGTTTGGCGAAAAAACTCCTCTTTTCTCTAATTTCTCTATGGAAAAACGGGAATAAGGATACTCGGTACGTTTTTTTATGGAATCGCTAAACTCATCCTCTCGAAAAATGCAAATGTCTGTTTGATAAATTTCTGCTCTGGAAAAAGCCAGCTCCAACAGTTCTTTCTCAAACACATCATCTGCATCTAAAAATATCACATATTTTCCTCTTGCCTTTTCCAAACCTTTATTGCGGGATGTTCCTGGTCCATAGTTTCGTTGGTTTATAATAACCTTCACCCGGCTATCCATCTCTTTATATTTCTGTAACAATTCAGAACAATGGTCAGTTGAACCGTCATCCACACAGATTACTTCAATTTCTTTTAAAGTTTGAAAAAGGATACTGTCCATGCATTCTTCTAAATATGCCTCTCCATTGTAAACAGGTATGACTACTGATACTTTAATCACAGTCTTCCTCCTGTAAGATCCGTTTTATTTGCCTTAGATAACTATATCCATGCCTGGTATCCGGCTCCAGATAATTTCCTTCTCCCCATTCATTCCAGGCATTAATAAACAAATAAAAATTACCTTCCTTTTTACTTTTTTGGATAGCTTTTCTGAGATATTTTCCAAATTTTCCAGGTGTAGAGCCTTTTGTTATAACAGCTCTTATTCCCCGTCTTGGAGAATCATCAAAATCGACAAATACAGTCCGAAATTGATTTTTTCCATGAGGTGTCTGAAGCATTTTTTCATTCACCTTCTTATAACTGGCAGACCGAACTGCATAACGGTTCCAAAACAAGCTTTTTCCCTCTTTAGGCTGCAAAAAGAAAGGGTTCTGCATGATTTCAGCCCTAGATTTATTTGGTTCAAAATCTACTTCCCCATTTACCCAGCGACTTTTTCCTGCATTTTCACGGCAAATATTCATAGATACAACAAAAATACCATCGAATCCATCCCTTTTTGCACACTCGTTCCAAAAGCGAATCCGATCATTAAAGTGAGGAATATTTCTCAAACGATAAATCAATAAAATCGGACGATTCTCTTTTTTTATGTATCTTTCATCCATAAAATAAGGCCGAAAATACTCATAGTGCGCCTTCCATTCTTCTTCGCCTCCATAAACTTGTGGAATACTGATTTCCTTTTTTCCTCCTGCTCCATGCCAAGTTTTCGTCCATGGTTCATTTGCCCAGGAAAAGCAAAAATGGAAATCAATTTGTTTGTTCTCAAGTAGTATTTTCACCGGTTTCTCCAGAACCATCCTACCCCCAAACCAATAATGATAGAAACAAAACCCATAGATTCCAGCTTTTTTTGCCAGCTTAACCTGCCAGTCCATAACCCCGTCATCCAAAAGATTATAATAGTTTTCATGTAAAGGTTTTCTTGGCTGATTATGTCTAAAAAACAACGGATAGGCTTTTTTTACATTGGTCCATTCCGTAAATCCTTTTCCCCATACGTCATTATTTTCTGGTATCTCATGGAATTGTGGCAAATAAAAAGAAATTATCTTAATCATGTTTTCCTCTTTCCTGAAACACTGAATCCATCATCCAGGCCAGCTTGCATGTTTTATTCTCAAATTTAAACACTCCATACAACATCTTCCAATGAAACAATTGGGCAGCTTACTTTCTTTTCCAAAATTTCTTTGATCACATCAAAAGAAGAATATGGCGTAACTACAATTACATCCGTTTCCGGCAAATCATCCTCTGGAAAATACACGGTGTCCATTCGTCCAATGGTACATGCAATATCTCGGTCTATTCCATAATCAACGCAAACCGAACTGCCCTCTAACTCCTCACACAGACGGTTGGCGAGTTCTGCCATGCCATAAATAGCTATGTGATGATATCCCATATCTTTAAAATAAGTAACTAAATTCTTGCCCTCATTCTTGAGTTCCAACCAATGATTTAGTAATTGAAAATGGTCAGAAAGCACATGAATCCGGTTTTGTTGATCTTGTTGATGTTTTTTATTTTTCACTTCTGTATAAATAAAATAGCAGCTAAAACCACATAATATTAGTGAAATTATTGAAAATAAATTTGTTTTTATGGATATATTTTTAGTAAGCTTATTCTTCATATATTCAATCCTTTTCTATATATTTTATGTAATTTGTTAGTCCTCTTGATTGCAAATTATTTTCAATTTCTGATTGCAAATTTATATCTACGGTTATAATAATTCCTATCTTTTCAACACCATTGATATTTTCTAGCAAATCTATGGAAACTCCTTCCACCTCTTGTCTATGGTTGGAATTTAGATGAGATACAATATATCCTTTTGGTTCAAATCCTCCTGCCCGCAATAAATGCAAACAACATTTTCCTATTTTTCCAGCCCCATATAAATATACCTTTTCATATTTCATACAAAAATGAAATAATTCCTTTGATTTGACAGAAAATTTTTCAATATTGGATAATCCATAACCATTTTGTATCAGCTGACTTGCTGTCCAAAAATTTCTCTGAGTATAAGATAGTAATTTACTTGCATAAGAAAGATTCATTACTGTGCCTACATCATACCCAGCATCCTGAGCTACATATCCTATGATTCTTTCTATAACATGGCTAATCGTACCATCATCCTTTAATGGTTCCTCATCAAAGTCTTCATATTTCCACTCTTTTTTTAAAATTTTCTGGAGAGCATCACTTCTAGCCCAAAAAACAGTTCCTAACGTTATGGGAGATTTATCAATACTTAAATTGCAATGTAAATTCAATTCCTTTGCCAGTTTTTGAGTTAACTCAAAATTTTTCCCCCATCCATTGACATACCATACATTCAAATATTGTCCCATGGGTTCAGGTGGAGCCAAAACTCCAATTTGTTCATTACTTTCAAACAAATTCAATACATTTAATATATAATTTTCACTCCCTAATGTATTTCCCCATAGATTGTCCATCCATAAACAAAAATCTGTTTCTGGAATATAATCTTTCTTTTTTTTATCATGGATGAAACAAATATACTTATGTCTCAGGCAAATTTCCCGACATGCAACTAATAATGCACTTATATCTCTCCCTCTGTTTTCTTTTATTACTAATTCAATCTTTTGTTCTCCCTTTTTCAATATCAATTGTTCGATTGTTTTATATACATTCTCACTACTCGTTACAATATAAATCTGAATGTTCTTTGGTATATTTTTTAAATAATCTAAATATCTTTCTAACGTTTCTTCATAGTATAGATATATGATGATTGCAACATTCTCGTGTATAGAAAATGTGCCTGTTGATAGATCTTCTGATAACAAAAAATATAAATCTTTTTCTGCCCTTATGTCATAAATATTTTTCATGCACCCTCTCCACGAATTAAGTCAATTAAAGTTACCACTCTTCCTGGATAAATCTCTTCTAATTGGTCTTTTATATTTTTATAATTCTTTAAAATTGCCACTACTACACAATCCACATCATCTAATTTTTCATCTACTTTTTTAATAATTATAGAATCAAAATTCTTCTTTTCCCTATCAATCCCATATTTTATATGTACAGGTAATCTTTTTATCTCGTTATAAAAAAGAGTTCCTAATTTTCCCAAACCATATATTGCTATCGTTTTTAAATCACTATCTTGATTAAAATATTTAGAAAATAATGTACCTTCATTGCTTTCCAAATTTTTCATATGCCAAAGATATAATAAATTCTCCATATGAATGTTTCTTTTTAAGAATACCCACTGTCAGAAAGGTTTGTGGCGGGAATCAGCCCGCCACAGCGGGGTTTTGAGTGGTGTTGATTTCAATGTACTCGGCAATCCGGCGGAGGTCATCTGAAAACTTAAATTTCACGCTGATATTGCCGTTTTCGTAAACCTTGATATGGTCTACAAGTTCAATCAGAATTTCCCGGTTAAGCGTTTCAATGTTCTGGTATTTCATAAAGGCCACAAGAGCGGGATGCTCGTTGTCAACACCGTTTGCCAGTTCCGCCCGTTCAGCGGTCAGCCGGGATAGAATATCCGAGAGGGATGCGGCCTGGCGTTCATAATCGGCTTTCATATCCCGGTAGTCCTGCTGGGTAATTTCCCCATCTTTCCAGTCTTGATAAAGAGACTGTTTATACCGGGTAACTTTTGCCAGTTCCCGCTCCTTGGCGGCTATCAGATCATCCAGCCGGAAAGACTGGCTTTTTTTGACAGGGGCCGAATTGATACGGGCAATAATCTCGGAGTAGGAAACCGCCAGATGTACCTGTTGCCGCACAGCGAACAGGACAGCGGCCTCCAGCCGTTCATGTTTGATGGCGTGCATGGTGCAGGCAGTCCGGGAGCGGTTTTTGTAGGTAGAGCAAAGATAACGGTAGCTTTGCCCGCTTTGGCTCCGGGTAACGGATTTCCCACAATCTGCACAGCGGAGGAAACCGCTGAACAGGTGGAGCTCCTTTTTCCGGGGAGCCGTCCGGGTATCACGCTTTAAGAGGGCCTGCACCTTTTCAAATGTTTCCCGGTCTATGATGGCCTCATGGGTATCGGACACCCGCACCCATTCCTCCTCCGGTACTTGTTCAATCTGGTGTACTTTGTAGCTTTTCACCCGGCGGCGGCCCTGTACCAAATCCCCGGTATAAATCGGATTGGTAAGAATGAGGGTCACAATTTTGTCGCCCCACAGGGGATTGTCCGATGTTGAACTGGCAGGCAGGCCCTTTTCCCTGCGGTATGTTGTGGGGCTTGGGATGCCGTGATCGTTCAGATAGTAAACCATAGCCCGCCTCGCCATACCCTGCAGGCATAAATCATAAATGAGCTTTACAATTTCAGCCGCATCGGGATCGACGATCAACTGGTGCTTGTCTTTCGGGTCTTTCAGATAACCATAGGGAGCAAAGGAGCCGATGTACTGGCCGTTGCGCCGCTTATAATCGAATACCTGCCGGATTTTCTTTGAGGTCTGATAACAGTATTGATCGTTCATTACATTCGTAATCGGGACGATGATACTGGAAACGCTGTCCGGGTCACGGTAGCTGTCCACATTTTCGGCAAGGCTGATAAAGCGGACACCCATCTGTACAAACAGGTTGTCAATCAGACTGCCAGCATCGCTGTAATTTCTTGCGAAACGGGAAAGGTCTTTCACAATCACACAGTTTATTTTGCCGCTCATAACATCGGCAAGGAGCCGTTGGAAGTCCTCCCGGTTGGCGTCTGTTCCTGTGTGTCCGTCATCCACATACTCGGTAATGCTTTCAAATTCGTCCTGGTGTTTGAAATAAAAGTCTCCCAGCAGGTCACGCTGATTTTTTACGCTGTTGCTGTCGTCTTTACCCTCCCGGGCCTTTTTCAAATCCTCTTTGGAGAGCCGGATGTATGCGCCCAGCCGCCAGCGGCGGACAGCATAAGAGGGAGAGAAACTCTGCTGAAATCCTCTGTTTTTTGTTCGTGCCATTGTTCCTCCTTCCCTATCACATTACATCTATATTATAACTCTGCCCGGGCAGGACAACAAGGATGCCTTTGCATCGGGACACTTTGTCTCGAAGTAGCAAACAGGCCATAACCAAAGTTACAGCCCGCTTTTTTGCCGGAGCAGAAAGTCTGTCAGCGTGTCCTGCAAGGACGGCCCGCTTTCCGCAAATTCAATTTTTACACCGACACCGCCAATGCAAAAGCAGTATGGATTTTTAACAGCCTGCAGGAAACAGGCGATGCGCTCCTCTTTGGGGAGAGCGTTGTTAAAGGTCATACCGCTCACATCAGCCAGGGACTCGGGAGCCACTGCGCCAATATCAACGCTTTTCATTTGTTCCAATACCTGTGCATTTAATCTCACGGTAAAACCTCCTCTCAAATCAATAAACCGCCTCCCGTCTGTCCTGTGGGGAAACGCAAGAGGACGGCACCGAAACAGTGCCGCCCTCTTGTCTTGCTCCACATCGGGACACAATGTCTCGAAGTCAGTAGGGGCTTTTCTGGTAGTGGGCCTCGGCCTCCTCCAAAGAAACGAAGTCAAACAGCTCATGGAGCTCGGCCATGATACGGCGGATGTCATCACCCACAAAGCCGCAGTTTTCCATTGCCATAATCATATAGCCCCTGCAGGAACCGTTACTCCACGGCTCAGATAACAGGGCCGCCAATTCTGCTGGATCATAGTTCATAGACTGTACCTCGCTTTCCTAAAATTAAGGGATCGCCGCCCACATTTTCTTGACCTGTCCAAAGACAACGATACTCGGGACGGCGATCCCACACGGATGAGAGGGCGGCCCGGAGGGACAGGCGGCCAGCCTGTCCTGCGGCGGATCGTGGCCCTGGGATGGCCCGGCCCATTTGCGGCGTTGGTGTTGTTCGCTCGTTTCCCAATGGAGAAAGTCACAGCGCACCCGCCGCCCGGCTCCCCGCACTATGCCCGGGGCCGCTCCTGTTCATCTGTGCTGAGAAGAAAACCTCCTCTCATAAACCGAGACATTTTTTCATCATTTCCAAGTGGGGAAAATGAAAAAAATTAAAAAGTTTTTTTCATGCGCTCCAGCCCCCGTTTGATGGACTGGCGGACAGACTCCTCATGTACACCCTCAGCCTCGGCAATTTCCTTGATGCTTTTTCCAAGAATGATGTGGGCGTCGATCCTCCGGCCCTGGACTTCGGGCAGGGAGTTAAGGGCGTTCCACAGACGGCAGAACATTTCCATACGCTCCAGCAGTTCCTGCGGGGTGGGCTCATGCAGGCAGGCGGAATATTCGATCCCGTCATCGCAGTCCAGAGAATACTGCGCCTTATGCCGGGAGAGCCGCCGCTGGTAGGCCATTTCGTGCCGGGTATCAGCCACAAATACTTCGGCTACCTCGTCAGAAACCTCGATAAACTGATCCTGTGTGTACCAATAATAAAAATCCTTCAGATTGATTGTAGTCATAAATAAACCTCCGTTTCGGTGTTGGGTGGATGAGTGAGCGAAACGGGGCTCGGTGGGGAGCGGCATCCCGGGGAGCCGCCCCGCACCTCGGGACAATTTGTCTCGAAGTACAAAAAAGCGCCTGGGCGACACAAAGCCGCACAGACGCATGAAGTTACATATTCATTTATGTACCGTCTAATTTCACATTCATAACCAGACTGGCCCGGAGGGGGCGCTACACTTTTTTTAGCTGATACAGATCATGGGTGCTGTGAAAAAACGCAAAAATAGACACGGCGATACCTCCAAAATTCCGCCGTGTCCTTAAAAAAGGGCGACTTTAATACGCCCTCCGTATTCTCATTTTTCAAAAAGAAAACGGCGGTCTGAAATTTGTTATTTCAAAACCGCCGTAAGGCTACTGTATTTTGTTTTGGCGCGTAGTAATCCAGCCGCCGAAACAACGGTTTTTTTTATTACCGCTGTTCGACAGTGTTAGTGAAATAAAATAGCCCATTACATAAAATTTAATTACATTCTCATAATCTAACCTGAAATGTACAATGATATAGGGTGATATGAGAATGAACCAAGATGAACGAAGATTTGACTTTCATGGGCTCGGTTTGGCACTAAAACAAGCAAGAGAAGAAAAGGGGTGGACGCAAGCCTATGTCGCTGAGTTAGTCGGCAAGACTGATCGAACTATTATGAATATTGAAAACAAAGGCCAGCACCCCAGCTTCAATTTATTTTTTAAGCTCGTCACGCTGTTTGATATTTCCGTAGATCAATTTTTTTATACAGAGAACAACCGTGGCGGAAACAGTTGTCGAAAACACATTGATGTACTTTTAGACTCTATGAATGAAAAAGAGCTTGTTGTTATGGAGGCCACAGCCGAGGGGATTAAGAAAGCCAGAGAAACGGAGGTTCTAAAATAGGAATCTCCGTTTCTTTCTGCTTTCAGAGAATGAGCAAAATCATATTAGCAGACGGCATTTTCAAGTATGGTAAGTTTTTTTTGCTCGCAATCTATCTCTGCCATCACTCCATAAGGTAAGATACAAACAGGCGATGTATGACTGCAATTTACATTATATAAAATAGGCAAGTCTGGCCGCTTAGCTTCATTTCCTATAACTTGAATATAAATATTTTTATATTCATCATAATATCTTTCATCCAGTGGTTTTCCGATGATTATTCCATTTATTTTATCTATAATTCCTTGTGCCACAAGATTTCTTAAGAAGTAGCAAACATCTTCCGGTTTAGGATAATCCTCTCCTGTTTCAAGAAACAGGAGTTTATTTTCCCATTCGTCAAGGGCGGGCCATATTTCTGTTCCTATAACCATTTTAAGTACGCCCAAACATCCTCCAAGAAGTTTTCCTTTAACTCGACCTGTCCCTTGTAATATTTCATAGCCATGTTTTTCGGGCTTCATTTTCCTCGCAATCCTTTGGTTTTGAGGATCTGCCCAGTCTAAAAATTCGGAAGTCCACATATTGCATGAACTTATTTCCATTTCTGAAGCACAAGAAAATAGCATTTGTTTAATGCAGTCAATGGTATATTGGTGCATCTGCTTGTTTTCTGCAAATTCGACCATGAGACAAGGCCCGTGGAAAGAAACTACCCCAGCTTTATAAAGCATCAAATGATTAACGGTTGTATCAGAATAGCCCATGAATATTTTTGGATTTTCTCTGATAATTTGGTAATCAATATAGGGAAGCAGGCGAATAGTATCATCTCCGCCAATCATACAAATAATCGCTTTAATGGTTGTGTCTTTGAACGCTTGCATTAAATCCTGTGCCCTTAATTCGGGATGATTATATAAGTATTCATTCCCTTTTAGTGCATTGGGCATTGTAATAACCTGAAGCCCGAATACAGTTTCTAATCTGTTAATACCTGTATAATATCTATGGATAAGAGACTTTTCTCCACCCATACCAGAAGATAGCGACACAATAGCAACGGTGTCTCCTCTTTTTAATGCTTTTGGTTTTATCATAATATTACCCCTTTATCTTGACAAAATTATACTCCAATTCGTATAATAAAGTAAGGTCAAGTGACCCATTCTGGAGGAAATGCTTATGGATACTGAAATACTTCGTGGCCGTATGCCGATTACAATTCGCAAAAAGCTAATGAAAAAAATTTATGATCCCGGAAATCCTATTATTATAGCAGGTTATGAAAATAAATATGTATTTTTCTTAATTGAGGGAGAAGCAGAAGCCTCTATCCAAAATAATGATGGTACTGTCGCCGCTGTTTACTTATATAAATCGAATAGCATATTTGGTGAAGTAGAGCCATTTTATAATGACTTCAAACCTGTAAGCATAACCGCAACTAAAAAGTGTATTGTAGAAGCACTTTATCAGACCGATTTTTTAGAATGGTTGAAAAGTGATTTTGAAGCCACAAAACTGCTTATTCGTATAATATCAGAAAAGCTGATACACAATGGTCAACTTATAGAGGAAATGTCTTTGCTATCTGTTCGTAAAAGAGTTTTACGGTGTATAGCTATTTACAATCACAAAGGACAGCTACACAAACTAACGAAAAAGCAACTTTCAATCGAAGCAAATACACCTATTAGGAGTGTAAATCGAGCGATTGCAGAATGTGTAAAAATAGGTTTAATCTCTTATGAGAATAAACAAATTCACATAAAAAATCTCGCTGTTGTTATGGAGCACTTGCCTTCTATATTACACTTTTAGTAAATAAACTGAATGGAGAGAGCGTCAAAAGCGTGACCTTCGTTTTTTTGCGCCATGTAGCGGAAGCGCACGAAATGGCAAGCAGGGCAGGTGTGGCCACACCTGCTATTTTTGCCGGGCCGCTGGCCCCGCAAAAATGCTTGTTGGGGAGCTCCCCAAACCCGCAGGACTTCGGGACAAAATGTCCCAAAGTCCCGGCGCTATGCGCCTGTTGTCTGCGGCCTGTCGCTATCGCTCCTGGGCCTTATTTTCCCGTCCGTCCGTTACGCCGAACAGATGATCAATATTCGCTTTGACCACCACGGCCTGCCGCATATCCGCCTGGGCCTTGCGGTACTTGGCATAGAGGGCTTTTTTCTTTCCCGCCAGCTCCTGGCGGGCCTTTTTCATATCCGCCATTTTGGGAAGTTTCTCCCCAGCCAAAAGCTCGTTGAGCGCCGCCTTTGCCGCCCGATAGTCGGAAAGCTCCGCCTCATGCTGGGCCAGATATTTTTTACTGTACCGGGCCGCCTTGTATCCATCAAATATAGGCCGGGTCTTGGCATACTCCACTGTTGCCGCCATAAGCCCGACTGTCTTTTCGAGGGCCGCCTCCGTTTCCCGCAGTTCCCCGGAGAGAGCATGAAAACGCTCTACCACCGCCTCGGTGCTGGCCGCCATCGTTTCATAGTCCATAAGGTCATGCTCCCGCAGATACTGGAGGGCGGCGGCCATCTGTTTGAGGTTGTAAACCTTGGCCCACCGTTCATAGGCCGGGCCCTTGCCCTGGGCCATGCGCTCTTGAATATCTATAATCAGATTGACACGCCGGGCCGGAGCCGGGGCCTCGTCTGCCAGTACCGGGATAGGCCGCTCCCCGGCAATCACCGCCCGGATGTCTCCGGGATCAAAACCGTCCCCGAGGGTAGAGGAACGCAGGCGGGTGAGTTTCTCCTGTCCCGGAGCGAGAAACGAGATCGCCCCGCCCCGGCCATGCTTTACCGCAAAGCCGGACTCCTCCATAAGCCGGAGAAACGCCGCAAAGTCGGCGGGCTTTTGCTCCAGAGCGGCAACGATGGCCTGCCGCACCCTCTGCTGTGCGGACGGGGGCCGCTCCCCGATCCACTGGCCGTAATGTAGGAAACGGCCCTTGCTGTGGAGCTTTGGATGCCGGATCACGGACAGGTCATTTTCCAGACATACCCGGTCAGAGAGCCGCCGCAGAGCCCCCGCCGATCTCCAGAAATCTCGGAATTTCCGAGTATAATCCAGCGAGATCGGATTGTAATAAATGTGGTTATGGATATGTTTTTTATCCGTATGGGTGGCAACGAAAAAGGCGTGTTTGCCCTTTGTCCAGCGCATGGCTGTTTCATAGCCTACCCGGTTTGCCTCCTCCGGGGTAATTTCCCCGGGTACAAAGGACTGGCGGATCTGATAGCAGAGCACATCCGCCTCCCGCTTTTGTTCCCGGCCTGTGACCGCTTTATACTTTGCCCGGGAGAGCAGAAACTCGGCATCGGCGGTCTGGTGGTCGCACTCATAGGAAGAAATGAGCTGGCCGTCCTGGGTTTTATCCGGGTCTTTCCCGTAGTCCAGACGATCCTTCAGCGAGCTGGCGATGGTTTCCCCCTTGCTGATATGGTGGGTAATGAGTCTGGTGGTTGCCGTAAATATCCCTCCTCTCCGCAAACGGCTTTCTCCACCTTGGGACACTTTGTCCCGAAGTCGAGAAAACCGGGGAGCAGCACACGCCACTCCCCGGAAAGGCTAAAGCTCCACCACGGCGGCCAGCTTTTTTAACAGATCGGCCAGCGGCTCCCACAGGGCCGCATAGTCCCGTTGCAAGCTGGCGATCTCCTCGGGGTAAATCCCGCCGTAGGTATTCGCCTGGATCGCCACTTGGTTTAGGTTGTTAGAGCACCGCCGCTGGAGCGATACCAGCTCCCGGACGGGCGACAGGTCAACATGGAGCACATAGCCGTTGAGGGCCATTTTCCGCATATAGGCCCCCATGTTGCGGATGCCCGCCTCGTCCATGCGTTCTTGGATAAGGGCCTGCTCCTCCTCCGACACCATCACATGGAGATGGATGGGGCGGCGGCGTTTCTTTGTCATCGCTCCTCCCGGGCGGGGGCTTTTTTCTTGTGGACGGGATCGCCCCGGTCAGCCCCGGCCAGTTTTGCGGCCTCCTTCATCTGCTGGGCAATCGGACGGGGCCTGTCGGGATTGCCAGGGGCGGGCCGCAGCTCGTAATCTGCCGCCTGCCTTTCTGTCAAAGGCCGGGTGTAGGTCAGATGCCCCCAAGCCAGAAATGCGCCGCTCTCCACAGGGATACGCTGATCGTAGTTGACGATCTCGTCCGGGGCGTTATGGGGCGGCTTGGGGAATGTCCCAATGTCCACAGGCCGCTGGGTAGAGTAATACTTGTAAAGGCCGGGGCCCTCGGTCTGCACGATCTCCACATGGTAAAGCCGCTGGTAGTCCTGCACCCGGTCTGAAAAGTCCTGTTCCATAGCGGCCAGATCGTTGCCGTAATGCCCCCATTCATACTGCCGCTGGCCGTTCTTATCATCGTAACAGGCCCATGTGACATAGGGGGATGGGGCCGTGGGATGTTCGCCCAGAGCAAAGCCCCTGCCGTTTTCCAGCATTACAGCCTTCAAAATGGAATAGCCTTGATTTTTGTCCATAATACCTCCTTCCAGAAAGCGGGGACTTTGGGACAAAATGTCCCAAAGCTCCGCCATAAAGATGTTGACAGCATCAGGGCCAATCCGGGGCAGGCCATAGAAAGATACGGCCTGCCCCAGAAACAGCCTGTAAAAGCCTTGATACAAGCGGGTTTTTAAGGGCCTAATTGTCAACAGTACGGCCCCGTTTTTTCCGCATATATTCCCGCTGTTGGCGGCGGTGGGCTTTTAAGGCGCACGCCTCCGAACAGTACGCCTGCCGCCTGTCCGGGGCAACGGCCCCGCCGCATACCGGGCATATCTTAAAATCCGGCCTTGGCCCCTGGGTGGTGAGGGCGGCCTCCAGTACGGGATTGAGGGGGAGGACGGCCTCCCGGAAGTAACGGCACAGGGCCCCCGTCCAGCATTTCCCCAGCATATAGCACTCACAGTCCAAAGGCAGGCATCCATATTCCCGGTCATAGTTGGCACACCACTTTGCCACAAGGGAACGGATCGCCGCCTTTTCTTCCCGGGTCAGTTCACGGGCCATCGCATCACCTCCCGCCAGCCGGGGCCCTCAAAAGCTCTTTGTAGCAGGCCACGCACCCAACGCCCCGCCAGTAGGAACAGCCACAGCAGGCCGAGCCCCGGGGCAGTTTTCTCTCAGCCGGGGCCTTGGAACGGGGCTTTTCTTTCATCATTTTCTCAAAAGGGTTGTTTGTAAAATTCATTCATCGTCCTCCGTGTATTCATCCTCTTCATCCCACGGGGGCAGGTCGTCCCCGGGATCGTCATAGTCCTCCAGTTCCTCGTCATAGCCCTCCACAGGCCCGGCGGCCTTTTCCTGTTTCGGGCGGTAAACCTTGAAATACCAGCCAGCCCCGCCGCCGATCAGCGCAAGGCCCAGCACCAGCAGGAGCATCCCGGGATTACTTTTCTTTTCGGGTTCCGGTTCCGGCTCCGGGGCTGGGGCAGGTTCTGGCTCTGGCTCCGGCTGGGGAGCGGGCGGCTCCTCGGTAATCTCAGCCAGTGCCATAAGGTCGGCCTCAGTAACGGCATTGAGGAAATACACATTTTCGCCGCTCCGCTGGCGGTCAATCACCAGATAAAAAATGTTCTCGTTGGGCGTGGTGATAGTAAAAAATTCCTTGCCGTCCCCGTCCGTGGCGTTATCCACCACCGTCCCGGTGCCCTCCGGGGTAAACGGGTTTGGCTCCGGCTCGGGTTCCTCCGCCACAGGGGGCTCGGGGTCATAGCCGCCTGTGCCGTCCATAAATTCCTCGCCGCCCCCGGCATAGGCGGTGGCGCTAAACCCGCATAAAAGAACAGCGGCAAAGAGCGCCGCTGTTAAGACTCGAAATCGTTTCATATTCAGTTTTCCTCCTTTTCCGCAGGCTCGGACTTCGGGACACTTTGTCCCAAAGCCCCGCCGTTTTTCAACTTTTCAAACAACAGGGGGAGCTGTGCAAGTGGGATGCTCATACCCCGCACGATGTCCACAATCTCGCTGTTTTCCGCCTCCAGCTTGTTTTTCTCCAGCTCCTTGAGCCGGGCCTGCTGGTCGGCGATTTTGGCCTTGACCTTATCAATCTCGGCCTGGATTTTCATACTTTTGGTTGTTGCCATAGAATACCTCCAATCACGGCAGACGCCCATAGGCGTATAGATGAGACTGCCAGTAGTTTGTATTTAGGTTTGCGTATCCGATGGGATCTCCACAGTGGAGCATCCGCCCGTCCCCTACATAAATCCCACAGTGGCTCACGCCCGATGTGTTATAGGTGCCTTTGAAAAACACAAGGTCGCCGGGCCTGGGGGAGCTTACCGGGGTACACAGGTTATAGAGCCCCTGGGCAGTCTGGCGGCCCACATTCCAGCCGGAATGGTTGATAACCCACGATAAATAGCCGGAGCAGTCAAAGGATGTGGCCGGGGAGCTCCCGCCCCACACATAGGGGTAGCCGATGTACTTCTGCGCCTCCGAGAGCATGGCGGCGAAAGTTTCATCGTCCAGATATTCCCCCGGAACTTCGTAGCCCTGGGGCGGGTTGGTAATGTATCTGTCCACATAGGGGGAGTCCGGGAACAGGTCGGGCCTGTTTCCCACAGTAGACATATAGATGGCGTACCGGGACATCTGCTCCTCGCTCATAAAATACACAGGCAGATGGGACAGGTTTTTGTTTTCCAGCGTTACATAGCAGATAGAATAGTTGTAGGGAATTTCCACCTCGTAATCGTTGCCCTCGCTGTCCGTCCGGGTTTCGGTGCGGTAGCGCACCTCCACCACCACTTCCTCGGTGAGAATGTACTGGCGGTCAAAGAGCGTCTGCAGGGTGCCTGCCGCCTGTGAAAGCGTCCATTGCCCCTCGTGGAGAGCCGACAGGATGGAGATCAGCACATAGGGGTCATGCTCTATCCCGTCCAGATCGAAGTGATACTCGTCATAGTCATGGGTGCTTTCGTAGGTATCGAGATAGTTTTTAAGTTCTGCCTCCAGCCCTGTATAGGCGGCCTCGGCCCCCAGCATATCCCCATCCTCGGACGGGTAGGTGGTGGCCCCTAAAGCCCCGGCCCCGGCGTTTCCAATCGTTACCAGCGAGGACGAGCAGGACTGCACCAGAAAGACCAGCAGGATGCAGGCAAGGGCGATGACGGAGCCAGCGGGATGGCGTTTCACAAAGCCCGCCGCCTTTACCGCCAGCTTTTCCGTGGCGGCGGCGGTTTTCCCGGCGGCCTTTGCCCCCTGTTTGGCGGCCTCCTTTGCCCGCTTTTGGTACTGCTTTCGGTTGCGCTGTTTCTGCCAGTACCGGGCGAAAAAATTTTTGGATAGCTCCGGGTGCTCCTGGGCGGCGGTGTGGAAGTGATAGTCCGCCGTCCGTTTGACATACCGGGCCTCGGCCTTTTGTACCGCCCTGGCCGGGTGCTCCCGGATTTTCCTTTTTACAAACCGGGAGCCATGCCGCAGTACGGACTCGCCAACAAGTTCGGAGCGGTGGGCCCCCTCGGTGCCCACATTTTCCTGCTCCACCTCGAAAATTTTTCCATGTACAAAACCATGAACAGAGCCGCTGGCCACCCGGCCTGCACGCTTTACCGGGCCGGGCTTTTTCGGCGGCTTTTGTCTTGCCAGCTTTTCCTTTGCCTTTTCTACCTTTCTGCCTTGCTTTTCCATGCGGAGCTTGGATGCCGCCGCCTGTTCCTGCTGGCTTTTCTGCCGGAATTTGGACTTGGGAGACTTCGGGACACTTTGTCCCGAAGTTCCCGCCTCACCGGGCCCAGACTGCTTTTCAGAGCCAGCCCCAAAAGCAGAACCGCCCGGATCGGCGGCCCCGCCCCCGGGGTCAGTGCGGCCTGTCTGCGCCCAGGGCTCCGGGCGTGGTTTATTCGGTTTTCGTTTCATTGTTCATATCCTCCGGGCGGGTGGTGAGCAGGTTGTAAATCTCACCCTTGGGGAAACGGTCAACAAAGGGGATGGTCACATTCCCATAGAACAGCAGGCCCTCGCCGGAATTAGAGTGGGTGATATAGGAAAGCTGGTGCTCGGAAATGCCGAGCTGTTTCGCCAGTATCGCCCGGTCGCTCTGGGCCTGTGACAGCAGGATCATAAAGTCGGTGTTGTCTAAAATGTTCTCAATCTCCCGGCTGGCCAAAAGGTCTTTCACATTCTGCGTAAGTGCGCTGGGAACACAGCCTTTCTTTCTCAGCATTTTCCAGACGGCCACAAAGTAGCTGGCGGTCAGCGGGTCACGGAGCAGGACATGGAACTCGTCAAAGTAGCACCAGGTCGCCACACCCTCCCGGAAATTGGTATCCACCGCCTGGGAGACAAACTCGTTTGTGATGTGCATGGCAATCTTTCTGAGGTTTTCCCCCATATTTTTTAAGACAATGCACACCACCCGGTTATCGGTTTTTACATTGGTGGGATGGTTAAACAGATTGAGGGAGCCTGTGCAGTAGAGCTCAAGGGCCGTCGCCACCCGCCGGGCCTCGGGCTCCGGCTGTCTGAGAAGTTCCTCGTATAAATCCTGTAACAGCGGGGTTTTGGTATTTTCGATCCCTAATGCCTGCTCCCGGTACACCAGCCGCACACAGCGGTCAATGACGGTTTTCTCAATGGGCTGGAGCCCGTCACGGCCTCCCACCACCAGCTCGCACAGGGACAAAAGAAAATCCGCTTTCATGGAAAGCGGGCTCTCCCCGGCGGTCATGTTAAGCTCCACATCCATCGGGTTTAGGTGGTGGGGGCTGTCCGGGGCAATCTCGATCACCTGCCCGCCCAGCCGCCGCACCAGCGGGGCATATTCGCCCATCGGGTCAACAATGATAATGCGGTCATGGGTAACAAGGAATACATTTAAGAGCTCTCTTTTAGCGGCAAAACTTTTGCCACTGCCAGTTGAGCCAAGGTACATCCCGTTGGCCGATTTTAATTTTTTCCGGTCAGCCATAATGACATTGTGGGAAAGGGCGTTCATGCCGTAGTAGAGGGCCTGCCCGTCCATCCGAAGCTCCCTTGTCATAAAGGGAATGAAAATCGCCGTGGAGCTGGTAGTCATGCCCCGTTTAATTTCCACCTCATTACATCCCAGAGCAAGGGAGGACATAAAGCCCTGCTCCTGTTGCCAGTCCAGCCGTTTTAAGGCGCAGTTATATTTCTGTGCGATGCCGCCCACAGTAAACACATCGTTTTCCAGCCGCTGGCGGGTAGGGGCAAGGTTTACCACCGTAAAAGTGAGAAGAAACATCCGCTCGTTGCGGGACTGGAGATCGGCAAGGAGCTCTGCCGCATCCTTAGAAAAGGTAATGAGGTCGGGCGGGAGGATGTCGGGATCATACCCGGAGCGGACGGCTTTCCGTTGTTCCTCCACTTTCATTTTCCCAATATCGGAAAGTTTCCCCTTAATGGTTTTGATGGCCTTTAGCTGATCCACGGTCTGGATATGGAGGGTCACGGTCATTTCCGCATCCAGCTCTAAAATTTCCGCCAGCAGTTTGTCCGAGAGCTCGGACGCTAAAATCTGCAAGTAGGACACGGCTCCCCAATACCGGCCCACCCGGAATGAGCGGGACTGGCGGAAGTCGAAGCTGTCCGGGGCGATAAAGTCCTTTGTCCCCAGCCCGGTCTGCGGAATATCTTTCCACGAAAAGCGGAACGGCTCCCGGTTGCCCGGGTGCATCTGGCTGTGGAGTAAGGCCAGCCTTGCCCGTCCGTCCATCGGCTCGGAGGGAACGCCCAGCCGCTTAAAATTCCCCATCACATCAGCCTCCACCCGCTCCAGCCGGGGCCGGGCCTCGGCAATCCCCTCGGCGGGGATGCCAAAAGTGATATATTTGGAGCGTTCAATGCCGTTGTTGCTTTTGGCGATCTGGTTTTTCAGCATCCCGGTATATTCCTCCCGGATGCTGTTGAAATCGTCATCCCCCTGGGGGATATTCACCCGGTAGCGGCTCCGGGAATGGGAACGGCGGTTAATGAAAGAAAGCTGGAACGGCAGGGAGCTGTCAAAGTAATTGAGGAATGAGCTCCAGCCGCCAAAAATCGCCGTCTGATCCTCGGTGCTTGCCACGGAATAATTGATGTCCTCATATTCCACGGTTTTTGTGTAGAGCCCGCCGGGGAGCCTGCACACCCCGTCCGGGTGCATCACCGTATATGGGATTGACTGCTGGGCGGACAGGGCCGCCCGCTTTCTGCCTTTGGCGGCCCTGCGCCGTCCTCTTTGTTTTGTGGTCTGCAATCGCATCCTCCTTTCTCACAGTGCCCCGCCCGGTAAACGGGGCGTAAATGTTTTGTGTCTGATAGGGCCTTACCCCGGGACGGGTAAACCGGGCCCGGATGATGTTTTTTACCACCTTTTCCGCCGGGAGCCCGTCTTTCTCATACATGGCCAGCAGAAAGGCCGGGAGCATGATCACCAGCATGGCGAACATGGCCCCGGTGTTGCCGATGGAACTGCGGGCGAACAGGTAGGACGGGATGCCCACCGCCGCCGCACAGCCGAAACAGACAAGCTGGCGTTTGGTAAGGTTAAAGGCAATTTTGGTTTTGATTTTGGATAAATCGTTAGGGACATTTACATAAGGCACTGCTTGACCTCCTTTCCGGCCCCGGTATCTTCGGGACACTTTGTCCCAAAGTCCGGGACGGTGCTTGCCACTTCATTTCCCCACACATCCCAGCCGGGCGGGGACTGTCTGGCAAAGAGCTCCACCCGGGGCAGGTCGCCCATAAGGGCCACAATCTTTTCCCGGGCCTCGTCCGGCTTTTTGCTGTGGGCCTCAATGGGGGAAATGATAAACTGATGGATATTTGCCGCCTGCCGTCTGGGATGGCCCCTTGTTGCCAGCAGGCAGACCTCGGCGTTTCCCCTCGTCCAAAAGCCCAGCCCGTAAAACCAACTGTCCGCCTTTTTATTCTTTTTCAGCCAGACAAAGGCCACGGACTTATACTGGAAGCCCCACGCCTTAATAAGCCGCAGGGCCTCCGGGAGCTGGGGGAAAGTGGCCCACAAAAAAAGTGCGCTGTCCCTGGCGGCTAGATCCGCCACCGGGAGCGCACAAAGCTCATCGATCCCCATTGTGGGGTAATGGTTCTGTGCCGCCCCCTGGACTTTACTCCGCTGGTACTGCCAGGGGGGATCGGCATAAATGATAGAATAGTCTCCGATAGTTACACTCCTTTCTCCCCGGACTCCACCGACACCCGGGCGGTATGGATGCGCTCGCTGGCGGCGGCATAAAAGGCCGGGGCTGTTTCAAAGCATACAAAACGGCGGCCCGTGTTGAGGGCGGCAACAGCGGTAGTGCCGCTCCCGGCGCAGATGTCCGCCACCACCTCCCCGGGCCGGGTGTAGGTCTTGATGAAATACTCGCACAGCTCCACGGGTTTCTGCGTGGGATGGACGGTGCGCTGTACCGAGGAAAAGGCAAGCAGGTTTCCGGGAAAGCGCAGGCCGTCCTCCGACCCGCTGCTGGAACGCAGGAATTTTCCATAGTTGGGGCTGTTGCTCCCCTCCCGGGAGATTTTCTTATAGGGCTTGCCCTGTTCAAACTGCGGATCGTAATAGGGAAGTTTCTGATAAAATACCAAAATATTCTCCGTCCGCTTTAAGGGGGCCCGCCTTGCGTTGAGAAAGCCGGTACAGCGGCTTTTGTACCATACCCACTCATAGCGGAGCATGGCAAGGTTGGATGCCCCCAGCACTTTATCATAGGGGCATTGTGCGAAGAACAGCACAGCCCCGTCGGGCTTGACGGCCCACTTGACCGCCTCCCACAGTTCCGGGAGCGGCAGGGGCACATCCCAAAAGTTCCGGGTGGTGCCGTAGGGCGGGTCGGTTAAGAGCATATCAACCGAGTGTTTCGGCAGGGAGCGCAGGCCCTCGATGCCGTCCATAAGGAACAGGCCCTCGGAGAGCTCCGCAGACTTCGGGACACTTTGTCCCAAAGTCCTCTCAGCGGTCATCCCGGGCCTCCTTTTTCTTTGCCGGGGCAGGCCGGGCGGCATTTTCCTTTCCCGCCTCTTTTGCGGCCTGGGCCATCTGCTCCCTTATGGGGGCGGGCCGCACCGCCTCGGCTCTTGCAATCAATTTTTCCACCGCCACATGGTACGCTTGGGCGGCAATCTCATTGATCCGATCCCGGGTGGCCTGGTCTGGAACCCGCACTGTGGAGTGGTAGCCCGTCCTGCTGGTGGGATCGGGCTTTGAGGGAGCCCCTAAAAAAATCCCGTTCTTCCCGTCCACCACCTTAAAATCGTCGATCACGACACCGCCAATCGTTACGCTGGCAAAGCCGATCAGTTTCCCCTGCGGCTCAATGGGCCGCACCGATATTTCAATGGGAACCGCCTCCTTCAGCATGGCGTCCGTCCTCATTTTCACGGCCTCGTCTATGGTTACGCCTTTGACCTCGGCCAGCTCCGCAATCGGAACCTCAAAAAGCCAGCGCCTTTCCTCTGCGGCGATCTGTTCCGGGGTCAGTATTACATCCTTACTCAGTCCTGTTTCCTCCTTTCCGGGCGTGGGTATGACAGCCCCGCCCTCATAGTCATAGCCCGCCGCATGGATCGCGGACAGGGTTTCCGCTGATACCCTGCCATTCAAAAGCAAGTCCGTATCAGCCATAAACGCCAGCGTGTCCCGCTGGGTAAATTCCTCCGGGAGCTTGCCGTTCCATGTCCGGCGCATTTCCCCGTCCGGGCCCGGTTTGTAACGGGCGGGGGCCCGTCTTGGCATATCCCGCCTCCTTTCCGGCCTTGGGACAAAGTGTCCCGAAGTCCTGTTTAATGCGCCCCGAAGATGCGCTGGGCGATGCCGCCAGTTTTAAACAACATGAAGCACAAAAGCACCGTGTAGCCGATGGTGCCCCATATCGCCCCGATAGGGTCGCCGCTTGTGGCGATGCCCTGGATCAGCACCGCATAGATGGCCACGCATACCAGAATGAGCATCCCTTGAAAGCCCACGGCGAACAGGGATTTTAAGTAGTTCTGCCCCGCGCCGCCAAGCTCACGGTTGGCAAGGGTGGCAACGGGGAGCGGGGCTAAACTGGTCAGCAAATATATTTCTAGCATCCTGCCATACACCAAAACAAAAATAATGATCCCCATGATCTGCATGGTCACGCCGATAATGGAGGACTGGAGCCACAGGCCAAGGAGCGGCCCTAAATCCATCGCCTCCAGCGTGGTTTCCAGCTCGGCCAGCATATCCGGGGTAATATCCGTGGAGCCCTGGATCAGCCCCGCCGCACTGGAGATGGCGCTCTGTGACACATCGAACACGGCCATTACAATGTTAAAGGTGTTGGAGAGAATGAGGATGGCGCAGGCGGTTTTGAATACCCATTTGTAGATATTCGCCACATCAAACTCGTGCATATTGTTTTTTTCAAGAAGCATCTGGATAAGCTCATAGGTGGCAACAAAGGTCAGCACCAGCCCGGCGATGGGTAAGATCACCGTTTCGGAAAGCTGGCGGATGAGGGAGAAAACCCCGGCGTTCCATGCCGCCGGGGTCGTCCCTACCTGTACCGCAATCTCTCCGACTTTGGCGTTGACGGTATCAAAGAGCCCCTCCAGGTTCCCCATGATGCCGCCGATCAAGAGCTCCCGTATCCAGTTCTCAAGCCAGTCGGTGAGAAAATCCATAAGCCCTCCTTAGAACAAGCCGGACAGCAGGGGGATCAGCGTGGTGCCCAAAAGGATGATACCGCCGCCAGCCATTAACTGTTTCATGCCTTGACTTTTTGAGCCAGGGTTGTCCGAGCCGTAGCCCTCCAAGAGATTCACCACGCCCCACACGCCAAGACCTGCGCCGAGAGCCACAACAAGGGTCTGTAAAGTGCTGATAGCAGATGCAAAAAATTCCATATAGCCTCCATTTCTCCGGGATATTCCCGGCCATGAAAAAAGCCGCCATTTCTGGCGGCAGGTAACAAACCTCGGGACACTTTGTCCCGAAGCCCTATTTATGCAAAGGCATCCGGATCGTCAATATCGTCATAGTTGAGGATGTCCTCGTCCTCGCTTGTGAGCCCATTGTCCGGCACGGATACCTCATACACCTCGCATATCTCATTGGGCCCGGGCCGCCTTCTGCGGTTAATGAGCCTGTCGAGCTGAAAGGCATTTCCTGTTTTATCGGCCTCAGCCGTGTAGCGGTAGTTGGGGTGCTTTTTCAAATCATACTTGGGGGACAGGAACGGGGGCAGGCCCCGAAGCTGCAAAATGCACTTGTCCCCGGGCATGGTTGCCAGCTCGCTGGGGGTCATAAGTTCCCGGCCCAGCCGCTGGGTGTTCTGGCTGTAGCTTTCCGACTGGCCACGGGAGCGGCTGTCGGTCTGCATACTGATGGTGGCCTTTCCCAGCCAGTTTTCCGATATTTCCTTGATGGTGCTGGCCTCCCGGCCCCCGAGGAATACCACGCTGTCCATGTTGCCGAGGATTGTCTCGGCGTGTTTGTCATAGATGGCCTTACACTGCGCCAACTGCTGGTAGAACAGGGTTAAGCTGATCTCCCGGGAGCGGATCACGGCCACAATCTTTTCAAGCTGGGGCACTTGCCCCGTGTTTGCCGCCTCGTCCCACAGCACCCGCACATGATGGGGCAGGCGGCCGCCGTGAACATTGTCGGCCCGCTCGCACAAAAGGTTGAACATCTGGGAAAAGGCCAGAGCCACTAAAAAGTTGTAGGTCTGGGTGGTGTCCGAGATAATAAAGAACACCGCCGTTTTCCGATCCCCGATGCGGTCAAGCTCCAACTCGTCATAGGACATAATCTCCCGGAGTTGGGGGATGTCAAAGGGGGCCAGCCTTGCCCCGCAGGAAATCAAAATGCTTTTCGCTGTCTTGCCGCTGGCTAATTTGTATTTCTTATACTGCTTGACCGCAAAGCAGTCCGGCTTTCGCTTTTCCAGCCCGGAAAACATATAGTCCACAGCGTTCATAAAATCCTCGTCATCTTCTTTTACTTCCATCCCGGAAATCATATCCACTAAAGTGTTCATGTTCCGATCCTCGGCGGGGCCCTCAAAAATGATATAGGCGATTAAGGCGCAGTAGAGCAAAGTCTCTGATTTTGTCCAGAAGGGGTCGCCCTCCTTGCCTTCGCCCTTGGTGTTGGAAATGAGGGCATCCACAAACTTCAGGATGTCGGCCTCGTTTCGGATATAGGCCAGCGGGTTATAGTGCATGGACTTGGAAAAGTCGATGGAATTAAAAACCTTAACTTTATATCCCTTTTTCTTTTGGAGAAAACAGCCCACCTGGGACAGCACCCCGCCCTTGGGATCGACCACCACGAAAGAGGAATGAGCCTGTAAAAGCTGGGGTGTGAGCCAAAAGCGGGTTTTTCCCGAGCCGGAGGAGCCGATGACACAGCAATTTAAGTTCCGGGCGTTGGCCGGGATTTTGGGCCGGGTATTCATGGTGAGAAACTCCGTCCCGGTAAGAATGACATTATTTTCAAACTTCGGATCGGCAAAAGGGGCTATATCTTTTGGCCCGCCCCAACGGGCCGATCCGTATTCTTCATCCCGCCGAAATTTCTTTGCGTTCTTGCTTTTCACATAGATCAGCAGGCGAAAGCCCGCCGCCCCTACAATGCCAATGAGCCAGTCAAAGGGATGGAGCCCCGGGGCGAAATCGGCAAAGGCCGGGCCGATGGTTAAGCCCAGCCCCATGAGCTTATGGGCGAAGTCCGCACCCGCCGCCAGACGGTAGGCCGTCCCCATTTTCAGACAGGCCCACAAAATGAACAGATACGGGATGTTGGGAATGAGATATTTCTTGATCTTATCGTTCTTCACGAACCACCTCCTTTGCCCGTTCTTTCGTTTTGGGCCTTTCCTTGGCAAGCTGATCCGCCGCCCGCTTGAGCTGTTCCCGGATGGGGATGCGGCTGGATTTTGATTTTCCAAGCAGTTTCCGGGAATAGCTTTCAAAACAGGCGGTGATGGCGTCCGCCTGCCCAGCTTTGAAAAACAGCAGGTATTTGTCCGGCCCGGTCTGGTAAAACGCATAATCCACATTGAAACGGCGGGCCATGCGGTCAAAGAGCTTGGGGGACTCTACCTCAATACTGTTTACATTCTCCCCATGCCCCATGAGCTTTTTTACGCTCTGCCTGCCGTGGGGCCGCTGGGCCGCCCTATGCCGTTTGGCAATCTGGCGGCCCGCCGCCTGGAGCACATAAGCCAGCCCCCGGGCCGTCAGCTTGCCGGCCCGGACGGAAATCGCTATGGAGCTCCGGGAAATTTCTTCGTCAATCAGTTACACCGCCTCCTTTCTTGGGCCGCCTTGGGACAAAGTGTCTCGAAGTGCCTTGTCAGCGTTCCTCCCGGCCTTTTTCAGTCAGCCGTCGGAATCCCTCTTTTGAGGAACCGTCAATCACCTCCTTATAGGCGGCCATCTGTTCCCGGATGGAAAGCTGGGGAAAAGAAAAAACCTTGTGCCCGGCGGGAATGTCCTTGGTATCGTGATAATATTCCTTGAAATCGCCGCTGGTCTGGACGATATAGCCGCCCGGGGCAAAGTGGCCGCCCTCGTTGATCGAAACATCCCGCCCGTATGCCCCATAATCAAAATAATCTTTCAGTTCTGCCGGGATGGGCAAGTCATCGGCCCAGTAACGGCCCAAGTCCTCCTCCGTTTCAATATCCGGGTAAAACTCAAAGCAGTCCAGATTTTGCGCCAGGTTGATAATGTCCGCCACGCTGGAAGTATGGGTGCCGATGTTCAGGGCGGCCTCAAATTTTTCCAGTTCGTCTTGATCCAGTTCCGAGAGCAGGCAGGCAAGGTGGTTTAATTCGTCCAGATTTTCATACTCGCCAAGGTAGTCATAGAGTCCCAGCACATCGCCGTCAAAGCTGGTAATGAAAAATTCCTCGTACCGTATGCCGTCCACCCCGATATGTTTTAACAGGGCCTGCACCTCCTGGGGGCTGGTGGGGAATTTCAGCGTTTCCCCCACCAGTTCCCCCTCGTTGTATTTCCCAAGGTTGGTGATGTAGGCTTCAAACAGGGACGGCATCAGCGGTGCCCCTGTTCCTTGACGGTCAAAATGCCCTCAAGGGTGGTGGCGGTGATCCCCAGCCGCTGGGCCACGGCAATATCGTTTTTCATAGCCTCGGTCATGGTGTGTCCGCAGACCACCAGCACATGGGAGTGGCGCAAGAGGTCACGGCCCATGTCGATGCCGCTTTTATGCTCCTCGGGTACTGCGTCATTGAGGAACAGCGGCAGATAGAGGGTAGGACAGATCGGGGAGAAGCCCGCCTCATAGACTGCCCGGCAATACTGGACGGCCAGTTCTGCGTTTTCGCTGTCGCCGCCAAACCATGCGGCGGTAATGTAAGCAAGGGGTCGTTTCATAAGTAAAAACCTCCATTCTATCGTGAAATTGTTCAACCCTAACCCCCTGCCCTTTCCCAATCTTGGGAAAGGGGGCGGCTCTGGAGGATATACCCCCGCCGCCTGCCGGGGAAATAGCACAGCCGGGGCAGACCGTCAAGGGCAGGCCGCCGCAGGCGGCGGGGCCGTTGGCCCCCTTGACGGCCCGCTCCCGGCTGTGCTAAACAACAGACGGCGACGGGGGATATATACCACCAGAGCCATCGCAAGGGGCGGAGCCCCTCGGGACAAAATGTCTCGAAGTGATTACTTGTCTTTTTCCATCTTTTTCGGAGCTTTCGTAAGCTGGGGCGGCTGTTTCTGTTTCCACTCGTCCAGCAGGCCCATGATCTGCTCCTTCATTTTAGCGGGAGTAACCTCCTTGCCGAAATACTTTTCCAGTTCAGCGGTTGAAATAATCACGCCTTTATCCTCCTTTTTCTTTTCTGATAAGATGCCGTCAATCACATCCCCGTTGAGCTTTCCCTCCTTATCCAGCTCCCGGAGCCGTTTTGCCTGGGCTACCGAGGGGGAGGACTGCTCGCCGTCAATGGAAACGGCAACAAGCCTTTGGTTTTTCGGTTTGATGTAGGACAGCTCCACGGCGGGCATAAAGCCAAGCCCTTTCTCGTCCACCTTGTTTAAGAGTTCTGGGACAAGGGAGTTCAGCCGGATATAGCGCATGACTTTTTTATAGTTCATGCCGTTGTTTTCCCCGACAATCTCAACGGAGCGTTTTCCGATGTCCCCCTCAGCCACGCCGTCCAGACGGCCTCCCTGGTGCTTGATGGCCTCCACTTCCAGATCCAAAAGTTTTGCAAGCTCGCTGGGCAGGGGCTCCCCACGCTGTTTGTTGCTGTTTTTCATTTCCCGGACAGCCTCGATGTCCGTCATGCTGCGGACGATGCAGGGGAGCTCCTCCAGCCCGGCCATCTCACTTCCACGGTGGCGGCGGTGGCCCGCCACAATCTCATAGCCGTTGCCGTCCTTTTCCGGGCGGACGGTGGCGGGGGTCATAACGCCATGCTCCTTGATCGTCCCCACCAGCTCGGCCATTTTTTCATCGTCCTTTACCTGGAACGGGTGATCCCGGAAAGTATGGAACGCATGGAGATCGGAAAGTTTCAAATAAACCAGCTTTCCTTCGTCAATGGGACGGGGCGGGGCGGCGGGATCGGGAGCAGGCGGCTCCGGGACAGCGGCCTCCCGGATGGGAGCGTCCTTTGGGGCATCCGGGGCTTTGCCGTCACTTCGGGACACTTTGTCTCGTTTAGGCGGCTTTGCCTTTCCGGGGGCCGTTTTATCCTCCTTGGGCGGGCGGCCCTTGCGTGGCTTTGTTTCCTCCTTGCCAGTGGGCCCCGCTTTTTCTTCTTTGGGCGGGCGGCCACGCCGGGGCGTTTTCGGCTTATCGCCGCCAGCGGCGGGAAGTTCCTCCTTTCCGTCTTTACCCGCCGCCTCCTTTTCCACCTGGGCCCGGGCCGCCTGCCGCTTTTCGCCCATCAGCTCATTGATCTTGTCAAAGGACACCACCACATCGCCGGGAGCGGGCTGGGCAGGCCCGGCCTGTTCCTGCTGGGGCGTAGGTGCGGCGGCCTGTTCGGGAGCCGGGGCCTGGGGCTGGTCTGCCGCAACAGGCTCGGGAGCCTCCGGGAGTTTTTCACTGCCGGGGCCTGTGTTCAGTTTTTCATCAGCCATTCACTAACCTCCTTTTTTGTGAAAGTTGCATAAATTTAGGGGCTAAATTTCTGTAATTATTTTTTGCCTCCTTTCCGCCTATCCACGCAAAAAAGCCGCCCGTTTTTTCATGCCGGACGGCTTTTAGCGTAATGTGATAGATCAAATATTATTTTTTGTGGTTGGTAGGCTTTGAAAAGCCTTGTATTTACAGTGTTCTTATTAAGAAACAAGCATATCATAATTCTGATATGTTTCGTTTTCTTTTTCTTGTAATTGCTTTAATGTAACAAAAAGCAAATCAGGATTTTTTAATGCCATTTTGGAAATAATCCTTTGAATTTGATCCTTTTCAAATTTCGGGTTATACATGAATCGATACAAAAAGTGAAATAGATCCTCTGTTTTCATATACTTGCACATGTACTTTTTATATAGTATAAATATAGCTTTTTCAAATTTTGAATTATCTCTTCCTATGCTATTTTCCTGAATCTCATTAAAACTTAAACAGCTTTCACAGCCAATTCCTTCGATCTGAAATACATATAATAAGCGAAGAACAAATTCCCAATCCTGTAATCTTGGCATTTCGTTATCAAATCCTCCGCTTTCCAAGAACAGCGATTTGCTTATCATAATGGTATTCATGTCAACAACATTGTCATAAAGTTCTATTTTTTTTAATTCGTTCCATGTTAAGTTTTTATGTGGCACTGTTTGTTCGTTTTTTTTATCTAAAATTTTCACTTTTCCATAAAAAAAACACCGTTTATTACAATGCTCTTTCATTATTTTCAACTGTAATTCCAATCTTTCTTTAGGCCAATAATTATCACTATCTAAAAAAGTAAGATACTCGCCTTTTGAATATTGAACTCCAATATTTCTTGATAAATTTGCTCCTTTATTTGTAGAATTAACATAATATTGAATATTATAAGATAAATATTTCATCACAACATCTTTTGTATGATCATCCGATGCATCGTCTACTATAATAAGTTCCCAATCTTTACAAGTTTGCTGTATTACACTTTGAATCGCTCGCTCAATAATATAAGCACGATTATAAGTTGGCATAATAATTGATATCATATTCTATTTCCTCCCCGTAAAAATCCCACCTTTTCTTAATATTGTCTTTTCAAAATCGCTTACTTTATTCCTAAAGCAAAAGCATATTGGGTCATTCCCATTTTAATTGTCTCATCATCCATTTGTAGCAAATATTTTAGAAGATTACTATCTTCTTCAATATTTACCAAAATATCATTTAAACATAAATGATAAATCAAACCTCCTGTTGGTACAATAATAGGTTTTGAAAACACTTTTTCAATTGCGGGAATAATAGATTGAGAATCTGCAGCTTCGGATGGATCGGTGTTATTCATCCATTCAATCGTTGGTTTGCCAACAATCCTCTGAAAATTCTCTCCATTTGGATTCTGAAAAATTTTATTGTCTAAAGATGCTCTAACCCCATTTACAATTGCCAGTTCCATATCGGACCATTGAAATTGATTTTTCCCTACAAAATCATTACAAAAGAAAATACCTCCTTTTCGCAGAACCTCATATGATTTTTCCACAGCAACAAACGCATCCATCATGTGGTGCAAACTATTATCCCAAAAAACCATATCATATTTCTTACTTGCATAAATCGATTCAAAAAAATCCTCATTCAAAAAAATAATTCTGTCAGAAAGTCCTTTATTTTTCGCATTTTCTCTTCCTTGACTTATGCGATCTTCTGAAAATTCAAAGCAAATAAATTTATGAACCAAATCGTTTTCTAATAAGTTTAATTCTTTCATTCCGTTGCCTGATCCCACAGATAAACCCAACTCTAATATTTTTTGTTTTGACAATACTCTCTTCGCCAACTTTATACCTGCTGCATTCCATCCATCCAATGGTTCTCCACATATCGTTTGATTAATATGTCGTATTATCGTTGGCGACTTCCACCAACGATCTCGGTTACTATTTTTTTGATTCGTCTCTGACGACCAATGTTTGCCTATTTTTTCTTTCATCTTATCTTCCATATGCAGCCTCTATATCTTCCAATAAATTCCAATTTATCTCCAATTAGGATCTTAAAAAGAGCAAACCATACAAATATCATCACATATCAATCCATACCTTGTTATCTCTTCTAAAGAAAGTTCTTCTTTTGGACTATAAACCTTTATTTTCAATCCATATTGTTCCAACCATTCTTTAAAATCATAGCCATATAACCGTACATGGTCTTCTTGCCCATATATTTCTTGACGTTTCTCTTTTGTTTTGATGCTTAGATCTTCCAAGGTTTTCTGATTCATACAAATGGGAAAGGAAAGAATTATTTTCCCATCTGGTTTTAACACACGTTTCAATTCTGATACTGCCAAACTTTCATTTTCAATATGTTCTAATACATGATTAATAATAATATAATCGAACACATGATCCCGAAATGGAATATCTGTAACATCCACAACATGCATTGCTTTTCCACTCTCTATGTCACATGTATAGTAATCGCATTGAATGTTTGCTTGGATTCTCCTAACCAGTCCATCTTCCGGTGCAAAATGTAAAACTCTGCATGGTTCATTGAATATTCTGGTATATTTCTTTAAAACATACAGCACCCAACGCGTTCTATCCATACTATTGCATTGTGGACAAACACAATTTTTTCTATATCCTCCCCCGATAATGTGATGTTCCAAAAATATTTTTCCTTCATTACCGGAAGGAATAAACTCTTTTATATATGAATTACACATCAAACAATACTGGTTTTCATTCAATACAAATGAATTTAGATTACTTTTTATAAAATTACCACATTCAAAAATCTTGGCATCTTCTAAAAATTGATTCATTAAATTTGTTTTTATATAATTGCTAACTTGACTATTTTCGATTGCAATTAAGATCAATTTATCCCCAGATATTTTCGTTAAAGTGTGTAACGAAATAATAGGAATTTCGTATAAACTATCCTCACCATTTTCTATTTGTGTCTGACAAAAACAATAGACAGAAATATCAAATTTTCTTAAACATTCATATAATCTTTTCCCAAAATTTCCAGTACCATAGATAATTAATTTTTCTTTCATCTTATTTGAATCTTCCTACTCTTTCATTACTAATAGATTTCTATTTTGAAATTGCTATATTATACATAATCTTGAAATATACACAAATTACTAGCAAATTTTATAAAATTATATAATATCCTTTATTCTCTAAATTTCTTTTGACTTGTGTATAATATTTATGGTCTAATGCAAGAACAAAAGAACACTCTTCCGGCTTATAATCCAACTCATTTAATTTATAGATATTCATACCATTTTCTTTATTTATCTCTATATCCTGATCATCTGAAACAACATATCCACAAATTGGTAATGAATTTATTTGAGCGAATTCATAATATATTTTAGCCCAATACCCTGTGCCATACAGAAATACATTTTTTTGTTTTCTCCACTTAAATTCAAGAAAATCATAAGATAAACGATAATGATTATTGATACACATTTTTATCTGTGTGGAGCGCTGCATCATAAATATTTTTTCCATGTATTTTTCATATCGCTCTCCATAATTTTCTTTTATTGATTCTATATATTTTTCTGTGTCTTCTTTCTCAAACATATATGTCCAGGAAAAAGTTAATGCTGAAAAAATAGGAGCAATGGATTCCATTGTTTTCTTACTAACTTCAAAAGCTGCTATATTTGACAAACCAAAAGCATCTGAACTTTTGTCATTCATATACCACTTTTCTCCATGAATAAGATCAAATAGCAATTTTGTTGATATTCTGTTACTGTCACATGAAAAATAATTTTCCAACACATCATGAAGCACAACTATACAACCTTCGTTTAAATAGGGGTAACAAATCAGAAAATCAAGCAATTCTCCTGGCATAACATGTGTTGTATCTAATATAAGAAAATCTATTCCCGGCCCAATTTCATTCATAACATATGGTATTGGCTTTCCCAGTAAAAATTTGTGATCTGTCAATCCAATTAATTGATCCATATATTCTTTTACCAAAAAACCTGTTTCTTTTTTGCTGTTTCTGTACCACTTTTCTTCTAAGTCAACCGAATATATTTTCCCCCCCCCCGGTACTCTGAAGCAATTTAAGACAAGTTAATATTACGGCTGTTGTACCTCCCCCTGAAACTCCAAGTTCAACTATTTTTTTAGGTCTTTTTTCTTTTAACAATCCACATAAAAAAGCTTTCTCAAATGACGTCATCTCCGAATATTTTTCACTTTGATTCTCCGTAATTTGATTACATACCATTTCTGGTTCATAAAATAAATTTACACTTTTATAAAACATGTTATTTTCTCCTATTAAAACCTATTGTTTTTCTCATTTTTTATATTTGAGTATATACTATCGCCTAAATCATGGGGAATAACTTTCCATTTAGGATTCAATAATCTTTCTTTGTGGTCAAACCAAATGATTCTATTGAAACTTTCAAAATCTTTAGAATCCTCTTCATAATAAACACCTGTTCGATTCAAAACATCTTGAATGGCTAACATATTTAGTTGAGCAATATTCTCCTCATCCAAACAATAATCTAAAATCTTATAGTTTAAATTGTAAGTATCAATTTCAACAATCCATTTATTTTTTAAAGAAAATAACCCTATGTAACGTCCAGATTCTACATATAATAATATGTATTTCGTATTTAATAACTGCATGTTCACATTATCTTCTGTATATGTCTCATCCTCCAAATGGAACTTGTCGATCTTATATGTATCCTTATTCACATACAGAATCTCATTTGTCTGAAACGGAATCAACCAAATAGAACCATTTACGTAAGATGACATCAAAAACAAAGGCACATCATTTCTCTCCTCAACTTTGTTTATAAGATCTGCATATTGTCCAGAAAAATTCCAAAGTCCAAAGCCCTCAGGGAAATGATTCAAACACTCAAGCTTATTTGTGTTCTCTTCCCAAACATAAATCTTTTTTCTAAGTCCAGTCATCCAAAACTTAGCTCCATCAAAACACAATGTTTGTATGGAATCATCAATTTGAGGTAATTCCATTTTTTTGATACTTTTATCCAAGCAATTAAACTTAATAATCTTAACTGGTTTCGAACAAATCGTATAAATACAATTATCAATCCTTATACTTTCTGATAGTCTGTCTTTATGATTGATCATTAAATCATGGTAATGTTCAATTCTCTCTTGGCTTACATTTATTTCCAAAATTTTATTTAATCCTGATGACAGAACATAGATTTTGTTCTCAATTATCCATGCCCTTTCACATCCAATACGTATATTTTCTGAACAATTCATTTTAATGCTTGTCCACGATTTATCATTTATGTGATAGCACCAGATATCCCTTCCTATATCGGGAAAACAAAATATCCTGTCTTCTTTTTTTATACATATAGGATGTTGTCTCAAAGCAAATACCGTATCAGATGGAATCTTATCAACCAATAAAGTTTTGTTCGTTTTTCGATCCAGACAAAAAAGAATATCTATCGCTCCTGCTACAAACCATACTTTATCTTTATCTAAACACCAATTATCACTCCATATATATTGATAATTTTCTCCGAAAAACTGTTCCATTTTCATTTTAATTTCCATCCTGTTTTAAATTTATCTTCTTATGAATAGCTTTTATAAATTATTATAAAAATCTATCAATTTAGATATATGATTTTTTATCTGAAATTTTTTATGTACACTTTTTACTCTCTCCTTATACATTCTTTTATTTTTTCTAAGTTCATCAAAATTATATTGTTCTATAGTCCATGGTAGTAAAATACCTTTTTCTTCAAAGCTTTTTGCAAATAATACAGGATCTGCTGCTATAATTGGAAGTCCTGCATCAAGATAATCAAAAAAGTGATTAGCCACTCCATAAATCTCTTTATTTACAGTATTGTATGCGATAATTTCCTGTTCTAAAAAACCAGATTTTACAGGATGAATACCATAATCATATTTTGATAATTCTTGTTTTAATTTCTCGCTTGAAACTGGATGATGAAAATGAAAAAACTCATTATTTTGTTCTAATTCTATATACTCTTTATAAATTTCTTTTGACCAAACAATCGGGTAAATGTGTAAATGGCATTTAGCCTCTTTACACCTTTGAGCAAGTTCCAGCCAACAGCAAACGGGAGAATTGGGATATTGTTTCTCTGTTATCACTCCCCCGGCATAACAAATCGTTAAACTATTATCTTCTTCCTTGCTATATTCTTCCAAAATATCATCTCTGCAATAATCAAAAAACTGTAAAGTTTTCCCTTTAAAAATATAGTTGTAATCATTTTTTAAACAATCCAACTCAAATCCTCTGTTGCATATGCCATCAGCATTTTCGAGACAGAATTTTTCTGCTTCCAGCCAATCCTCAGGATAATCATAGTAAAATTCATTCAATATATCATATTCATCATATACTAAACACGGTAAAATTTTCCTCATTTTAATTAAAATATAGGGAATAATAGTATTAGTTCCATTGGAAAATATATGTACAACCTTTACCTGTTCTAATATAATAGAATAGATCAATTCCTCTATACATTTATTTTCTATATATAATACTTTCAATTTTTGAAATTCTTCTAAACAAACGTCTCTTATAAGTGCATTAGGATAAAAAAGAACTTCGATTCGAATCCCTTTATTTTGGAGAGATTTCATAATTTTCAACACTCGTGGAGTTAAATCCCCTATTACAAAAACAATTTTATCCGTCTCTATTACTTTACTTTCTATTGTTTTCATTAAATCTCTTTTAATTTTTGTAAAGTGTTCCCAATTTTCTTTTAATTTTACAATTTTCCATTCAACAATTTCTTCAATACATTCTTCTACAAGTTTATTTCGATATTCTTCTAACAGACTTTCTATCACAAAATCTGAAAGTCGCAAATAGTTATATATTTTGTTTATTTTTAAGATTTTCTCGATTTCGATCTCATAAAGTTTACTCACTGCTATCAAAACAATCGTATCTTTATTATTCAAATTATAATGATATTCTTTTATCTCATAAACAGGAATATTCTCCATAAAATAATCGCTTTGTTTCTCTGTAACTACACAACAGCATACAGAAATATTAAGTTCACGCAAAGCAATATATACCTCTTTTGCCATATTTCCAGTGCCATACAACACAATTTTTTTATATTCAAAAAGTTTATGAGCCATATGCGCAAATTTTATTTCCATAACCATTTTTCCTTATACTAAACCTCACTAAGTAAACTAAAAAAATCTACATATTGAAATAACGCTCCACATCGCAATAAATCAAACAAATAACTAGAATACTGATATGAATATCTTCCACTAATTTCATCAGAATAAATCGAAACTATATTATTACAATCTACTTTTTTGTGATAAAATCCTATTTTCTTACTAAATTTAATTTCTTGAAATTTTTCAATATCTTCTTGATCATATAGTATTTTGAATATAACTTTCTTCTCTGAATTATATCTCTTTCTTCTTTTCTCCCATTGTTCAAAAAAATCCCTCTGGCTATTATAATGAAATCCATGTATCATAATATCATCATACCAAAGTTTAGGAAAATCAATTCTTCCTTCCCATCCGTTCCAATTATAAGTTGTATATTTTAATTTAGGTATTTCGGCAGGTGGTTGTTCCATATAATAATCAAGTTTTTCGATCAATTCAAAATAATCATCTTTCTCTATTCCTACCCTTACATTTACAAATGGAGAGCAAAAAGGCAAACCCAAAATATTAGAAATACCCCCCCCAAGCAAGTTTCTGTAATTAAACTTACATTATCATTATATATTTTTATATATTTATTCCATTCAAAGTATGGAAGTTTCATTACCATTCCGTTAATAAATTTTCGTCTTTCTATATGTAATTTGTTACACCCATAATCAATAATTTCCTTAAAAAAAATATTGCTTGCAACAATTATATAATCAAATTCAATACCATTTGCTACAATTTCCTCTGGAAAAAATACTCTCTTACTTGCAATATATTCCTTTTCTTTCTTCTTACTTATAAATCCAGATATATAATAGTTTCCTATTTCTTCATTGAGCATAAAATAATTATATAGTTCCCAAAATTCTTTTCCTATTCCCCATATTAATATTGAATTTGCCATGAAATATTCCTTTCAATACAGTACATCTCTTATGTAATAAACTCTAATTTTTATATAAATAAACAGAATATTCATATAGCGGATAAGAACTATCTATTATAAATTTATCTGTCAATGTCATGCAATATCCCATTACTTCTAGTGGAGATTTATAATATAAATGATCTACCATAAAATCCACCTGACTTTTCATCAAATTAAAAACAATGCCAATATTTGATAAATCCCACATCTTATTAATTAATTTTTTTGCATGTTCATCCATTTTTCTAATATTTGTATCTAATTTTTGCGTTAATATTCCATTACAAATTAAAAAATCATAATTCTTTTTTGGCTCATATTCAAAAATATCACCACATATAAATGTTCCATTTTCATTATTTTTCAACGCATAATCAATCATATTTTCACATACATCAATCCCTGTATAATCAAATGAATATCCTTTCTTTAAAGCATATTGATATAATCCGCCAAATCCACAACCCACATCCAATATAGAAGGATTATTGTTCATTTCATTAGCACGAGAAATTAATTCTAACATTTTAGAATACCGCAACTCCAATTTATCCTCATCCGTTGCCTTTCCCCAATCAACCCCTTGTACATTTGCACCAAACTTTTCAAAGATTTTAAAATGGTGATCTTTCATTTTTTTCGTTATTTGATTCATTATATTTTCCTACCCTTTACAATCTATTCTCTATATCTATACAACGGATAAAACTGTTTGTCTGCATATTGTGGAAATTTATTCTTCCATATTTCACATATATTCTGATACCGATCTCTGTCACTAATCATATATGCTGTATAATAATCAACTCTATCTTTTGAATAACCTTCCTTAAATTGTAACAAGCTTTTTCCGCCTCCACCCAAATGAAATGTAGTACATCCCATCTTTTTGCTCCACAATATCATACAATGGAGCAAATAATTCATTGGCTGTTTGGAAGCATAATTGCGGTCCAAACAGCTTAGATGATAATAAACTGTATTTTCTTCTAAAAGCAAAATACTAGAAGCAATCACTGTGTCATCCACATCTCGTACAAAACACAATCTGGTACAATCACATTTCATAAGTTCACGAAAATATTCATCGTTAAAGTAAAAAAATCTTTCTGCATTTAATCGATCCATAGCTTTATTATATATTTTTTGAAAAGTTCTTACATTCTCAGAATTTTTCATTGCTATTTCAAATTTTAATCCTTCTCGCTTCGCTCTTTTAATACTCCAACGGACATTGTATTTATAATCTTTAATAATCTCCTCTTCCTTTTTCCTTAAATCCACATATACCTGAGAGCAACTATGAATGATCTCATAACCAGCATTTTTATATAAGTCAGGTAAATCTTTTAAATATGGATTAATTCTCACAAATTGAAAAATCACATGATTTCTTTTACCGTAATCAAAAATATGTTCCAATAATAGCTTCTGTAACATTGGTAAATCTCTGCTGGATATAATTCCTCCATACTCATGAGGAGTAATCAGATCATATACCTCTTCCTTCAAATCACACATGTATGACAATGAATTTACCCTTCGAATGACTGCTGGAAACAATGCAAAATCTTCATTTTCTTCTAACAAGAAAATTCTTATATTTTTTTCTTCCTCTGCCTCTTCTTCTGCCAATAAATATTCTGCTAAATGGTAAGGCGTTCGATTGAAACATCTTTCTATGTAATGATTATATTTATATGGATCATCCTTTAAATTCCAAACGGTAAATTCTGACATATTTTTCTTTTCCTTACCTTCTATAAAATATTTGACTCTTCAGGAATCCCATAGAGCACGGTTTCTGAATAGGTATAAGAATGATGGCGCACAAAGAAAAAGTAATTTTTAATCTCCTGTTTCCACATAAACATTTTAGGTATTTCAACAATATCATCCAATCCATGGTACATGGAAATTGCTAAAATGGGGCGATCTCTCTTAATGGTTTTCATTCCGCCTTCCAGTGCCTTTCTTTCTGCTCCTTCCATATCCATCTTAATAAATCCAAGCTTTTTATTCCTAAAGTACTCATCTATGGTAACAGCCTGGACCACCAAATCTTTTGCATTTCGATCAATTCTTGAATTATAATTTTCAAATTCCATTCCAAGTTTTGTATTCGCATTCCACAAGGCAAGATTTTCACATACCAGCTTGCACATTTTTTCATTCTCACTGGCAAACTTTTTTAATTTTTTATAATTTACTAAGTTAGCTTCAAAACAATATACAACCTCTGGATTAATTTCCTCCCCAAGCAGCTCTCTCACGGTATCTCCTGTATATGCTCCTCCATCTAAAAAACTAAGTCCATTTAATTTTCCTTTAAAGCAATTCAAAAAGTATTGCTTTTCACCACAATATAAATCCACAATTTCCGGTAATGCTTTTCCAGATGCAACTGATTTCTTAATCAACTGAAAATATCTTTTTGTTTGATCATCTTTGCTTATATTGATTAAATTTTCCAAATCATTTCTATAATCCAAATTATCTTTATACTTATGAAATTGAAATTCATCACTATCCTTTTCTTGTAATGTAGCAAAAGAAACAAAAGCTCTTTCAAATCCCATTTTCTCAAGTTTAAAAGTAATTTGTCCAATATACATACTGGAAATTAATATGCATATCGTATTTTTATCTAATACATCCAGTTCATTTTTTGATAAAATCTTTTTATCACAAAAAAGATCTCCCCAACGGCTTTCATCGTCATCATAAAAGGCTTCTACAGGTATATGGTTACTGGATAACAACTCATATAAAAATCTTCCATTATACCCTGCTCCGTATATAATATTTCTACTATTTTGAATTTCTTTGTTCACAGATTGAAAATTAATTTCTATTAATTCCATACCTATCTCCTCATAGATTGGATTACTTCACATATGTAAAAAACATTCTTTTCGTCTAAAGCTCCATATAACGGCAAATCTATAGACATATCTTTTATTTTATCCGCATAATCTGTCTTTCTTTTATATCCTCTATCTTTATAACAATGGAAATCACAGGTTAATTTATCATACAACTTTCGTGTCCCAATCCCCTGTTCTTTCAGCTTCTCCCACAATTCATCCCGTGTCATTCCATATTCTTCCGTAACCTTAACCGGGAAATAAGCATAATTATATTCAATATCCTTACAATAGGAATACGTTTCTATCCCTGGTACACCCCGCAAACATTCACAATAGCTTTCAGCCAGCTTTTTCCGTTTACCTATCTCAAAATCCAGTCCCATAAGATTCACAATTCCCATGGCTGCCTGAAATTCATTCATCTTGGCATTCATTCCAATTACATCCACATCATTGCTTACATCACTATATGAAATCCCAAAATTTCTATACAATTCAAACTTTTTATGTAATGTTTCATCTTTATAGGCAAGCATTCCTCCTTCAATGGAGTTAAACACTTTAATTGCATGAAAGCTAAACATGGTAATATCGCCAAAACATCCTATAGCTTTTCCATTCACTTTTGTTCCAAATGCCTGCGCTCCATCATAAATTAATTTAAGATTATATTTCTTGGCGATTTGTTCCAACTTTTCCACATTACAGGGAATACCAAATATATGAGGAGTAACAATTGCACAAGTTTTTTCAGTGATTAACTCTTCAACACATTCCGGATTCAAATTATAAGAATCGTCTATATCTCCAAATACTGGCACCAAACCATTAGCAATAATAGCATTTGTAGTGGAAACAAAGGTAAATGGTGATGTAATCACCTCACCCTGAAGAGATAATGCCTCAAGAGCAATCAACAGTGCGGAATGACCATTTACGAATAAATCTAAATTTTTTATCTTTGAATACTCTGACAGCATCTCGCGAAACTTATTTACTTTTTCACCATTATTTGTCAAAATTCCTGTATTCCAAATCGTCTTAATTTCTTGAATGTATGTTTCATAGTCTGGTAATGTTGGCACAGTTGCTTTGATCTTTATCATCTATCTCCATCTCTCTTCTTGCTTTTTGTGTTGGTAAAACTAGTGTTCTGATCTGACTACACGATATTCAGGCAAACCTTCTTGCCTGTATTTCCATCGGTCTGCGTTGTATCTCCTTTTTCAATCCTTATATCCATTTTTTATATAAAATTCACATGCTCCCCAGGATTCTTCAAATCATCCAGATACCGGTTAATCTCATCCAGCCTGCATGCCTCCCGACAAACCTTGTTAATATCCAGTTTATGTAATTGATGCAAAATCTCCTGCCGCCTTGTTCCTTCCCAAATCTCCTCAAAACTCTGCTCATAGATATTTCCATAGCAAAATTCCTTTGTCCCAATATGAGCCACACAAGGCCACACATTCCCTTTGGCATCAATGTGGGTCATAAAAGGCAGACCCAAGCACTGTCTATAGCTTTTTTCCTGATGCACCTTCTTCATAGCATTGGCACGAAAGTACACGGAAAAACGATCTGTTTCATACTGCTTCACCTCATTTTCCAATGCCAGCATAGCCTCATAATCAATCTGAAATGTATTCTCACTGTGAAGATGCTGAGAATAAGGCTTGATTGTAAGATAATCCACCCCAATTTCCCGACACTGTCTAGCCATATCCGGAAGCTGGGCCATATTATCTGGCAAAAGTAAACACTGCACTCCCAGTGTGGTTTTCAATTTCTGGTCTCTTTTAATTCCAACGGCTTCGGTCAGATTTTCCTTTACTTTCTCCAAATCTCCTGGCTTGCCTCGTTGAATCTTGTCATAAGATTCCCTTTCCATACTTGCCACACTAAACCGAATCCAGGTAAATGCCCCCAAACATTCTTTCGCTTTGTCCTTTGTAAACAGCGCTCCATTGGAACTCATGGCCACATCCACTCCACAAGCTTTGATTCCATTGGCAATATCCGGCATATTTTTATTTAAAAGAGGCTCTCCCTCCCCGGAACAGATGACACTCTTTAATCCCTTCTGCCCCATCTTAGCAATATCCCGCAGAATAATATCCTTATCCAAAAAATCCGGCTGATACCCAATATAATCTACAGCACAAAACACACACCGATGGTTACATGCACCGCTGGGAGAAATCTCCACCTCAATCGGATAAATATTCTCCCCCTTCATCCACCTGGCCACCACATCCGGATGATATATCAACTTGTGAGAATCCATTCTGATCTTCTCTGCCATAACTGCTGTCTTTGCCCCTTTTTCTGTTTTTCATTTCTGTCATTTCCACATAACTATTTTTTACCGCGAACAATCTCACACATTCATAAGCGTACTGCAAAACTTTAACACATTTACTTTTTCCACGGCATCCTTATTCCCCACAATATTGGCTCCTAAGGCGCCTCCAATATTCCCCATCACCATTCCCACCTCGGTTCCAGCTCCTGCTGCCGCAAAAATTCCGGCTACAGCAAAAAACGCATCCCCCGCTCCAATGGTATCCTTCACTTGTAACGTAAAAGCAGGACACTGCCAGATTCTGTCCTCTTCCACACCCCAGGCTCCCTTGGAACCTCTTGTCAACCAGCCTGTGGCTGGTTTTTGCATCCGCTTTTGTTCTAACTGAAAATCTCGCCTGTCACTGCCTGCAATGCTATCCTTCTCAACTGGCAAAAGGTCTCTCTCCCCTTCTCTTCCATCTCCGCTTAAATGCCTGCAAAGCTTCTTCAGACCCACTGCCTCCTCCGCTGCATCTTCCGGAAACGCCAGAGTAAGCTCCTGCTGGTCCAGAGAAAACACATCCGTGTGGGTATATTTGGTAATCACATTCATCCCCTTGTTGCTGGAATTGGTCTGACAGTTCAAGACTAGAAACCGGGCTTTTTCCTGAATCATCTCAATCAAATCCCTGGTTATCAGCCCATGACCAAAATCACACACAAAAACCGCGTCATAATCCTCGATTCTGCTTCGAACTTTTTCCCGAAACTCCTCATACACCTCTTCTTCATATCGGACATTTTGCGGAATATTGTTGATGGCAAATATCTTCCTGTATTCCTCCCGCTTCTCATTCCGAGTCAAATAACGATGCTTTACGATAGTAGGAAACTCTTTGCTGCAGGTCATTTTTAACTGAATCCGGTCCGCCAGCTCATCAAACAGGCGAAGCCGCATCTCCTCCTCTTTTCCGATAACTGACATCAAAGTCACATCCTCTGTAAAGCTGGACAAATGCCTTGCAATAGCCACAGCGCCTCCCAAATACTCTTCTGAATGAGATAATCTGGCCGAATATCCCATGTCCTTACTCATCATTCCCTGAACATAACAGTAGGTATATTTGTCAATGATCACATCTCCGATCACCAACACCTTCTGCTTGCTGGCTTTATCTGCATAACCCCGGATTTCCTCCATCGTATGCCGGGTCTTAAAATCCTCCATATAACACCGGACCTCATCCGACAAACCAGACATAGCTGTATTAATAAGCTTTGTGGAGCTAAACACCTGACCTGTAGTAAAGCCAATCTTGCCTCCATGTTTTTCCACCAGGGCCTTTTCTTCATCAATCTTCCCAGTAAGGTCTTCTCCGGCTCTGGAATACTCCTCCCCCTTCACATAGATATCCGGCTCCACGCACTCCACAATATCATCCACAGTATACCCTTCTGACAACATCACATAATCCACACACTCCAAAGCAGAAAGCACCTTCATGCGCATTTCGTCATCAAAATACGGCCTTCCCGGACCCTTGCGGACAAACTCCGCCCCAGTGATAGAAACCACCAACACATCCGCCATGTTCCGGGCCTGCTCCAAATGAATCACATGTCCCGGATGCACCAGGTCAAACACTCCATGACACAGGGCAACCTTCTTCCCTTCCTCCAAAAGCCTGGGCTTTATTTCTGTTTGAAACGTCTCTTTTGAAACCACTTTACCCATTTTTGTTCAAGTCCTTACCTTTTATCTTTCAAAATCCTGATTCATCATTTCCCGGCAAAAAAATCAACTGATCATCCTATTTTAACAATCCAAAAGTCGTTACCACTCACAATCCATGTCATAAAGTAAAATAACACCAAAAAGCAGTAAAAAAACTTTCAATAAAGTCAGCTCAAATACTTAAACCAATCCTCCGTAGCTACCCCAATGCTCTCTGGCGTCCACACTGGCGCTTCCTTCCAGTAGGCAATGTTGTCCAGCACCTTTTGCACCCCTTCTTCAAAGCTTACCTTAGCCTTCCAGCCAAGCTCTGCTTCAATCTTTGTAGTATCTGCAAAAGTGCAGTCCGGTTCACCTGGACGTTTGGGAATATGAGTAACTTCTCCGCCCAGAAGCTCACACAGACGGTTCACTGAGTAAGTGCCGCCGCTTCCCACATTGAAAGTATCCTGGACCACATCTGAAACAGCCGCTGTATAAAAAACATCTGCAATATCCGTCACATATGTAAAATCTCTGGTCTGATTTCCATCCCCCACTACAGTAAAAGGCTTTCCTGCCAGCTTCTGAGCCAGGAACACTCCAAACACTGCCCCATAAGTGCCAGAAGTTCTGGAACGGGTCCCATACACATTAAAGAGACGCAGGGTAACAACCGGAAGACCGTACACCTGCCCCCAGTGAAGCACTGTCTCCTCCCCCAGCCGTTTGGTCAAAGCATAAGGATACTGGGGACGAATCTCAGCTGTCTCCTTTGTGGGATATTCATCCGGAATCCCGTAGCAGGAAGAAGAAGCCGCATAAACCAATTTCCGAACTCCTGCGTTCCTGGCACATTCCACCACATGATAAGTCCCTAAAACATTGGAAGAATAATACTCCCACGGTTTTTGAATCGAAGGCACAATATCTGCCAGAGCCGCAAAATGAAACACATAATCTGCTCCTTCAAAAACAGGTTCCATCTCCTCTTTGTTCCGAATGTCCATATGATAAACCGTAAGCTTCTCATTTCCCTTCTGATGCTGCAAATTCTCCGGTCTGCCAGTCGTCCAGTTATCAATTACCCGCACCTCATGCCCTTCTGCCAACAACCTGTCCACCATATGAGAACCAATAAATCCGCATCCACCTGTTACGATTGAAACCATGTTTTTTCCCATCCTTTATTCACTATTATTTACTTGCTATTTGCTGTTTTCCCTTTCCAATCTCTGCGATTTTCTCCTCTGTGACTTTTTCTTCCTCCCCCTGATGCAAACCTTTTCCGTGGAATTTTCTTCCACTGCACAATTTCCTTTACATCCTCATATCTTCTATCTCATATCTTCTATTTTGCAATCCTATGTGTCTTGCTTTCTTAGACGCTCTAGTACATTGTCGCATTAATCTTGAAGCACGAGCCTATCCTCTACCACACCTGTGTTCTCTCACGGAATTTCTACTCCATCCTTTTCCATAATCTCGTCCACAATCTGCTGTAAAATCAGGTTATGGATGGATTCTACAATCCCATACTTTTCACAGGGAACATATACATTCATATCCCCTCTTTGTTTCGCCTTGTTTTCTGGACAAAAACCTGTAAAAGTGATAATTACCGCCCCCTGCTGTCTTGCCGTCTCAATCCCGCTGATGATATTGGGAGAATTGCCAGAACTGCTGATAGCCACTACCAAGTCTCCAGGCTTTACCAAAAATCCCAGTGGTTTTGAGAATACAAATTCATACCCATAATCATTCCCCATACAAGTCATAACTGCAGAATCGTACAAACTATATGTATTCATACCACCATTTTTCATAAAATCTGCTGTCATATGACTGGCAATCGCAGAACTTCCTCCATTGCCAATAAAAAATACTCTAGTCTTCTTTTTCTTATGTTCCAGAAATTTTTCTGTCAATGCTCCAATCCCTGTATCATAATCCACATACTTTTCTGTTGTTCCCAACCATATTTCGGTATGATTCAAATGTTCCATCAGTTCTTCTATGTATTTGTTCATTTTCAACCGCCAGTCTATATTAAATATAATATATATACTTTATAGAAAATCAATTTAAACAATTAGATTTTCTAAATCATTTTCTTCTTAACATTTCCTTCCCCATCCCTTTTTTCCTATTTTCTATCCATTCAAATCCAGATCCACTTTTATTTAATTATATAATATAATATAATATATATACTTTAACTCACTCATCCCCATCTAAACATTTTATAAAACACGAAACTTCTTTTTTACTTCTGCTCTTCTCATCTCCATCTTACTCTCTACCATTTTATATTTCCTGCCTTTCACTCCATACATTAAAAATGATTCTAGCACAAATACATATAAAAATCAAGAAATTTGATTGAATGAGAATTGAATTTTATTTCCATCTAGCACAGCGTTACCGTTCACCCAAAATAAAATAATAAAACATCAGGCAGGAAACTATTTTGCTTCCTGCCTGAATTTTACATCCCCTTTAATTGGAACTGATTCACCAGCTCATGGAGACGCCTTGACTGTTCTGACAATTCCTTACTAGTAAGAGCACTTTCCTGTGCAGCGGAAATATTATTCTGCACTACTCCCTCAATCAGCCCTACGCTCTTTACCACTTCCTCCAAAACGGTCTTCTGGTTTTGAGAAGCGCTGCTGATTTTTTCCACGGACCCTGTAATCTCCTTTGCCCCCTCCACTACGACTGTCAAAGAACTGGAAGTCTCCCCTGCTATGGAAACTCCGTTCTTCACTGCAGTAAGAGAACGTTCGATCAGCTCTGTTGTCTGATTCACCGATTCTGAACTCTTTACTGCCAGATCACGAATCTGGTTGGCCACAACCATAAATCCCTTTCCAGCTTCCCCGGCTCTGGCTGCCTCTATGGAAGCATTTACCGATAAGAGATTTGTCTCGTTTGCAATATCCTCAATCGCCTTGATTACCTTTTCAATGCCAGCAGAAGATTCCTGAATCTCTGACATGGCCTGAATCAGTTTATCCATATCCCGGCTGCCCTTTTCAATCTGTTCGCTGACTCGTGCAGCATTCCGGCTCATTTTTGCCGCATCATCTGCATTAGCTGTAATATCTGAGGATAGATTCTCTATGGAAGAGGCCAGCTCCTCAATCGCCTGGGCTTGGTCCGCGGCTCCTCTGGAAAGAGCCTGTGCGCCGCTTTCCACACTCACCGAATCCGATGCCACCCCATCTGCAGAAAGTTTAATCTGACGTAAGGTGTTGTTGAGAGAAGACGCTATTTTTTCAATAGACGCCTGAATGGGAATAAAATCACCAATGTATTTCTGCCGGATTTCAACATTCATATCATTTGCAGCCATCTGAGACAGATGATGGGAAATATCATTCACATAATTGTCCATGGTTGTGCTGATATGATTCAATGCCCCTGCCATGCGCCCCAGCTCATCACTGGTATTGACTTCAAGATCAATTTTCAAATTGCCTTCTTCCAATTTAGAAGCTCCGTCTAAAATCGCCTGCACGGGAGACAGGTACTTCTTTATAATCTGATAAATGCAGCAAAGCAGCACAATGCCAAACAAGATAACTACAAGCATCAATTCCAGCACATCCCCAATTAACTCCCGGTCAAACTCCACCTTATCAATGGAAATACATAATGGCCATGTATTTCCACTGGCAAGCTTCATGGGAACCATCACAGAAATTCCTTTTCTGCCTGTGGCGTAATTGATTGTCTTATTGTTCACTACAGAAATACTGTTTACATTGGGACCGCCCTGCATAACACTCAGTCGGTCAGCGCCAGCAATAAGCTCATCATATCCAGCCTCCGCAGCTGTTTTTCCTACAGTAGAAGGGTCTTTGGTGTCCAGCAATATTGTACGGTCTTCGGCCAGCAAAGTCATGTGTATCGATTCATAGCCAATACGGGCATACTGCTGCGTCTGCATGTCATCCAAAGCCAGATCACATCCAGCCACTCCAAGAAAATCTCCATTGGCATCATACACCGGAGCTATGATGCTGATCATCATAATATCTTTCCCCTGAAGCTGATACACATAAGGCTCCATCACATACACTTCACCGGAAGACTTTATTTGCTTATAGTATTCTTTGTCAAAATTGTCAAAGGCATCTTCATGCTTTTCGTAGACTACATCCGTCCGGTTTTCATTAAAATAGGCGATTGCCTCATATGCAATCTCCTTTTTATGTACGCTATATGGCTGTCCATTGGCATCTGCAATGGCATTTTGTTCAAAATAGGCAAAAACCGTTGTAAAGTTTTCATTTCCAAGCAAAAAGCCTTTTAATGCATTATCAATGGCATTTCTCTGCTCCTTTGGCGGCAAAGCGGAAATATTTCGCAGAGAATTGGCAAATCCCAATGCTTGCCCATAAGAATTTTCAATATTGTTTTTAATCAAAAAAACATTCTCGTATGCAAGTGTTTCCATCTTATCTCTTGTAATGCTTTCCAGGGAAACCATGGAAATAAAACCGGAAATGGAAACGATCAACAAAAACATGACCGCTACAATGACGGCCAATTTTGAGGTGATCTTCTTACTGAGACTATCAATCCGCTCAGTCGTATATTGTTCTCTGGACATAAAAAAACCTCCTGCAAAATGAATAAAATGTAGGAAATAAATATAGATATTCGACATTATAAGGTATATTCTGGCAAAAGTCAATAAAGAAAATTTACAAGTAAAAAATTTTAAAGTTTTTTTAGAGACTTTTGTGATATAGTAGATATAGACTGGGTTTTCGGTGCAGAACAGGTTTGAAAGGTAACATCAACCGAAAACCGTCCACAAAAAGAAAAACAAAAATAAACCACAAAACGGAGGCTCCTATGCGAATCTTAATCATTGAAGACGATAAAGACCTTTGTCAGAACATCCTCCTTGCCTTAGAGCAGGCAGGCTATCACACCGAATGCTGTCACACAGGAAGCGACGGACTTTATCTTGCCAAAACCAATACCTATGACGCCATTATCCTAGACCGGATGCTTCCGGAAATGGATGGCATAACCACACTCCATACCCTGCGCCGCCAGAATATTTTCACCCCTGTCATTTTGGCCACTGCCCTGGACCGAGTTTATGACCGGGTAAACGGACTGGATGCAGGAGCCGACGACTACCTGGTAAAACCATTTGCCACCGAAGAGTTGATGGCAAGGATTCGGGCTGTCACCAGACGCTCTGGTGATCGGCTGCTTTCTGGCAAGTTGTGTGTTTCCGGTCTCTCCCTGGACCCAGAACAGCGTTTGATGGAATATGGCACACTCTCTTTTACCCTGTCCAAACGGGAGTCCTCCCTTTTGGAATTTTTCCTGCGCAATCCCAGACAGACTCTGCCCCGCAGCCGGATTCTATCCTATGTTTGGGGCAGCAATTCTGAAATAGAGGAAGGCAATCTGGACAACTACATCCATTTTCTTCGCAGACGCCTAAAAGCTTCTGGCGCCCCGGTACGCCTTATTACGGTCCACGGAATCGGCTATCGGCTGGAAGAGAATCCATTGACAGAATAAAACTTTAGGGAACCACAGAACCACTGTAGTGAAAGGATATTTAACCATGAAATTTCTCCGCAGACGTCTTACCTTACTCTATACCACCACCACGGGTCTCATTCTTACTATGGCCCTGACGGTATTTTTTCTCTTTCAGGTCCGAGAAACCAGACAAAAACAGATGGAGGATTTTTATGCTGCCTGGGATTCCATCTGCCTGCATTTACAATCGGACACGCTCCTGTCCCATAACTTTCTGGCTCAAATGGAAGCTGCAAGCCGCTCCATTATTTATATAGAAGAAAATGGCATTCCTCTTTTGTACCCCGGCTCCTGGACTCCTGCCACCAACCGTTTCAACCTTATTCTTCAGGTAAAAGAACTGGCTGAAAAAGAGGGAATCCTTACAGACCATGCCCCGGTTTCCTCCTCCTCTGCTATCAGTACTCTTCTTACGGTACATGGCAGTAAAAAGGATGCCTATTATGCTATGGTTATGGTACTTCCCTACAAAAACGGAGTCCGCAGCCTTTGTTTCCTCTCCTGCCTTCCTTCGCTTTTCGAATCTATGGGCAAAACCATCGTCGTTCTTTTGTGTTTGAATCTGGCCGGAATCCTGGCCTTTTGGCTGGTCAGCTGGCATTTTGTAGGATGGTCTTTACGTCCTGTGGAAGAAAGCCGCAAAAAACAAAACGAATTTATGGCCGCTGCCTCCCATGAGCTGCGCTCTCCTCTTGCAGTTCTCCGCTCTGGCATTGCCGCTGTCCGGACCTCTCCTGACAAACAAGAGTCCCTGCTGCATACCTTAGACTCTGAATGCATCCGGATGGCCCACCTGATTGATGATATGCTCCTTCTGTCCCTGGCAGACGCACAGAGCTGGAAAATCCAGCCTCAAAAAATCGACATGGATACCCTGCTCATTGAAACCTATGAGGCTTTCCTTCCCTTTTGCCGCCAGAAACCGCTCTCCCTCCATCTGGATTTGCCCCAAGATCCGCTCCCACCCCTTATCGCCGACCCGGAACGCCTTCGCCAGATTCTTCTGATTCTTTTGGACAACGCTCTGTGCCACACTCCAGAAGGAAAGGAAATCCAAATCCAGGCATACACCAAACCGGAAAACCACCCCAAATTCCTGATTTTACAGGTGATTGATCAAGGCTGCGGCATTCCGGATTCCATCAAACCCTATATTTTTGACCGTTTTTACCGGGCTGACACAGCAAGAAGAGACAAGACTCACTTTGGCCTTGGTCTAAGCATTGCCAAAGAGCTGACTGCACTTCACAAAGGTACGATCGCCATAAAAGACAACCCATTGGGAGGCAGCTGCTTTGTGGTCACGCTGCCTGTATGTTAGAGTGCTGACCGAATTATATTCCGATTCATAAATGTTTCCATATATTCTTATAATTCATTGCATAACAGAAATTATAATTACACGAAATAGAATTCGGTCACTCCAAAGGAAATTAAAAAAAGAGGCCCAAAGCCCCTTTTATGAATCAAACCATTGTTTTACTACTTCCACTGACACTTCTGAAACTTCCGCAATATCTTCCAGCGAAAAACCCTTCTGATATAATTTTTTTGCTAATTTTTTTTCCTTTTCAATTGCCTTATCTGTCATTTCTTTTGTCACAGCCTCGGTCACTTCTTTGGTTGTTTCATCAATTAAGCGATGTCGATAAGCTTGTTGAATATATTCCTCATCAAATAGTGCCATCATAATTGATACCACCTCTCTTTCTCTGGTTTTTAAATACTCTGTCAGTACATCTTGGTCTTTGCAGATGCGGATGGTTTCCAAAACTGCTTTCCTTGTATAGCCATGTTTCTTAACCTGCTCTGTGTATATTTTTGAAAACTCAACGTACTGGCTGACAATATCCTTATAGCCTTCTCCATACAAAACTTTAGCTTTTACCTCTACTGAGCATTGCTGGCCATGGAAGAATTCTTCTGATAAAGAAATATATTTGGGCTGATTCATCCGTTTCCCTGTAAATATGACATATAACTCCGCGTTTGGCATGGATACTTTTTTGCTGCTATACAAATCTGCGTTTGTTTTTCTGAAATAATCATGATATGTTTCCGCCAGATATAACAACATTCTGATCAAAATATTCATCGACCATGTGGATTGCGCTTCCGTAAGGATGATAACTTTGTCCTTATTCCTAAATCCGACATCATTATAGATTCCGTCTGTAAGTACATTCCGTATTGTAATATCTGTCAGATCATCTTCTGTTGTTTCTGTATCCTCTGGATGTAGGGCTTGATACAGTTGCAGCAAGTATCTTTTATCACTAAACAAATTGCAGAACACAGAATCTTTAGCTGTGCGTCTGACAATAAGGCCTTGCTTATCTGGTACACTTTCTTTTTTTCGTGTTTTCGCTCCCATAAGGCCTCCTTCGTGTAACTTCCCTATTTATAGTATACACAAATTATGAATGAAACTCAAGCAAAATCAATTAAGATATTATTATATAGTAATGAAATGAAATTACGGTTGCTCTTTAAATACTGGACTATTTTTAAATAATGAAGTTCAGCAATTTAATAGAAAATATAGTAAATATCTGTGCTATATCGTGTCTGATTTTGAAGAAATGGAATGGATTGACTGGAGATTTTATGGTATATTCGGGCTATTAAATAAAACTGCAAACACAGCACTTAGCTCATTTCTCGCGGACAAAATGGAAATTTACAAAACAGACTACAGAGCTAAAACTGGCTAAGTTATATCCTACATCACTTTAAAAAGATGAATATATGGCTAATGAAAAATTGAAAAAAGTTTGCAAGAAAAAACAAAAAAACGGCAGCACTTATCCCGATACCGGAAGCTGCGGAAAGGTACCGAACACCGGTGCAGCCGGTGCTGGCACATTACTATGTGCCAGTGTACCTTGGCGCAGCTTCGGACTTTCCTTTGACTTTTACATTCAGGCCGCGACTCGCTGCCCGTCCAGTCCTTTTGCATTCACAAAAACACTGATTTCACTGCTGCCGTTTTTGCTAGAACATGTCTGAAATTCATTGTATCACACTTGATACATAAATACAACTATGGTTTATAAACCCTGGCCATGGTTTTCAAAAGAATCAAAACTACTATAATTACCTGGATAAAAAACAATTCCCTCTGCACCACCCAGGATGCAGAGGGAACCAAATATTACAGTTGTCTAAACTGTAAAAATATTTTATTCATTTCCGTACAAATTCACCAGCTTGGACAGATACTCATATCTCTCCTTTGCCTCAGCCTCGTTCTTCTCAAACAGCTTAGCAGCTCTCTCCGGATTCTTCATAGCCAGAGAAGCATAACGTACCTCGCCCTTTAAGAAGTCCTGATAGCCTTCCATCTTCGGAGCCTTGCTGTCCAAAGTGAACTTCTTCTCAGCAGCCGGATTGAAGCGGAAGTTGTTCCAGTAACCGGTCTCAACAGCCAGCTTCTCCTCTTCCTGAGCCTTGCTCATACCCTTCTTGATACCATGGTTAATACAAGGAGCATAAGCCAAAATCAGAGACGGACCCGGATAAGCTTCTGCCTCGGCAATCGCCTTTACGGTCTGAGCATAGTCAGCACCCATGGCGATCTGAGCCACGTATACATAACCATAAGACATAGCAATGCTTGCCAAATCTTTCTTCTTAGTGTCTTTACCGCCAGCTGCGAACTGAGCAACCGCACCAGTCTTGGTAGCCTTGGAGGACTGACCGCCAGTGTTGGAATAAACCTCAGTATCGTAAACCATGATGTTGATGTCCTTGCCGCTTGCCAGTACATGGTCCACGCCGCCGAAACCAATATCATAAGCCCATCCGTCGCCGCCGAAGATCCACTGAGACTTCTTAGCCAGGAAATCCTTGTTAGCTACAATATACTTGCAGGTCGGGCAGTCAATGCCTTCCAGAGCAGCAACCAGCTTATCTGTAGCGCTTCCATTAAGAGCGCCGATACCAAAGGTATCCAGCCACTCCTTGCAGGCAGCCTTCAATTCCTCGGTTGATCTCTCGTCAGCAGCAACCATCTCAACCTTTTCCTTCAGCTCGTCACGAATTGCGTTCTGAGCCAACAGCATACCAAATCCAAACTCTGCGTTATCCTCGAACAGAGAGTTGTCCCATGCAGGACCCTGTCCCTTGGCATTTACCGTGTAAGGAGTGGACGGTGAGGAGTTACCCCAAATAGAAGAACATCCGGTTGCATTGGCAATGTACATTCTGTCACCAAACAACTGAGTGATCAACTTTGCATACGGAGTCTCGCCACAGCCTGCACATGCGCCGGAGAACTCAAGCAGAGGCTGCTTGAACTGGCTTCCCTTTACCGTGGTCTCTTTAAACTTATCGATTACATCCTGCTTGATGGTAGCGGTCTGGCCAAAATCGTAAATAGCCTGCTCGTCCATATGAGCAGCCAGCTTGTCCATGGTCAGAGCCTTCTCGCCCTTCTTGCCTGGGCAGACATTTGCACAGGAACCGCATCCGGTACAATCCAGAGCAGACACTGTGATAGCAAACTTATAATCAGCCATGCCGGTCATGGGCAGCATCTTCATGTCAGCCGGAGCCTTGGCAGCTTCGTCAGCAGTCATAGCCACTGGACGGATTACTGCATGAGGACATACATAGGAACAGAAATTACACTGGATACAGTTGTCCGGATTCCAAACCGGCACATTTACTGCAATGCCGCGCTTCTCGTAAGCAGCGGAACCAGAAGGTGTGGAACCATCCACATACTCGGTAAATGCAGATACAGGAAGGGTATTGCCCTCTTGCGCGCTGACCTTGGTCTGTACGTTGTTGACAAAGTCCACAACATCTTTTCTTCCCTCAGTCACTACCTTGTAATCCAAGCCCTCGTCGGTGCAGCTCTTCCAGCTCTCCGGAACCTCTACCTTCACAACGCCCTGAGCGCCTGCATCAATAGCAGCCCAGTTCTTCTTAACTACATCCTCACCCTTACGGCCATAAGTCTTCTGAGCAGCGTCCTTCATCAGCTGAATCGCTTTCTCCTCCGGGATAATGCCAGTCAGCTTGAAGAATGCAGACTGAAGAATGGTGTTAATACGAGTGGGACCCATGCCGGTCTCAATACCAATCTTCACACCGTCAATGGTGTAGAAGTTAATGTTGTGATCCGCGATGAATTTCTTCATCTGTCCTGGCAGGTGCTTGTCCAGCTCCTCTGCATTCCACGGGCAGTTTAACAGGAAAGTACCGCCGTCCACCAGCTCCTGAACCATGTTGTACTTGCGCACATAAGCTGGATTATGACAGGCTACAAAGTTTGCCTGACGAATCAGGTAGGTGGATTTAATCTTCTTGTGTCCGAAACGCAGGTGAGACATGGTCACGCCGCCGGACTTTTTGGAATCGTAATCAAAATATGCCTGAGCATACATATCAGTGTTGTCACCAATGATCTTGATGGAGTTCTTGTTAGCGCCTACTGTACCGTCTGCGCCCAGTCCCCAGAACTTACAGTTGGTAGTTCCCTCTGGAGTGGTAACAAGGGGAGCGCCAAGAGCAAGAGACAGATGAGTCACATCATCTTCAATACCAATGGTGAATCTCTTCTTCTCGTCATTGCCGTAAACAGCAACGATCTGTGCCGGAGTGGTATCCTTGGAACCCAAACCATAACGGCCGGAGAAAATCTCCACAGCGTCAAACTTTGTTCCCTTTAAGGCAGCAACCACATCCAGATACAGCGGCTCGCCTAAAGATCCAGGCTCTTTGGTCCGGTCAAGAACTGTAATCTTCTTCACGGAATCTGGAATAGCAGCAACCAGAGCTTCTGCGCTGAATGGACGGTACAGACGAACTTTCACAACGCCAACCTTTGCGCCGGTGGTCTTTACCATGTAATCAATGGTCTCTTCAATGGTGTCATTGACAGAACCCATGGCTACGATCACATGCTCAGCATCTGCTGCTCCATAGTAGTTAAACAGCTTGTAATCTGTGCCGATCTTTGCATTCACCTTATCCATGTACTCCTGCACAATCCCCGGAAGAGCGTCATAGTACGGGTTGCAGGCTTCTCTTGCCTGGAAGAAAATATCCGGGTTCTGAGCAGAACCTCTCTGGCAGGGATGATTGGGATTTAATGCATGTTTCCGGAAAGCGGCGATTGCGTCCCAGTCTGCCATCTCAGCCAGTTCATCATAATCCCAGGCTTCGATTTTCTGAATCTCATGGGAGGTACGGAAACCATCAAAGAAGTTGATAAAGGGAACTTTTCCCTTGATTGCTGCCAAGTGAGCGACAGCAGTCAAATCCATAACTTCCTGTACGCTGGACTCACACAGCATAGCGCAGCCGGTCTGACGGCATGCATACACGTCGGAATGATCTCCGAAGATAGACAGAGCATGGCTTGCCAGCGCACGGGCAGATACATTGATCACGCCCGGAAGCTGCTCTCCGGCGATCTTGTACAGGTTTGGAATCATCAGTAACAAACCCTGGGAAGCAGTATAGGTGGTGGTCAGCGCACCTGCTGCCAGGGAGCCGTGGACAGCGCCTGCTGCGCCTGCCTCAGACTGCATCTCCGTAATCTGAACCGTGCGGCCGAAGATATTCTTTCTGCCTTCGGTTGCCCATTCGTCCGTGTGCTCAGGCATAACGGAAGACGGGGTGATGGGATACATGGCAGCTACTTCGGTAAACGCATACGAAGCATGAGCCGCAGCCTGATTGCCATCCATGGTTTTCATTTTTCTTGCCATTTGGTTTTCCTCCTACAAATGTGAATATTGCTTGTTCCGGTCATATCCGGAATCCTGTTATTATTATAGCAACTTTTTATCATTTTGCAAATAAGAAAACAAGAAATTTCACGTATTATTTCTCATACAATGCAACCGTTTTTGCAGAACGTCGCCTTGTCCGGCAACATTGGACAATAACAAAGTCTGTATCACATCAAAACCTGCATTTTCAAAAAAAGAGATACCCACATTTTATGGATATCTCCCTTTTATTCCTGTAAAACAGCGAATCTTATAAATTAATTAATTTCCACCTGGCATGGGAGCCACGATGGGCGGACCGTTATTGTCAGCAGGCGGCGCTGCCGTAGTGACAGGCGCCGGCGGAGCCGTGGTGGCAGGCGCTGTGGACGGCTGGGTGGCAGGCGGCGCTGCCGTGGTAGGCGGCGTGCTGCCCGGACCATTGGCGCTTACTGAATTGCTGGTATTTGTGTTTTCCTGTCCGTGAACTCCAGGTCCGCCTCCGGGACCGGTCACTTCTGTACTGTCCGGCCGAATAAAGCCATCTCCTGCCCCTTCCGGCGCAATAGAAGACGTCTCGTTGGGATTTACTGTGCTCTCTGGCTGGCTTTCTGTGGGAGCCATGGTTCCGGTAGAATTGCGCAGAACCACAGGCGCATGTCCCCGATAGGTGACCACATGATCCACATCCTGACTGATCACTTCATCATTTTTCTTCACAACCAGACGAGTCTCCCAGTAACTGCCTTTACTGCCGGAACTTTTTGTCTTCTCCACTCCCGGCGCAAGTGTCGGGTCCTCTTCATAGGTAGGTGCCGGCGGATCAATATCCTTTAACTTGGTGGATTTCAGGGAATAAGTAACCCCCTCCTCCAACACCGGAACCCCATAGATGGATATGGTGACGGTCTGGTCTGAATACCTTGCCCGAATCCCGATTGCCGCGCTGGAATTGTTCACAAACTTGTAATCCGGCCCGTTCCAGCTGACTGTGGCATCGGTTCCCGGCGTCACATAGGATGGCTCATAAGTATGAGACTGACGTTTTGTAGTCTTTAACCCTGCCTTTAAAACTGCATTGTACAAAGTGGAAGAAGTCTGGCAGACACCACCGCCGATCTCCTCCACAACTTCTCCGTTGTTGTAGGCAGCTGCTCCTTTATATCCCTTTGCCTCTGTCCTCTGTCCCACAGTCTTATTGAAGGAAAACTCTTCTCCCGGCTGAAGGATCGTTCCGTTGATCGCTTCCGCCGACAGCTTTACATTGGTATTGCGCTTGCTGTTGGAGGTGGTCTTTGTTGTAAAGGTTGAAATGGTCTTATACTTTTCCTTAGCCGTCTCCTCGCTGAACTCCGGCTCCACAGGATTCATCAAAGCCGGAATCTTGGCGTCAAAATCTTTCTTTTTCAAAGCAGATTCTATATCTTTTATCAGTTTCTCCTGATCAAGAGCCAGTCCGGTTTCTGCCCCTGTGAACAAAAATTTGTCTGTATCCTTATCATAGCTGGAAATGGAGCCGTTCTTGGCAGCTTTGTCCCACTTGGCGGCTGCCTTTGCCACTTCTTCTTTAACTGCCTCTTCCAGTCCGTCTGTATTCAGAGAATACTTTTCTTTAGGTTGTCCCTGATACACCTCGTTTAAAAGCAGGTCCACCTTTCCGGCCATAAGATCTGCCACATCAAAAGTTTCCTCTTCCCAAACCACTTTCATCTCCCAGGGATAATTTTTGAGAATTGCCTCCTTTGCCTGTTCTCTGGACATTCCGGTGATATTCACCCCGTCCACGGTCACTTCCTTTTGCAGTTCTGTCTCCGGAACCGTACTGGTCTCCGTAGTCTCACTCTCAATGTCCGAGTCTCCTCCTCCCAACCCCCGGATAAAAAACACAATCAGCGCAATGGCAGCGATCAGAAGAATCCCTCCCAGTGCAAGCTTCCCGTAATCATTCCTGGGCTTTCGGTGCCTTCTTCCATGATCCGGACCGTGGCTGCTACTGTGATATCCGCTGCTTCGGGGCCTTCCTGCGCTTCCCCCTCTTCCGGAACTTCCCCTTGCAGAAGAACTTCGGGAAGAAGCGCTTCGGGAAGAACTTCCCCTTGTGGAGCTTCTGGAAGATGTTCCATGGGAATAAGAACCACTCCCCGTTTGTCTGCCGCTTCTTCCTGTCCCCGTTCCTCTTACGCTGCTTCTCCCTCTGGAACGTCCTGTATCATAATTCTGATCGTCATCATACCTGCTCATTCTATTTCCACCTGTTTTTCTATAGTTAAATCCTGTACGGATTGCATATTCGCTATAAAGAGTATAGCACACTTTGACAAAAAAGGAATTAAAATTTTTTTAAATAATCCATCTTTTTTTTGCACATAATCACAGTCCCTTTTGTCCTTGAAAAGAATTTAAAAAAGTTTGCAAAAAACCGGAAACTGTGACATGCCGAGCAACATATGATTAAGTGTAAATAATTATTGGAGGAACTGGTATGAGCGATTTAGCAGCAACAAACTGCGGATGTGACTGCAACTGCAATTGTAATGCGGGAGGAAGTGGGTGCAACATCATCTGGCTGATCCTGATCCTGTGCTGCTGTGGCGGCGGCAACAACGGATGTGGATGTGAACATAACAACTGCTTCAGCTTTGGTTTCGGAAACGGATGCGGATGCGACTGGATCTGGATCATTCTTCTTCTCTGCTGCTGCGGCAATGGCGGCTTCTTCTGCTAATAGCCGTCGCCCCCTCTTTTGAGGGGGCATTCTTTTTATCAATCGTCTCTCTAACATTCTTCTTCTGAAAATGAACCGGAAACCATTGGAATACTGCCGCATTTTGTGTACCGTCTCTGGTTTTTCATTCCGTTTCTCTGCCTTTGGTACTCCTCATATTCCTCGTCAATTTCGTATACGGCATTTCCATCTATAATCAGCTTTGTAGCCATTGTCTCCTGACCTCCTGAATAAAAACCTGTTTTGTCTGAACTTTTTTAAAAAAGCTTTTATCTTTTATAAAGAAAGCTTTTAATGTAATATATGCAGCTGGTATGTTTTCCTTGAACGGCGCATATATTGTTTCAAAAAAGAAAAGGAACCGTTTATGAACGAGAATGCTGGAACCGATGTCCGGCTTACCGATTTCGATTATCTTCTTGCAGATCCTCATCTGCAGATGATAAAAGCGGCTATTCCCTATATGCAGCAGCCACTACAGCGATTTTTATCTATGATGATTAAAATGCAGGAGCTAAACCGCACCATGAGCCTGTTTTCCGGCAATGAAGTATCTGCCATGAGCATTGGCTCTTCCGGAGACCATAAACCCTCTCCTGTAGAAATGCTTCAGGCTATGAAGCCATACGCCAATCCCAGAGAACGGGAGCTGATTGAAATGATGGAAAACCTGCAGATTATGATGCAGGCGATGCAGGCAACCTAAACCCTTCCCTTTATAAAACGGCGCACCCTGATTCCCCATATCACGACGCAGGCAGCTTACCCCGTCCCTCTGGCTGGTGCGCCAACCTATATTTAGAAAGGAGTCTCTCATGAATCAAAACAGCTGGAAGCAGGACCCAAGGCTGAAACAGATGAATCCGGAAAAATTAAACTATCTGACTTCCTTTGCCGACCAGATCACCCAACTTCCCAAAGAACAGATTCTCCCTGCCTTTATGTCCATGCAGGCAGACGCTGCACAAAAAGGTATCCGTTTTTCCGATCCCGAAACTGAGGTTTTGGTGTCTGTCCTCACTTCAGGAATGTCTCCAGCAGAGAAAAAAAAGCTGGAAACCCTTCGTTTTATTGCAAAAAAACTGGCTGCCAGGTCTTCCTGACAGCCAGTTTTACTCTTATGACAGAGAAGGCAAAATCACAATCTTTGCCTCTGGTTTTAACTCCTGTATCAGCTGCTTCATATTTTCCTCCGGAATGGCAATGCACCCCTCGGTCCAGGTCTTCCAGGTATGATACCCATGAAGAAAGATCGCTGAACCCTTTCCCGGAACCCGTTCGGTTGTATTGTAATCCAGTGCAAGCACATAATGATAAGAAGGCGCGATCTGGCTTAAATTTTCTGCAGAATTCCAATCAGGAACCACTTCATTGACACTCACCATCTGATTGTAATAACGGCTATTGCTGTCATCTACCCAAAAATCACTGCTGTCCAGCTGCTTATAAGGAAAATGACTTCCCGGATTCGGCAAAATTCCAAACGCCTTCACAAAACTAAAAGTGCCTGCCGGCGTCTGACGGTCCCCTTCCTTTTTGTCAAAGGAAACACCGTTGTAACCGCAAAATCCCGGTACGCAAAAGATCTCTGTCCAAGTTCCGTTTTCCTGCTTTTTAAAATAGGCCACCTTTACAAAAGACTTGTCGGATTCTGATTGGGTCTGTGACGCTGTCTTATTTTCGGATTCCGTCTGCGTCCCGGCTGCTTCCTGCGTCCACACAGCCACCACCATCTGATCGGTATCTGCTGCCCCCGAAAGCTTGGACACATCCACTCCCAAACGGTTGGAAGCTGCCACTTCTCCTGGTCCAAATGCTGCCTCTTTTCCTGGATTTGTCCCTAATCCTTCAGTCATTTGAGTCTCCTCCTTTTGATGATCCGTCCTTTCCCCCAAACGATCCATTTGTGGCGGCGGCCCTTCAATCTGAATCACAGAAGCAATTTCCGCTGCAGACGTCATTCCCATCGCCCACATCATCACTCCCAGTACTGCCGCCATTTTTCCCAGCCTTCCTGCTGCACGCCTCATATTTTTCACCATTCCTTTCCAAGATACAAACAAGTTGTGAAAGTTTTGACAAATCTCCTCACACTTCTCCTTTTCTCTGTTTTCACATGGTTCCTGACACTATACATAGCTTACCATAAAAGGAAATTCTTATCTACAAAAAATCTCTGTCCGTCTTCTTAACATTTGCTTACAAGTTATCGCTTCTATAATATTTGGGTCAAAAATGATGTTTGGGTCAAAAGTCAAAAACATTCAAGATCCGTCCGGACCAGGCTACCTTTTCATATTTTGATCTTTTGACCCTGGTATCATTTCTATTGCATGATCTTCCCCCTTTTAGGATCTGGCTTTCATCTTACTGAAAAACAGATAATAAACTACAAACAGGATTGTAGTGACAACCCAGGTAAGAGGATAGCTGAACATAATCGTATACATATCTCTTTTCATCGGCACAGCCACTAAAACCCACAAAACTCTCAGCACACATACGCCTCCGCAGCAAAGCAGCATAGGAATCCAGCAATCTCCCACTCCTCTTAATGCGCCGGACAAAATTTCAATGGACACGTAAGTAACATAGAAAGGGGACAGATAGCGGACCATGGAAATTCCAATGGAAACCACTTTGGGGTCTGTGGCAAAAAGCTCAAATCCATAAATTCCCCAGTTAAAAATAAGAAAAGACATAAAAGCAGAGGAAGCCAGGGTCATTCCCATACAATTCCGAACCCCCTTTTTCACCCGCTCCATTCTTCCCGCCCCAAAATTCTGTCCCACAAAAGTAGTGGCCGCAATTCCAAAAGCGCTGACAATCATCCAGAACACACCATCCAGCTTGCTGTAAGCCGCCCAGGCCGCCACGTGATCTGTGCCAAGAGAGTTGATTGCTGACTGAATGATAACATTGGAAAGGCCATACATAACCGATTGAAGTCCGGAAGGAAACCCAATGCGGATCATTCGCTGCACCATCCGTTTATCCAGACGAACCCTGCGCCATTCCAGCCGATGCATATCCTCTGTCCTCATAAGAGCTGCCACTACCATAGATGCGCTGAGAGCCTGGGATAAAATGGTCGCCAGAGCAGCTCCCAGCACTCCAAGCCTGCACACAATCACCAGAATTAAATCCAGCAGAATATTGATCAGACAACTGGCAATCAGAAAATACAGCGGCCGTTTGGAATCTCCCACTGCCCGCAAAATAGCTGCCCCTGAATTGTATACCAGATTTCCCACAATACCGCCAAAATACACCCACAGATAAATCTTGGACATTTCCATCACATCTGCAGGAGTCTGCATAACCTCCAGCATCCAGGATGTAAGGGCAATTCCCAAAACACTCATTCCGATTCCTGCCAATATGCTGAAGGCAAAAAAAGTATGTACGGCATATCCCACCATCTCTTCTTTTCTGGCTCCATAATACTGGGAAACCAGCACTGCAGCACCGGAAGAAAGCCCCACAAAAAACCCCACCACCATCTGAGTAAGCATTCCCGTAGAGCCTGCCACTGCAGACAAAGCCTCCTTCCCCACAAAACGGCCTACAATCATGGCATCCGCCGCATTGTACAGCTGCTGAAAAAAGGTTCCCAGCAGAATCGGAAAAAAGAACAAAAGTATCTGTTTCCAGATTACTCCTTCTGTAATTTGGTTTTCCTTTTGCAAGACATCACGTTCCATAGTAATTCGTCCTTTCTGTATGATCTGACTGCACCCTCCCTTGTCGAGAACAAAAAGCACAGGGAAAGTACCGAAAACGGAAAAAGAGACCTATACTGGTCTCTCAATCTCCAGATGATTTCACTTACTTCCAGAGAGTTCCAACCTATGACAAAATCCATTTTCTCACAGGCCAATTTGGAAAATCCTCTCTGTATTCTCTCTTGCATGAAGAATCAGCTCTTCCTCGGATATGTTTTTGTACTTTGCTAATTCTCTTGCCACATACACAACATTTTCCGGCACATTGACCCTGCAAAGTCCTGGCACATTCCGAGGCGTCAGATAAGGGGCATCCGTTTCAATCAAAATCCGGTCAAGGGGAAGAATTTTCACAGCTTCCCTAAGGTCTTTTCCTCTTCGGTCATCGCAAATCCATCCGGTAATTCCAATAGAAAAACCCATGGACAAATACTGGTCCAAAGTCCTTAAATCCCCAGTAAAACAATGGACCACAGACTTTTTACAGATCTCTGGATGCTTTTTAAATCTCCGCACAAACTCATCCCCAGCCGCCCGCTCATGGAGAAACAACGGTTTATTTAATTTTTCAGCCAACACAATATGTTTTTCCAAACATCGAATCTGATTCTCCTTTGAAGAAAACATCCGGTCAAAATCAAGCCCGCACTCTCCCACCGCCACAATCCGATTATTTTCCCCAACAAGCCGCTCAATCTCTTCAAAATCCTCTTTTCTTGCCGAATCTGCATTGTGAGGATGAATCCCTGCTGTTCCAAAAACATCATTCTTCCTTACAAATTCATCAATCAATCGATTCTCACGGCGGTCTGTGCCAGTCAAAATGCAGCATACCCCTGCCTGTGCCGCCCGTTTTACAATCTCCTCTGGATTGGGAAACTGTTTACAAAACAAATTTAACCCAATATCATAATATTGTATGTTGTTCAATTCCTTTTCCCTCTTTCCGCAAAAATCATGTGATCCAGCCATCAGTTTTCTGCTCCTGCCATCAAAAGCTGTTCTACAATCTCGGTCAGCCCTGCCTCGGAAGCATAATACAATGCACTGTGCTGTTCATTATCCACCACATTCACATCTGCACCGTTTTCAATCAGCATGGCTGTAAAATCATTCCTGCCGTTTCGTGCCGCAACAATCAGCGGAGTCTGGCCCTCTCCGGTTTTTTCATCCACCCCTGCTCCGGCTTTCATCAGCGCCTTTGCCACAAACAAATCTCCATTTCCAGCAGCAATATGCAGCGGCATAACGCCGTTTAAATCCGCACATTCCGGTTTTGCGCCTGCCTCAAGGAGAAGCTCGGTGATGACAAGATTGGATTTTTTCACTGCCAGCATCAGCGGAGATTCTCCGTCATCATTTAATTTATGTACACTGTCCTTATGATTTTGAATAAGCACCTTAACCACTTCTCCCTGCTCATTCCAGCAGGCATGATGAAGGGTTGTGTTGCCATAAGAGTCCGTGTGTTCCTCTGTCACAGAAAGAGCCTTTACCAGTTCCCGCAGGCCAGAAGACGTGGCATAATCAATCGCCATACGATTGTCATGGTCCTTTATTGTCCTGTCAATCTCCGGGTTTTGAATAAACTTCAAAGCAGCATCCGTCTTGCCATGCTGCGCCATCACCATCAAAGGCGTCACCCCATCCTTGTCCGTGCAGTTCACATCTGCTTCTGCCCCGGTCAATAAAGCAATAATCTCAAAGTTTCCCCTCTCTGCCGCAAAATGTAAAGGCATAAGATTGCTCTGATTGCCCAAATTGGCATCCGCTCCATTTTCCAACAATATTTTTACCAAATCCCTGGCATTTTTCATGCATGCATAAATAAGAGGCGTATTGCCAGATTCATCCCGCTTATTAACGTCAATTCCACCCCGTTTTAAAAAAGTCTGCACAACACTTTTTCGGTTATTTTTACATGCCTCTAAAAACAGATTGTCAAGCTGCATTGATTTCTTCCTTCCCTTTTATAATATTGCTTTTTTATGATAATTCCATCTGATATTGTCCTAAGAACCTGACGATTGACGCAGCCTCCTGCTGACGGCCAAGTTTAAGAAGGCAAAGAGCCGTCAGCCATTTAATCCGAATGAGACCATAACGTTCCAGATGTTTTCCTCCATTTGGGTCCAGAGGAAGCAGTCCAACTCCATTTCCCCGGTCAGACAGTACCTGTATAAACCGTTTCCGCTCGGTCAGTTCAAAATCAGACGGATTTCCCAAAGACTGCTCTGCAAGCTTCAGCTCCCCAAGGGCTTTCTCATATTCTCCCATCTGATACAGACAAAGTCCGCAGTTAAATCCGGTTGCATAAGAGAGCGCTTCCGTTTTTCGTTTTTCCATAAGCAGCCGGACCGTCAGCCATGCTGCCGGCAAGTCCCCGCAGGCCAGCCCTCGGTACAAGCATTCTTCCGCTTGTCCATTGCCAGAAACCTCTCTTCCTTTTCCTAAAAACTCCATAGTTCCTCCCACTGCATTTACACCCTAACTCCATACAAAACCAAATCTTTTCTTATTCTATCGCCTTCCATCTTACAAGTCAAGCACAACCCTTTACGCCAAAAATCTTCTGGTGAGAGAAAAGGCGATTCACGGGTTCTCTTTTCACGTCGCAATGTCCTACCATTCTTCTGGTTTCTGTGGTATAATCTTATCCATATAATCATTCAATTTATCCCATACAAAGGAGCTGTTTATGAATATAAAAGAACTTACCGATTTGCTGGTCACATCCTCACAAAGAACAAACCAAAGCCAATTCATTCCCTGGTGGGAAGATGATTTTGAAAAAAGTTTATACTGGTACACCATCTTTCCCCCAAAAACCGTCGCGGACGCTGAAAGCATTCTTGCAGAATGCCCGAAAGAAACTTTACTGGCGCCTGTGGGTACTTATGGTCTCTCCCTGTTTCACCTTCTGGTCTGGCACAATTTTTATGATGCGGTGAAAAAAATGCTGGACGAGAAAAAAATAGACGAAAAAGACCTGAATCTTCCGGACCAGAACGGTAATGGCCTTACCCCTTTTTTGCTGGCCTGCTGCCGGGGAAATCTTTCCATGGTCAAACTTTTGCTGGATTACGGGGCAGAGGACAGCCAGTCTGACAAACGTGGCATGAATGCTTACCATTTCCTGGTCTATCCCCGATTTGAGGAGCTGGTAGATCGCTATGCACATAAGACAGCCTTGCAGCGAGAATCCATTGCCCGGATATTAACCTGTGACATCAACCAAAAGGATGAGAACGGATTTACACCTTTGACACGTCTTCTATGTACCCCCTACTGCTCTGAATCCACCTGGCCTCTCACAGAGGTTTTTCTGGATAAAGGAGCTGACACCGATTACAGAGACGAAAATGGCAATTCCCTATTAATGCTGTCCTTAATAAATGGTCATTTTACAGCTGCTCTCCAACTGATGAACCGACATAAAGAGCTGGTCCACATTCCAAATAAAAAAGGCATTACTCCCATACAGCATTCCCATAACTGGAATAATAAGGGAATCTGTCTTGCTCTGGCAGACTGTGGGGCAACGCCAATGGATGATACTTTTATGGACATGGACGAATTAAGCCGGATTACCAGCAATGCATTCTGCAGCCGTTCGGATGACGACCAGGATGGCATCGCTCTTGCGCTGTATCTGACCGAAAAGCTCATTAAACAGGTAGATGTGGATGACGATGACGAGCTGGGATATGTGACAAACATTTTCCACAACGCTCTGATATCCGATCCGAAATTCCGGGTCCTGGACGCATGCAAAAATGCTGGGCTTGATTTTACCATGCCGCTCCACTATAATGGCAATATCATTTGTCTGCGGGATGAATGTCTTGCCATCCGCTATGGGAGGACCAATATAATTCAAAAACTGATGGATTTAGGGGTAGATATGGATACAGGCATTATCCGGGGACAAACACCAGCGAATCAAATCGCTTCCAACAAACAACATTCCCTGAAATCAGAGAACGATATGGATGACTTTCAGGAAGCGGCAAAGCTTTTGTCCAAAGATTCCATGGAAGAGCTGAACAACCGGGGCATGGCCGCTATCCATCTAGCGGCACAAAACGGACATAAAGGGATGTTGGAAGTAATGATTGAAAAAGGGGTGGATGTAAATCTTATGGAAGATGCACCGGCAGAATCCGGAACCACACCTCTTCACGTGGCATGTAAATATGGCCAATGGGAAATCGTAAAACTTTTAATGGCCGCTGGCGCAGACGACACTTTGAAAAATGCAAAGGGAGAGACACCAGCTCACTGTGCATGTGCATTGACCAATCAAATACTGGGAGATGGCCTTACATCCCAACAGCGGTTGAATGTCCTAAATGAACTGAAAAATCTGGATTTGCCAGGAGAAAACGGCATGACTCCATTGATGCAGATACAGCTTTTAAACCATTCCACGGCCAAAGAGCTTCTTCCCATGTTAATCAAACGAGGCGTGGATGTAAACCGCACAGATCATAACGGAATGACCGCTTTGATGTATGCTGCCGATCATTCTAACAAAGATACAATCAAAGTGCTGATTCAAGCAGGCGCTAATATCAATCTAACCGATAATGAGGGGAATGCTGCCTTGTATTATTCCCTGGATTCTGGCGACGCAGGGTTAGCACGCTACCTGATCAAAAAAGGCGCCAACTATAATCAACCCAATAATCAAGGCGAAACCCCTGTTCAGATAGCAGTGAAAAAGGGATTTGACACTGTATTAGAATTAATGACGGATATTGAATAAAAGAAAATGGTACATCCCAATGAGCAGAAGCAGATAGGTGCGATTAGAAGTACTTCGTTGTATTCATCTTGAAGTACAAGCATGTTTTTCTTCTGCTCCGTTTGGGATTGATGCAAATATCATCTTATATACCCATTCTGAATCGTAACCGCCATCAAAAAAGTTTCTTGAAAATTTTGACATTTTATGCTCTACTTCCGTCATCGGATTCATTCAGAAGTTCTGGTGAATATCTCACCAATCGTCTCAGTCTTTTTGGAATACTTTTCAAAAAAATCTTTCATCCAGATGTTCATCCAGACCGCCTTTCCAGATTCATTTCCAGCATTTTAGGATTAACTGTCAAAGTACTTCACATCCTGCCAAATGAAGACCTTGTGTTTCACGGGGAAACCCTTCTGATTATGGATCTTCTCGCTGAGATGGAAGACGGCTCTCTCATAAATGTAGAAATTCAAACTGGCAATAATCTTTTTAAATTTCACAAATCATTTTAACATTGCAATAAATTCTGAAAAAGTATCGGCCACTTTATATGTTACAGGATCAAAATCACCAGATTCTGAATCACTCCATAAACATATGAATGGGTTTTCTTTATTTTCTCTATAATCTAAACACACATAATCTTTTGCAAACAACTCTGCTATAGGCAAAACTTCTACCCCAATTAAATCTTCATTATCTGTTAAGCGCTCTCCGATTATACTTTCCACAACACTAATATCATACCAACCGTTTGGATTTTCTTTAACATCTTCTAAAATACACAGAAATCTTGTGATAGAATAATTACGTTCATTACAATGAAATGATTTTTCATTCGGTATTCCGCCATTATTAGTTACAATAAATTCTTTAAAATCCATCGGTAATTTTATTCGCCACACGTCCTCTTTTTTTGCTATTAATACGTCCGTTGGTATTGGTTGAACAATCGTATCTTCTTGTATAGTCATTATAATCACTCCTTCTATAATTATATGGTACATCTGCATATCCTTTCGCAAATCATCCAAATAACAGCCTCATTTTCACAATAGTAGCTCATATTTTTTTAAGATGTTAATTTTATATCTTTCAATTCCTTTCCATTTTGTTTTCAACTTTTCTTAAATTTGTCAAACCACGTATATAATGGTATAAAACAAATATCCTTTATTTCCAGCCCCTCATATCTAAGCAAAAAAGAACCTCCCTGCTCAAATATTTCAATCAATGGTTCATACACCTTTATATATTTTTCCACTTCAGGATTACGATCTGCTAATTGGGATAATTTTAAATAGTATTCAACTATTTTGCTTTGATATTGTGTCTGACATAGAAATTTTTTTGTTTTATCATTGTAGTATTCCTCAAAGCTTACCTCTCTTTTATCCCCCATTAACATGGCTATATCAGAAACTATTGGAGGGTATGGTTTCAATAATGTTTCACTATAAAAATCAGCTAACCTAGATAAAAACATCACTCCTAAATCACCATTTTCGTCCGATATATTTGTACCAACTTTATCCCAATCAATATTGTTTATTCTGGTTAGTGCCTGTTCAAAATACATTTGACTCCTTTACATGAATTATTTATAATCAGATACAAACTGGTAAGAGTTAAACTAATACAACCAGTTAATCGACTCTTTTAAGTTGATCTCCCTCTTTTATGTAACTTGCTACCGCGCCAATCTGTGGCAGTAATTCTTTCTGTATCTTATTCATGTCATTACCATAAAAAATCCCTCCCACAGCTACTTTTTCTTCATAACATTCCTCTTGTGTTATCCAAAATGAATACTCTTGGTTGTATGCAAAAAGAAAATATTCATCATTAAACCAAACTGTCTTCATTTGATTTCTTTGGATAAACTCTTTTATTGTAATATCTAATACTTTTCTTTGGTCAAAAGATAATAATCTTTTATATCCAAATCCAACATACGCAGAAAAATATCTTTCTTCAAACTTTTTCACAGCACATTGAAATAAAAGATTTTCAAACGATGAACTAAAATAAAAACCTCCTTCATCAGATATTTTTCCGCCATTTTTTAAATCTATAAAATATAGTACCCCCATCTCATTCCAAAAAATCAAAAGCTTGTCATTAGGCATATCATCACATACATTTTCTGTTACTTCTGGCAGTCTAGCTAAACAAAAATCCCCAAGTAAAACATCAGATAAAAGTCCTCCATCGCCTTCAGCCGCATAACATGCAAATTTTAAATAAGACTCTGGTACTTTTGGATTTTCTCTCTGCATTTCTAAATATGTCTGTAAGTCTGCTAAATCTTCAGCTTCGGGGGGAATTAATCTTCCCATCCAATCTGGATCAACAGGTGAAATATACACATTTAGTCCTTCCATAAAATCTGCTCTTTTCTCAAACATTTGTATTCGAGTTCGTATTTGCATACTTCATAATCTCCAATTCTATTATATTTTCTTCCAAATAAAATTTCTTTCCTTTTCGTTCCTTTTGTCCAAAACCCTAGAGTGTGTCTGGTAAAAGCCAAATGAGGTAGTAAAGAAACAGCCGGAAGCTAGTACAACTCGATTTAAATAACCTTACATTTCGCTGGTCTGCTTTCCCGAGAGCGCAAGGGAGAGTTATACTAGGAAGAGGCCGAATATAGCCATTCATAATAATCCGGTCAAAAGTTTCCAAAGTGCCATTGATTTTTCTATAGAATTGTTTTAAAATATTTCTAATTAAAACCACCCCTTATTATATAAACGGATGAGAACGCCTTGAGATTAGTAGTCATCGATTATTTTCAGTAGTTATTATATTTCGAAGACCATGTAAATTCAATAGGATAATACCAAAATCAGACCATTTTCCAAACTCACCAAACCAGAAGAAAGGTAAATCACCAAATGGAACATTATGTAACCTTAGCTGAAATGCTTGACGCACGGGAACGCCGGGTATTCCGCCAGCAATCCCTTCTGGACAAATACCCTATGACCATGATCTGCTTTACCATGAACATTCCCGGACCTGTAAAAAACAATTCTCTGATTAGAAAAGGGTTCGAGCTGGGAAAACAATATTTGCAGAATCAGCTGGATGCTCTAAACATCAAACCCTCCTACTTTACGGAAGTGAACGAACCTTCTGGAAATGAAGCATATTACCTGATTGATAAAAATGTTCTTTTTATCAAGGAGATCACCTGTTCCATTGAAGATGACTCCCCCCTGGGCAGATTATTTGATATGGATGTTTTGACTCCAACTGGAGAAAAAGCCGACCGTTCCAGTGTAGGACGGGCGCCCAGATCTTGTCTGATCTGCGGCAATCCTGCCAAAGACTGCGCCCGCAGCCGCACCCACTCTGTTGAGCAGCTTCAGGAAAAAACCACAGAGATTCTCAATAAGGCCATGGAAAAAGAAGATGCCATCCAGGCCGCCAGACTGACCTGTAAAGCGCTTCTCTACGAGGTCTGCACCACCCCAAAACCAGGACTGGTGGACCGCCACGGAAATGGAAGCCATAAAGACATGGATATTTTCACCTTTATGGATAGTGCCAGCGCCCTTTGGCCTTATTTTGAAACTTGTACCCGAATCGGAAGACAAACCTTTGACCATCCAGCCACAGAGACCTTTCAGAAACTTCGCTTTGCCGGAAGAATGGCAGAGGCAGACATGTTCAAAGCCACAAAAGGAGTAAACACCCACAAAGGCGCCATTTTTTCCATGGGAATTGTCTGCGCGGCCCTTGGGCGGCTGCCAAGAGACCAGTGGAAAGAAAGTGATCTCGTCCTGAAAGAATGTTCTGCCATGACCAAAGGGCTGATCGAGTCTGATTATGCCGGACTTACAAAAGAAAATGCAGTCACGGTCGGCCAAAAACTATATGTGCATCATCAGATTACCGGGGTACGAGGACAGATGGAACAAGGGCTTCCTGCAGTAAAAAATGCAGGGCTTCCTACATTGAAAAAAGGGCTTGCCAATGGACTTAACATCAATGAGGCTGGCTGCGGCGCACTTTTGGCCCTGATTGCTGCCACAACTGACACCAATCTCATCGCCCGAAGCAGCCTTTCCACCCAGCAGAAAACTGCTGCAAAGATTCAAAAGCTGCTGGAACAACAGCCCTACCCGGATACTCAGACATTATGCCAGCTGGATTTGGAATTTACAGAACAAAATCTTTCTCCCGGCGGCAGCGCAGATCTTTTGGCTGTTTGTTATTTATTGTACTTTTTGGAAAATGAGGTGTAATATGTCAGAATTTGCGATTTCACAGATTTATCCCACCGACAGACGAAGCCTTCTCCAAATTGACTCCCTTTTAAAACAAGAAGGAATTAAAAGGGATTCTAACCTGGATTATATTTGCGCCATGTATGATGAAGAGCATCAGATTGTGGCCACTGGAAGCTGTTTTGCCAACACGCTCCGCTGCTTTGCAGTAAGCAGCTCCCATCAGGGAGAAGGACTTTTAAATCAGATTCTCACCCATCTGGTTGATGTCCAGTACAGGCGGGGAAATCTTCATTTGTTTCTCTACACCAAAATCGATTCTGCAAAATTTTTCCGGGATTCAGGGTTTTATGAGATTGCAAAAGTAGATGGTGCTCTTGTCTTTATGGAAAACCGGAAAAACGGCTTTCAAGAATATTTGGCCAACTTAACAAAAACAAAAACGGATGGATTGTCCGCTGCATTGGTAATGAATGCCAATCCCTTTACTTTGGGTCATCAATATCTTGTGGAGACAGCTGCCTCCCAATGCCATACCCTCCATCTGTTTCTTGTAAGTGAAGATGTAAGCCTGATTCCCTTCTCTGTGCGGAAAAAACTGGTGTTAGAAGGCATCTCCCACCTGCCAAATGTCATCTTCCACGACAGCGGACCTTATATCATCAGCAATGCCACATTCCCCAGTTACTTTTTAAAAGATGAGGAATCCGTCATAAAGGGCCATGCCAAACTGGACCTGATTGTTTTCACAAAGATTGCAAAGGCCCTGTCCGTCACCCGCCGTTATGTGGGGGAAGAACCTTTCAGTCAGGTAACGGGCATTTACAATGAAATCATGTCTTCCCAACTGCCTCTGGCAGGCATTGATTGTATTGTTGTCCCCCGAAAACAGGCCATGAACCAGCCAATCAGCGCCTCCTTTGTCCGCCAGCTTCTCCAGAAAAAAGATTTTGAATCTCTTAAAAAGCTGGTTCCCACCACCACCCTTTGTTACTTTCAAAGCAAAGAAGCAGAGCCGCTTCTTAATCAAATCAATCAATCGTCCCAAGTGGTACATTATTGAAAAAACTAGTGAAGACAAAATTGTTTCAAGAAAGAATCTGAATTGGAGGAAAGATGAAATGTTTGATTATGAAAAATTTGAACATGCCATTTTAGGGCAAATGACTGCTGTTTTTAATAAATGGGCAGAAGAAAAGGAGGATCTTTATATCTTTTCTTTAGATTGTACAAGAAACTTGGAGTCCATTGGAGTAATTGGAAATACTATAAGCTATTTAGAGGAACAGGCCGAAGAAGATTCGGAGGATTACTGGTATTATAAGTATTGCGAAGAAGAATGGGAGTTATTTGATATGTTTGAAGCTGTTTCAGCAGATATGGGTAGATATTTAGAGGAACAAAAAACACGTTTTCCAATCCAGAAACCCTTACATATTCCGATGCATTTGACGCACATTTTGACCAAATCATCGACCATTGCAAACATGCACTCCTCCGTTTCCGGCAGACCATAAATGAAAATTATCCCCACATACTGTTGACTTTTAATGTCAGAGAATTTTGGGACAGCGAAGAAAGAGCCGAGATTTTCCAGGCTATAAATGATGAAAATGCCAGTAAAGAATACTCGGAACACATAGAAGATTTTGCATAATTATCCTGTGAAGTGGTCTGATTTTTGGAAAAGGCTTTCACGCCCCCTGCATGATCGCGTGATGTGGTCTTCGGACCCTTTTTATCACCTCCGTCAGCAGGGGGCGAATCTTTTTTGTTTATTCTTCCATTTATCAAACTTTGAAAATGTCACTTTTCCATTAAAATCATGCGCTCTTCCCAACTTAAGATACGTTCTAAATGTTTCAGCCACTCAAGTTGAAATCCGGTGGAGGAATAACCACGTCCATTGAAAAAATACTCTTGGGGAAATACATCTTCCCCAATCCAGCGCAGCTCCTCTCCTGGTATTGTGTAATCAAAACTCCAATTTTGCCAAAAACCCAGCATGGAATCTCCAAACGGATTATCATAGTCCGGTCGGGCCAAAAGCGGACCCTCCCCAGCCCGTTCTGTGGGCGGCAGAGCGACAAAGATCGGGTTCTCCCCGCCCAAACCAGCACGATACCCCATCAACCACACAGTCAAGTTCATCAGATCATAAAATCTTCCTGGACATGGCCAGCGCAGAAGTGTCCACTTCTCATTCTCCGGCAAGGCAGCAATTTGAAAGGAAAAAGGAACTCTGTTCTCCGAAACACAAAGGTCGGGATACTCCTCCAAAAGTTGAATTGCCTGGTCTACAGGACAGTTGATGATAGAAAAACAGGTATATTCTCTCATGTCAAAAGGAAAATTTGGCTGTCCACTCATAGTATCTACTCCTTATCTATTCCAATTTCTTTTTATAAACTTTCCATGTTACTAATTATATAAAGTTTTCCCCGCCCTGTAAATAGAATCGTTTACCAACAGAGATTTTTGTTCCAATATTCCCATATTTGGACACAATCCGGTGGGCTGTCCTGTAATCCCTCCAAAAAATCCAGGAAGGACGGAATATTCTCTCCCCGAAGTTCCATATCTTCCGGAGTACTATCCTGCTCTTTCTGACATCCCAGCCAACAGCAGCATATCAAAATGTTGGTTTCCATGACCCACATCGTTTCCAGTTCCCCTGAAAAATCTCCTGCTCCTTCGCTGTATTCCCATATACCTCCTTCACCAAGAACCACCTCATACATATCCCACCAGTTCCCCACGCCCTGTTGGTATTTCTCACAAACGCCAATAGCCTCATCCAACTGGCAGGCATACTCTGACTCCAATTGGCTTTGATACTGTTCCAATATCTGTCGGGCTAAACTGGTTAGACGGACTTCAATAGTTTTTTCCATCACACATTTTCCCTTCTGTTTCGTACATTTCATTTTCTTTTGAGAACTTTCCGCTATAGCACAATTCCATTATTGCACAAATCCGAAATTCTTTTAATACTCCATAACATTTTACGAACCAGAGAAAGAGTAGAAATTTCTATTGACTTCCCCCTGACAAAATGCTACTATTGAATTGTAATGAAAGGGCGGCGATGTAGCTGCCGCCCTGCGAGATTAACGATTGCTTATGCAATCGCCATTCGGCCCATCAGATGCCGGGAAGCTGACTGATGGGTCTTTTTCTGTGTTTCCCTTATGCTGTTCTATGTAAGATTTATACTTTTCAGCTAATGCGACGGAACCATTAAGGCCATTCACAATGCCTGCAAAGATACTCACAACACAGCTTAGGAACTGCAAGAAGAACATAACCACATCCTCCTTTCTTTGGTGTTTGCACACCTGCGGCACGGACCTAAGCTGCCCTAAGTTCGTCCCGAAGGTGCGCATTCTCCAAATAGGGAGTGCTGCCCACTTTTCTCTGATGTAAGACTATTATAAAGGATTTCGGAAAAGAATGGAATACCTGCAAATATAAAATTTGTCGAAATTTCTTCCGATGATCAACTATCGATCTAAACTCGCTTAAAGTCTGTCATTATCTCTTAACTCCCTTACATAAGCATCTGCATTTTGTCCTCTTTCTGTAGGCGCCATAACAAATTGATCTAAATTCCATACTTTTTTCCTGTTTCACTATTTTCTATTACTTTTTGAATAAATTGAATAATTACAGCCAGCTTATCTTCAGGTACTCTCTCTAACTCTTCAATAGCACTTTGCCTCAATGCTGTCATATACAACTCTCCTATGCATTATCTTTTTCATTTTTTTCTACACTTTTTGCATCAAAATAGGACATATTCTACCTGTCCACCCATTTTCACAACACACAACTTCTATACACCTCGGTATTTCTGGACAGACACCGCTGTTTAATCTGACCATATGGCAGTGTTATTTCTGCTATTCTTTTAAGTTCCTCCTCGAATTTAAAGATACATTCTCCTTTAACAATGTAAAAATCTCCATAGGTTCAGGCTTATCCTGTACATTCAAGGCCAAGTTCTCACTTAATCGTTCCTCATAATACTCCATCTTTTTGTAAACTTGCCCCCCTCTATGAAGAAGGGAACCATCACTATCTGCGTCAGCTGCACACCGATGGAAATATTTTTGTATTTCCCTGTCAATGATAAATAAAACCATGTTTTCTGCTTATATAATTTTATGGATTCCCTCCATAAGCCTTTTTCCATTCTTCCTCTGTCAAGCGATTGGTATGCCACCAAATATCATAATCTTCTGGTAAAATACCCTCCACATCCCCCTCTTGGTTCTCTGATGAAAAAGAGGAAACTATCTCATTTGATACATACCAAAAACCGCCCTCATTGCATGGACGAATTACTGTTATGTGAGAAAATTCCTTAGATGTATTTCCATTTGGATATACTGCATTGATGCCCAATGCAATCGTTCCATCTTCATTTTCTTTATAACTTACTACTTCCGGATACGCAATATCTGGATATTGTGCCTCATAAAATCCTCGTGGCCTATATTCATAAGCTGCAAGTTCTGGCATGTAAGTTGTTTTGGAATGGAGGGTTTCACTGCTCACATGAAAATGTGTCCTAATAACCATTTCAAACAGATCTTCCAGTATTTGGTAAACGGTTCCAACACCTGAATTTTCATCGGTCATAAAAGGAACTGGCTGTGCGTATATCATTGGATAAAACCGGTCAAATAGATCATAAAAGTCCAAATCTCCAAAATCCTCCTCGCTCCAATTACAGAGAAACAAGTTGTTCTGCTCGTAGCCTACTGGCAATATACACGTTCGGTTCCATTCCCTGCATTTTTCATCCAATGGCAGGACCCGCAGCATGGTATGTTCTGATGTGTCACTTAATGTCAGTGCAAAACTCTCCTCGGAAAAATAACTTCCCTCAAAGATTAAATACCCTTCTTCTGTATACTGCCAAAAATCTGCCAGATAACTAACTGTACTTATATTTTGTAATCGTCCATTGTGATCATATTGATAGTATTCTCTGACAACATTTACATCGCCGTTCTCAGTTTTTAGATCAAATTTTTGAAATCCTGGCTCTGTAATCACTATAATTGTCAATTCGCCATTTCCTTTTTCATCTACTAGTTCACAAAACTTCAATACCTGATTCGCCTCAGTCATATTAACCTGATTTTCACTGTCAACAGCCACATAACCATTCTCACCAAGCCGGACAATCATACGCTGCATGATAGCCAGACTTCCCAATGTATTCGTATTTACTGCCTCATCATAAATATCACGGACCATCTCCCCTATGTTTTGTGCATTGACTGAATCCTTATTATGGTATGCCCCAGGAAGTATCGGATTTTCATTGACATAATCTTGCCTTGCAAAAGAATAAGCTCTGCTGTCTTTTTGAGGGTTCTCAAAATCCGGTATTTCTGGTGTTTCATAGTTACATCCCGCCAAGATAAACGGCATTATGCTAATCATTCTAAAAAAAAGATACTTTCTATTTTTTACTTTATTTTTGTCAGATGGCATCAAGATATTTTTTAGGTTTTCAAGCAAACCTGTTTTCCAAAACTTATTTTTCTTTTCCCATAACATGAACACTTTCTCCTCTTCCCTGTTTACCCTCAGTGGATAAGGGAACACACGCCCCTTGTCCACTGAGGGTAACATCGTTGCGCGAATCTCGAAGTAAATAGTGCTTGATATTCCTGTCAGCTGTATGTCTGCGAAGCGACGGTGCAGCGGAGCCTACGGTTCGTTTTGCAGGCGTGCAGGATGGAACATTCTTTCAAAATATCGTCTATAATACTTTTCTAAAAAACAGTTCCATAGGCTGATCAAAGGGCGTATGATAAAGTATCAACCCACCGCAATCGATATACCCCAGTTTTCGATATAAATGTTGTGCTTCCTCGTCAACCCGAGTGGAAACCAAAGTCATCTTATAACCTTGATTTTTCATTTCATTTTCCCAACAAATAATTGCTTGCTTTGCAAATCCTTTTCCTCGATATTTTTCTTTTATAACGATCAAATTCATAAATGGAAGATTATCCCACAAAATGCAATGCATGATGATTCCAATACGCTCGTCCTTTTCCCATATGACATAACCAGACTTTGTATATACTCGATTGGCATAACCTACATCATCAATGTGATGATCGATACTCATTACAAATTTTTTGTCCATATTTGTTATCACTCTTATTTCCACATTTTATCCTCCGTCCAATGATGGTTTATTGCTTTTATTGTATCATGTCATGCCTGTTACAACAACACAAATCAAATACCCCACTGCAAGCAACCAAGCATCCAATAGCAAAGTTGCAAGCTGCAGGGTATTTGAAAGCGAAAATTTATACAGATGTTCCCCATAAATACAAAATATATTCACCTTTTGTTTCCAATGCTAAAGTTACATCATTCCATTTAGGAGGAAGCACATTTACTGCCTTGATTACTGGTTCATATAGAATGCTTACACGTTGATTCATTTCTTCCAATCGTGATTTCATCCACGTTATATCATCATCAGACGCTGGTGTATTCGTAGGATTTTTATACATCTCAGTCCAATTACTACAAAACCTACTATCTGATTCCAAAAAAACGAAAGCTTCTGTTATAAATTCATCCACTGTTCGGAAGAAGTAACATTAAAACACAAATTTCCAAACTCAATCGCAATCATTCCATCAACCCTCCACACGAAAATCCCAATGTCCAAATCCCAATCCCATTTAGATTGATTGATTCATTCGTTTTAATACTGCTGGTTTAAATACTTGTTGCAGCCGGAAATTCCTCCCCCCTTTTTCTATGTCCATAGCATCTATTCTGAATTAAATAGTCTAAACTCCCATCTGAAATTTTGCGGATTATTAGAAAAATAATTCCAATCTATATCTAAAATACAACTACTTTTTCCAATCCATATTCCATTATTGTATTCTATTTCATGTAAATTTCGGATTACATCGTGTAATTTCTCTGCATTCCGTAAATTCGTTATTTCATATAAATCTCGCGTTTCCCACCCACACTCTATATCATCGGAAAGATATGCATGGTTTAAAATATGGAAATATATTTTTCGCAATGCAGTTTGTGGAATTGGAATTATTAAATCGGAATCGTTGTAATCAGAATGATTATATTCATTACATATTTCGATTATTTTTTTTCGCAGACTTAAAACCTCCCATCCACACCACCAGCATATCTGGAAATATCCCTTATCTGCATCACAAACATATTTATCCTCTTTTGTATGGGAAATCACTTGTCCCGTTTCCCGGTTAATAATCCTTGCTTCAATATATAAATCAAGCCCCATCATTCTCTCCCAAACTACTGCTTGAACATTCCTTCTTCCCCCAAAAACCCCACATTCATTTACAGATCGTTCCAGTACTTCAAAACCTAGAATTTTCATAATTGTACGGAATACTCGTTCCTACAATAACATCTTCAATTTTTTCTAAAATAAGCCAATCATCCATATTTCCCTGATGTTCAAAAGCAAGGGGAGATATTTTTTTGACATCTTCAAATTCCACGAAACATAGGCATTTTTTATGCCATCGTACTTTTTGCTTATCCGATAAGTTTAATTTACTTTGATTTTCCGCAAGAATTTTTGTAATTTCTTCATCACTTAGTTTTACAAAATTTTTCACTTCTTTTACTAAAGCAGTTGCTGTTACCTCCCCACTTCCTTTTTCCATAAAATAAAGACGCTCACCCTCAAAAACTCTGCTGTGGGGAATTTTTCTTCCTGCTGCTCCGCGCACAATCATGGTTTTTGTTCCTGATAAGATTTTATCTAATACTTTTTCTCCTCTCTTACCTGCGTTATCACAATAAACTAAATGTACCATTTTTTATTCCTCCTCAATAATTGGTATCCATATCTGACTTAAATAGTTGCTATCATATACATTTCCATTGCTATACCATTCTATTTCCGGGCATTGTGCATGTTGAAAGGGATATTTGACAAGCCATTCTTCATTAAGATACTGCCATCCTTTCTGAATTGCTTGCGGAACACAACCTCTACAATCAAAAATTGCCCATGCAGCATTTGGAATATTGATCTTAGTAAAACCTTGTGGCGGTTCTTGATCCGATATGACCATAATCCCATATTCTATTTGATTTGACTTCCTATCATAAGTGCCAAATAGGCCAAATATTCCTTTGGGAATAGCAGTATCCATGGCAATTAGCTTTGCAAAAATGCCATTGCGTTGAAATTCATTCCAAAATTCTGGTATTTTCTTGAAATGAAGATTATTTTCACAAGGCACCAGGACACTCTTACCCACTAACCGAAAACCATCTTTTTGTTCCAGTTTCCACGAATATTCATGGCGTTCTACGATCTGCATTTTCGGAACAACTTTTAAAACAACATTCCCATTTCGTGCTTCTCTTGGTGAAACTCCGTGAAAAAGTTGAAATGCTTTTGAAAATGATGTGGGAGAATCATAACCGTATTTATAACTTAGATCAATCACTTTTACATCTGTGCTTTTCAAATCATACCCAGCTAAAGTTAATTTTCGTGAGCGAATATATTCAGCAAAACTAATACCGTTCATGTATGAAAATACCTTTTGAAAAAATCCAAAAGAGCACTCTGCCATTTTTGAGATTTCTTCATGGTCAATCTGTTCTTCTTTTCGTTGTAAATGATTTTCCACATAATCAATGATTACTTGTAGTTTTTCGTTCCATTCCATGTTTCTTTCCTTGTTTCTTTCCTTTTAATTTGGCTTCAATTATTTTAGCAGATGTTTTTCAACACTTCCTCTTATTTTTTGTTCTGTATGGATAGTATAGCACTTATTTGTTATCTATAATATATAAACATATAGAAAAATGTATGTAATAAGAAATCTGGTCTGTAAACTTAATGTCAATTGGCGGATATGGACCGACCTTGCAGGATGTAACCAATAGGAGTTTCTAAAAAAGCGGATAACTTTTTGATGATGAACATCCAAAAATATGTTATGATAGATTTGTAACGGATTATTTACAAAATCCCAAATGAGATTGTTTATGAAATCTGCCAGCAAAAGCTTGAAGTGACATAGAGCGATATAGGGAGGTATAGCATATGGAAAGAACAGAAAATGTTGAATTAACCGTTTTATGCCTGATTCATCAAGATGATAAATACCTTTTACAAAACAGATTAAAAGATGATTGGAAAGGGTTGACTTTACCCGGAGGACATATTGAAAAAAATGAATCCATTATAGATGCTGTCATTCGGGAAATGAAAGAGGAAACGGGACTTGATATTCAGAATCCAAGATTATGTGGAATCAAGCAATTTCCCATAGACAATGGGCGGTACATTGTATTTTTATTTCATACAGACGAATTTCTCGGAGAAGTAACATCATCAGAGGAGGGAGAAATGATTTGGGTAAAAAAATCAGAACTGCCAAAAATGGATACGGTAAAGGACCTGTCGTCACTTCTTCAAATGATGGAAGATGATAATTTAACGGAATTTCAATATGTAATTGATAATGGGAAATGGAATGGGATTATCAAATGAAAGGAATCCCCCTCCAAAAAAACTGAATTTTCCAGCTGCCTTGTAATCATCTTCCTTTCGCCCTTCAAATTGCTGGAAAAGATAGTATGTTGATGGGCTTATAGGTTGCAGGAAATGAGGCGGTTTGAAATAAACTGCCTTTTTTCGTTGTCAGTGAAGGGAAAAAAGAAAATTATCATAAAGAAACATTTGTAATATACATGTTTATTCGTTATACTAACCGTAAAGATGTTGCTTTTTCCAGAAAAGGGTGCAGAAATGGTAGAAGGGATGTGGAAATATGGCAAGAACATTGGGAATAGGGAAGCAGGATTTTGAAAAGGTGCGAAAAGAAAATGCTTTTTATATAGATAAAACAAAATTTATTCGGGAATGGTGGGAAAGTGAGGATGATGTGACATTAATAACCCGTCCCCGGCGTTTTGGAAAGACTTTGAATATGAGTATGCTGGAAAAATTCTTTTCCGTTCAGTATGCAGGCCATGAAGATTTGTTTCGTGGGCTTGCAATATGGGAAGATGAAAAATATAGAAAGCTTCAGGGAACTTATCCGCTTCTCTTTATCAGTTTTGCTGATGTAAAAGAGATCACATATATACAGACAAAAAAGAAAATTTGTCGTATTATTAAAGCAATATATAATAAGTATGATTTTTTGTTGGAAAATAATTGGTTGAATGAACACGAAAAAAAAGACTTTTTGAATATTTCTGTTGATATGGAAGACAATGAAGCTTCTTATTCATTAAAGGCATTATCTGATTATTTATCGCGTTATTATAAGAAAAAGGTAATTATTTTGTTAGATGAATATGATACACCAATGCAGGAAGCCTATGTGAATGGCTATTGGAATGAACTTGTTGCTTTTACCAGAAGTTTGTTTAATGCAACATTTAAGACAAATCCTTACCTTGAACGAGCAATCATGACAGGCATTACCAGGGTGAGTAAAGAATCCATATTTTCAGATCTAAATAATTTACAAGTGATTACCACAACATCGGAAAAATATATGGATTGCTTTGGCTTTACAGAAGAGGAAGTATTTGCTGTATTAGATGAATATGGATTATCCTTAAAAAAGCACGAAGTAAAAACATGGTATGATGGGTTTAGCTTTGGAAAACAAAAGGATATTTATAATCCCTGGTCAATCGTAAATTATCTGGATAAAAGGCAGATAGGAACTTATTGGGCAAATTCCAGTTCAAACAATCTTGCAGGAAAGCTGATTCGAGAAGGAAGCCGGAATGTAAAAGAAAACTTTGAGGTTCTTTTGCAGGGAAAGTCAATTATTGTAGAAATTGATGAACAAATTGTTTATGATCAATTAAGCGAAGATGAGTCAGCAATCTGGAGTTTACTGCTTGCCAGTGGTTATTTGAAAGCAAAAAATGTAAATATTTATGGGACAGATTTTGGAGAGTGGAAGCAGGAATATGAACTGGAGCTGCCGAATTTTGAAGTAGGGGCAATGTTCCGTCAGATGATTAGAAAATGGTTTAGTCGTTCTGCAGGAGGTTATAATGATTTTATCAAGGCATTACTGCTCGATGATGTAAAGGGTATGAATGCATACATGAATAAGGTGGCGATGGCAACCTTCAGCTATTTTGATACCGGAAAAAGTCCTTCGGAAGAAGCCCCTGAACGATTTTATCATGGCTTTGTACTGGGACTGATGGTAGAACTTGCGGATCGATATGTCTTGACTTCTAATCGGGAAAGTGGTTTTGGGCGTTACGATGTGATGCTGGAACCGAGAAGACCAGGAGATGTTGGGATAATTATGGAATTTAAGGTACAAGATAAAGCAGAAGAAAAAGAGCTTTCTGATACGGTAGATGCAGCATTGAAACAGATAAAAGAAAAGGAATATGAAACTGTGTTGGTAGAAAAAGGAATTTCTAAAGAGAATATTCGTTATTATGGTTTTGCGTTTCATGGAAAGCAGGTATTGATAGGAAATAATGAAACTTGAATCTTTCTAAAATATATTGACAATGTGGACGAGCGCGTGTCTGAAAATTCATTCCCGCTAACCGTACACACCGTTATGCTGTTATACTAAACAACATAATACACGAAACATTATGTGGCAAGATATTCTTTATAAAAGAACTATTTTTCTTCATATATTTTTCATGCTCTTTTGGTTATCATTTAACGGTCTGGATAGTCAAAAGGGATACCAAACGCTGATTGCTTGCAGAGAAAAGATATGCTATACTTGTAATAACAAATGAGAATTGGTAAAACCAGAAAATTGGTAATGTGGAGGATATTGGTATGTTTGAACCTGGCACTTTTGAATATGGATTAAAAACAGGAGATTTATCGGAACAAGACATCATTAAAATTTTCAAAAAGGCAAATAGTAGAATCGCCCGGGAAATCAAAGATTCCCGTATTCCAAGAGGACTAAACATGAAGAAATATACCGGTCCGTTCGGCCGCTCCACACCAGATGCAAAACCGCCGGAATATGATCACATCTATTGGTTTCGTCATAGAGTCAGCAATCTTTTTTTGGAACTGTACCCCAATCGGGAAAAGAATGGACGTCTAAAGTTTTCAGATGAGGAAATCATCTGGAATTTGTACGTTAGTCTTTTGAGTGACTACCCAAATAAGTTATCGGAAGATGATCCCATTCAAGAATTTGGAATCAGAGTTATGCAGGAATTATTCCAGACGCTCCCCTGCGAAAAGGTACTTATTAAGAAATATACCCCAGGTGAAAATAGACTTTAATGAAGCTGCTCATAAAGCTGTAATTCCTATTTACCAGACAGATAAAAAACAAAAAGCCCCTTATGCTACTTACGATACGGCTGTCGAGAATGTATCCCGCTAGAACGTGTCTGAAAATTCATTCCAAAGATCAAAGGCGTGGTAAGGGAAACGGCGCGACCGAAGTCGCGCCGCCCCTTAAAAGCAAAAGTTTTCAGCTTTCTCAAAACTATGTCAAGAACCAATACTGGCAGTGTTTCTCATATAAGCAATGCAAACCACTTTATCATTGCTGTCAAAATAAAATCTTATATCATAGTTCGCCCAGTCTCCAACATACATACTGTTTGCGTCAAGAGGATATTGGATATAACTTGCCTGACCCAAACTTAAAAAGATAGCAGAATTGTCATTTTGTAAGTAATAATTGTATAAAGTATCGTTTTCTGCTGCGATCCCTGAAACTGTGACTGGAGCTTTTCCATAAGCATTTGTTACATCTTCTCGGTTGCTTTTGAATGAAATCCCTCGATACGTTGTGATGTTATCTCCTTCTCCGTCTCCTTCTGCATACCACTGAAAAAACCAGGTATCGCTATCCACATCCCAATCCCATATAAGATTTTCACCGTTTACAATAAAATCCGACTCACCAACGGATTCTCCGTCTGTAATAACTGGCTGATTTGATACTGCCTCATTCTCCACCCAAGTTCCGTCTGCATTTACAAAATACCCGTCTGGTGTTGTAGTGTTGGTAAGCATATACCCATCGGCACCCATATAGTACCATAAACCACTCGCTGGTGACTGATACCACTGGTTTGTCAGATAGGAACCATCCTCATTCTCAACCCACCAGCCTTTCATATCTTGTTTCCAGGTAGCTGCACTAGCCGTCATTACGGAAGCCATCGTCATGGCTGCTGCTGCCGCTAAAGCGGCAACTGTTTTTAACTGTCTTTTCATCTTTCCCTCTTTCCGCAGGTAACTCCTGCTTTCTTGTCATTTTGCCGTTCTGAATCTACATTGTTACAAACGCCAAAATCGAAGAAATAAAAAAGACTACGAACACGGCAAACAAATCGTAGTCTTTTCAAACTCCGATTTCTCACTTAAAGTACCTCAGTGGCGAATCGCTCCGCCACCAAAGCACCTAGGTGAGAAATCAAGAACGAGGTGCCAGTATGCGTCCACACTAACACCTCGTAAATATATCTTAAGGTTGACTTCATCAACTTAACAACACAAAAAGATTGCACTTTTACTTCCAGTGCTTTATAATTACATTTGTGTATCGCTGATTCGTCAGTATTGTGTGGTAGCCTCATTACCATCCTTGCCACGAGGAGTTGGCGCTCCTCGTGGTGGTACACCCTAATCGTCCTTAGATTTCTCATGGTCTATTTTAACATACAAATTAGGTAAAGGCAACTACAAATGTATTTGCATTTTGATGATGTATCCCTGCCGCTGATTCTTCCCAATCTATTTCGTTTTCGATTGGAATCCCAATAACCTTTTGATTTATTGATCACAATTCATTTACACGTGTAGCCGTTCCATCATAATATCCCTCGATTGACATATCATTCACCTTGCAGATTAAAAGCCTTTCTGCTAAAATAATTTCAGATTTTTTAATTATCAGGAGTGTCATCCTATGAAATTTGAAATATGGCCGACAAAAAAGGCAGCTGCTTTGCGTAAAGCCTTCATCCAGCAGTTCATTGACATGACAAGTGATCATTATCAAAAACATATTGCAACTTTAGTCCAGGATACTGACGGTCTTTGTTACGATGGATATTTATGGAACTGTTTACAAGATAATAAAAAGTGGAAAAAAGAATGTCGTATGGACGATGCCGCCGCATTTTTGAGAGACAAGAAACATGTATTTCTCATGTGGGATTTATTCTCCAAAGAAAGATTATCAGACAGACGGCTTTCTTTGGAGAATCCAAAAGACACCATCATAAGTATAGAAGGCAGCCTACTTAGTCAGAAAATTGTAGAGGAATGGAACAACGAACAAGATGCCTGGACATCCGGTTTTCAATGTCAAGGTCTGTGGTTTCCAGAGGATGTATATTGCTTTGATGAAAATTTGAGTTGGTATGTTATTTTTACACATGAAACCTGGGATAGCTGGACTAATCCAGAATTGGATGAAGATGTTTACATCAGAGTTTGTTTTCTGAATATCCAAACGCAATAGGGACATCAAACGCGGATTGCTTTCAACGGGAAAATGTGCTATACTGGTTAGTAAACGAACCGACAATTCGAAGTTTCGCGAGGAATATTTTATATGAATAAAATAGACACAAAAGGGCTTTCATTAAGAATTTTTGCACCCGCTGTTATTTTAAGTTTGAGTTATTTACTATTGGGACATTTTTGTAATATACCGCATATACTACTCTTTTGCATTTTAGGGACATTTATATTAGTGCCTATGGAATTAGGAGTGATTATATCGGCAAGCAAAAAAGAATATGGGACTTATTCTCTTAAAAGTGCATTTGCAGGACAGGAAAAGATTGCAGTTTGGAAAATGTTAGGAATAGCATTTGTATTCTTCGGAATTGCAGGCTTGCTATCTATTTTTGTTGCGCCTATGGAAAATCAAATATTTGCAACCATGAGAAGCAATGTACTTAACAATTTACCAGCGGGCTTTGACTGGACAAATTTTGAATATATAAAATCATTTTCAAAACCAATACGGATTTTGACTTGTGTATATTATGGTATCTTTAATGTACTAATTGGACCGATAACAGAAGAATTATATTTCAGAGGATATTTAACATCTCATTATAAAAAGCAAAATTCCATTACTCCAATATGGATAGCTGTTTTGTTTTCACTCTATCATTTTTGGCTGCCTTTTAATAATGTATTTCGTATATTAGCATTTACCCCAGTTGTGTATGTGGCATATAAGAAAAAGAATTTGTATATAAGCCTATATTTTCATTGCTTATGTAACTTGTTTTCCGTAATAGGATTTGTATTGACTGTATTGAGATAATCCTGATTTTGTAACACATGCAAATGAATCGTTTATCAGGAAGATGAAACTAAAACAGGGCGGCTTGGCGTTCTCGGATTGTTCGCAGCAAATAAGCAATCATAAGCCGCTTAAGTTTTCTCTTCCTGAGTTTTCTCCTCTTTCTATGTTGTCTCCTATTTCATTGTCCCATTTGTTCCGCAACCTCTCCCAGAATATGATAAAATCAAAAAGTGGTCAATTTCCTGGTTTTGATTTATCAGCGAATTACCTCATAACGCAATCGTAAATATGAGTGCTCCAAAATCACACATTCTTGCAGTTTCAAAACACCTAATTTCGACAATTCTTTTTGTGAAAATAAAGATTTTCCATCAATCAATGTAGAGGTATCTTTGCCGCCAATCAAAATCGGGGCAACAACAATATCAACATAATCAAATAATTTTTCCCGAAGAAATAAGCCATTTAATGTCCCGCCAGTTTGTATCGTGATTCTCTCACAACCATATTCTGATTTGAGCTTTATAAGTGCATTTTTTAATGATAATTCTTTTTGATATAAGATCGAAAAATTATCTTTCTTTATGTTAAATGCCGGGTGTTTTGTATTTGATGTAATTAATACAAACTTTTTTGATAGCGAACAAAAATACCGTATGCCATTTTCATTCAAATGCCTGTTATCTATTACCACAAAAGATACCGGCGTTTTATCTGGCGTTTTTTTGGTATTAACACCAATTTTGGCTTGAACCCGACCAGAGTTGAGCGTCCATAAATCTGTTGTTTGCTCTATTTCGTAATATTGGTGCAATCCCTCGCTAACTCCTGTAATTTGTGGAAAATCTTTGTCTACATCGAAATCGTCTGTTGCGCCAGTGCTTATTTTCCCGTCAACCGACATTAGCATAAACAATGTTGTAATAGGTCTGTTCATTTTATCACTCCGAAATTCGAATCTGTAGTTGTTTTATTATAGATCCGTTTTCCTAAAAAGGAAAGCAATTTGTTATACTTTCTGTTCCTTAAAGCAAACCTTTATTCACTCCAATTCATTTCATTATCTGAAATTCCCTGCATTCGTGGCAAACAATCGCTTTTTCCTCTTGATTTCCAATGGTATATTTTAATATTTTGTTTTTAAAAACAATATATTTGGTATTATTCCATTTGAAGTCAATAAACCAATCTCCACCTTTATGATAATCTGCTACTAAAGCTTTTGAAGCTAATTCCGGGAAATTAGGGGCATCTGATGTAAAAAAGATAACAGTCCAATATTTTGGCACTCCTCCTGTTTTCCATAATTCAATTTTATGAACACGAATATAATCCAAAAGATTTTCATCATCTATGCTTTCTTTAATCAACGCACCCTCATATAATTTGGCCCGCTCTTTTCTAATGGCATTCTTTCCGCAAGTATTGACTTCTCTTTTTCCATTGATTAAAAGTTCATCTTTTAACAAGACATCAACGGTTACTTGAAACAAATTGCTCAATACAATCAATTTTTCTGTTTCTGGAAGTGTAGTATCCGCTTCCCATTTAGAAATAGATTGTCGGCTTACATTACAGACGGCTGCTAATTCTTCCTGTGAGTAATTATTTTCTTTTCTTAGTATCTGTATTTTTTCAGATAGTTTCATAGAAATATCTCCTCGTACTTCGTTGCATTCATCTTGAAGTTAATTGTGCTAGAGTGTGTCTGATAATTGCTTTCCGCCAAATGTGCGTTACAAATTCACTCAAAAATGAATGCAATAAAGTACTATTTTCTCTGTACATTATATCACATATAAAAAATTAAGACGATCAACTTTCTCGTTCTTTTTCGCTACCTGCAAGCGCAATTAATGACATGGGCAAAAGAAAAAGCAGGACATTCAAAAAATCCGGACAAATCAAAAGCTTATTCTGCGCCTTTTTAAAAATAACAAAGAGAAATGCCTCCGCATAGATATTTGTCTGAATCTTCTCACCAGTTGGTGGAATACTCTGTAGCCCACACCATTTCTTCCAAATCATCATCTGAAAGAGAGTACTGTTTCTGTATTGGTTTCAACGCAGTGATTATTTTATTAAATTCTTCATCATTATCCATTTTATCTGACAATTCATCATAATTCTGTAATCCACACTCTTCTTTTAACACCCTAATCACTGCCTTTTTTAAAGCCTTTCTCAGCGAATCACAATCCCTGTCATGAAGGATTTCATCCAGATATGTAAGCAGATTCTCGGAAATCAACTCCATACACGGATCTATTTCCTCTGGCGTCACTGTGTTTTCATCAAAATCAAACAATACCTCATGGTCAATTTGATAAATTCCGCATTTCTCTTCTTCCGGCATTTTTTCCAGACGAATACAACGGATAAAATAGCCTTCTTCATCCCATGCAAAGGGCAAATAGCCACATCTCACAAGAACAGGGTTCCATGCTTCCCACATTCCCTCAAAGTGTTCCGCCACAGAATTACGTCCTATGGGATTATCGAAACAATGATGAGTAACCGTCAAAAATGCCTTCAAACAAAGAGGCAATTCAACCCCTATTTCTTTTTCCAATTCCTTGATTTCCTCGTCCGAAATCACAGCCGGAACCAGCTTCCATTTCTTCCATTCATCATTAGGGTTTGCATCATCGCTCCACATTTCTTTTTCCTCTTCCTCAAGAGGAAGTGTCACACGGATTTCTTCCTGTGAAAGCTTCTGATAATACTGTTCAAAAAAATCTCTCATGTATTCTTGATACTCAGCATAGGTCATTTCAACACCCTCCTTTTTTTCGGGATTTGTCGATGGTTCCATTCTATTGCAATCAGCGGGTCAAGTTATTTTGTTGTTATCAAATGAGCCGGCTATAATCCTTACGGCAATCTAAAATATAGTTAATATACTATAGTTATTTTTCCAGCATCATCAAGTAGTTGTCCAGCCTTGCATTCACATAACCCCCAAACAACTTTTCCATTGCACCAAGATCATGTTTTACATGGTATTCGTCAAACGCATTATAATAAGAAATTCGGTCTGCAAATTTAATGTCAATTGGCGGATATCCAGCTTTCATTAATTCCATATTTACAAGCAGCCTTCCGGTCCTGCCATTTCCATCAATAAAAGGATGAATCCCTTCAAATTCAATATGGAAACGTGCAAGCCGAGGAATAATATGATCTGTATTATTCCTATAATCCTCCAACAGCTGCTCCATTTTAGACTGGATTAAATACGGCTGTACTGGTTCATGTTTCGCACCCATGATCCTGACCGGAACTCTTCTGTAAACACCGCGGTCTTCCCGTTTATCTGCCAATACAAGATAATGGATCTGCTTGATGATGCTTTCCGATAAAGGCATCTGTTCTTTTACCAAATCCCGCACAAAATCAAATGCCTCTTTATGCCCGACTGCCTCCATATGGTCTTTTAATGGTTTTCTGTCAATCGTCAGGCCACGCAAAACCATATCCGTCTCACGCAATGTCAGTGTATTACCTTCAATTGCATTTGAATTATAGGTATACTCAATAATAAATTCCTCTGTCAGACGTTCCACTTCCCCTTGTGTCAGCGGGCGTCTGGTATCCAGTTCATTTTTCTTCCTGTCTATAGCTGCCAGTAAACTTTCTGCTGCCCTAAACCGTCCATCCACTGGTTTTCTTGTATCTACCGGAATCATCCAACAGCGTCCTTCACGAATTACACCTGAAACCTTCCCTTCTGCGCACAATATGCGCACACGTCTATCTGTAATTCCCCATTTCTCTGCAGCCTGTTTTACGGTCATATACATAAAGAGTACACCTCCCCTTCCAAAACATTATATTCCATTTTCAGAATAATATCAATCTTATAGGAATAATATTCCCCGAATTTCGGAATAAAAAAGACTCGAAAATACATTTCTGTTTCCGAATCTTGTTATTCCATTAGTCCACCTAAAAATCCTAAAACTGCCCCAACCACTGCACCTACAGTAGGACCTATTACTGGAATCAGACCACCAACTGTCGCACCTGCTGCTGCACCTTTCGCAGCGCCATCTAACGCTTTTGACAATGATCCTTTAACCTCTTCTTGAATTTTATTATTATAATCCTCTAATTCATCATTCCTTTTCCAAATTTCTGGATTTTTATTAAGACTGTCCGTAAATAAAAATCGTTTTGTTTCAGGCATACTTGTTATCATAGTCAGCAGCAACTTTGATATATTGTAATGGTGTAATGCTGAGTAATAAATAGGGTTGGTAACAATGCCTGTAGTTTCGGATATTCTATTTCTTACTGATATCACTTTTTCGTTCAGAAAAGAAACCAACTGTTGATCGGGTTGGCTTATATCATAATTCCAATAACGTCCTTTGAGTGCCATATCGCATTGATTGATTGCAATAACAATTCTCTTTGTATCCCCAATATAAGGTACAATGATGTTTTCTATTACCTCATATGCTGTCTTCATATCTCTGTTAGAACCATCGATAAGAACAACAACCTCATCTATCAGCAACTCTCCATTTTCATCTTTTTGTTTCAATGCATTAGCAATTTCAATCGCATATTTTTTATCTTTTTCTGGATTATCCCCTAATCCTGGCGTATCCCATAAAACCATATTGTCAATTTCATACTTTTGAATTGCTGCTGTTTCAGGATCTACATGATATCCTACTTTTGCAATCTCCATATTAAAGATTGCATTTATTGTAGAACTTTTTCCTACGCCTGTAGCACCTGCAAACATCACATTCAGTTTTTGTTTCTTTAATTGTTCAATATGTCTAATAATATTTTCTTTATTCTCTACTTTATCAAAGCTACTGTTTCTCAGTTCATTCTCAATGTTATTAAGTATTTTATTATCCACTTTAAGCACCTCTTTTCCTCATCAAAATACGTTTTTTCTTCGGCATATAATCTATAATAAAATCAAATACTGCTTGAACATTCCAACCATATTCTGCTGAATAATATACTGGTTTCAAAATGTTTATTCCCGTTGCCTCTTTAACTCTCTTTTGGATAGACAATGCCTGTTCTTCCAAAAAAGAAATCAACTGACTGTCCGGTGACTGAATACTTGTATTCCAATGTCTGCCTTTCATTGCCACATCCGCTTGATTGATTACAACAAGTATTCTATCTTTTTGAATATTGGGAACAATCACTTCATTTAACAGTGTATAAGTTGTTCCCATATCCCTATTTGCACCTTCAACAATAATGATTGCCATATCAATAAAACCATAGATTTGACCATCACTTGTATATGTTTTATACAGCAAATCTATCATTTTCTTCTTGTGCATTTGATCTATTTCAACTCCGTCGCCTAATCCAGGTGTATCCCATACTCTAAAAAAATCATTCAATTCATATGCATCTAATCCCATTGTTTCTGGATCAACTCCATCTCCAACCTTTGCGACTGTTTTCTGAAAAAAAGCATTTAACGTTGTTGATTTACCTGCTCCTGTTACCCCTGTAACCATTACATCTAATGGTCTAATTTTCATTTTTTTAAGATTTGTTTCTATATCATTCGTTCTATAAGAACTGAATTTCACCCCCATTTTTCTTGCTCCTTATAAAGATATTCCATCATCTCTATATACAAATTTTTACATTTTTCATTTTCTCCATTCTCAATATACAATAGACATTTGCTAAGATAATTTTCGTTGATAAACTGATAAATAGCTGTACGATTTGGTTGTTTATTTATTAAATCTACGATCTTCGGAGCTGTGTCATAATACCGCGTAATCAGCATCTCGCCATCTGGTTGTTGTTTTAACCAATTATCCCTAAATCCTCTAAAGGTTGTTAATTCATAACAATCATCCGGCTTTCCAAATTCTTCACATATTGCAGTTGTAATATAACAACCATCAACTATTTTTCCTATCGTATTATTCCACACTGCCTTACCAACTGCTTTTCCAGCTCCTATTCCAGCTCCAATAACGCCTCCTATTGCACGTCCAGCAGCTTCTCCTGCGCTTCCGAAAATAGAACCTATATCTCCGCCAATATCCGCTCCTTCCATTGCACAATCTGATATCGTTTCCTCAAGCTCCTTCAAAATATTCTTAGAATAATCTCTCAAATCATCATTGTCTTTCCACATCTCATCATTACGATTAATGTTTTCAACAAATGACAATCTTTTTTCTTTTGGTGTAAACTTAATAATATAATAGAGAAGTTTTGAAAGATTATAGGGTCTACTTTGTGGCATACCTTCTTCTTTAAAACCTGCACTGTAATAAATCGGGGTTACATTAACACCAGTTCCTTCCTTGATTCTTCTCTGTACAGATGTTACTTTTTCTTCCAGAAACTTTTGAAGTGGTGGCTCTGGCCGATTATTTTCATAATCCCAATATCTCCCTTTCATTGCCACATCTGCTTGATTAATAGCTACTAAGATTCTATTTTCTTTATCTTGGCCTAAATTGGGAATAATAACGCTATTTATCAATTCATACGACGTACCCAAATCTCTTGTGCTGCCATCTAAAATTACAAGTACCAAATCTATTAATAAGTTTCCATTTTCATCTTTTTCATTGAGTTTTCGAATAATATTTTTCCCATGGCGATTATCTGCCTCCTTGCCATCGCCTAGTCCCGGACTATCCCACAATACAAGATTATCCAAATCATACCTTGTTATATCCATTGTTTCGGGGTCAACACCAACACCAACCTTTGCTACTTCTGTGTTAAAAAGAGCATTGATTGTTGAACTTTTACCACATCCCGTTGCACCTGTAATCATCAAATTAATCTTTTGCTCTTTTAACTGTAAAAAATTTTTCATCAGCTTGTTTTTTTCTACTTCAGGAATATCAGCATTCATAATATCGGATTCCATAGCGTCTAAAAACTTCTTTTCATCTTTCATTGGTTTGCATCTCCTTTTTTAATTATGTATTCTAAATATAGTTGGAAAAGTATTCGTAATCAATTTTGCAAAAAGTATATATCGTGTAATTTTAACAAATTTCACCTTGTTTTTCAATATATTTGGATTCAATTAGATGATTTTTTCTTGTCGTTCCCCCGTCCCTTTGACAGCTTGGGAGAGCCGGGAAAGGAACACAACTGTTGATCGGGTTGGCTTATATCATAATTCCAATAACGTCCTTTGAGTGCCATATCGCATTGATTGATTGCAACAACACATCTGCCTCACCTCCCTTGGACACAAAGAAAGCCCCCGCAGGATTCCAATGTTCCCGCGAAAGCCCTCTTGACATTTTTTCACACGATCAGCATATCACGCCCAGACGAATGTGGTCATGATTACTGCCGTCCAACCCGACTCCGAATTATCGGGCTTCCGGATATGGCTTGGGAACTGGCCTCCTGTGCTATTTTTTGATTGCCAGACCGCCCGTTGCCGGATATGAATGTGGGAATACCGCACATAGGGCAGCTCCCATCCTCTTCGATCATGGAGCCGCAAAGGGAACAATACTTATCTTCCAGTTCTGACGTTTCACCAACCGGATCTCCCATAGGACGCATCTTTGTTATGGCTTTGCCGGAATCTGTTTCCAACTTTGCCGCGGCTTTGCTTATCTCGTCAGCAAAGTTCCTTTCCATCACACTCTTTTCTATTCCTCTTGCTCCATACAAGTCAAGATGCCCTGCCGTTCCGATTCCATTAACATTCATTTCCTTTAAACCTCCATTCTTTTTAATATTGCGGCTCTTCTGTCGGTCAGAACCGCTTCTGCTCTCTTCGATATAAGTCCGAGCAGTTTATTTCTCCATGAAAAGGTGCTTGTTTTATGTTCCACGGTCAAATTTCATGTAATCTTCACCTCCTCTCCCCGTCCTCCAATAAGGCGAGGATCTTATTCCCCATATAGAAATTCTGCCTTAATCAATTTCCCCGGATTCCAAGTGATTTCCGTTATCAAGCCGCCCGACCTGCCTGCAAAAATGGCAGATCGCCGCATATAGCGGATAAAGTCTATAGTGCGGCGGTCTGTGCATACTATCCTTTTATTCCGTCTAACATAATGCAGGCATAAACTTGGCAAACAGATATAGCCCCTCTGAACCTGCATCGACTTCATGCGGCACACCTGCCTGCATGATCGATATTGTACCAGGTTCATACAAAATGGTGCTGCCTGCATTTACACACTTTCCGCGGCCATTTATCACTTCATGCGTTTCCAACTGTGTTTCATGGATATGGTTCCCAATACTGCACCCCGGAGCAATCCGCACCAAATGGCAGCTGAACTTCCCGTCTGTGTCCTTTGCCGTGATAATGTGTTTCAGTTCCACGCCTTTAAATGTTGGATGCTTTGACCATTCGATCTCTGCAAAACCAAACTCCTTTTCCGGCAAAACTAATTTTCCATTGTTAAATACTTCAAATGTATTCATCCTGCACCTCCAATAAAATATGTGATCTGTCTTACGTTTCAATCATATTCTTCGGAAGCTGCTAAGTCTTGTAAAAAATTGCCCTATGTACCCTGCACTATCTGTTTTTTGGAATGGACATATTCGGATGGGGATATTCCGACAATTCTCTGGAATGCCTTGTCAAAATGGCTCTGGTCATAAAATCCCATTTCCGCAGCAATCCTGCTGATTGTCTTTTCCTCATTCAGCAAGCTCTGTGATTTCCTTATACGGTTCTGGATACAAAACTGGTGTGGGGTCATTCCGATACTGCTTTTAAATTTCCTTATGAGATAATATTTGCTGACAAAAATATCTGCCGCCAATGTTTCTATGGACAGTTCCTGTTCTGGGTGACTTATAGTTTTATCAGTCAGGATTTTTATTCCCACATCCATCTCTTTCCGTCCGTTATCCCAAAGACCGTAAACCGTTCGCACGGGAGTTAGCAGTTTTTCCGCCAGCTCCTTTCTGAAAACACCCTGCGCTGCCGCATCCCTTAACAAATCCTGAACAATCCCCTTTGCCGTTTTCATCTCAATCTCTTTTATAAAGGCAGTACCTATACACATGGACAGCAGACGCGCATCTCTTCCTTGACGCACGGAATGTATAGCATAAGGCGGGATGATAAACACATCTTCTCTGTGGCACGCCACTTCCCTGTTTTCCAAGCAAACTGTCACCGTTCCCTGCATGACTACCGATATAACATAATGCCCTACATGGTTATGGGAGACAAAGTGCTTATCAATATTCTCCGACAACACGAACTCAATTGGGTATTTATCACACTGATAATATCGCATACTGCTTTCACCCCTATTCCGTCAACGAACCATTAACTTTTTCAATATTCTAGCAGATAAGTGATACTTTTTCAATAATTCTGACGTTATTCCATCTTCCTGAACGTGCCTGCCATTCCTCTAACAAGTCTCCACTAGAGTATGTCTGAAAATTGCTTTCCGTGCTTTTCTGATAAGCCTCACAAGCCATGAATGGATGATCAAAAATGCTCCATGATTGCGAAAGCGGCGCCGTATCCCGCTTTCCTTTTGTCTATATGCGATGACTTGTTGTTCTGAGGATTGGAAACTGGTTTATTGTCAAAGCAATCACAATTCCAATCGTAGTATCCCAAATCCGTGCAATGCCAAAAGACAAAGGGATATCATCATTTCTATGTGTCACGGAAACGGTCCTTAGAGTTGCGCTGGACACAAAGTATGGCAGCAATGGCGGAGTAGAATGTCGTGTCCGATTTCCTTATTATGCTTGTCAACAGACACAAGAATACTGCCACAACTGTTTTTATTGTGCGCCCGCCAACTTTCAGACAGCTAATTTTCATATATTCCTTTCAAGGTAAACTGGTCTAAGATATGCCCATCCATTTCCCGGTAAAGCTCGTTCAGCAGAAAGCCTCGCTCCAAATCCAGCATCTTATCCAGAGCATATACATGAAGTTCATATATATGCGGCTTATCGGGCGGGGTCATCCCGCCATAATAAGAGGAAAGCTCCGTGGATTGCTCACCACCTTGTATACTCGTCCAGCTATTCCTTCCCTGCACAAAGTCATCCGCTGTCTGGCTCTCATTCTCTTTGATCTCAAAGCGGGTTATATTTGCCGCCAGCCAGTGTATCCATGCAAATCCCCCTGTCACTGGGTATGCGTCCTTATCTTCCAAAACAATGGCAACCGACACAGTTCCCTGCGGCGTGTCTTCCACCGAAAAAGGCAGGGAATATGTAGGGATACCGTTTTTATTAAACTGTATCCCACGCCCGCCATATTGGGGCTGTATCACTCCGTTTATAATACCGTTGCTTGTAACTTTCATCCTCGATAACCTCCAATCTGATTTTCTGACAATACTATAAACGATAGTTTCCAAACAGTAAATTACCCACTTTTTCGTGGGTATTAATCCGGAATTATTCCCTTCTCCTCCAGGATATGCCCCATGCCGTTTGCTTTTAGGTAATCAATCCCGATATGCTGCATGATCCTTAATGCCTCCAGGATCTCCGTTCCCATGCCATCCGTCAAGGAATATTCTACATGGAGCGGGTATCCCTCATAGGATTTCTTTTCCACAAAGCCATAATCCATCAGTTCCTTTAACTGCTCCAGCAGCATTTTCTGTGTAATGCCGTCTATGTCACGTTCCAGCTTCGCCAAGGATGTCGCCCCTAAGCGCAGCCGCCATAAGATAATCGGTTTCCATTTCCCTTTCATCATATCATGCACCAGTTCCAAAGGGCAGGTATATTCTGTCCGCATTTTCATAGGCTGATACTCCTCTTTCCAATTCCTGGCAAAAGTTTGTAATTCACAAAGGTCTTTTTAGGCTTTCTCTTTACACCTTTTTAGATACAACAGTATTCGCTCAATATCATTCACAAAAATGTTTTTGAACATCTCCATAAACTCAAATGGTTTAGGTCAATATACTTCAAATTATGAAAAAAGATATTGGGTCATAAAATAAAATGTATTGACATAACACCTTTTCCTATTATGATAAAGGCGGTTCTACCCGTATAGCCGGGTTTTCGGGAGAAGATTCATTAAAAGATTTCCGAAAGTCCGTCGCATTCATCATCATAATTTTTTCTTCGCTAAATCGTCAATTCAATCTGATTATCTTCCAAATCAATCATACAGCTCTCATAATATCCATCCCCTGTCATCCGTGGATTGCTGATTATGCGATAACCATCTTTCCTTAATTGTTCTGTCAATGAATCGACCATTTCTTTTGTTCCTACAGAAAGAGCAATATGTGCATACCCTGTACGGGCAAGAGGCTTTTCCATATCTTCCATTTCAGGTTTACTCATAATTTCCAGCCTGCACTCTCCTTGAAAAGAAAGAAAATAAGACTGAAAACCCGTTGTTTGGTTATGGTACTTTTCCCCTGCCTCTGCATGGAAATAATGTGTAAAAAAATCCTTTGCCCGTTCTAAATCATTTACATACATTGCAATATGTTCCATCTTCATGCTCTGTTTTCCTCCATATCCGTCCAGGATTCCGTATCAAACGTTCTTTTTTTGAAGTAGTAAATTCGATCTTCTTCCGTTATTTCACGGATCATCCTGCAAGGATTACCTGCTGCAATCACGTTGTCAGGAATATCTTTTGCGACAATACTTCCTGCCCCGGGAGTTTGACAGTTGCATATGAAAAAAATCGCTTGCAGGCCACATAAAACCTGCTTTTTTTATGTCAAATTTTTTGATTCTTTTTATGTTATTTTATGTTATTGTGTGTTATAATAAGGGGAAGGAGGGGTAAGGGATGAATCTTCATATAACAAAATCCAAAAATGCCGAGTCATTCTATATCTGCAAATCTTATGTAAAAGCAAATGGCAGCACTACTTCAACTATTGTCCGAAAGCTGGGAACCTTAGAACATCTTTTGCAAGAACATGGTCCAACAAGAGATGACGTTGTTGCATGGGCGAAAAATGAAGTGAAATTAGAAACTGAAAAATACAAAAAAGAAAAAAAGGAAAAAACGGTATTGATTCCATTTCATGCAGACAGACAGCTCGATTTTGACAAACAGACCTTTTTCCGCGGCGGCTATCTTTTCCTGCAGTCCGTTTATTATCAGCTGCAGATAAATAAAATCTGCCGGAAATTAAAACAGAACCATAAATTCAAGTATGACATCAACGCAATTCTTTCCGATCTGGTCTATGCAAGGATTCTGGACCCCTGCAGCAAACGTTCTTCTTTTAAGGCAGCATCTGGGTTTTTAGAGAAACCTTCCTATGAACTTCATGATGTGTACCGGGCATTGGATGTCCTTGGTGCTGAATGTGACCTCATCCAGGCCCAGGTCTATAAAAACAGCCATTTTCTTGGAAAGAGAAATGATAAGGTCCTTTATTATGACTGCTCGAATTATTACTTCGAAATTGAACAGGAAGACGGCAGTAAAAAATACGGAAAAAGCAAAGAACACAGGCCAAACCCTATTATTCAAATGGGACTGTTCATGGACGGGGACGGGATTCCTCTCGCTTTCTCACTCTTTCCGGGAAATGCAAATGAGCAGACCTCACTGAAACCGTTAGAAAAGAAAGTTCTTGAGGATTTCGGATGCCGGAAATTCGTTTACTGCAGTGATGCCGGGCTGGGTTCAGAATCCATCAGGGAATATAACCACATGGGAGAACGGGCTTATATCGTAACACAGTCCATCAAAAAGCTGAAGAAGGATGAAAAAGAATGGGCGTTAAGCCCGCAGGGATTTAAAAGGGTGTCTGATGATACCCCTGTCGATCTTACAAAGCTGCCGGAGGATGACAAAGGGCTTTATTACAAGGACGAACCATATACCACAAAGAAACTGCACCAGCGTTTAATCATTACCTATTCCCCTAAATATGCCGCTTATCAGAAATCCATACGTGACAGACAGGTAGAACGGGCACAAAAAATGCTGGATTCAGGAAGTACAAAAAAGAACCGCAAGAACCCCTATGATCCAGCCCGTTTCATTGGAACAATGGCAGTTACAAAAGAAGGCGAAGCTGCTGATGTCCGGAATTATCTGGATGAAAATAAGATTTCTGAGGAGGCCCGGTATGACGGGCTCTACGCAGTATGTACAGACCTTTTAGATGATGAGGCCGGAGATATTTTAAAAATAAGCGAGGGCAGATGGCAGATAGAGGAATGCTTCAGGATTATGAAAACGGATTTTGCTGCAAGGCCTGTTTATTTACAGGATGAAAACCGCATCAGGGCGCATTTCCTGATTTGTTTTCTCGCATTAACCATTTACCGCTTTCTTGAGAAAAAACTGAATTGCGAATATACCTGCGAAGAATTGTTGGACACTCTAAAAACAATGAATTTTGCTGAAATACAGGAGCAGGGGTATGTTCCTCTATACAAACGGGATACTATCACAGATTCTCTTCATGAGGTCTGTGGCTTCCGAACCGATTATCAATTCATAACCAGAAGCAAAATGAGAAGCATTCAGAAAAAAAGTAAAAGAAAAGAATAAATTACTATACTTCGCGACAACGAAAAAAATCGCTGCACCCTAGTAAATGCAAGGGATACAGCGTTTTTTTAATTTCCAACTGTCAAAGATAGGATTGCAATATGTTCCATCTTCATGCTCTGTTTTCCTCCATATCCGTCCAGGATTCCGTATCAAACGTTCTTTTTTTGAAGTAGTAAATTCGATCTTCTTCCGTTATTTCACGGATCATCCTGCAAGGATTACCTGCTGCAATCACGTTGTCAGGAATATCTTTTGCGACAATACTTCCTGCCCCAATTACAACATTGTTTCCAATGGTCACTCCCGGAAGTATGACCGCATTACCGCCTATCCATACATTATCGCCAATCGTTATAGGTATTCCGTATTCATAGCCAGAATTACGGCTTTCCGGGTGTATTGGGTGTCCTGCCGTATAAATCGATACATTGGGTGCGATTTGTGCATTTTCCCCGATTGTAACTTTCCCTACATCAAGGATCGTAAGATTATAATTTGCAAAAAAATTATTTCCCACTTCAATATTCCACCCATAATCGCAATGAAAAGGCGGCTCTATCCAAACATTTTCCCCTGTCTTTCCAAACAGCTTTTTAAGCAGCCTGGGAATATGCCCTCTTTCTTTCGGCGGCAGGAAATTCAATTCATAAACCAACTCCTTGCAGATTTCCCGTTCTTCTTCAAGACCATCCAGCCATGCCTTATAAGGCAGACCATTCAACATTCTTTCTTTTTGGTTCATAAGTTCCTCCTTATTGTTGGTTTGTAGTTAGATTTTTAACCCACTTGTATTGTTTGTAATGCCTGTAAACAGCGGGCAGTTTTATCAACTCGTCTAAATTCAGTAAAAAATAAACGGCCAGTATTGGAAGATGTAAAATAAATGCGGCAAATGCCCCAAGGGGTATAATGATAATCCACATGGTTACAGCATCACATATCAATCCAAACCTTGTATCGCCGCCTGCGCAGAAAATTCCGGCAATTACTGTAGAGTTAATGGATTTCCCTATCATATAGTAGGAGCATATGTATAACATAATCTGTAAATAGGCGCGGGCTTGCTCTGTCAGGCTTGTAGTAAACATCAACACCAAAGGGCTTAATAATAAAATGAAAAGCCCAGAAACAACCCCGGCAATCCATGATATTTTGCATAAAAGACTGCCATATTTTCTTGCTGTTTCAAGATTGCCCCTGCCAAGTTCATTGCCCACTAAAATACCGCTGCCAGTGCCGATTCCCAAACATACACATGCAATAATATTTTTCACGATATTAGCCACTGAATTAGCGGCAACTGCGTCACTCCCAAGATGTCCCATGATTACGGAAAACATGGTAAAGCCGCAGCCCCACACTAATTCATTTGCCAATACCGGCATTGTATAACGGTAATAATCCCGTTTTAACCGGACAGAATCAGAACGAAAATATTTTAATCTTACCCGGACAACACCTGTTTTTATATTCTCGAAAATAGTAAGCAGCAATTCCACTGCCCTTGCTATTGTTGTTGCCAAAGCTGCTCCTCCAATCCCCATTTGCCCAAATCCCAACAAGCCAAATATAAATATAGCGTTTAACAGGATATTTAATACCAACGCGGAAGAACCATATACGGTGCTTTTGGTTGTTCTGCCGCTGTTTTTCATAATACAGAGATAAATCTGTGAAAATCCCATAAACAGGTATGACCAGCTTACAATCCGCAGATAAGGGATTCCTGCTTCAATTAGCGGCATTTCATTTGTAAATATCTGCATAAGTACCCGTGGGAAGAAAAATGCCGCCACAAAAAATATCACAGAAATGAAAAATGATATTTTCAATGCAATACAAAGAATTTCTTCCACGGATTCTCTGTCTTGCTTTCCCCAATACTGCGCTGCTAAAACCGTAGTACCAATTGTAAGGGCAGTAAAAAATAAATTCAAGACAAATTGTACCTGTGTTGCCAATGATACGGCTGATAATGCTGTCTGATCGAAAAATCCCAACATGAGTGCGTCTGACGCACTGACAAGAGCTGTCATTAGATTCTGAAATGCAATAGGAAAAACCAATGCAATCAATTTTTTGTAAAAGACGTTTTTTTCTGTTCTCATAGCCGTGTTTTTCCGTCCCCTTCTTCTTGCTTTTTCTCGGTGTTTTGTTATAATTATAGTGTTTACTGTTTGAATTTTCTAACAGAATTGTCACCAAAAAGTATAAATATCGTATTTTGAAGAGGATAGAAGTATGGAAACAATTGCAATCGAACTTATGCAGGATTTTTCAGAAATTATCCACTATGAGCATACGGGGATTCCGCTATATATCCGTACCGCTGATTTGGCAATTTATCCCAGAATGAGTGCGCCCTGTCATTGGCATGATGATATTGAATGGATTTATATTATATCCGGGAAAATGTGCTATTACATCAACGGTAAGAGGATTCTTTTGAACGAAAAAGATTCCCTTATGGTAAATGCACGTCAAATGCACTATGGCTATTCATATAAGGAGCAGGACTGCCATTTTTTATGTATTTTGTTCCACCCATCTTTATTTGGCAGCAATAAAACTTTGCTGCAAAAATACGTTACGCCTGTTATCCAAAATGTCAATTGTGAATATCTGTATTTTCATTCAAAGCAGACAAGAGGAAAAGAGATAGCAGAATATCTTGAACAAATCCGTTGTCTAAAGGCAGGAGCCGCAAACGCATATGAAATGCAGGTTGTTGCAGTTATGTTTCAGCTATGGAGCAGTTTATTGCAAGGCAGAGAATTAGCCATTGAAGACAGCAAAGGGGAAAGCAACAGTGATTTGGAAATACAAAAAAATATGGTATCATTTATTTACCAACATTATGCAGAAAAAATATCATTGAATGAAATTGCAGCTTCGGGAAACGTAAGCCGTAGTAAATGCTGTCTTATTTTCAAACACTATCTGCAGCAATCCCCAATGGATTTTCTGAATACGTTTAGACTAAAAACAAGCTGCAATTTACTTCGCAATACGGAAAATAGTATTACAGAAATTGCTTTTAGCTGTGGGTTTAATCATTTAAGCTATTTTTCAAAACTGTTTATTAAGAATTTTGGCTGCACTCCAAGGGAATACCGCAATCAAAAAAATATGTAAAAACGAAAAGTTCCATTATCCCCTGTCTTCAGCAAACAGAGCCTTCACCTATTTTTCTGTGACAGTTCTATACGATCTATCATCCGATGTAGATGCAAAGGGGGTATACCTTTTCAGCGAGAGCGCAAGGGGTACACCCCCAGTGCGGAGCGTAGAAACGTAAAACGTCAGGGATTTTCAACTCTCCAATAAATTAGAATTTACAAAAATTATATTACAGGAAATTTAATATTCCGTATGCACAGCCAACAGTTCCTCCATTAAGAAGCAGTTCCTTGACTCTTTTTTGCAAACTGGTTTCTGCTGGCAGACTTTCATTATCAGTATTTGATGGAACCTGAAACAGCCATTCGATATATTCTCTATCCACTTTCTCTTCCTGGATAATTTCAAAACGTTTCTGAAAAGATAATATATTGGATTTTTCTGACAACAACGGTTTTAGTGCCGGGGATAATAACCATGAATTGCAGGTATATTTTTTATATGGATAACTGCCATAGTACGTGTGAAAAAATAGGTTCGCCTGTTTCAGCGAACTATCAACAGCCTCCTTGGACAAATTCGCATCTGACGGCACATGAATCCCTATAACTCCCTCTCCTTCGTACTCTTTCAATTCATACTCTAACTCACCAATGCGAAATATTTTCATACTAAGCTGACGATAAGTCCACCATCCCCGGTCAAAAAACATTCTCCCGTTTTTTCTTTTACACTCTTCAATAAATCTTGTAAAACATTTCATGGATTCTATATAAACTATTTTGGGTATATGTTTTTCTTGATATCGGTCAAACACCCGTCTGGCACATTCTAATTGACAATACAGCATTTTTAAATTATCCTCATCTTCAGCCAATACTGTCTTTAATTCCTCATAGGATTGGGCTGCTGTTTTTCCGTCCATCAATTTATCCAAATATTCATCCATCTGGCCTAAATGAATTTCCCCACAAATAACTCTTAATTTTTCAATTATTTCATTCTGCAAACCAATTAAATGATATAGCTCCTGTAATATCATAGATATTTTCACCTCGTAATTTCCGATTTGTCAAGTAGTGTCCATGACGAATATATCACATCCGCTCAACCAAATCAACCAGCCGGAAAGGAAACTTCCCCGACCTCCTTTGCGGCCCACTGCGCCTCCCTCACCTGGCACATACACAAACGGTTTTATTCCTGGTTCCTCACCGCCAACACCTTTTGCGTTCTTGCTTCTTTCTGGCGGTCTGAATAACCTCCGGTTTGGGTGATACTGCCATAAAAATACTCCTTTTCGATAAGAATTGTCACAATAAATACTAACCTTCTATTGCCTCCAGAGTTTCCACCGGATGAATCAGAATCTCCACCGGGATTTCCACCGAACGAATCAGAATCTCCGCCGGGATTTCCACCGGACGAATCAGAATCTCCGCCGGGATTTTTTCCGGACGAATCATCGCCGGAACCGCTGTCATCTGACCAGTTTGCCGTTATGGTAACTGCCTGATCGGGCATGGTGAAGGTCGTCATCGAGCTGGAAGGGTTTTCCAAATTTACATTGCCCGCATCCACTGTCCATCGGGTAAAATGTTTGCCTTCCGGAACAATAGCTGTAATCGTTACTTTTTCTCCCACACTGTAGCTTCCACCCCCTTTTCCGCCATTAATTGTCACAGGATAGGTGGGAACCGGCAGGGGTGTAACGGTAAATTTCACCTCTGCGGCAATCGTGGCATTACCGTTATACGTCACAGTAAGCGTACCCGTGTAATGTTTCGTCTTGGTAATCCATAAAAATAATTTTCCCATCCGGCAGACGGGGAGCGGTTCAGACTTAGTGCGACAGCCCCTTACAGAACTTATATATAGACTTTTACCACAATATCCTTAGATCTGTTAGCCTTTGTGTACTCTGGACGTGCAGCCATAAATGCTTTTACATCCTCTCTCGACACCGTTAAGGTACAGAAATAAATATATGGTTATCTAATTCCTCTAATTGTTAGTAGATTACCCATTCCGCCTTTCTTCCAGTGCCTTCAATAAATATGCCATATTTCGACCAAGATTTTTCATTGTATCAAGCCCTTCTTCGTCTTTCTGAACATCCCCCGGCATCTGCCCATAGCCAAACGCCCAATAAGAAGATCCAACAACAAACATATTTTGCAGCATAAAGAAATGGTACATTACATCAAGTGTGGTAAGTGCGCCGCCCCTGCGTGCCGCTGTAACAGCCGCCCCGACTTTGTGCTGGAGCAGATTTTCACTCCGGTTCATATCTGTCACTACCGATGCCCGCTCTAAAAATGCCTGCATATTCGCAGAAATATTTGCCGTATAAACCAGAGAACCGAGGATTATCCCGTCAGCCTGCGTCATCTTTTCAAAGATTTCCTGAAACATATCCTTTTTATGCACACAATTTTTCCTCCCGCCGCAAGCCCAACAAGCCTTGCAGGATTCAATGATTTTCCCGGAAAGCTGCACCATTTCCGTTTCAATTCCTGTCTGATGCAATTCCTCAAATACTGTATTGATAAGGATTGCTGTGTTCCCATCTTTTCTTGCGCTACCGTTTATTGCCAATACTTTCATAATGATCTCCTTCCGTCTTGAAAAAACTTTCTAAACAACTTTCTATTTCTGCTGTATGATTAGATTGGACCTATGTCAATACTTTGGACGCAAAAAAAGACGCATGGTTTACAATTTTCTGTTCCATGCGCCTTTACGCTGTTATTTTGGTATTTAATTGTTTAACCACTATTATGCCAACTGCATAACCTCCTTTTTAACTTCCTCAATCTCATCATCAGATAATTCTGGGAAAAACATCTGTATTTCATCTATAGAAATTTTTCCTTTTTGCAACATAAGAATTGCCTTTTCTTTTACCTTATCCTGTGCCGCTTCATACCGTTCACTTCTTATAAACGACTTCATTATCTGTTCATCATCAAACAAACTCATCATAATCGTCACAACCTCCTTTTTCCTTTCAAGCAAATATTCCTTTAAGACATTCCTGTCCTTGCATATGCAAATCGTTTCCGTAACTGCCTTTTGTGTCATGCCATGCCTTTTTGTCTGCTCATTAAAAACTTTACAGAAAATAATGTACTGATTGATAATGTCATCTGTATCGCTTTCATAGATAACCTTTGCTTTTACCTCAATATCTATATCTGCACCCTCAAAAAACTCTTTAGACAAAGATATTTTATCGGGTTTTTGCCCTTTGTTTCCCGTAAAAATCACATAAAGTTCAGGCTTTGGCATTTTTACTTTCTTGCCTTTGTAATAGTCTTGGCAGGTACGCTGGAAATATTCGTGATAGCTTTGCGCCAGATACAACAAAACTCTTACTAAAATATTCACTGTCCATGTAGACTGTGCCTCAACAAGTATCATCAGCTTATTATTAGCAATAAAACCTAAATCATTATACAGATTATCCGTCAATACATTTGTAATCGTCACATCTGTAAGAGAATCCTCTGTCGCTGTGGTATCCTCTGGATGGAGCGTTTTATACAGTTTTAGCAGATAACGCTTGTTTTGAAAAAGGTCAAGGAATACGCTGTTTTTTGCGGTACGCTTTGCCATGACTTCCTCTATCTGTTTTGTATCGTCCTGCACTTTAACACTTCGATTTCTAAAATCTGTGACACAAGATAAGATATATCCTGCTTTTGCTGCACTTCAATTATACAAAAAAACGCCTGTCTTTACAATATAATTCACATTAAATTTCTTCCTCCGTCCGTTTGCGATACATCAAACACGAACACGGCACGGCAAGCGGGGATTTTAATCTCGACTTCTTCTGTCTGCGGCATACCGTCCTTATCCAGCATAACATCCCCGGTCACAGGGTCTAATTTATCCCGTTCCTCTTTGATTTTGTATGGGGCAGGGGCTAGGATACGGATTCCCTTTTCCCCTTTGTTTACATGGCGGTTAAATTTCTTCTGCCATGCCTGGTAGCCTGCAACTAAGGTTGCTTCGGGCTTCTGCATGGCGATTAGAAGCGTGTTGTTGAAACTGTAATTATGGAATTTTGACATGGTGGAAAGGTAGATTTTGTATTTTTCGCTCTCAAAAAGCTCTTTTAAGCCTTCCTCCAGCTTGTCAGTGATCTCTTTTACGTTCTGCTTTTCTGTTTTTGCGTCTGCCATATTTTCAATCCTTTCTCTGCATTCAAAAAAGACAATCTGATGTGACTGTCTTTCTCCCTAAAAACAGAAAAAGCAGCAAATTGTTTTCTCATAAAAACAAATTCACTGCTTTACTACTTACGTTATTTAGTTACCGTGATTATGCAAGCACAGGCTCTCTCTTTTTAATGATAGCATCCACTTCCTTCGTAGTTTTCTCTACAATTTCTGCTATCTGTTCCGGTGTATAGCCTTTCTTATGCATATTCATTATTACTTTTATCTTTTCATCATCCCTAATTCCCTGCGAAAGATTACACATAGCACTCACGTCCTTTCTCAATTTATCGTCCACTAAAATACTGTATTCACTTTCACAGGTTCATCGGCTCTGCGTCTATGCGTCCGGCTCTTTGATGACAGTTACTTTAAAATTCTTAACTTCAATTAAACTCTCCCGATTACATTTCGGACAGTAAAGAGGATAATTTTTTAATTCCGTATCTGCTCTGATTTTATTGCGTGTCTTATTGTTACAAACAGGACACTGTATCCATCTTGTTTTAATCAATCCCAATTTCTCCAATCCAATTCTGAACGCTTTCTTTTGAAACTCCTGCTGCAAACCTCTTTCCATCTAACCATTCTGTAGACTCCGAACAGAGAGTATGAAGATTGCTTGCACTGGAACCAATCCCACTGCTATGAGAAGTACAGAACGGAATTATTGTTTTCCCTGAAAAATCATAACTCTCTAAAAATGTACTAATAATACGAGGGGCTTGCCCGTGCCAAATCGGATAACCGAGGATTATGGTATCATATATGTCCATATTCTCCACGCCTCCAGAAATTCCCGGACGCACATCCGGGTCATTTTGTTCCTGATCCGCCCTGCCATTCGTATAATATGCCAAATCTGCCTCCGTATATGGATTTTCAGGTACAATCTCGTAAAGATCCGCCCCTATAATCTCCGCAGCATATTCTGCCAGCGGCTTTGTTGTTCCAGTACATGAAAAATATACAACCAATGTTTTTGAACTCACATCTGCCTCCTGTTCTCCTGTCGAAACGGATTCAGACGGTTCCGTTTCCATTTCTGTACCCGGCTGTTCTTCTGTTTCCTGCTTTTCCGCCTCCGCTCCCGCCCCGTTTTGAGATGTTTTAAACGGTTCCTCTGTTTTCTGTACAACGGATTGTGTTTCCTCCCGCTTCTCAGAAGCATCAGACTGACCGCAGGCTGCCAAAGTAAAAATTATTATAAAAGAAAGTAATAGACTAATATTTCTTCTCATTACCCATTCCGCCTTTCTTCCAGTGCCTTCAACAAATATGCCATATTCTGACCAAGATTTTTCATTGTGTCAAGACCTTCTTCATCTTTCTGGACATCCCCCGGCATCTGCCCATAGCCAAACGCCCAATAAGAAGAACCAACTACAAACATATTTTGCAACATAAAGAAATGGTACATTGCATCAAGTGTAGTAAGTGCGCCTCCTCTGCGTGCCGCCGTGACAGCCGCACCGACTTTGTGCCGAAACAGATTTTCACTCCGGTTCATATCGGTTACTACGGATGCCCGTTCTAAAAATGCCTGCATATTCGCAGAAATGTTTGCCGTATAAACTGGCGATCCGAGAATAATCCCGTCTGCCTGCGTCATCTTCTCAAAAATTTCCTGAAACAAGTCCTTTTTATGCACACAACTTTTTCTCCCACCACAAGCCCAACAAGCCTTGCAGGGTTCAATGATTTTCCCGGAAAGCTGCACCATTTCCGTTTCAATTCCTGCCTGATGCAATTCCTCAAACACTGTATGGATAAGGATTGCTGTATTTCCGTCTTTTCTTGCACTGCCGTTAATCGCTAAAACTTTCATATATTACCTCCTATTTACAAATATTGGAACCTTCTCAATTTGTATTCACAAATCGAGAAGCAGCAGCTTCACTGCTTTAATACCAGTCATGTTTCTCTCCACGGTCAAGGGCACCTATCCGTTCCATCTCCTCCTCCGTCAATTCAAAATCAAACAATTCCGTATTTTCCTGAATATGATCGGGATTGCTGGAGCCGGGAATGACTACAACGCCCTTTTGCAGATTCCACCTAAGAATTACCTGTGCCGATGACTTCCCATGCGCCGCAGCAATCTCCGAAATCACCTCATTACCAAGCAGCTCTGCCGTATATCCCCTGCCGCCAAGCGGATACCACCCTTGCACCACAATCCCAAGACCATGAATGTATGGAATTACATCGTTTTCCTGATAATAAGGGTGTATTTCGTTCTGAACCAACGCAGGCATAATGTTTATCTGAGGTATAAATTCCTCCAGTTCTTCCACATACCAGTTTGATAAGCCAAGGGAACGGATTTTACCGTCTGCAACTGCTTTTTCCATCGCCAGGTAAGCCTCCACATCGTCCGTTCCTGGGTGGTGGAGCAGCATCATGTCAATATAATCTATATCCAATTTGACAAGCGCCTCCTCAATCGCAGCTTCCGCATCAGAAAACTGGTTCGGATATAGCTTTGTGATAACAAAGATTTCCTCCCTCGGTATGCCAGAGTTCCTGACTGCCTCCCCCACGCTTTCCTCATTATGGTACATATAGGCGGTATCAATCAGGCGGACACCGCTGTTTAATGCTGCCGTGACGGATTCTACACAGGTATCCCCGGTCAGGCTGTATGTTCCAATCCCGTATATGGGCATTTCATATCCACTGTTCAATAAAACGGTCTTTGTTTCAAAATTAAAAGAAATATCTCCCGTCACCGTGTTATCACCTCCCTCTATTTTCTGTTCTTCTCTATCAGTCAAATTATTTTCTGTCTGTGCCTCAGTCTGTTCGGCTTCCGATACTGCCGGCTGCTCCTTTTCAGTCTGTTCCGTTGTTCCTGCACTTTCTGTCTGCCCATGCGGCTCCATTCCTTTATCCGCAGAAGAATCTGCCCCTGCCTGCTTTCCACAGGCTGATAACGAAACCATAAGCAGACAAGCCAGTATCAGATTATACAGCCGTTTCATAGCGTTCCTCCTCCTGAATAGTCTTTAAAACTCTTGCGGGAACACCTCCTACTACCGTCATGGCAGGAACATCCCGTGTCACAACGGCTCCCGCCGCAACCACCGCATAATCGCCAATCGTCACTCCTGGCAATACGGTTGCGTTAGAACCGATCCATACATGAGCGCCAATTTTTATGGCTGCATAATGATTTTTCCGGTTTTCCTTTGGATTCAGGTCATGGTTAATTGTCGCCATCACAACATTATGACCGATCAATGCACCATCCCCGATTTCAATCCCGCCCTGATCCTGAAAGTGGCATCCTGAATTGATAAAGACATCTTTTCCGATTGTGATATTTTTTCCAAAATCCGTATAAAATGGAGGAAACATCCGAAAAGAATGGTCTACCTGTTTTCCTATCAACCTGCCCATAATCTCCCGGAGTTCTTCTGGTGTATGGTACTTCGTATTCAGCTCCATTCCTATACGGACAGCTTCCTGAAAAAGTTCATTTGCATAGGCATCACGCTCGGCATTTTTTTCTGCCCCTTCCCGAAATCCTCCTATCACATCCTTTACCGTCATTGTCTACATCTCCTTTTCCCATTCCCGAAGCGTATGGACACCTGTTTCATCGCCAAGCCTTTCCAAACGGCTGATTTCGTCAGCAGTCAGCTCTATCTGCGCTGCCTTTGCCGCTTCCTCAACCTGATGCACTTTCGTTACCCCAATAATCGGCAGTGTACCTTTTGCAATCGCCCATGCTGTCGCAACCTGTGCAGGACTGGCATCAAAACGTGTTCCAATGATTTTCAGTTCATCAATCAATGCTGTCAGTTCTTTCAGATGCGGATTATAAGCCTCTGCCCTCCCGCTTCCCTCCGGGAATGGATTTTCCTCACTGTACCGTCCGGTAAGCGCCCCCTGCTCCAGCACCATGTAGGAATAGAATGTAATACCGTTCTCCTTACAATAATCAAGGATACCCGCACGCTCCGAAGAACGGTGTAACAGACTATAATGGTTCTGCACCGCAGAAATTTTCAAACCCTCTGCAGCAAGAATTTCATTTGCCCTTTTTATCTCCGTAAGGTTGTGGTTAGAAACGCCGATTGTCTTAATCTGTCCGCTTTTTGCCAGAGGAATTAAATCCGGCGTCCATTTTTCAATATCCATCGGATTGTGTATCCAGTAAACATCAATTACATCAGTATGCAGACGTTCTTTGCTGCCGTCAATCATTTCCTGCATGGCATCCGGCGAACTGCCTGCAATCTGCGGTGTGAATTTCGTGGAAAGGATAACGCTGTTCCGGCGCACATCTTTTACAAAATTACCAAGAATCCGTTCCGAAGTTCCTTCTCCGTAAACCGCCGCCGTATCCCACAGGTTCAGTCCGCACTCTATTGCTTTCTCAAACACAGGCTTCAATTCTTCCTCGAATAAATGATTTCCGAATACCTGATCCCCTCCGGCTGCTCCTGCGCCCCAAGACCAGGCTCCTAATGCAATTTTCGGTATTATTGTACTCATCTAAAAATCCTCCTGTCCTCTATCTCAAAGATGTGTTAAAAAACTGTTCCAGCTTATCAAACGGGATTTTTTCCATATTGTCATATAAATCCACATGATCCGCCCCCGGAACAATGAGCAGTTCCTTCGGCTCTGACGCTGCGGTGTAGGCATCTTCCGAATAATACCGGGAATGTGCGTTTTCTCCGGCAACCAGCAAAATCGGGCGGGGAGATACCTCTTTGATATTTGCCATCAGCGGAAAATTCCAAAATGACACGGGCATGGTTGCAGTCCATGAAGATACAAAATTCACAGCACGAGGGTGTTTCGCCCTTACTGCATAATAGTTGTAGAAAGCTGCAAATGCAGGATCAGCACCCTCCGGCAGTTCCTCCGGAATTTCCATCATTCCTGTAATCGGCTCATTATCCTCATCAAAAGCAATTTCGTGATTGCCCAATGCAAATGTACCGTTTTCTGCATCTTTCCAACGCTGTTCTCCGAGATATTTCTTAATCTTGTTTCTCTGCTCCTCCGTGTAATAATCCATGTGTCCCTTACTCATATCCCGGGACATATCGTACATGGAGAACGTAGCTACCGCCTTAATTCTGGTATCCGTTCCTGCGGCAGTAATCGCCATTCCTGAAAGCCCGCATATACCGACTGCTCCGATACGCTCCCTGTCAACATAGGGGAGCAGACCAATATAATCCACTGCCGCACTGTAATCTTCCGTAAATATATCCGGTGATGCAGTATTTCGTACCTCGCCGCCGCTCTCCCCGCCAAAGGACGGATCAAAGGCGATGCTGACAAAACCACGGGCAGCCAGCTCCTGTGCATAGAGACCGGAAGCCTGTTCTTTTACTGCGCCAAAGGGTCCTGCAACAATGACTGCCGGATTCCTCTTATCCTCATAGTTGTCCGGCAAATATAAATCACCCGCCAGTGTAATGCCGTAACGGTTTGTAAAACGTACTTTTTTCATCTCAATCTTAGGATTAATCTCAAATGTCCTGCTTTCTTTGTTTTCCATTTTTTTATTCTCCTTGTTATAATTTTTTTATTTCCGCGGGCAATGAGCCAAGCGGACGTGCTGGCACATCCATTTGGTGAATGCCGCGAGAGTCAAAAATCTCTCAGCCTGCTGTGAGGTTTTTGACTTTATAAAGCAGATAATCAAGACAGTCTATTCGCTTCTGACTCTCATGGAGGGAACCGAGCAAATCCTTTCTATGCCTTACAAGTATTGGCAGCATATCCGTAAACTGACCGCCCTTTGCAAACACCATACACTGCTCTGCTGTCTGCCTGTCACAACCTGCATCAATCAAATTTTGGTAAATGCTTCCATACATATCATTTGCTTCCGCCATTTCTTACCCTCCTGACCTTATTGTAATTCGCCACATTCAAAATATCAAATACATATAAAATATCAATTTTCATACCGAAAAAGTATAAATCCTTAATACCTTGATGAAAGAAAAAATGGCATAACCACCAGCACCATATAAGAAGCCAAACGGAACCATTTTACCGCATCCGGTATTTCCTTTCCCATTTTCTTTGAAAGCGCACCTGTTACCACCACCAACAGCAAAACAGGACTTACCATACTGGAAAGGCTAAAGGCAACGCCAGTTATTCCAGCCAAAGAAACAGGAAGTGTAAAACAATAGCCAATCATCAGCAAAAGAGGGGCGCAGGGCGTCATGCCATAAGTCAATCCTGCCGCAAGCATTGGCACAAAACCTGACTTTCCAGCCATTTTCCCACATTCCTTACAGCCATTGCACTTTTTCTGGTTTTTCAGTTCTAAAAACCAACGACCTGCCAAAACAAATCCTATCAAACTCATAGCCGCCTGTGAGAACAGCCGCAGATTAAAAGAACCAATGTAACCGCTGTCACTGATAAATCGTCTGCTAACGAACGCAGAAATCATGCACAACAGCGAAACACTGACCATCTTACCGAAAAAGAAACTTACGAATGACAAAACCCCTTTTTTCACACCGCCTGAATGGGATACCACATAAGTAGAAAGAAACGTACTGATAATCGGGCTGCAACAAGTTCCGCACCCAAGTCCGACGGAAACAGCGGTTGTAATCGCCGGAATAAGCAAAGAACGATTCATATCCCACCTCTCTCACTGGCAATCAAAGCTGCGCCGACCGCACCGTTAAACTGCGGATATTTTGCCACATATACATCTTTCAGCATTTCTTCCTCAAAAGCCCTGTGTATGCCCGTATTCAACGCGCCGCCGCCCGTCATCAGAATATCGCCGCCTTTTTCCGACTTTTTCATCATTTTGATAATCCGCTTTGCCATCGACAAGTGCATACCAGCGAGAATATCACGCCTGTCAACTTTTCTTGCCACAAGTGAAATCACTTCCGATTGTGCAAATACCACACAGGTACTGTTGATGTCACACGGCGAAGTGCTTTCCAAAGAAAGCGCTCCGACCTGATCGATTGTCGTTTCCAGGATTTGCGCTATAACCTCCATGAACTTTCCTGTTCCTGCAGCACATTTGTCATTCATGGTAAAATTCTTTACATTGTAATTTGCGTCAAGATAGATAATTTTGCTGTCCTGTCCGCCAATATCAATGACCATGCCGGGGCGGTATCCTTTTGGCGCAGTAACCCGCACTCCATAGGCATGAGCCGTAATCTCTGAAATATCATCATCGGCAACCTCAAGAATTTTGCGGCTGTAACCGGTAGCCATGATATAGCCTATATCCGTCCGGCTGATACCATATTTTTTACACAAGGCTGCCACAATTTTCTTCGCCATCCCGTTATTGTCAATTCCCGTAGGATATACCACAGTTCCGACTACTTTTTTATCTTTCATAAGGGCGGCTTTCAGATAAGTAGAGCCGCCGTCCAACCCAAGATAATATTTTTCCATAGCCGTCACGCCTCCTTTTGCAGTTTTTTTCTATCGATCAGAAACGATTTATCGTTTCTGCCTGTGCCGTCCGCAAGCTGCAAATGCAGCTATTTTCCTTATGCGGACGTGTGCATCTTAATCAGTTCAATAAATGCCTCGATGCGGATACGGAGCTGCTCCACATCTTCCTCATTGTAATCACTCTCCACACGGATAATGGGAATATCCATCTTCCCCATTGCCTCCTCCATAAGCTGATATTCATAGTCATACACCAGGCAGCCACGCAGCACATGGTAAATGACTCCCTGAATTTTATGTTCTTTTATCATCTGCTTAATCCGGTAAATACGCTGGCTGTTATCCACAAACACCGGACAGGTACAGGGCTTTGTATATCTTGAGGCAAGAGAACGCATCATCCCGTCAAAACTGGCATCAATGACCGATACCGGATCATACAATCCACGCTCCCCCATGCAGGTTTCATCTGCCGCAAGAACCCCTCCCATTTCCTCAATCAGAAGCGGAACCTTAATGTTTGGAAAAGCAATAGGCGAACCTGTCACGAGAATACGGGGCTGGTTTTTCCTGCTTACAAAACGCCCCTGCGAAAGCCGTAGCTTCAATTCTTCATTCAGCCTGTGCATCTGCTCTGCCCATAGATTGACTGGCATATAAGAATAGGCATTCATCACTGCCATTACCTGTGTTCCACTCATCAGCGACAGGTCATGTCTGCGGTATTTCAGAAACTCCGACATCTCATACTGTGCGTTTCCAACCATGTTAATCCCTTCTGCCAAAGACTTTGCCGTGACCTGTTTTCCCGTTACATTTTCCAGCAGCGGTATCAGGCGGTACAACTCTTTCAGAAAAATCTCTGTGTCGGCATCGTCCTTTTTCAGCGGTGGAATATGAAGCGGTATGGTATCTTTCACGGAGTCAATCGTACCGGCAAGTTTCTTTTTACAGTCACAGGTCACAGGCGCAACCAGCAGGGAACAGTTATCAAATGCAGGCAGCGCTTTTATCTTACCGAATCCCATAACCGCCTTTACCAAAGGGCAGGCATCACGGGGAATATAATCATCCCCGATAGAATACGCCGTATAACTGCCGGAACACAGGCGTACAGGCATAGCTCCTGCCGCATAAACAAGCTCTGCCGGAACCATGACACATAAAGTTCCAATACTTTTCCTATCTTCCGTTTTTTGTATGTCTGCTAATTTAACGTATGTATTTTCCAATACATCAAAGAAAGGCTTTGCGGCATCCGGCAATTCAGACAGTTCCTTCGCACGTTTCAGGTAAGATGCCGCTACCCTTGTGGATTTTCTTATAAATAATTCCCGCTGCCGTTCGTTTATCCCATTCTGATCTGCCATAACTTACCCCTCCTTTTTTTCAGAAAATTTTGACATAAAAGTTTTCCGGGAAGATTTGTAAATTGTCTTTCCGCAAAATGTCATGGATAACGCATTGTCCTCCGGACATTTATGGATACACTCGCCGCACATCATACAGTCAACTGTCTGCACATTTACCGTATTCCCGCACTTTCTTTTGTGCATAAAGGGATACCCGGAGGGTGTTTCCTTATCCCTTTTCGTGTAAATGCTTTTAATCCGCATCGGGCAGGCATGATAGCAGGCTCCGCATTCCGTGCAGGAAATGCAGTCTTTTTTTAGCTTGAACAAATTAAATCTTTTAAGCAGCCCCATCAGATACCCCATCGGACAAATAATGCACCAAAAGCGTTTGATGAAAAAGCTGCCTACCATAATCACCACTGCAAAAAATCCGCCAAGATATAAATTTGTCCAATAGCCGCCCTGTGCGGTTGTAAATCCTTTCAGCGGGCAGATGTCACAAAAATCCCCTCCCGCAAAGGCAAACCCCAAAAACAGCAGTATCCACACCCATTTAATCGGCTGTAAAAAGCGGTTGAGCCGATCCGTAACAACAATCGGACGGATATGCAGCGCCTGACGCAGTTTATCCATTAAGTCCTGCAAAAGACCAGCCGGACAGAGGAATCCGCAAAGGATACGCCCAAGAAAAATAAAACAGAAAAGTGTTGTCACGATAAACAAGACTCCATAGGCTATATTGCGCTCAGGAAAGTCTGCGCCAAATCTTCCAAACAACGCCGGAAGATGCGATAAATAATAACATGGTACTTCCGCCACCTGATCCAAGTTAAACGGACAACTAAATACAGGTATGGAAATCTCATTCAGCGTCTGCCCCTGATGAATCAGCTTTCCGGCATATGTCCACAAAAACATACCCGCAAACAGGCACAGCCACCGGATAAATAAAAATTTGGAAGTTGTTTTCTGATGTAATGTACCTGGATATATCCCTACACGCTCTCTGGAATAAACCTCGTAAGCCGGATTATGTTTTTCCATGCGGTTCCGTATCCGATAAACGGCTGCAATACCAATACCTGCCAAAGCAAAAATGACCACTAACGGCAAATGCGCTTTCCAAAAATGTACAGAGAAATACGGATAATCCTCCAGCGCATAGTGCATACGGTACACAACTTCTCCATCAGGAGAATAGACGGCAGTAAAGCCTTCCCGTATATCCCTGTTTGGAAGTCCCTGAATCCACCCGTGTTCATCTGTCTGGTACTTTTTTCGTTCCCCGTTATAAGAGGTTACAAAAATCTCCGCATCCTTCAAAATCTCATTTCCGTAATAAACCATGATATACTTGCGTTCTGCAAACACCAGCTCAAAGGGAATTTCCTCTGCGAGAAATCTCTGCGGTGCGGGATTAAAGGCGTTCAATCCCAAATCTGCCCGTGCATAATCATAGACTTTCTCTGCCTCCCCATCCCCGTCGATGTCAGCCTCTGTCATGGGCAGCGCCGCAATAAAATGTCCCAATGAATCCTGCCTGATTGGGTTTTCATTTCCATTCGTTGCCGACATTTCTCCAGTCTGCGCCAGTGCATAGACTGTCATGTTTTCTTCCCGTATTTCATCACTTACCCCGTAATAAACGGCTTTTCCTGCATCTCCATAGGAAAACCATACGGAAGTGTCTGCTGATAATGGTTTTTCTTCTTCTGTTTTTGCATAATGGTAGTCCGAAACATTCATATGATAATCATACAAGACAAAATCCTTTGCAAAAAAAGCCGACACAATCAGGAACACACAGACAGCACACACAATCGCTGTTCCTATCTTCCTCCCTTTCATACCGCCACCGTTTCCTTTCCAAATCTTCTGTATCTGCGCTGGTTCAAAATCTCTGAAAATGCCTCCAACCGAATACGAAGCTGTTCTATATCCTGATAGTTGTAATCCGTTTCCAACCGAAACACCGGAATATTCATCTTTTCAAATAGTGCCTCAAAACGCTCTAATTCAAAGTCATACTCGATCTGCCCTTTCAGGACATGATAAACAACGCCGTCTATCTCTTTTTGGGTAAGCAGCTTTTCAATGCGCTCATACAGAGAACTATTTTTTACATAAGCTGGAGAAGCATCATTCCGATAAAAAATATCTGCCATATGCTCTTTTTTCATCCGTTCCAGCCCAGAACGTGTCTGAAAAATGCTTTCCGCCAGCATGGAAAGCGTCGTATAATCCGCCTGCAAAAGCAGCTCAAGCCCCACTTCCTCAATCAAAAACGGAACCTTGTAGTTAGGAAAATATATTGGAGAGCCAAGCAACAGGACTTTACTCTTTTCCGTGTTCCGGCATTTATGCTCCTTTCGCAGCCTTGCCGTCAGACATTCTAACTGAAAGCTCCATTCCGAAAGATTATCCGCACAATAATAGCTGCCTAAAATAAACATTCTGCTTGTTCCGTTCAGTGTATCCTTTGATACTTCCATAAAATCCTGAATCTGCTTTTTTGCCGCAGAAATCTGTTCCTGCGATTTTTGCAGGGCTCGTTTTGTCAATGGTCTTTTCAGATGCAGAGCTACTGCTTCCCTGCACGCTTCATATTGCCGCCTCCATTCCAAAACTGTCTGAGCGTCTTTCACTGGCGGAAAATGAAAAGTATGTACCTTTAATCCCTTTGATTTCAGGATATAAGCCAGTTTTCTTGTGCTGTCATTCACTAAAGGTATCAAAATCAAAGCATTCTCCGCAAAGCCGGAAACAATCGATCCTAGCCCTGACCTGCTGACCGGATCAGTATCCCTCGGCACAATGTCATCCGCCCACATGGAACTTACCCTGCTTCCACCCAAAATCCAGTAGGGCATCTTACCCGATACAAGGACTAATTCCTCTGGAATATTGGAACCAATCACAACAATATGGGAATTATTTTTTTCAAAATCTGTCAGATAGTGATTGATAACGCATTTCACAAAAAACCGCAGTTCCTTATATGCAGGCATTGTTTTCACAAGCCTTTCCAATACGTCCTTCATTTCCTTTTTATATGCACTTAGATTTACCTTATTTTTCCTTTCAGACATTCCAATCCACCTCCGGTTATTATCATAAGTGTTTTTATCTTTAATATCAAATACATATATAGAATGGTATTCCATACTTGAAAAGTATCTGATTTTCTGTTATTGTTGTGACAACGATATTATCAGGGAGGTTTTACGCTTGGACATTCGGGTATTACAGTATTTCCTTGCGGTTGCAAGGGAAGAAAGCATAACAAAGGCAGCGGAAGCCCTGCGCATGACACAGCCGCCGCTTTCCAGACAATTAAAAGATTTAGAAGAAGAATTAGGCAAACAGCTACTTATTCGTGGAAGTAAAAAAGTTACACTGACAGAGGACGGAATGCTGCTTCGTAAACGTGCGGAGGAGTTAGTTGATTTAATGGAAAAGACAAAGGCAGAATTGACATCTTCCAACGAGAACATAGGCGGTGATATTTATATTGGCTGCGGAGAAACCGAAAGTATTTCCTTTTTGGCACAGGCAGCACAGGATTTGCAGATCAAGCACCCTCTCATTCATTACCATATTTACAGCGGTGATGCGGAGCGTGTTATGGAAAAACTGGATAAGGGCTTAATCGACTTCGGATTGCTGGTTGGAGAAGCAGACATCAGCAAATATGATTACCTCAAACTTCCTCAAAAAGATTTATGGGGAGTGTTGATGCAAAAGGACAGCCCCTTAGCAGAAAAGGAAACAATCTGCGCAGAGGATTTGTGGGATAAGCCCCTTATTGTATCCCATCAAACCTCAATCAATACAGAAATGTTCCGCTGGTTAAAGGCTGATATTTCCAGGCTCAACATCGTGGCAACCTATGACTTGATTTATAACGCTGCCCAATTTGTCAGAAAAGGTTTTGGATATGTAATTGCATTAGACAGGTTGATTAACACAACAGGGGATAGCAATCTATGTTTCAGACCACTTTTCCCTACACTAGAAGCAGAACTTTGTATTGTTTGGAAAAAATATCAGGTTCTTTCGAGAGCCTCCAGTGCTTTCCTCCAACAATTAAAAAGTCAGATATTAACAAGCGAACCATGATATTTTTCTCTCATATAAAATCCCACACGAATAAGAATCCTGCTTTGCAGGATTCTGCGCCGCAAACGCATCGCTTTCAAGCGACAATTTCCTCTGCGTTTGCGTGTGCATCTTTGCGGAGCATTTTTGTATCATGGGGCTGTCGCACTAAGAAAAACATATACAAGATTTAGTGGAATTAAATCCCAAAATAATACTATATCTTGTATACTCAATCCTTATTGCGACAGCCCCATGATACAAAAAAGGCAGGAACATAGACAATATCGCTATGTCCTGCCTTTTCACCAGATTATTCTTTCATTATAAATACATATCCTAAAAATTCTTCATCCGTCATTTCCCGCAGCTTTTTAATCACCTTATGACATAACTCTTCCATATCCTGATCATCAAGATGCTTCAAAGCACTTTCTATACCCTCTATGACCTTGCTTCTGCTTTCATCTGCAAATATGCAAATCAAATTGCTTTCTTCCACGGTAAAATTGTGATTCATATCCTTACATCTCCCTCTGCTTATTTTTTATGTTTTCTTCCTGCTCCCTGCCCTGACCTGCCACCTGCGCCTTTTTCTCTGCAAGGCGGGCTTTTAAAGACGGTTTTGCTGCTGGCTTATCCTGTACTTTTCTGTTTTCCTCTCTCTGCGCTTTCTCGCCGGCTCCGTTATTCAGCACATTATCTACCATGTTGTAATTCTGTTCTTCCATTTCTGGGGTCTTTGCAAGGGGCTTGTATTCCGCCAGCTTTGCAAGCAGCTCTTTTGCCTGTTCCTCATCCTCCGGCGTGGCTTCTTCAGAAATAACTTCATTTAACCATTTTTCCAGATCTTCGGTATATCCATCTTTAAGCATATCATAAACGAGTGGTATGCTGTCATCCATACTGTCAAAACCGGAATCATGCTGAAAGGCATCATAGTGATAGGCAAAACAGTCAAGTTCCACGGCAAGCTGCATTGCCGGTTCCAGATCGGGCATACGTTTCTCCCATACCTTTACTTCCATTTCCTTACTCATGTCACCATCTATCTCTATTTCCGGCAGTTTCGCCATAAGCTCCGCAATAACTTCCATCGCCCCAGGATTGTTTTTGATGTCAGGGATATACTCTAAAACCGCAAGGTCAAACCGTTTCCCCGATAAAATGTCAATCCCCACATCTTCAAACGCCTCCGTTCCCGGTGTATGGATATTGATGCCGATTGCCGGGATACCATTCATGCGCTCCGGCGGTATCTGTTTCCAGATTGCGACAGCTTCCTCCACGGTAGGGATATTCTCATAAAATTCACCTAAATTATGAAACTCGCCGCATTCCGCAACAGTCAGCGTCACTTCCGGTTCTGCCTGTTCCGGGAATAAAGCCGCCCGCAGTCCTTTATGTTCAACGTTCTCCCCGTCAAATATGGTGAGCTGGTCTGTTTCCTCATTGAACTCTATGGAGAAGTCCAGCCTGCTCCCCTGCTCAATGCTGGCATGGTCTGCCGCTTCTATCCGTTCCCCGTATTTCCCCATTTCCACAAATGGCTTGTCACATTACGCATAGGCTTTACAAAGCCCCTTCACATCAAGCCCGCTGGTGTTCTTAAACCACCGTTCCTCGTCATTCATGCGGATATTAAAAATACTTACTGGCTCTTTCTCCCTTGCTTCGCGCACTCCCTCCAGATAATCCTCCACCTGCGGGAGATAGGTTTTAAGCGTTCCCGTCCTCTGTGCAGTGATCGGGTTAATGTCCACTTTTACCCCGCCGATATGGAGCGCATCCCTGTTGAATGTATTAAACAAGGTATCTTCACGCTCACTCGTGGATAGTTCCACTACCACGTCAAGATCAGAGCCTTCCCGTTCCAATCCCCGGCAGCGGCTCCCCACTACTGCCACGTCTACAATCTCCGCATCCATGCCGTATTGATCTAACTGCGCCTGTACATGGCATTTTACGGTTTCCTCAATCTCTGCCGGGTTCATTTCGCTGATTTCATGGAACAGATCATCGGTCTTTGCCTTAAAATTTTCAACCATATTCCCCTGTACCTGCGGTTAGCGGCTTCTGCCTTTTCCATCAATCCATCATAATCAATCGGTATCAGTTCGTCATTGTCACGGATATTTCCCCTTGTGCTGTTGTCAAAAGGATTATCTCTTAAATCCGTCAGAATATCGTCAAGCGCTTCCCCTTATTATGCAGCATGGAATGGGCTGTTTCATGCACCATCGTCTTTAATGTCTGGCTCTCACTCATGCCCTCCTGCACCGCAATCCGGTTTTCCTCTATGTTGAAATATCCCTTTGAAGCACCTGGAATATCCTCAAAACCGATTGGGGCAGGGGCAAGGATACGGATTCCCCTCTCCCCCTTGTTTACATGGCGGTTAAAAATCTTCTGCCATGCCTGATAGCCTGCCACTAAGGTTGCGTCAGGGCGTTGTAAGGCTATCAGGAACGTGTTGTTAAAACTGTAATTATGGAATTTTGACATGGTGGAGAGGTAGCTTTTATATTTCTCGCTTTCAAAAAGTTCCTTTAAGCCTTCCTCCAACTTGTCAGTAATCTCCTTTACTTTCTGTTTTTCTGTTTTTGCATCTGCCATATTTGATTTTCCTTTCTTTGCATGAAAAAAAGACAATCTGTTATGACTGTCTTTCTTCCCGAAAACAGAAAAAGCAGCGAATTGTTTTCTCTAATAAAAACAAATCCACTGCTTTACTGTATGTGTTATTTAATTACTGTGATTATGCCAGCACAGGCTCCCGCTTTTTAATGACAGCCTCTACTTCCTCAATAGTTTTTTCTACACATTCCGCTATCTGCTCTAACGTATAGCCTTTCCTGTGCATATTCAAGATAAATTTTTCTTCTCCCTCTGCCCTGCCTTTTTCCCTAATTCCCTGTGACAAGTTACACATGGCGCTCACGTCCTCTCTTATTCTATTATCTACCACAATACTATACTCTTTTTCAATGATCCCTAATTTTTCATCAACGGTCAGCTCCATTGAAAGCAACGTACTTAGCAGACGATGCAGCTCATACTTCTCATCATGCTCCGGAAGTTCATTTGATATGCCTATCAGGACAATATTCAACAGATCAAGCCTGCCTTTCCACGGATAAGAGCCTAACAGATCATCTTTCGCAAGATGCACATAAGCCATGCTGTTTTCGCCCATGCCCATACATACCCATATCGAAAATACACGCCTGATGTCATTATAGTTTGTCCCCACAAAATCTCGTTTCTTCTGTGAGGAAACAAGGCGGCTCACATAAAAAACTGCCCTGTTTAAGATGTGATAACTTGTCGGCTCATCTTTCTGCGCTTCCACATTTACAATCACCTGTGAAATACCATCTTTCATGCGTACATAAAAAATAATATCAAAGCGTATAAGCCCTTCGTTAATCTCCGCATTTTCTGTATTCAGCCCGACAATCCGCTGTCCGTCTTTCAAACCGTTGCCAGACGATATTTTTTCAACATTAGTCAACCCCGGCTCTACCGGAACTACACTGATGAAAGGTTCCCCCTCAATATAGGATACCACATCTTTCGGGTTCATTCCCCGGAACTCATCGACCGTCTTTACCAAAATATGCGCCAGAATGATCTTATTTCCCAACAGACGTTTTGCCTTATCATCATATTGGGCATCCTGATCTGTTGCACTGACCGCATTTTTTATTTCCATATCCATCAGCCATAAACCTCCTTTTATTATGATAGGAAACGCAAAAGCCATTCCCAAAAGGTATATGACCTCACCTTTATTATACTCTGACGTCCTTGCTAAATCAATCAAATTTTTTGAAAGCCAGCCCGGACATAGTTGGAATTTCATTGATTTTGTATTAATTGCAACGTTTTCTCCCCGTCCTGTTACATCCGGTAGTATTAAAGATAGGCTTTCCAACATCAAAAATCCCCATATCCGTTGAATCGCCCTGTGCTTTCCCTTTCCCGTAATCTGCCACCACTTCCCCATATACATCTGCTATTGGGATATGGTTATGGTAGGTGTATTCCAACACGTCCTGTTCTGTCCAGAATGACATAGTGATAACCGGGCGTATGCTTGATTTGATTAGGGCTTGCCGGATAAACTCGGCTTGGCTCATTTTGCAGAGGGTGACACGCTCGGAAAACTCGGCGTATTCTTCCTCGGTCAAGCGTGTTTTGATTACCTGGCTTTGGTGTGGTATGTTGTATTTTTTCATGGCTGTGAACCTCCTTTTCACTTGCCGCAAAAGCGGCGGTAATTATAAGCGGCGCAAGCCGCAAAAGGCGGGCTTAGGGTGGCAACCCCAACAAGATTCCCATAGGACAAAATGAGCCGATAGGCGAAATTTGGTACTGTGGTAGAATCTTGCTCTTAGTAACTGACGGATTCCGCTGTGCTGGCTTCCGCCGTTTTCCCCCGGCTTGCGTGGTGTGGATTCTGCCAATTTTGCAGCGGTATTTTCCCATACAATAAAGCCGGGATTAAGCAAAATGGGCGTAAAAAAATAGGAAACCTTTTTATTTGTAGCCTATGCCTAAAACGGTCTTTATGTAGGTGGGGCGGCGGCAAGTTCCCCATTGGTGAGTATAATTGTCTGACCGCATATCGTAACAGGGTATTGTTTGTAAGGTGATTTGAGAAATTCGTCTGATGTGCTTAGAGGATAGAACTTTTCTTCTGTGAGGTATTCAAAGGATATTTCTTTTTGCCACCGCCTGTTCCTGTCACGCCATGCGTTGATAACGGCATAGCGTATGACAACTTTACAAAAGGCGTTGAAAGAATACACGATATGTTCTTTGTATGCTTCTGAGCAAGCCATAGAAAAATCCTCCTTTCTCCCACATAGGGCGGTGCTTGGTTTACGGTTGCATTTTTATAATTCAGAGGAGCAACAACATTTTAAGTCGTTGCCCCTTGATTACAAAAACTAAATTTCAAATATAGCTTTATATTCTTGTCACTGGTTCGATAGATTTACTGTTTGCTGATTTACCTTATACCTCAAAATTGTATTGAGCTTATCTGCTTTTGTTCTATTAGTTAAATAGATTTCTCTGTGACAGTCTGATATGTGTTGCAGACCGTTTTCTTCTGCAAATTTATCCATTTGCTCAAAAAAGAATGGTTCATTGTCGTATGAGCCAATATGCAGAATTTCAACACATTTTCCGTCATGTATCGTATCAAAACTAAAACCTTACCCTTTGGGTTTTCGCATCTGCAACGCCTTAAAAATCAAACCTTTTCAAACCCTATTGCGTAACATTCCATTCTGTTCTTTGGGAGAGGTCGGGGGCGCGGAGGCAGAGCCACTGCACAACCTACCGATAGCCGCCGCAGTAATGCAAACGGTCTGGATAGTCGGAACGGAGTAAAATGCAGATTGCTTTTCCTAATTGGAAGTGGTATAATTTCCCCAATACAGACAGACCAACAACCGGGATTTTAAAGAGGTGATGATATGTTTCGCAGAGAAGAAGTAGAAAAGATACTATCGCAGGCACGGCGTATGGACCCGCTGTTGAAAATGTTTGGCGTTGCCGATCATCAGTACAGGCTCGCTTCCCCTGTCGATTTGGCGTTTGTCCGCACGATAGAGGAAAAATATCATTTCCGGTTTCCGGAGGATTACGTCCAGTTCATTACGGAAGTCGGTGACGGAGGTGCGGGACCAGGCTATGGTCTTTATTCCTTCGGCTACTACCATACAGAAGTAAAGAGCGCCAAGGAGGCCAAAGTGCGGGAAGCATACCTGTGCGGTCTCGGAAGAGAGATACAGCTGCTGCCTATAGAACCTGAATGGCTGGAAGATTTCTGTATTTCCAAAAAGGAATACGAGAAAAATCCTGAAAAATATTTTAGGGGAGGCAGGGGGAGTTTTAATTGGGATAATGATACTCCATATGGATTTTTCCACCTAGGCACATACGGGTGCGGGAGGGATTTTGGGCTGATTACAGCCGGGGAAAGATGTGGTCAGGTATTCATCAATGACGCGGAAGGCTCCTTTGAATTGGAATCCGACAGCTTTCAGGCGTTTTATCAGGACTGGCTTGACTTTATTTTGGATACAGAACGATTTCAAAAGGAGTTGGAAGAGTGGAGAAAAATCCGAAACAGATAACTTCCAACTTATCAGGCACATGAAATTCCAAAGCAGGGCGGTGGTGATAAGTGTTGACTATCCCGCCGCCCTGCGTGTTATTGCTCCATATCCTGCTTTCTGTGAGGCTGTTGTTCCCGCTGTTCCTGTCGCAAGATACTGTAAACGCTCTTTCGGATTTTCTCGGCTTCTTTCACTTCCTCTTTCAATGCAAGATACCGCTGATTGAGTGCTTTCCTCTCGGCGGTCAGCTTGGCGTATTTATCTTTCCATGTCTTTGTCGGGATTGTGGTTTTGCCGTTCATCACGCCTTTGAGATAATATTGCTGTTTATTATATTACTCATAGGCTCTGCCCCCTGTCCTTGTTCTTCTCCCGGCTCCGTTCCCGGTTTTTGTCCTGTGATACTGCATCTTTGAAATGCTTCAGCTTCTCTCTCTGGGAAACCCTGCCTTTCTTTTTCTCATTGCCATAAACAAATTCTTTGAATGCCTGTGCTACCACGTCGGCATCCCTGCCCTTGAAAAGCACCACATATTTGGGCGGCACGGTTGTCTTGTCTTTCTTTATAGCAAAATCAACATTGTACTTTTTTGCCACACGCTCAAAAGACTTGATGTTACCGTCCGTGATTTCGATAGACGATGCCCCTACGCCCTCGCCAACGAGCTTTTTCACAGAAGTTTTTCCATGCGCTTTCTGTGCTTTTTGCTTCTGGTGGTTCAGGTACATCTTCATCGCCGCTTTCAGCACGTTGGCATCCAGTTTTGCAGTCTTAATCACAAGGGCAATCGTTTTCTGTGTTGCTTCCTCCTGCATCAAGCAATAATGCCTGGAACAGCACATCTCCCACACCGTCAAGCAGCACAATCTTCTGTTCCTGCTCTGTAAGGTGTCCGAACCCCACCCCGTCCATGACAACAGATTTCCTTGCCGACTCACAGTGGGTGAACAGACCGAGGATATATTTGTTTGACAGGATAAAGGCATAGGTTTCCTGCCTGTCATGGGTCATGCGGTGTTTCACCGCCTCCCCCTCTGGAAGCGTGAAAACGCACCGCACGGTTTCCAGATAAAGCCCTTTATCATAATCTGGCTGTAACCGCTTTTTGTACCGCCGCACCCTCGCATAAATCCCCTCCCGGTCTATGACGGAATGGGTACGCTTAAACTGCGGCTTTTTGCACAGTATATCCAAATTGTTCCTTGTCCGCCACATAGACACCAATCTTTGCCGGGCAGTTTATGTAATAACATTTCTCACTGACTTGTACTAATTCATACATTTTCCGTTTCCTCCTTTAACTGTCTTCACATATAAAATATATCATAACATATCCTTTAACGTTCCTGCCACTTTTGAGTAAAATATCGGTAGGACAGGCTGGCGGTACTTATGACAAAACTCAAGGGTCTGCAAAGCATGATCCCACTAAACCCAATATACTGCACCGAAGCAAAAGCAAAGACTGTCCGGAAACTCAGTTCAAGCAGCGTATTGAAAAGCGGATATCCAATCTCCCCTGCACCTCGCAGGAAGTTCGTCAACAAGTAAAGGCTGACGCACAAAGGGAACGTCATGGAAATGATGTGCAGGTATTGCACCCCGATACGGATGATCTCCTTTTCGTTCCCCACCAGCAGATACATGAGCTGCGGTGAGGCAGTCCAGATGATGACCACTGCCACAGCTATAATGGCCGCTGAAATTTTGAAGCTGTCCCTTAATCCCCTGCGGTTCCTCTCAAAATTTTTAGCCGCTGTATTCTGTGCCGTGAAAACTCTTAACGAAGTACCCAGATTGACCGCCGGTATCGTCAATATCGTTTCAACCTTGTAGGCGGATGTGTAAGCAGAAATCTCATTGACACCGAATCGGTTGATTGCCCCCTGGATAAAAAACATGCTGACAGCGGAGGCACCATTCTGGACTACCCCCGTTATGCCAAGTCGGAAGATTGGCAGCACATACTTAAAATCGGGCCGTATCACCAGCGCCTCTTTGTCATTTCGGTACAAATGGAAAACGATCAGCCCCGCCGCCGTAACCTGTGAAAGCACCGTTGCCCATGCCGCCCCTCGTATCCCCAGTCTGAAATATGCAACAAACACATAATCAAGCCCGATATTCATCATGCAGGAAACCGACAGATACTGTATCGGCGTCCTGGCATTCCCTCCTGCTTTTATCACCGCAGAATAAAAATTGTATACTGACAGAAAAGGGATTCCTAATGCTATGATCCTCAAATAGTCTGTTGCATAGCCGATGGCCTCTGCCGGGATGTCCATTGCCATAAAAATCCCTCTAGCAGACAAAAAGAAAAGGCAGGCCATTCCGCCGCCGATAAGGAACACCAGCGTCTGGATGGAACCCATGCAATCCTGTACTTTTTCTGTTTCCCCTGAACCATAAACCTGTGCCAGCAAAATCAAGATGCCGGAGGAAAGCCCTAAAATAATACTGTTAATAATCAACATGGGGACATAAGAGTTTCCCACAGCGGCTAAAGCATTCTTGCCTAATATGTGCCCTACTACCGCCGTATCAAAAACATTGTACAGGTTCTGCATGACGTTTCCCGCAAACAACGGGACAGAAAATTTCAGCAGGGCCTTAACGGGCTTTCCTGTTGTCATATCCATTTCCATGACTATTTTATGATCTTCGCCATCACAGGCCGCAGTGCCAGTCCAAGTGGAACCGCCACCAGACAGGCAACAATGGCATTCACACTTGACACCACTGCTTTCTGCACTATTGTCAGCATGACCGCTTCCAAAGGCAGCCCTAAGATGAATCTGTGTTCAATAAAACTCTTTGACAGGTAAAGAACCACATAGGAAAAAGAGCCTGCTATGCCGCCCAGGACATACCTCTGCTTCAGATGCACCGAATGGCCGGATGCAATCTTCCCGCATATCCATGCCATGACAAATTTGAAAACAAAAGTAAAAGGTGCAGATGTGATATAAGCCGGATTGGTCAGGTCAAAGAACATGGAGCCAATCCCCGCCGCAATCCCACCCTGCAGAGGCCCCAAAAGCATACCGGCTAACAGGCACATGACGTTCCCCATATGTAGCCTTGTGTTGTCTATCGCTGTCGGAATAGGCACCTGTAAAAAAGCCGAAGCCACATATACTGCCGCTGCCATAATCCCAATCCGGGCGATTTCCCTTATCGTGATTTTCTTCATATCCATGTTCCTCCTGTTTTCAAGTGAATCTCTCTATCCGCAATCCATTATAAACTTGAAAATGTATGCATACAATGTTAGAATTGTGTTGCATACAATTTTGTGGAGGAGAAAGCCTATGCCCGTCAATTCCTTTGAAGATTATCCCATGTCATGGAGACCTCAGAAATCCAGACTGGAAAAGCCGTACTATCTTTCCATAGCAGCAAGCCTTGAGGCAGATATCCTGTCCGGGAAACTGCCGGAAAATACCAAGTTGCCGCCCCAAAGAGAACTTGCCGACTTCCTTGACCTGAACCTAAGCACGGTCACAAGGGCATATAAGCTGTGTGAACTGAAAGGGCTTCTGTATGCCGTCACAGGCAGGGGAACCTTTGTCTCTCCCGGAACTTCCGCACAGAATACTTTTCTTGAAAAAGACGGCGGTATCATAGAAATGGGAATGATCAAGCCTTTCTATGAAAGCAACCATGCCGTCCAGAATGCGGCCCAGCTCGTACTTAGCCGTGAAGAATCCATAAGGCTTTTTGAATACAGCAGTCCCCTTGGCACAAAGCGGCAGATAAATGCTGCCCGGAAATGGCTGCGCAGGATTGGGATTGATGCGGGGGAAGAAAATATCCTGCTCTCTGCCGGGGCGCAGAACGCCCTGTCCGTCATCCTGATTTCTCTTTTCAAGGCCGGGGATAAGATAGCTGTGGACAATTTTACCTATACAAATTTCAAGGGACTTGCCAATTTCCTGCACATACAACTGATCGCTGTCCCTGCAGACGGATATGGGATGTCCCCCGACGGGCTGTCAACCATCTGTAAGAATACGGAGATAAAGGGCATTTACCTCATGCCGACCTGCAGCAATCCGACCAGCATCTTCATGCCGCAGTCCCGTAGGATGGAGCTGGTAGAAATCATAAAGCAGTTTCACCTGCTTGTGATAGAGGATGACATTTATTCCTTCCTGTCCGTTCATGGCCCTGCTGCTCCCGATGCAAAACCATTTTTCTCTATGGTGCCGGAGCAGACAGTCCACATCTGCAGCATTTCAAAATCGCTGTGTGCTGGGCTGCGGGTGGCCTTTATTGCCTTTCCGGATCAGTACCGGGAGCTGTTAGTCTCTGGTATGCTTGGCATCAACCTGAAAACCGTTTCCCTTAATAGCGAGATTATTGCAGAACTGATTGAGAGCGGGGATGCGGAAAACATTGTGAAGCAGAAAATTCTTTCTGCCCGGAAAAGGAACCAGATATTTCAGTCTGTCTTTCCTTCCGTTCAGACCGATCATGTTGAGCGGTTCTTTCACTGGCTGCAAATCCCCGCCCATCTGACAAGCGAAGAATTGGAGCTGCTGGCATTGCAAAAAGGGATTCATGTACTTGGCTCCCATCGTTTCGCAATGCAGAACGAAAACAAATCATCCTATGTCCGGGTATCTATTGCTTCACCCGATACGGAAGATGATTTAAGAAAAGGGCTGCTGCTGTTAAAAAATATATTTGAGGAAAAACAGATGAATTTCTTTGTATGAATACGCAATGCCAGAATATTGAAAAGGATTACACAAGCAGTCCTTTCCCTCGTTTATCATTTATCCATTTAATTTTTACCGTTTTACTCATATACAATCACGGAAACCCTTATACAAACACGAAAACTCACAGGCAGTTTCCGTGTTTGTATGTGGGTTTTGCCTGATAGTACAGCAGTTTCCATGCGAGTATCCGAGTTTCCGTGATAATATCCGACTTTTGCCTACGAGTATAAACTATCAGGCAAAAGAACCCCAGAACAACCGTTCGTACTCTTACTAATGTAAAAATTCCCCCAAAAGCACACAAAAATAATGTAACTTTCAAAGCTATGTAGTGCCGAAAGTGGCGGATTTACGGGCTTTCCCGGCTTTCCGTGTCCGTATCTGCCGGAAACTAAGACACCATTGAACGCCAATGTTATCGCTCCCGAAATTTAGCAAACAAATAAGTTAAAATTCTTCATCTTCCGGCTCAAAATACTCCAGCAGAGAAAGATACAATTCTTCCGGGCGCTCCGGCAGGTAATCATCATAGCTGGAAATATCCTGCACGGTATGGTTGCTGTACTCCACCTGTACCCGCCAGAACGGCCTGCCCTCTGGTTCCGTTGGCATATCCTCCCCGCTTTCCTCCAGATCATCCCCGTATAAATCTTCATCAAAAAGATTATCCGTGAAAAAATCATCCTCATCAGGTTTCAGGCAGTAATCCTGCTCCCACATAAAGATTTCCAGTGTATGTACGATATACCGCAGCAGCTTCACCATCTGCCCGCCCTCCAGCGTGACAGACTGCTCCCCGTCCTCTGCCTGGAAATCTGTCATTGTCAGCACACGGCTTTTCCGGTCAATAGTAAAACGGCAGTCAGCCATTTCCATATCGCCATACCCATCGTAAACTTCTGTATGCACTTCAAATCAGTTATTTTATTTATCTAAAGACAATTAACCTTACTCATTTGCCGGTGCCGCATAATTGCTCTGCACAGAAGCAGGAAGTTCATCATATTGTACCTCTTTCCATTCAAGAACGCCACGGATTGGCATTACTGTTAAACGGATAAAAGCTCCCTCTTTCAATTCTTTTGATGTTCCAAATGTAATATCTTTTCCCTTTCCATTCTCGTTGTAAGAAAATAAGGTGTATGAATAATCCATACTTCCGCTAAAGTTAATTACACCGCCTTTTGATTCGACCTGTTCTATTTTGGTGTTATCAATTTGTGAATAATAGTATGTGCTGCCAGTTCCCGAAAGAAACCATATGCAAAAGCAGATAAGGCCCGCTATCATTACTGCGACTACTGAAAGCCCTGCAATCATTTTCTTTTTCATTTCTATATCCTCCATTTACCAACCTTTTTTAACTACTGCCTTTTTATGTTTCTTTGTTTTTTTAACAGGTACATTTCCTTTTGCAGTAAATATAAAAACAGCAGAAACTATCAATGCCGCAATCATACTAAACAGACAGAAGAATACATTCCAATGTACAGCAGAATCATAACTTCGGTAACTGATTAAACCCAAACTTGCAGTAACGGGATAAATATTGGCTAACGTATCATTTCCAGAGGCAAACATACCGCCATACCCATAAACAAAAGCAATAATTGTTCCAATCATGTGTCCGTTTGGTATGCGGGCAGCGAATGCAATAACAGGCATGACCGCAATATACAAAAACAGACAGTTAAGAATAATTTGGATAAATGTCTGCATTACTGATGTTACAGAAATTCCCGGAAATCCCATCATCAGATCAGCGATTACCGTAAATACCGCACTTACCAGTCCCAAAAACAAAGAAAGCAATGCACATACAAGCAGCTTTCCCCACAATAAGTTACTATACGAAACAGGTATCGTCAAAATGCTTTTCAGCGTATCGTCTTTTCCTTCCCTTGCTATAATATATCCGGCAATCAAAGCAATACACATGGGAAAAATCATAGTAACATTATTTTTGATTACCTGCTCCGCAAAAAAAGAGAATGTCCAAACTGTTCCATCCAATGCGGTTGTGGAAAAAAGCGTTAAGAGGACAGAGAGCAGCATCAGAAAAACACCTGCCCATATCATATGATACCGCTTTAACTTCCATATTTCAGTCTTAACCATGCGAAGCATATCATTCATCCCCTCTCTTTTTATACATATAATCAATCAATATAACAGAAAACAAAGCAATAACGGCTAAAATAATGACTGCCTGAAATGTAGTCGGAATTAAATTTTCCAACATCCCTACACCGTCCATAGTACCATGTGCGGTTAAATTTCCCGCACTCCATAGGGTTGTAAGTGGAATTGGCATCAGCCAGCACATCAGTTTAGGCAGCGCACCGAAAGAAGATTCGGCTGTCATACTTAGAACACTGTAAAAAACACATAATAAAACAGAAAATACATAGTTTTTACTAAAGAAAACCACAAGGACAACTAATGGCAACGTCCCGGCTGTAATAAAAATCCCCATTTCCAGCGCAAAAAATAATCTATAAGCAATACTGTTTACTTCTGCAATCACCCCGCCACACAGGATAGTTATAAGAGCCGATGTCAGACTAAAAATAATCCCAAAAAGAAACAAGACAATTATTTTTGCCAAAATCATTTGTGTGCTTGTGATCGGAATTGTACGCAGGTTTTTAAATGTATCATTATCCCGTTCCATAAAAAAGAGCATAGCTGCAATCACCCCGATCATGCATGGCAAAAGCAGTTCTACCCCATATCCCATAACCGATTGAAAATAATCATTAAAAATACTTATTTTGCTGTCATATTGCCCTGCTGTCTGCGGCATTGTCATTAATGCTGTCAGTGGAATGGGAAATAAAAACGCTGAAAAAACCACCAGCCATATAAATTTTTTCCGCTTTAATTTTGAAAACTCACAAATAACAAGTTTAAGCAATCCCCTCACCCCCTGTTACACGTTTGAAGTAATCTTCAAGGCTTTCTTCACAAGTATGGGCTTCCGATACTTCCAAGCCATTTTCTACAAAAGCAGTAACAATTTTTCCTATTGGTAAATCAAGGTTATGCACCTGTATATTGTGGTCATCCTGTATGGTAAACTGGCTTTCATGGAAGATACGCTCTAAAATTCTTGCTGCTTGTGCCGTATCAGAAACAACAAATCGGATATGTTTGCTGCTCTTTGCTTCCAGTTCTGCAAGACTTTCTTCTTCCAGCAATGCGCCGTGGTCAATAATGCCTATATCATCAGCCAATAATGCAATTTCAGAAAGGATATGGCTGGAAATCAAAATTGTTTTTCCACGCTCATTGCAGAGGTCACGGATAAAGGAACGGACTTCTGCGATTCCGATTGGGTCAAGACCATTAATCGGTTCGTCCAAAATCAAAAGTTCCGGGTCATGCATAATGGCAAGAGCAATTGCCAGCCGTTGCTTCATACCAAGCGAATACTGTGAAAAAAGCTTCTTGTCCTTGTAGGGCAGACCAACCAAATCAAGTGCGTTCTTAATCGCATTGCGGTTCGGCACCCCACGCAAAGTAGCAAAAATCCGCAGATTTTCTGTAGCGGTCAGATTAGGATAAAAACCGGGGGATTCAATTAGACTACCAATACGAGGCAGAAGTTTCTTTTCGTTTGCCGCTAAAGGTTTGCCCCATATCGCCACTTCCCCAGAAGTAGGCTGTGTCAGTCCGAGCAGCATTTTCATTGTTGTTGTCTTTCCAGAGCCGTTTCTTCCAAGCAGACCATAGATACGCCCTTTCTGAACATGGATATTCAGATTGGCAACACTTTTCTGTGTTCCATATTGTTTTGTAAGATTTTTTGTTTCAATTACATATTTGCTCATTACGAAACCTCCTTATTCATGTCTGCTATTCTATCACGCCAACCTTGCATTAACCTTGCACGAACCTTGCATTAACCTTGCATTTAAAAAAGCAAATCTCTGCAAACAATAAAATCCCCGCAGGACGGAGATTCTATTGCCACCATCAAAAACAGTGCTGATTCATTCTGCAAGTGGGAAAAGCAGGATAAAAACGGTTCCCTCTCCCGATGTGCTTTCCACTGTTATTGTTCCATTCAATTTGGCTACAAGCTGATGTACGATAGACAGACCAAGCCCGCTGCCTTTTTCAGACCGCCCTTTATCGCATTTATAAAGCCGCTCAAAAATATGCTTTAAATCCTCCTTATCAATCCCCACGCCGTTATCAGACAAAAGGATTTTTACATTTCTCCCCTGCTGTGATAAGGCTATTTTTATTTTATCCGCATGGCTGTGGGAAATTACATTCTGTATCAGATTGTTTAATATCCGCATATATCCGTCCGGGTCAACCTGCACCTGGAACGGCTGCTCTGGAATGTCCACTGTGAAATCTATCTGTGTATCTTCAAATATCGGTATCCAATCAATCAGTATGTTCCGTGTCAGTTCCGTTAAATCAACAATAGATATATTCATCGAAAATTCATTTGAACCCAGTTTGAACCAGTCAAAAAGCACATCTATATATTCTTTTAAATCGTGGGCTTTCCGGCGGGCTGTTTCTATATAATCGTCACGTTCTTTTCCATCAACAATCCCTTTATGTGCAGCGTCCAAATATCCAATCAGTGTGGTGAGTGGTGTCCTTACATCATGGGAAAGGCTCGTCATAAGCTGCCTGTTGGTTTCTTCTGTTTGACGATAGACAGAAAGCCTGTTCTCGTAGGACAGGATAATATCGTTGATTGCATAAGCAAGTGGAGCCACAAGTTCATGTGTTTCCGATAAGATACGCCTGTTTCCATTTCCATTTTTTACATCTTCCAAAGCGTCAGACATTTCTAATAGCTGTTTTTTCACACGCCGGACTATAAAAACAGCCCCGCAAACCGAAGCAAATGCAACACCCAGTGCAACTATTGTAACTACTTCTGTATACAATATTCACACCTCCCTATTGAAACGATAGCCAATCCCTTTCACTGTCTGTATATACCGTGGATTGCCCGGATTCTCTTCTATCTTTCTCCGCAGACGGCTGATAATTGCCATAATATTGCTGTCATCATAGACATAATCTTCTCCCCATACATTTTCATAAATTTGCTGCTTTGTCAGTATCTTTCCCTGATTTTTTGCAAGAAGTAATAGTAAATCAAATTCTTTCGGCGGCAGTTCATAATCACCATTTACCGCATGGATAGAACGGTTATTAAAGTCAATAACCAGCCCGTCAAATTCAAATGTCTGTAACTGTCCGTCTTTTGGGTTAAAGCGAGTATAGCGTCTAATCAATGATAGAATGCGGGCAATCAGCTCGTCCATGTCAAAAGGTTTTGTTAGATAGTCATCAGCCCCCGCCCGTAAACCACGCACTTTTGAAGCACTATCATTTTTTGATGTAAACATCAGGATTGGCAGGGTACTTTCTTTTCTGATCTGCTCCAAAGTTTCAAAGCCGTCAAAGCCAGGCATCATGACATCCAATATGACAAGCTGGTATTCTTTTTCCTTCAGTTGCAGTAGACCGGATTTTCCGGAATAACAGCAGTCGGCTTCTATGCTTTCCTGTAAAACACTCTGCTTGATTAGTACACAAAGCTCCTTATCATCATCTATAATCAAAATCCTGTTCATTATTGACGTTCCTCCGTTCATTAAATTACACATCCATATGCCGAGATTGCAGCCACATTACAATTATATGTGGAGATTTGGGCAATGACAAGTACCTAAAATTGCATTGTGGAAATATGCATAACTGGCTATTCCACCGTGGATAACTCTATTCACAGTACATGGAAAAGCAAAGGGCAGCTTTCCCACGTCCTGCAAACAGAGTTACCCACAGTTCCATAAACAAGCCAGTTATACACATTTCCACGAATCCAAACTTAGGAGAAATCCAAACTTTTTACGGGAAAGCCGATAAATTCAGCTTTTGCCGTATAAAAAGTTTGGATTTTATTTTGTACATCTTCCAGATCTATTACCATAGGATGCAGGAGGTGATCAGCTAATGAAATTCAATAAAACTAATGATATTTATGCTGACTTGATTCAGAAACTAAAAACCAGTGGATACTCCAAATCTTATGTTGAAAGGCTGGAAACGGAAATCAACTGGTTGATTCGTAACCAGAACAGGGAAGATATCCAATCTTACGGGGATGCCTATCGCATACGGATAAGCCGGACAAAATCCCGGGAGATGCAGACAACCTATCGCCGGGTATACAAAACCCTTGAAAATTTTGACCTTTATGGGAAGTATCCTTCCGGTGTATATGCCGGAACATCAGCAAGGCGGAGATCTTACTGTCAGCTTAATCCTGTATTCCGTGAAGTGGTAGATATTTATAAAGATACTGGGGAAAAGCGGGGATTGAAAGATACTACGATTTATAAAACTTCCTTTAGCGCATCCAGTTTTCTCCTAGCCATGCAGAAGCGTGGCAGAGCAGCTTTAAATGATATAACCGAGGATGATGTCATTTCTTATTTTATTCGTGAGGGTGGCCGCCGTCCTCTGAGTGGCGGATGTCGGGATACGCTTGCTGCGGTGTTTAAATCAGACCTTGGCGTCCACACAGAAGCCGCAAGACAGATCCTTGCATATATCCCCGTAATCCGCCAGCGCAGGAGAAACATCCCATACCTTAAACCAGAGGAAGCCGATGCAATCCGCAACGCACTTAGCTGCCCGGATTCCGGCCTCTGCATGAGGGACAGGGCTATTGGAACACTGCTTTTTTTCACAGGGATCAGGGGCTGTGACCTCTTATCCATGAAACGTTCAGACATTGACTGGGAAAAAAAGAAATATATATCATACAGCAGAAAACCGGAGTCAGACTGACACTTCCAATGCCTGCAGCAGTTGGCAACGCTATATACGATTATGTTACCATGGAACGCCCTTTATCGGAGGAAGCATATATTTTTCTATGCAGGGCAAAGCCCTACGGCCCACTGTCACGGGGATCGGTCTGGGAAGCTGTTTCAAAAGTTTACAGGGCTGCGGGTGTCAGGCAGGGAGAAGGGGAACGGCAGGGAACGCACCTGTTCCGTCATCATGTGGCATCAGCCCTTGCGGGGAACGGCATTGCGCGTCCTGTGATCAGCGAAACTCTCGGCCATACTGCCCCGAAATCTCTAGGTCATCTCAAACCAGCCAATTTACGAAGTGTTTCCTCGTCGGTTTCGTCCCAGATCGGTTTTTCTTCTGGCATGGCTATATCTGCATTTGCCTTATTGATTGCCTCCCGTTTCATTTCTGTGTCGGCGTATGCATAAATGCGTGTGGTTTCCTCTGAGCAGTGCCCCAAAAATTCGCTCAGTATGCTCAATGGCATCCCGCCCCGATACAGATGGATTGCGCGTGTATGCCGGAGCTGGTGAGGATGTACTTTATCCGGCAGATCAGGGCAGATAGGCTTTGCCTCTTTCCCGTACCTTTTCATAAACACTTCTACCGTGTCCTGCAACATCTGGTGGCGGATGCCATGCGTAGTGATATAAAATAAGAATTCATCGGTATTCTTTTTGTAGTCAGGATGAAACTTCTCCAGATATTTCAAAAGGTGCCGGTAGGTAGCATCCATCATAGGCACTGACCTGGTTTTATTGCCTTTGCCGGTCAGATATAAATAGGGTGTTTTCTCATTGAAACAGATATCCTTTATGCGTATGTCAAGTATTTCCTGACATCTGGCTGCGGTATCGTACATTAGAATCATAAAAAACTGATTGCGCATTTCAGAGATTTTTTGGGCATTTGGCCGCGTTAATAGTATTTCAAGCGCGGATTCGCTCAAAAACTCAACTGTTTTGGGACTGCTTTTCTTTGCGGGGATCGATTTTATTTCCGCATAAAGTGAGAACTGGAAAAAATCTTTTGTCCCATTGTATTTGGCGAACGACCGTAAGGCCATCATCCGCTGGTTGCAGGTGGAGGCGCTGTTGTTTCGCTCTCTGGAGAGCCATTCCATGAATTCAGAAACAGATTCACCGCTGAAACAGTCCATTGTTATTTTTGCCATGCCTATACCTTTCCTGCTGTTTAGGAAGTCAAAAAATAGATTGAAAGCATATTTATAGGATGTAACTGTGTTCTCACTGTAACATTTTTGCTTCGGCAGGTATATATATGACATATCAAATCCTCCATTTCCAATTTTATGCCCTGAAGTCCACCCCGCCGAGTGTCCCGTCAAGCTGGTCTAAAATGCTCGTGTCAAAGGCATCCCCCGGTTTCCAGCCTGGATTGCTCTGTTTTACTAATGCCTCTAAACGGCTGCCATAATCCCCTGCCATTCTGTCCAATGTCCACGAAGCTGAACTGCGCTGTTTTGAAGGAAGAGTGTTTAAATACTTATTGATGACATCGTTTCTCCTGGTTCCTTCCGGTATGCTCTTTCCATTGGTGCTGATAAAATCCTGCTTTACCACCTCCGCCAGTTCTGCCTTTACTTCATCTGACACAGACACAATTTTTTTCCAATCGCTTCTTCCCGTTATACATCTGTCCGCCTGCTCTTTTGACATCCAGGGAATACCGTTCTCATCATAGTATAAATTACTGTGCTTATGCTTTACCCCTCCGCTAATAGCAGCACCCATTTGGTTAGACTTACTTGTTTTATTTCCATTCTTCTGCGAAAACAGTTTATTCAAAAGGGAATACTGCGAAAACCCTCTCAGATTGTTACTGCTGATATTCATATCCTCGCCTCCTCTTATATCTTCAAATCCAAATTTGCGCCAATCTGCGGCTGATCTTTCACAGTGGTTTTGCCTGCATCCTCTTCCTGGGAAGCCTTGATGATTGTTTTCATATCTGCGTCACTCAAATAAATCGTGCCATCTTTAGAAGCAGCCATTTTTTCATTTATGAGCTGTTCGGCCTTGTTGTAAGCTGATCCACCCTCTGTCTTTTCCGCAGTTACTTCCTCTGCTTCTGCCGCTTGCTTTTCTTCTAATGTTTCCTCTAATTTTTCCTTCTTTTCCGCTGCCTTTTCTTTTGCCCTTTCAAGCAGTTTCTCAGAATTTTTCTTCCGTTCTTCCCGGAGCTTATCGCTCAACTTCAACATACCATCGTTTCTGCCTTGCATTCTGCAATGATATTTTCCGTTCTCATCAATATAACTGTGCTGATACACTATGGTCCAGCCAGTGGCTTTCGCTATGCCTTCCGCCAATTTAGACATAGACTCAACGCCTTTTATCATGTCTTCCATATCCCTTGCTTTTTCGGGATCATTCTGCATTTTTTCCAAAAGTTGGGGATTGACGGTCAGTGACTTGCCTCTTTTGGCTGATGAGCATACATTTCCAACCTTAAAATCTACACTTGGAACAAGTTTAGCCAGTCCATTAGCGTACTCTGCTGTATTCTTGGATTTACTGCTTTCTGCCGTTTCCTGTGTTTTTTCTGTTTCCTTCTTTTTTGTGTTGCCTGCCATGCCCTGCGCTGCATAGCTACTGTAATTGTTTGTAATCTCCATTGCCATAATTTTTTCCTCCTTGATAATAAAATAACTTCTCGGAATCTTCAGCCCTTATTTTATAAGGCTTTCAGACCTCTGTCTCAAAAAATCATCCACTTTTTAAAAAAGCACTTGACAAACCAGTCAAAAAATGCGGCGCTTCGCGCCCTTGATTATGAAGTATATTTTTTGATTGGAGGCGATTCTTGATGTTACCTTGTAACCCTGGCGGACATTCCGCCTACCAGGATACTTTCGTATCCGACTTCCTTAAGGCCTACCCCAATCCCTTTGGGCTTCCCAAAAGCACCTGGGACTATATCGTGCAGTTCTGGTACCTCGACCTTTCCCAGACGGATTCCATCATGCGGGACTGCTACTCTGTCTTTGGACCGCCGCCACGGCTCCCTTCCTGCATGCTGCGCTCCTACCTACTCGCCCTGAAGCTGAAGGTCACTTCCATCACTGTCTGGTGCCGCATGCTCAGGGAGGCCCCTCTCTACGCCATCCTCAGCGGCTTCCCTGCCAATGATACCCCTGGTGTCGGTACTTTTTATGATTTCTTCTCCCGCATCTGGAAAAGCAGCTCAGACAGCCTCTCCCCAAAGGACCGGTTCCCAAAGATGAAGCCTCCAAAGGGAAAGAAGAAAGGCGAGAAGACTCACTGCGACTCTTCCAGCACGGCTTCCAGGCTCCTTCCACTGCTGGAGCGCTGGCACTTAAAACCGGAAAATCCTTTTTTTCTCGTTTTCCGCCTTTACCAGCAGCAGTTCCTCAATCCGTCCACTCACAAAGGTCTGATTGATCCCCGGCACCTGGCTCTTGCTGGGGATGGGACTCCCACCGGGAATGCTATTTCTTCGGCTACCACCTCTACATGTATGTGGCTTCCGATTCCTTCAGCGACCTCCCTGTGTTTCCGCTTTTAGAGCGGGCCTCCCGGCATGACATGCTTTCCTTCCTGCATTCCTTTTTCACCATGAAAGCATATCTTCCGGAATTCCAGATTGAAAAGCTCCTTCTGGATTCTGCACACGACGCTTACCCTGTTTATGAATACTGCAGACGGGAAGATATCACACCGTTTATCGACCTCAATCCCGGACATACCGGGCATTTTACCTATAAGGACGATTTCACAATCGATGACGATGGCGTCCCTGTCTGTAAGTTGGGCTTACGTATGCATAAAGATGGATATGAAGCTGCCAAACACCGCGCAAAATACCGGTGCCCGAAATCAAACCGGAAACGTGGCTGCTTTTGTGAACACCCCTGTTCACCGGCAAAATATGGAAGAACCGTACACATCTTTACCGATGACAATCCAAGGTTATTTAACATACCGCCAAGGGACTCTAAAGTATGGGAAAAGGAATATGATAGAAGAACTTCTGTGGAGCGCTCCAACAAGCGCGAGAAAGAGGACTATAAATTAGAAGACGGCAGGCACCGCTCGACTAAGATGTGGTACTGCCACCTCTACGGCATCATGATGCTCCAACATCTTGATGCCTGGGAAATACCATCTGCTGAGGCATTTCAAGAATCATTATTAGGATTGACTGCCTAATAATGATATCTTAAGCGATTCCATAAGATTTTTTAAGGCATAGTACCCGCTATGTCCAATGTTTATGTCCATTTTTCTCTAATTTCTTTTCCTGCTCGATATTCAGTTGTCAATTTTCAGTTAGAATCACATTCATTGAGATTCCGAGAAGTTATTAAATTTATTTGAAATCCGTTTCAACTGTACAGTTGGCCTATAATATTTCAAGCAACTCATAATACCAGTAATTCCTTATACTTTCATAGGGAATCTGTATTATCCTGTCTTTTGAACTGCTTTCATAAATACAGGATTCCGCTATGCCAGCCAAACCCGGAAGTTTATAAAATCCGCCGAAGACAATCCAAATTTCTCCTTCTGCATTGTTTTCTTCTAAAAAATCCTCAAAGGCCTGCCTTTCAACATAAACGTATCTGTCATCATACGAAATCATCTGGCTTAATTCCTCGGTATCATAAGAAATAACTTGAGGTTCCCCGTCATAATTTCCAACTAGAATGTCCCTGCTTTCATTGCAGCGGGCGTAGGAATGGGTATATACCGCAAGCAGCAGCGCTGCAATCACCAGAACGGCTGCGGCTGCCATGCCCGCGCACATCCTTTTACGGTATGGACGGAAACCGGCAATCTCACCCATCCGCCTTTTCATGTCTGCAAATTCCTTTTCCCCCGCATAGGTGACGGCGGGTGGCGTACCCTCCGATTTTGAACTCAGCAGTTTCAGGGTTTTCAGCAGCACCATGCCATATTCATGCGCCGTCCTACCGCTGCCCTGTATGCACACCCTGTCGCAGATATCCTCCATATCCGCCCGGAACTGTTTCTGGCAGACTGTCAGGAACGGGTTCACCCATAAGAGGCACCGCAGGACGTCCCATGCAAGCCCAAACCACAAATGCCCTAACCAGATATGCGTCCGCTCATGCTGAATAACAGATCTTAATTCCTCCCTGCTGTAGCTCTCCAGCATTACCTTTGGGATGACGATCTTCGGTGCAAACAGCCCAACTGTAAACGGCGTCACATTCATGTCTGTAATCCTAACCTGCATTTTATCCAGAGAAACCTTTTCCATCCCGGCAACCAACTTCCGGAAGCGCAGCCGCTTTCCGAATATACAGACAGCAGCTATAAGGATGCCCGCCATATAAATGCGGTCTGCCCACAGGCAGGTCATGGTTCCATGCGTTATCCGGCCTGTTATTCCCACCACTGCCTTATTCTCATAAAACAGCTTCAGCTTTCCAAGGAACGGGATGAGCAGGAAGGATGACCATAACAGCCCCCTTATAAATGTCCGTCTTGAAAAAAACATCTTCCGGAGCAGCATCACAAGCCCGATCAGCATGAAGGAAAATGCCGCACACCGTACAAGCTGGGTTGTGTAATAAGCCGCACAGAAATTCAGAAGTCTGCCGATCTGTGACCAGTCAGGCATGGAGTTCACCCTCCTTATCCGTGGATTCTGTCCCTCGCTCCCTGCTTTTCTCCAGAATCTCCTCCAGCTCTTTTATCTGTTCGTCCGTCAGTGCGAAGCTCTGCAGCAGCGCCGCCATCGCATTTGTCCCATTGCCGGAAAAATAGCTGTCCACAAACTTCCTGCTTTTCTCCTTCACGCATTCCTCCCTTGACCTCTGCACATAATAGTGGTAAACCCTCGAATCATGCTCATCCACCGTGTATCCGAGGATGTCCTTCTGGTTCAGGCGGTTCATCAACACCCGCACCATCCTCATCGACATATCCACATTCCCCTGCATCCTCTTGTAGACCTCGGAGGATGTCAAAGGCTTCCCGCACGCCCACAGAACTTCCATAATCTGCCATTCGCTCGGTGTAATCTCTTCCTTTGCCATATCTCTGCCTTCCTTTCGTTTAATTTCGTCACTTTATATATCGGTCAATTACCGTTAATTATTAAGAGACGTTGACGTTTTTCGCAATATGGGTATGGGCAGAGGATAGATTATGGACAGCCACTTCCCCACTTTCCAAGTGATTTCCGTTATCAGGCCGCCCGGCCTGCCTACGGAAACGGAAAACCGCCGCATATAATGGTAAGCATATCGGCGATCACTACCTGGTTACTTTGTTCTCAATTTGGCTTCTACCAACTCCTTATGATAAAAATAATTGATATGTTTTATTGAATTTGTAGCACAATATCCTTCAATCTCAACAGCAAGATTATTCCAGAACCCCATGTTCCCTTTTACATATATTTCATCATATAATTCCACTAATTGTGGGCAGGCACTTTTTATGTAGCTAAGGATATCCTGTTTATAGCTCCCCCGAAGGTTCAGATTTTCAAACCAGTATTCATCCACATATCTTTGTGTCTTTACTATTATTTCCTTATAATCCGTTATGCCCGGAAAAATAGGAGACATAAACAAAACAGTGTATATGCCATTTTGATGCAATGTTTCCAGTGTTTCCAGCCGTTTCATGATGCTGCTGGCATGATCCATATTATTTTTAAACTGCTCATCCAATGTATTGACTGATACCGAGACTTTCAAATTATTACACTGCTTCAATAAATCAATATCCCTCAAAATCAGATGGGATTTTGTTGAAATATTCAGTTCGCAATTTATGGAAATTAGCTGCTCCAGTATCTTCCGTGTATTACGGTACTTTTCCTCAAATGGATTGTAGCAGTCCGTCACAGATGACAGGAAAACAGACTTCCCCTGCAGTTTCCTTTTGCTTATCGGCTTGTCGCACCGCTTAATGTCAATAAAACTCCCCCATACCTCACTATGATTCGTAAACCGCTTCATAAAACAGGCATAACAGTACCTGCATCCATGAGGGCAGCCTACATAAGGGTTTATCACATAATCGCTTGCCGGAAGATTTGATTTTGTAACCAGATCTTTTACTACTACTTCTTTTTCTACCATGTTCATAAGATAGTCCCTCCGTGGAACATACAGGCATATACCTTTTTCTGCCTGCAATATATCCGTTCCTCTCCTGAAAAACATTCAAAATCACCCTGCACCTGGCACTGGTACATATAATCGCCTTTCTGATAGAATTCCGGCCCTCGGAACGGCATAGAAATCGACACATGGGAAAGCGCTTCTTTCAAAAATATAATATCAAAATTCTCATCCAGGCTCTCCCCGTAATAATTCATAGCCCACACTGCATGATTCCTTATCCAGACACGTTCCCCGCCTATGAATTTCTGCCCGCCAAGGTAAGTATCCATATACAGGTAATCACCATCTTCATAACGGAAATCGTGGGAACCAGGCTGTGACGGCATGATTTCATTTTCACCCGTGATATATGTGTTATTTTTTGCCCTGACTAAAAAAATCCTGATATCCCGCATAGGATATTTATGTTCACAAAAAAGACTGATTGTACAGATATCATTTTCCTTCACAAGCCTGTCTATGGAGACTTTAAAAATCTCACTAAGCTGTATAAGGTTCTGAATATCCGGAAATGACTGTCCATTCTCCCATTTTGTTATAGACTGTCTTGATATATCCAGCCTGTTAGCAAGTTCTTCCTGGGACAGTTTCATATTTGTTCTTAGTAATTGCAATTTTTCTTTAAATTCCATTCTGACATCCTCCAGGCATTCATTATACTTTAGCGTTTTTCCATAATCAATCCACCTATACGTTCCAATCCGGCAACTGTTGGTTGCTTTCCAAAAAACAATTCTTCACTCTCTCTAAATTGAAAGGGGCGAATGCCCCGCAAGGCGGCGCAAATGGGAACCGCCGTGTAAGCATATTAACTCTGATTCCCCCGCTTTCCAAGCGGTTTCTGCTGTCAGACGTGCCTGCGGAAAAGGCAGACCGCCGCATGTGGTGGTAAGCCATCTGCGGCGGTTAGCTTTTGTATATCCTTTATCTCAGCAGCGCCATACTTCCTGCCAATTTGTTTACTTTCTTTTTTGCCCCGCAGATAGCAACCCCATAATAATTCAGTTCCGTTTCTGGAACGTCCTTCATCTTTTCAATAAACTCATCATAGGTCTTGCATCCCTGCGCAAGGTCTGAAAAATCCACCACCGTCAAGTCCGAAAACTCCGGTTCATACAGCTTTTCACGGATAGACTTGATCACCTCCACATTGCCCTTTAAGATCGGCACCGGGAATTCAATGATCCCCAAATGCCCGTTGCCCGTCCTGTCATACACATCCGCGCCTACGACCTCCGGCATCTGCTTCCCCAGCGTGATGCCCATGATCGCCGCCGTGTTCGCTATGATGCCAAGCGGCAGGTTCTCGTCAATCACCATGACACATTTTTCATTCTGTAAATCCATTTTCTATCCCTCTTTTCCGGAGGATTCCGCCTCCTTATTTTTCTGATAACAGCGGTAAAGATAAGCCCTGCAAAAACCTAACCGCCCATATTGTTCCGGCAGTTCTTCCCTTCCCGGAATATCTGCCAGTATCCTTACGATTCCATTTGCCGCTGCAAACCGCAGGATGTCCTCCAAGCCTATATCCGGCAGGTTCCCGTCCAGCAGGAATAAAAGCCCCTGACGCTTTATCCCGATGGCCGTCTCTCCCACCATGACATATTCCGTCCCACCATTCCCATTTTTCATGAACAGCCTGCCCCGCATTGGCGGCCAATTTCCTCGCACCTGCGGATGTTCTCCGGGATATCGCCTTCCGAAAATTTGTAATACAGCGGATAGACCAAAAGCTGCCCTTCCATTCTTTTCAGCACCCATCCCCGGCAGACTTGCGTTTCCCTGTCTGGGAACAGGCTGATGATCTCCGTCCTTATCGCAGGCTCATTCACTGTTCCCACTCCCTTTCCCGTTATATTCAGAAAGGAAAAGCCCTGCAACCGCCAGAACCGTCCCCATAACGGAAACCCACGTTACCGGCTCCTTCAGCACCAGCACGGAGGTCACCACCGTTATGACGGGAACCATGTAAATATAAACGCTGGTCCTGACTGCACCAAGCACCTTTACCGCAAGGTTCCATGTGGCAAAGCAGAGCGCAGAAGCCCCCAGCCCAAGATACAGGATATTGAGTAAATACGTCATATCCGCAAACCGTTCCAGCCCGACTTCAAAATCGAAAAGGAACAATGCCGGAACCATGAACAGGATGCCGTAAAAGAACGTCCGCCGCGTGGTGAGTATGACCGGGTAACCGAAACCGCTGATCTTCCTTGTCAGTATGGAATAACACGCCCACACAAAAGCCGCAAGGACTGCCAGCAAATCCCCCATCGGGTTCAGTTCCAGTTTAGAGCCGTTAAAGCTGATCAGCGCAACACCCGCCATCGCCACCACAAAGCCTGTGAAAAAATTCGCTTTTAGCTTCCCTTCTGATTTCAGGAACAGGCGTGACAGGATCGCCGTGAAAAACGGCGCAACCGAGATGATGACTCCCACGTTGGACGCCATCGTATATGTAAGCGCGATATTCTCCAGCAGGTAATATAAGCATATCCCACACAGTCCCGCCAGCACAAAAGTCAGCTCCTGCTTACGCTCCACTTCCTTCATACGGTGCGGGCAAACCAAAAAGAGTGCCACAAATCCCATGACAAAGCGGAAGAACAGGATTTCCACCGGCTTAAAATCCGTAAGCAGGACTTTGGTGGATATGAATGTCGTCCCCCATATGATGATGGTGAACAGCGCCGCCAGATGCCCAGCTGATCTCCTATTCCCCATGCTGCCCACCGTCCCCGTCTTTTTCCGAGAATATTTCACGGTAAGTCCCCGGCGCAAGCCCTATGAACTGATTGAAATAATTTGTAAAATGGCTCTGGTCTGAGAACCCTGTCTTTATGGCAGCCTCCACGGGCGGCACTCCTTCCGATAACAGCTTTTTTGCCTCATTGATGCGGACCGTCTCAAGGTAGCGGTACGGTGTGACTCCTTTTTCTTTTGTAAATGCCCGCAGCAGCGTTGATTTGCTAAGCCCGGCATGGCGGCATATCTGGTCTAAATAAATGCGCTCCGTAAAATGCGCTGTCATGTATTCACAGGCTTTTTCAATCTCCTGCCTGCATTCCGGGATGCAGCTTTCAAATGGCTTCCCGTAATTCTGGATGAGGTATGAAAGCAGGAACAGCAATGTTTCCTCTTTCTTAAACTCCCCTGTCCCTTTCATGACCATCTCATGCAGGTGGCAGGCTATTTCCTCATCCCAGATAACATTCTTTGAAAATCCCGGAAGCTCCCGTTTCCCGGTAATTTCCTCCGCCAGATCGCGCATGACCTCCTCAGAAATGTTAAATCCCCGGTAATCAAACGTCCCTTCATCACTCTGTACGCAGGCATGGCTGTCACCCGGATTGAAAAGCACGATGCTCCCTTCCTCTATGGCATATTCCCTGTCACGGCAGGAAAGCACCCGCTCCCCTTTCTCCACAAACCCAATGACATAATGCTCATGGAAATGGCTTGGAAAAGGCTGCACGATCCCCTCAAAACGGTATGCCTCCATCCTCAATTCATCATCGTACACCACTGTCCTTATTTCTTTCTTCATGTGGATTACCTCCTTGTCAAAAGCCATTTTACCTCTTATTTTTTCCTGCGTCTTGTAAAATATCTTCATTTTTCAGATTTATCGATTTTATTTCCTGCGGGGATTATCTGATAAAAGGAAACGGCTTTATGTGTATTGGGGAATTTAGTTTGAATGTTATATTTACTGTGAAACATAATCTTCCGGGTAGCCAAAAAAGCGCAGACTGCCCCTATCAAGCTTAAAAGAAGTTTATGACCCTGTCTGGAAGACTCAGGCGGCAACTACCGGGGCTTCCCAGCCAAGTGCTTTTAGCTTTTTCAGATACGCATTGATTTTGCGTTCTTTGTTGAACTGGTTATAATAATCAGCTCCAAGATCCTTGAACACCACTCCGTCTTTGAGGATCCTCCGATACCCATCGACCAAAATGCTGGTACAGGAGGCAGTGCGGGTGTTACGAGAAGTCGATAACACTCTAATGACTA
>QXWR01000069.1 GCA_009911065.1 Clostridiaceae bacterium | reverse complement strand
AATACATAGAAGGCTGGTATAACCGTAAGCGGATACATAGCTCTATTGGTTATTTGACACCACAGCAAAAGGAGGATGAGGAACTTAAAAAAACAGCATAATCTTTCGACTTTTTTTGTCCAACGTATTGACATAGGTCCAACTGCCCCTTTATCCCAGAGTGGAAACGGCAGGGCGAAGATTACTACCGAGAAAAGATAGAAAACCTGCGTTTCGGGCGTGATACGCTGCTCCCGTTCCTTATGCAGCACACTGAGCTGACCCCAGAGGACGAGAAGCTCCTTGCAGAAATAATGGCTACCGAAGCCGACTGGAATAGGAAAGCCGAAAGCAAAGAGCAGATTTTTACTCCACAGTCAGAGGTCATTGCCCGTTATCAGTCCGATACTGAAAGCATTGCCATTGTGCAGGCTCCCAACGGAAAGTATTTCAACCACTACGGCTATAACGAGGAAACGGGCAGCTTCGCTTCCACGGCGGGCGGCTTTGACACCTTTGAAGAAGCAGAAAAAGCTCTATATGCCCACCGTCCCACAGCCGTGGAGATGGAGGAAGAAAAGCAAGCTCCCCATTACACCGTAGAGCAGACTTCCGATGCCTTTGCCGACCCATTCATTATAAGGGACAACACCGTTCCAGAGGGGCGGGACGGTCAATATTACAATGTGGACGGCATCTATCAGACCTTTGCAACCGAGGAAGAAGCACAGGAATACGCTGACACCTTGAATAGTGCCGAGCATATCGTGAAGCTGTTTGCAGCAAAGGACGCCGAGCGTGAAGCCGAGCAAGAACAGGATAATTCTGACCTTATCGGCAGGGAAATCACCATCGACAACCGCCGCTATCTTATTGAGAGCATCGGTGAAATAAGTGGCGATGTTTCCATGCGTGACATCACTTTCCAGAACAATGTGGGTTTCCCGATAAACCGAGTGGAGAAAATCGGCTATGTCCGCAGGCTCTTGGAGCAGGCAGAAAAAGAGATACCGCCCGAAGAAAAAGCAGCAGCTCCCGCAAAGCCCTCTGTCCCTGCCTACTCCGATAACCGCCATAATTATCATATTACCGATGACGCCCTTGGCGTTGGCGGTGCAAAAGAAAAGTTTCGGAACAACATGGCGGCGGTCAATCTCCTGCACGAGCTTCAGCTTGAAAACCGCCTTGCCACGCCCGAAGAACAGGAAACCCTTGCGAAGTATGTGGGATGGGGCGGTCTGTCTATGGCGTTTGACGAGAACAACGCTGCATGGGCGGAGGAATTTAAGGAGCTGTATGCGAGCCTGTCCCCAGAGGAATACCGTGCGGCAAAGGAATCCACCTTGACGGCGTTCTATACGCCGCCCGTTGTCATCAAGGCAATGTACGAAGCACTTGACCGTCTGGGCTTTTCGCAGGGCAGTATTTTAGAGCCGTCCTGCGGCACGGGCAATTTCTTCGGGCTTCTGCCCGAAAGCATGGCAGGCTCCAAGCTCCACGGCGTGGAAATCGACCCGCTGACAGGTGAAATCGCAAAACAGCTCTACCAGAAAGCAAAAATCGCCGTGGAGGGCTTTGAGGACACGAAGCTCCCCGACAATCACTTTGATGTGGTGCTTGGCAATGTGCCGTTTGGGGAATTTAAGGTAGACGACAACCGTTACAATGCCCAGAAGTTCCTTATCCACGACTACTTTTTCGCAAAGGCTCTGGATAAGGTACGCACGGGCGGCGTGGTGATGTTCGTCACTTCCAAGGGTACGATGGATAAGGCAAGCCCAGAGGTGCGGCGGTATATCGCCCAGAGAGCCGAGCTGTTGGGTGCGTTAAGGCTCCCCGATAACACTTTCCGTGCCAATGCCGGCACGGAGGTCACAAGCGACATTCTCATTTTGCAGAAGCGTGACCGAGTGATAGATGCCGAGCCAGACTGGATTTATCTTGACACCAATGCGGACGGCATCACCATGAACAGCTATTTTGTGCAGCATCCCGAAATGGTGCTTGGCACGATGCGGATGGAAAGCACACGCTTCGGGAAGTTGGAGCCTGCCTGCAAAGCAGACAAGGAAAGACCCATTTCCGAGCTGCTCCACGAAGCCATGCAGCGGATAAACGGCGAGATACCAGAGTACGAAAGCGAAATCGACCAGATTTCCGATGAGCAGGACAACTCCATCCCCTCCGACCCGAATGTGCGGAACTTCTCCTATACTCTGGTAAACGGTCAGATTTACTTCCGAGAAAATGACCGCATGACCCCTGCCACGCTCTCCATGACGGCGGCAAACCGTGTCAAAGGGCTGCTTGAAATACGGGACAGTGTACGCAGCCTTATCGAGTACCAGACCAACGACTACCCCGAAGAAGTGATAAGCACCGAGCAGGAAAACCTTAATCGGCTCTACGATGCGTTCACCCAGAAATACGGGCTAATCAACAGCCGAGGGAATTATCTTGCCTTTGCCGCCGATGAGAGCTACTTCCTTTTGTGTTCTCTGGAGGTGCTTGACGATGAGGGCAATTTCAAACGCAAGGCGGATATGTTCACCAAACGGACGATAAAGCCCCACCGTGAAATCACTTCCGTGGAAACGGCAAGCGAAGCCCTGGCACTCTCCATCGGGGAGAAAGCCCGTGTTGACCTCTCCTATATGGCGAAGCTCACAGGCAAAACGCAGGAGGAAATCGTCACGGAATTGCAGGGCGTTATCTTCCGTGTGCCGAATACCGAGCCTGCACGGTATGTCGCCGCAGACGAATATCTCTCTGGTGATGTGCGGGAGAAGCTGAAAGTTGCACAGATAGCGGCGAAGTCCGACCCTGCCTTAATACTCAATGTGGAAGCTCTAAAGCAGGTCATACCAAAGGATTTGAGTGCAGCGGAAATCGCCGTCCGTCTGGGTACGACTTGGATACCAGAGTCCGACATTCAGCAGTTTGTGATGGAGCTTTTAACGCCGTCAAGCCACGCCGCAGGGCGTATCAGGGTACGCTACACCCCCTACAACGGCGACTGGTTTATTGAGAACAAGACTTCCGACTATGGGAATGTCAAGGCGGACAGCACCTACGGCACGAAAAGGGCGAGTGCCTACCGCATCATCGAGGACACGCTGAACCTAAAGGATACCCGCATTTTTGACTATGTTTATGACGAACACGGCAACAAAAAAGCGGTTTTTAACCATAAGGAAACCACGGCGGCACAGGCAAAGCAGGAAGTTATCAAGCAGGCGTTCCAAGACTGGATTTGGAAAGACCCAGAACGGAGAAACCGCCTTGTCCGCTACTACAACGATACCTTTAACAGCAAAAGACCCCGTGAGTATGACGGGCGGCATATCACCTTTGGCGGCATCAGCCCAGAAATCACCCTAAGACCCCACCAAGTCAACGCCATCGCCCATATCCTTTACGGCGGCAACACGCTCCTTGCCCACAAGGTAGGGGCAGGAAAAACCTTTGAAATGGTAGCCGCCGCACAGGAAAGCAAGCGGTTAGGCTTGTGCCAGAAATCCATGTTTGTCGTGCCGAATCACCTTGTCGGTCAGTGGGCTTCCGAGTACCTGCGGCTCTATCCGAGTGCAAATATCCTCGTCACCACCAAGCAGGATTTTGAAACCGCCAACCGCAAGAAGTTCTGCGGCAGGATTGCCACGGGCGATTATGATGCGGTGATTATCGGGCATTCGCAGTTTGAAAAAATCCAGATGAGCGAGGAACGCCAGAGGGAGCAGCTTCAGCGGCAGCTCAACGATATAGAGATGGGCATTGACGAGATACAGAAATCCCACGGCGAGCAGTTCACGGTCAAGCAGCTTATGAAAACGAGGAAAGGCATTGAAGCCAAGTTAAAGAAGCTCAACGACACGAAAAGAAAGGATACGGTGATAGATTTTGAGCAGTTAGGCGTTGACAGGCTCTTTATAGACGAGAGCCATTTTTACAAAAATCTCTACCTCTACACCAAGATGCGGAATGTGGGCGGCATCGCCCAGACCGAAGCCCAGAAAAGCTCCGACCTCTTTATGAAGTGCCGTTATCTGGACGAGATAACGGGCAACCGTGGCACGGTTTTCGCCACGGGAACGCCCGTGAGCAACTCAATGGTAGAGCTGTACTCCGTCCAGAGGTATTTGCAGTATGACACTCTGGCGAGGAACGGCTTGCAGCATTTTGACGCATGGGCTTCCACCTTTGGCGAAACGGTCACGGCTCTGGAGCTTGCACCCGAAGGCTCAAGCTATCGGGCAAAGACGAGGTTTGCCAAATTTCACAACCTGCCAGAGCTGATGCAGATGTTTCGGGAGGTGGCGGATATTCAGACCGCCGATATGTTAAAGCTCCCCGTCCCCAAGGTCAACTACCACAATATCAAGACCAAACCGAGTGAAATCCAGACCGATATGGTGGCAGGGCTTGCCAAGCGAGCAGAGAAAGTGCGGGCAAGGCTTGTCGAGCCGAACATCGACAATATGCTCAGAATCACCAATGACGGGCGGAAGCTGGCACTCGACCAGAGATTGATAGACCCCATGCTGCCAGACGACCCCGACAGCAAAGTGAACGCCTGCATTGATAATGTGTACCGTATCTGGGAGGAACACGCCGACACCAAGGCAACGCAGCTCGTTTTCTGCGACCTCTCCACCCCGAAAAATGACGGCTCTTTCAATGTGTACGATGACATCCGAGAAAAGCTGATTGCCCGTGGCATCCCCGCCGAGCAGGTGCGTTTTATCCACGAAGCCACCACCGATGCACAGAAAAAAGAACTGTTCGGCAAGGTCAGAAGCGGCGAGGTGCGTGTCCTTTTAGGCTCTACACCGAAGATGGGTGCAGGTACGAATGTGCAGGATAGGCTTATCGCCATCCACAATTTGGACTGCCCTTGGCGACCTTCCGATGATGGACGGACTTTGCGGACACATACCAAAGCGGAGGCACCTGTCAGGGTGTCTCCGCTTTTTTCAAGGAAGGATGTAAGAAATTACTTTGTGTCGGTGGGGTATCTTGATTAAATGCCTATTGCCGTCCGCAAAATGCCAGCTAAAAATTTTGTAAAAAGTCACGGGAAAATAAAGGTTCCGTTTTGGGCCTTGAAAGTTGTAGTAGGGAGTTGAGGGATATTCCCTCAATGCTCCTTGACAACTGGACACGCATTCGTCAAGTACATCAGTTCCGATGTGCGAAAGCATGAGCCACAGCAGCAGGGTACGCCATGACCCCCGCCCTACCGGGCCGAGCGAGAATACCCCCTGCAAGTGCCGGTTTGCCCCCGGCACGGCGATGACAGTCGGAATGACAATGGTACTCCCGCCCAGCCACAGCTTCACACAATGGGGGCGGCTCTGTCAGAACGGCAGTTGGGGTGAAACTCCCGTGAGGTGGTGCGGCACACCGCCGCTTGACGACTTCCCTTTGCGGGCCGGGGTGTCGGGGACAAATGGGCTTGCGGATACATAGTCATACTCCCGATTTTGGCAGGGATTTTGCTACGTTCATCTCCTCGATAAACTGAAATTTATGAATCCTTTTCTTCGTAAGGCTTATTCCAAGAACCTATCTCTATTAAATTACCTTCAGGATCAGCAATATAACAAGTTCTCTGTCCCCAAGGTTCAAGTTCCGGTTCCAGTACAGGAGTAGCACCGTTTTCTACAGCTTTACTAAATGCTTTATCAACTTCTTCAAATGTATCAACATAAAGTGCCATTTCAAAATGACCGTTGAATCCTTTGATATAATCATATCTGCGGTTGGTCATTTTTTCAAAGTCATTTCTGCCGTACAACAGAAACAACGTCCCATCTTTTACAAGATATACATTAGATGTATCTTCCGCTTCTTTAATCTCAAAGCCAAGTACATCTCTGTAAAAGCGAATCATTTTCGCCATATCTTCAACAAATAATCCAAAGCCGTCCAATCTCATAATACGATACCTCCAAATTCCGATTTGTCGGTTAGTTTTACTATCGTCATTATACCAGCACCCTCCAAAAATTTCAACATACTTTTGGCGGCAAAGGAAGGATGTAAGAAGTCACATTATATCGCTGCGTACATAGGGCCGGGTAACTCCCAGCCCTATTTTTATGCCATAATCAAACCAATGGAAGGAGCGGTCACATGACAGAAATCGAAATCACAAAGGCCAGCGAGGTCAAGGTACGGGAGATCGAATGGCTGTGGTATCCCTACATCCCCTTTGGCAAGATCACGGTGGTGCAGGGGGACGCCGGGGACGGCAAAAGCACCTTTGTCCTCAACCTCGCCGCCATGCTGAGCCAGGGCCAGCCCATGCCCTTCACGGACGGCACAGGCCAGCCCCCCATCAACATCATCTACCAATCCAGCGAGGACGACGCCGATGATACCATCGTCCCCCGGTTCATCAGCGCCGGGGGCGACCCGGAGCGCCTGCTGTTCATCAGCGAGAAGGAGCGGTATCTCTCCTTTTCCGATGAACGGCTGATACAAGCCGTCAGGCAGACGGGCGCAAGGCTTGTCGTCCTCGACCCCCTCTCCGCTTACATCGGGGAGGAAACAGGTATCAACGCCGCCAACGAGGTGCGGCGGCAGTTCCGCCCTCTCATCGAGATCGCCAGGGAACAGCGGTGCGCCGTCCTCATCGTCCACCACATGAACAAGGCCATCGGGCAAAAGGCCATCAACCGGGCCGTCGGCTCCGTGGACATCGTGGGCGCTGCCCGGAGCGTCCTGCTGGTGGCCCGGACAGACCGGGAACACCCGGACGAGCGTATCATGGCCCAGGTAAAGTGTAACGTGGGGCCTACCGGCAGCGCCATCGTCTTTTCAGTAGGTGGCGGCGCTGTCCAGTGGCTTGAGGAAACCGCCAGGACAGCGGATGAAGTGCTGGGCAACGTGTTCGCCAACCTGGGCCGGCCTGACACCCAAATGCGGCAGGCCAAGGAGGTAATAAGTCAGCTTCTCTCGGACGGGCCGAAGCCCCAGCGGGAGGTCATGGAGAAGCTGAGGGCGGCGGGCGTTGGGGAGAGTACGGCGAAAAAGGCGAAGCAGCTTTTAGGCGTCCGCTCTGTCAAGGCCGGGGCTGTGTGGCTATGGTCGATGCCGGATGGGGACGGTCTATGAAGTCGTGCGGAAGGGAGTCCAGAGGGAAGCCCTCTGGCCCACCACCTTGCTTGCAAGGTGTAGTGGGTTACACAACACTTGCGCCTGGGGCGGCGGTTGTGCTGCGAGCCGGGGCGAGAAGCACAGCCACCGCCAGATACCGCTATGTTTTGAGAGCGGGAGCGAACAAAGCATGGCGGTATCTTTTTTCGGGCGCAAATGTTGTGTACCTGACCCCACCCGGTCTTGAACACGTCCGTTCCAAATACAGACGGAGGGATGGGAGATACCGCCCGCTTCTACGGGACAATGTGACTTCTTACATCCTTCCCGGAAGGAGGTCGCTATGGCGAATTACGCAATCATGCGGATAGAGAAACGAAAGCTGCCCTCGGTGGGCCGTATCAACAAGCACCACGAACGGCAGAAAGAGGAATACAAGAGCAACCCCGACATCGACCGGGAGCGCACCGGCCTGAATTACCACATCGTCCAGCCCCCAGGCCCCTACCGGGAAGCGGCGTTGGCCCGTATCGAACAGGCTGGGGCACGGCGGCGCAAGGACAGCGTGGTCTTGCAGGACTGCTTTGTGGGCGGCACCCCTGACTGGCTGAAGGAAAAGAGCCGGGAGGAACAGCGGGCGTATTTCAGCCACGCCTACCAATTCTTTGAGGACAATTTTGGAAAAGAGAATATCATCTCCGCCGTGGTGCATATGGACGAGGCTACTCCCCATATGCACCTTTGTTTTGTCCCCATCACCGCCAAGGGCCGCTTGTCCTCCAAGGACATCATCGGCGGGCCGCAGGGTCTTGTGAAGTGGCAGGACAGGTTCTATGAGCATATGCGCCAGCGTTACCCCGACCTGTCCCGTGGGCTGCCCAAAAAGCTGACCCACCGCAAGCACGTCCCGCCCTATATGTTCAAGCTGACAGCGGAGCTATACAAGCATTATGACGAGATTTGTCAGGCTATCAACAGTATCGGCGTTCTGAACAGCGGCAGGAAAAAGGAGGAAGCCATCGCCCTTCTCGGCAGGTATGCCCCGGAGATGACCCAGCTAAAGGCCCAGGTCGCCAGCACGGACAAGCAGATCGCAGACCTGGAACGGGAGCTTGCCTATGTGACGGAGGGCAGGGCCACGGCATGGCGGGCCAACCAGGACTACAAACAGGAGTTGGAGGAAACCAACTACAAGCTGTATCAACTGAACCGGGAGCAGAAAAAGCTGGAGGGTATTATCTCCCAAATCCCCCCGGAACTGCTGGCCCAGTTGACGAAAACTGAGCGGGACGCCCGCAAAAATCAGGAAAGAGGGAAAAATAGATGAACATTCAAGAAATCAAGGTGTCGGAGTGCGCCGCCTTTCAGGACAACCCCTTTCAGGTCAGGGACGACGAGGGGATGGAGTTGCTTGTCCAGAGTATCAAGGAGTTTGGCGTCATGACGCCCGTTGTGGTGCGCCCGGTCAAGGAGGGCGGCTATGAGATCGTCAGCGGGCACCGCAGGATACACGCTTGCCGGAGGGCGGGGATTGAGGAAATCCCCGCCCTTGTCCGTGATATGGAGCATGACAGCGCCGTGATCTTCATGGTGGATTCCAACATCCAGCGGGAGGGCCTTTTACCCTCTGAAAAGGCGTTCGCCTACAAGATGAAAGTGGAAGCCCTGCGGCACCAGGGGAAAAGGTCTGTCCAACCTGGACAGAAGTCGTCAAGGGGCGCTGTGGCGGAGAACGCCGGGGAGAGCGAGACACAGGTGCAACGGTATATCCGCCTGACCAATCTGGAAAAGCCCCTCCTGTCCCTGGTGGACGAGGGCAGGATCGCTTTTACCCCCGCCGTGGAATTGTCCTATCTGAACCAGCGGGAACAGCTTGATTTGCTGGAAACCATCGAGAGCGAGGACTGTACCCCCTCTCTGTCCCAGGCCATCCGTATGCGGAAGCTGAGTGAAGCGGGCCAGCTTGATATGGACGGTATCTTCCACATCATGTCGGAGGTCAAGGGCAATCAAAAGGAGTACATCAAGCTGTCCAGTGATAAGGTCGGGAAGTACCTGGGCAAGCTGCGTACCCCCCAGCAGAAGGAGGACTTCATTTTGAAGGCCCTGGCCTTTTACGCCCGCCACTTGGAACGCCAGCGTTCCAGCCGGGACGGGAGGTGAGGGGCATGGCGAAGCAGACCGCCCCCAAGCGGCAGAAGCCCCGTCTTATTGTTCAGCGGGTATTCACCGGGGAAAAGAGCATGGAAGATGTTCTTTTCCCCGTTATTTATGAGGATTTGCGGCGGCAGCTTGAACGCCGCCGCACCTTGGACAAGGGGGGCGAGAGCGGATAAACTGTCCGTAAAGTCTGTTCAACACAAGGAGGTATCACGATGGGAACGAAAAAAGACAGCACCATTTATGACGTGGCGATTTATTGCAGATTGTCACGGGAGGACGTGAAAGAGGACGGTTCGGGAGATGAAAGCGCCAGCATTGGGACGCAAAAGGCCATCCTCACCGACTATGTGCGTCAGCGGGGCTGGCACCTTGTCCAGACCTATGTGGACGACGGCTATTCTGGAACGAATTTCCAAAGACCCGGTTTCCAGAGCATGATCCGGGACATTGAGGCCAAGCGTATCAACTGCGTCATCACCAAAGACCTGTCCCGGCTGGGCCGGAACTATCTGGACTGCGGGCTGTATCTGGAAGTGTTCTTCCCGGAGCATGGGGTGCGCTATATCTCCGTCAACGACGGGGTGGACACGCTGAACAAGAGCGCCATGGACATCACCCCGTTTCGCAATATCCTGAACGAGATGTACGCCGCCGACGTGTCCATGAAGGTGAAATCGGCCCTCCGTGCCAGGTTCAACAGCGGCTTGTATGTGTCCACCTCTCCCCCCTACGGCTACCTGAAAGACCCCGCCGACCACAACCACCTTATCATCGACGAAAAGGCGGCCCCGGTGGTGAAGCTGATTTTTCAAATGGCGCTGGATGGGGCTGGCATAGGCAAGATACGCAACCACCTCAACGCCAGCCATATCCTCCGCCCCGCCGCCTACGCCGCCGCAGAGCGGGGTGAGAGCGGCTATGAGCGGCACTTTGAGGGCAAGGAGGATAACCGCTACCAGTGGAGCAACAACAGCGTCAGGGCCATTCTACGCAGCCCTGTGTACGCCGGGAACCTTGTGGGGTATAAGCGGGTGGCGGTGAGCATGAAAAGCAAGAAGCGCCCCTCCAAGCTGCCGGAGGAATGGGAGGTGATACCCAACACCCACGAGGGCATCGTCACCCAGGCGCAGTTTGATACCGTCCAGCGGCTTATGACCAGCAGACGGCGGGACAAGGGCGGGAGCGGATTTGACAACATCTTTTCCGGGATACTGAAATGCGCCGACTGCGGCTACGCTATGCGGGCCATGAGCGCCAACCGCCGCAAACGGCCCGATCCCATCGACTGTGTGCAGTATGTGTGCAACAATTACGGCACCAACGGCACCGGGGGCTGTTCGGCCCACACCATCGAGGCCAGGGACTTGTTTGACACTGTGCTGGCCGATATTCGCCATTACGCAAGGCTGGCGGTGGAGGGGGATGAAAAGCGGGTGCGCCAGCTTCAGCAGCAGCTATCCTCCATCGGGGCCACCGAACAAAAGGCACTGGAACGGGAGAAGCGTAAGCTGTCCAAGCGGCTGGGCGAGTTGGACAAGTTATTTTCAGCCCTGTATGAAGATAAGGTCATGGAGCGTATCACGGAGCGCAATTTTGACATGGTTTCCCGGAAGTATGAAGCGGAGCAGGCCCAGCTTTCGGCCCGGATTGAGGAAATCAACGATTCACTGGCTGAAAAGGAAACCGCCGACAACGGAGTAAAGGACTTCTTTACCCTGATTGCCGGGTACGCCAACACCGCCGAGCTGTCCGCCGCTATGGTCAACGCCCTGATTGAGAAAATCACGGTGGGAGAGCGTGTCCAGAAAGAGGACGGCACAGTGGAGCAGACCATCAAAATCTACTACAAATTCGTTGGAGTTCTCTCCAACGAGTTACATATCAAGGTCACAAAACGCTATGCGGCCCCCCTCTCCCCCAGGCGGTGCCAATGCTGCGGGGCTGAGTTTACACCCGGTTCGGCGGTGGCAAAGTATTGTAAGCCCTGCGCCAAGAAGATACAAATTCGGCAGAGTACAGAAAGCACACGGCGCAGACGTGCCGCCGCCCGGAAAGCGGCATAGCAGATGGATTGTCCGCAAAGTCTGTCCGTCCGATTTGGAACAGCGGCAAGGCAGGATTGAACGCCAAGGCAATCTGTTCCCAGAAGTGGAGGTTTACCGCTATGTGACCGAGCAGACCTTTGATGCCTACCTCTATCAGCTTGTGGAGGGCAAGCAGAAATTTATCTCCCAGATAATGACGAGCAAAAGCCCCGTGCGTTCCGCCGAGGATGTGGACGAGGTGGCTCTTTCCTTTGCAGAGGTCAAGATGCTTGCCACGGGCGATGAGCGTTTCAAGGAAAAAATGGACTTGGATATGCAGGTTGCGAAGCTTAAAGTATTGAAGCAGAGCTACCTTTCCGAGCATTACGATCTTGAGGACAGGATACTGAAATACTTTCCGCAGACCATCAAGGAATATGAGGAACGGATTGTCGGCTATGAAAGTGACGCCGCCCTTGCCGAACAGCACAAGCCGCAGGGCGAGGATAAGTTCTGCCCCATGACCTTAAAGGGCGTGACCTATACCGAAAAAGCAGACGCAGGCGAGATGCTCCTTGCGGTCTGCAAGGAAAATCCGCTGTCAAATCCCGTGGAAATCGGCAGCTACCGAGGTTTTAAGATGGAGGTTTATTACGACAGCTTCAACACCCACTACTGCCTTAACCTCTGCGGAAAGGCAAAGCACAAGGTTGATTTAGGCTCTGACGCTCTGGGAAATCTGACCCGTATTGAAAACGAGATTGGAAAAATCCCTGCCAGACTGGAAGCTGCCAAGACCCGAAAGGCAGAAACCTTGGAGCAGCTTGCCAATGCAAAGACCGAGGTATTAAAGCCCTTTGCTTTTGAAGATGAGCTGAAAGAAAAGAACGACAGGCTGAACGCCCTCAATATTGAGCTGAATCTGGACGAGAAAGACACTCCTGTTATGGATACCGAGCCAGAGCAGGAAAACGAACAGCCCGAAAAGAGAACACAGGGCAGGGAGCGTTAAATCCCATTTGCACATTTGTATTGCTGAAATCTGGGCAGTATAATAGGTGTAGATTAGAAAATGTCGGAGGTGATAACGGTGTCTGATGCGTTCAGATTTGAAACTTTTGTAGATGTCCACGGCAATATCTTCAACGAATATCTAAGCTCTGTCGTTGCCAGACTGTCAAAGGAGGACGAGGAATACAAAGCCCTGCAAGAAAAGATTGAGGGTATCTATGAGAAGTATCCCAAGGTTTTAGCCGTATTTGACAGCGAAACGGAAAGCGAGCTGAACGAGAAAGAATGTGCGGCTCTCATTGAGGTGATGGAGCTGAAGAATCAGCTCACGGATATGGAGATGCAGGCGGTATACTTCCGTGGCTGCTATGACAGCGTAGGGTATCTGAAAAAAGCAGGGATTTTATGACGGACTGACCGAAGAAAGGCGGCGTTGGCTTGAAGCTGATGCCGTCTTTTCATATATATACATTCAAAAGTGTGCTTACACACCCAAAAAACCCAATTATTTTAGCACTGCGTCTTGACTTTGTCAAGAGAAAGTAATAGAATATATGGTGTATACTTATATTTGCTTGATGCATACTATGTATTATAGCAATACATTTCAGAAAGGTAGGTTGTGAGGGAGTTATGAACAAAGAGACGGTAAGACCTCAGATAACGGCATATGAGAGTATTCTGTTAATTTTTTCGGAGTTAGTGAAAAAAGGAAAGACAATATTGCGGCAGGATACATTAGTTTCTACTTTGTATAATTATAAGAATAATGATGACACAAATGTATTGTTTGAGGATATTGCTTTCAGAAAGAATCTTGATACAATTACTTCTGTAGATGTTGAAGATAGTTTAAGTAAGCTTCAAACTTTTGGGGCAATAGGAAGATTAAATCCTGCGTATGAAAAGATAGTTATTTATATAAGTAGAGAAGAAGCTGATAGATTTCTAAATTCTTTTAATCAGCAATATATTGATGCAGCAAGTACAATAAGTGAGGCGTTTTAAAAATGAACGAATTAAAAAGCAAAAGCAGTTATCAAGAAATTTCGAAAGATATAAATAATTTTGTAAAAAACAAACTGGAGAATTATAGCACAAATGGTATAGAAGCTAAGACTATTCATGACCCAATTTGGGGCTCGACAGATTATAGTGAATGGGAAATGCAACTAATCGATTCGCCCTTGATTCAACGGTTGCGTAATATAAGTCAAGTCGGTTTAGCTGTTCTGACATACCCTGCTGCTCGTCATTCTCGATTTGAACATACTTTAGGAGTTGCTGCTGCAACAAAGCGTTTAGTAGATAGAATAAATGTAAATTGTGATAATTTTAATATAAATCAAAATGTAAAAAGCAAATTGGTTTTAGCTGCTATAATGCATGATGTAGGACATTGTTTTTACTCGCATTTATCAGAAACAATATATGGAAACTTAAAAGATTTTTCTGATTTGCGAAAAGATATACAAAGAATATATGATATTAAACCCAAACCACATGAAATTTTATCTTTGCTTATTGTGAATTCGGATGCTTTTAAAGACTTTTTTTCCAAATCAGTTAATTATCCCAACAAGGCGAATTTAGACAGATTGTGTGAAGATGTTGGGAAAATTATTGTGGGTATCGACATTGTAGAAAATGGAGTTATCGAAAGTTATCAGACGGCAATAATTAACGGTTCATTTGATGTTGATAAGTTGGATTATATTAAACGAGACAGTTACACTGCCGGTTTAGCATTAGACTACGATATTGAGCGGTTATTTACAAAAATAAAAGTACATACTCTATCAGTAGATGGTCAAATAGAGAATAGATTAGTTATTCAAGCAAATGGAGTAACGGCAATAGAGGAGCTGACATTCTGCAAAATAATGCTGTTCAGCTACATATATTATCATCAAAAAGTTTTGATTACTGAAGATATAATAAAAGATTATGTACAAGCCTTATTGAAACTTAATTTGATAAATACTTATTCGGACTTTTTAAACCTTGATGAAACTTCTTTGTTGGAGTTAGCAAAAGAGCAAGGAGATGAAAAACCTTTTCCGTTATATGGAGACATTCGGTTAACTCAACTGGCGAATAATATTAAAAATCGTACTTTACCTAAACGTTGTTTAGAAATAAGCCAGAGTATAGTACAAAATATCGTAGCCCAAGAGCCAGGGAAAAAAGACGAATTAACAAAAATGTTGAATGATATAAGAAGCAACTCAAATTATGATATAAAAATGTTAGATGCAGACATCAATAACATGATTTCATATTATACCCGTTCTGAGGAAAGATATATCGCAGGGTTTATGACGAGATTTGAAGGAGGTACTTTCAATAAAATTTTAGAAATCCGCAAAAACATTTATGATGTATTGGTTAAGGTGTATGAGAAGCATAAAAAGAAAGTGAATTTCGATGTTTTTGATATTTATTTTGTATTTCCATCAGTCGTTTCTTATGGGACACCTGGAGAAAAAAATGTTTTAGGCAGAGATGGAAAACTAATGTCCATAAATGATTTTGTTAAGCTTGAACAATGGGCTTCCAGTTTTAATGCATATAAATGGCGTGGGTATGTTTATGTGACTCCCAAAATAAAGAAGGAATATGCTTTGGAGGCATGTCGAACAGTAATTTTTGATGATAAGATAGAATTAAAAGAACTAAAGTCTTTTCTCAAATTTTAAAATTTATTAGCTTACATAGCCGAGAGGTTTATCCTACGATAAGCCCCTCGGCTAAATTCATTTCTGGAGGTGATTTTATTTGAATGGCAAGTAACGGCTATGTGCAGTTTGACCCCGCCGTGATTGAACAGGCACGGCAAATCGACCTGCTCTCCTACCTGCAACGATATGAGCCGAGCAACCTAAAGCGTGTGGCAGGCAATGTCTACTGCACAAGGGAACACGACAGCTTGAAGATTTCCAACGGCAAATGGTACTGGTGGTCAAGGGGCATCGGCGGCTATTCCGCCCTTGATTATCTGATGAAAGTCAGAGAGCTTGGCTTTGTGGAAGCCGTGCAGACCCTCACGGGGGACATGGGCGACTGGAAGCCGCCGCCCCCTGCCGTAAAAAAGGACGAGCCGAAAGTGCTGCTTTTGCCAGAGAAAAATGCAGACTGCGATAAAGTGACAGAGTACCTTTTCGGGCGTGGCATTGATTATCAGCTCATACAGGACTGTATCGCAGAGGGCATTATCTTTGAGAGCAGACCGTACCATAACGCCGTCTTTGTAGGTAAGGACGAAAGCGGGAAGCCAAAATATGCGGCTCTCAGGAGTACGCTCGGCAGCTCTTTCCGACAGGACGCATCGGGCAGCGACAAGCGGTATTCGTTCCGACTTCTGGCAAGAGAGCCGACAGACAAGGTGCATTTATTTGAAGCCGCCATTGATTTACTGTCCTACGCCACCTACCTCAAATGCGAGGGAAAGGATTATAGGGCAGCAAACCTGCTCTCTTTGTCGGGTGTGTATCAACCCAAAAAGGAACTCTCTGAGAGCAAAATCCCCATCGCCCTGTCCACTTACCTGCAAAAAAATCCGCAAATCAAGACCGTTATCCTGCACTTGGATAATGACAGGACAGGCAGGTTATGTACCGCCGCCCTCAAAGAACTGTTACAGAAAGACTATCAAATCGTTGACGCCCCGCCGCCAGTCGGCAAGGATGTCAACGATTTTTTAATGTCCTATCTGGGGATTGCAAGGCAGAAGCCGAGCCGTGAAAGGAGGGATGCCCGTTGATTGTGTGAGAGATTTATCCCCTTGCAGCACAGAAACCGATGCAAAATTTAAGACCGAAAGTGAGGAAAGAATGTTTGAAAAAGTATGAAGTGACCCTTACCGCCCACTACGAAAAGACCATTTCCGTCTACGCCGACAGCCCCGAAGAAGCAAGGGAGAAGCTCAAGACCGTGCTTTTTGACACCGACCTTGTGAGCTTTTCCGATGCGGATTTTGTCTGCGGCGAAGCCGACATCATGTTGCTACCCTTTTGTACCGACCCATAATTACTCTGGTTGCCTGTCACAGAATTAACCGATATAATGACATGAGAACGGAGAACGGAGAACGGAGAACGGAGAAAGGAAAAGGTTCCAGGACACTAATCTTTCGCAGAGAAGCGTATCCTGAAACCTTTATTAAAACCATGGTCAT
>QXWR01000068.1 GCA_009911065.1 Clostridiaceae bacterium | reverse complement strand
TTTATAACGATCAGATAACTTGCTGATGCTGGTGCAGGCAATCTGCTGATCCCCAACGCGCAACATCAAAATCAGGTGCATCTAATCTGCATGGAGCTGGTGCGTCTAATTTGCAGGACAACACCACTGCCATCTTCCCGTCCTTAAGCCCTTTCACCACCTCATTCATCTTTTCCCGCTTCATCCTCACTACAGAAAGCCCCAGTGGCTCGCTGCCGCAGCCGGGAATGCATGGCTTGTCCCCTTTCCCTTGACATAATGCCCTCCGGAAATGGCAAATTTCCCCGTCATCTCCGGCGTAACTGCCTCCCCAGTCAAAGTAGAAATCACAATAGCAAGCGCCGTAGGCCCGCACCCCGATGACCGGATATTGCTTCCCCCGTAAGGCAGAGAAGCCCAGGGTTCCTCCCCCTGATTGTAGTAAACCGCCTCCCCCACACAGCCAGCTTCCGTATCATAAACAATCCGATCCCCTTCCGTGGAAATCGTCCCGGTATAAATATCCTCCGAAGCCCCTTCCCCCAGCACGTAGTTCTTCCAGCTTGCCGCCTGCAGCACCAGGTTCTGAACTCCCTCCTTCCCCTGACTGGCCAATTGAAACAAGGTCAGCACATAGTTAAATGATGTCTGATCCATAACCATCCGGTACTCATATCCCGTTTTCGTCTCCGAAAGCTCCGGCTCCAGCAGCACCACAATGGCATAATCCACAATCTCCGTTTCCACCTCATCATCCCCAGACCCTTCCGTTTCTGTGTGGGTTCCCGTCTGTGCCCAGCCCAGAAAATCAGAAGCCCGTTCCTCTACCAAGGACTTTAACAGCACTCCCGACACTTCCAAACTCCCATCTATATTTCCAATCCCTGTTATCCCGCTTCCACCCTCACTTTCTGCTGCCTCTATCCCTGGCAGCCCATTTCCGTCTTCCACTTCACCCAGTTCACCAGACTTCTCACCAATGAACTCCGAATTTTCACCCTCCAGCACACCACTCCCAACTTTTGGGGGCATATCCGTAATAACCAAATACCCCTTCACCTTCTCCACATAAGCAGGCGTCTCCCCGTTCTGAGGAATCCGATACCCTGCCCGCTTCACCGCCCCCGGCCCCGCATTATAAGCCGCAAGAGCCAGATCCATCCCGTTTGGATAAGCAGAAAACGCCTGTAACATCTCCCCTATGTATTTCGCGCCTCCCATAATGTTCTGCTTCGGATCATAAGGATTCGTCACTCCCAAATTCGCCGCCGTAGCCGGCATAAGCTGCATAATCCCCACAGCCCCGGCTCCCGAAACCGCATTAGGGTTAAAATCTGACTCCACCTTTGCCATAGCCTTCAAAAGTGCCTCCGGCACCTGATAAACTGCCGCCGCCAGAGCAAAATACTCATCATACACACTGGTCAGATTCCCGTCCATTCCGCCATAGGCCCCATACCCGTTAAACCCCACAATCCGGCTCCCGCTCCACTCTTCCTCAATGAGCACCGCCAGGTAACGGCTCAAATTGGGCTTCAGTACCGTTTCATACTCATCCGCCTCCACCTCATAGCCGTCATACCCTTCCCAGTTCTCACCAAAATCCTCTGCCATCTTTTCATACAAAGAATCCCTCTCCCCTTCAATCAGCTCATAAATCTCCCCTGCCAGCTGAGAATCCTCCGCCAAAAGAGTGTCAATCTGATTTTTAATGTTCTCATACTCCGCCGCCCTGGCCCGGGCCACATAGCCATCCGCATCCCCAAATCCCAGATAAGCCATGATAATCCCCACCCCATTGACCAGGATAAACACAAACAAAAGAACCGACAGCAAAAGAGAAATGATCACCTTCCAAAAAGTCCTGCTTGTAACCAAAGCGCCCACAGCCGCCCCCAAAGGCCCTCCCAGAGCACTTCCCACAGCTGCACCACTGGCTGCCCCTCCCGTTGCTGCCGCAGCCATAGTTCCATGAGCCGACTGTACCGCCTGGGCGATTTTTCCGGCCTGCCCCGCTGCCCGGGTTCCCCGGGCAGCCATTTCTGCCGCTTTGTCAAGCGGCCCGTTGTCCCTCCAATCTTCCGACATAACCACTCCTTCTATGGCGACCTGCAAGATCTATTTCTTGCCGTCCCCCTTCCATTGTCCATGGCCTTTTCCTAGCTGCCCTTTATTTCCAGCAATCCCTTGGCCATTCCTTTTCTGTTTCACTTTCTGCTTTCCGTCAGATTCCGGTTTTCCAGGCTCCTGCTTCTGCATTTGTCCCTTAGGCGCAGTCCTCTGCTCCCTGTAAATCTTCTCCAATTTCAGTGTCCCGTCCCTTTCCAGAGACGCCCTGGTTTCCGGAAGGATTCCCGGTGCCTTTGCCGTTTCCGGAAGCTCATAAAAGGTCTTCCCATTCTCATGGATTGTCTGATACTCTCCCCGAGGCTTCTCAAACCGGGAAGCGTCATAACGCATATACCCTTCTCCGTCCCGTTCCATTCTGTACGCCCCAGGTACTCCCGCCTCATAAGATTCCATGCCTGACATTCCATGGCCCATTCCGTCCATATTTCCTGCACCGGAAACCAAACTGCCTGCCATGCCATTTCCTTCTCCGTAGGTCATTCCCAAAGTATTGCCAGTATTCTGATCGGAACCACTTCCAACCCAAAATTCACTTCCGCTTCCTGTACCACCCCCGGTTATACTTCCCACATTTTCCAAACCACCAGCTGCAAAATCGGTTTCCATACCCATGGCATTCCCGACACCCATATTCCCAAAATCTTCACTTCCACTGCCAGAATCTCCAGCCACACCAATTCCGCCAGCCCATACACCGCCTTCTGCCACACCTTCCATTTCGGAAATGCCTCCGGCTTCATACCCCATACCACCGGTTTCCATAGCTGCTCCACCATATCCGTCTTCTCTATGCTCAAAATCTCCCATTCCATCCGAAAATCCCTCTATCCCCTCTGCAAAGGAACCGCCAAAGCTGCCCATATCTGCTCCTGATTCAAAGTCCTCTCCAGACATACCAAATGCTCCATCTTCCATACCTTCCGCTGCCTCAAACATTCCACCCAAAGCCATATCCTCCCCAAGCATTCCACCATAACCTTCCATGCCATTTATATCCTCCATAGGGATTCCACCTCTCTCCGGTTCCATATCCCCCGGACTCATTCCCTGGCCCAAAGGCTCCACGACTCCGGCTTCCACTTCCTGTCCAAACGGCGCCATACCTTCCGCACCCATTTCCTGGCCTCCAGCAAAGTTCATGTTTCCCGACATTCCTTCCCCCGTTTCCATAGCCGTACCAAAGGGCCCATCTTCCACCCCATTGTCTCCAAACTCCATTTCTCCGCCTTCCGGCCCCATGGACATTTCAGAATCCTCTTCCGGCATGCCAAAGGGAAGATTTTCTTCCTTAGCAGGTTCCATATCCCTGCCAAAATCTCCAAATCCCATAGTTTCCTCTGGGTTCTCTCCATTTCCCATAAACTCTGTCCCCTGGCCTTCAAAGCTGTCCGCACCCATTCCGCCAATACCGCCTCCCGGCTGCTCTACTCCGCCTGACGCTGTACTTCCGGCAAATCCCGATTCCCCATTTCCCAAAGGAATCGTTTTCCCTGAACCAAAATTCATATGACCGCCGCTGTTTCCTCCCGAAGCGCTTTTCCTGCCACCCCCAAAATTCATGAGGCGCCCAGCCATAAGCAGGGCTCCCAGCCCACTCATGCCTCCGCCAATCCGTCCCAGGTTCACCCCCAGAGAACCCATGTAGGAATCCAGCTTCGCCGTAATCTTACAGAACCCGATCAGACACATATTAGCCGCAAAAAATTTTGTAAACCCATAGGAACTTGCCATCATATTCCCATAAGCCGACAGAAACATCTTCACACACCAGGCATCCAGGATCACCACCAGTACCTGCCCTCCAAACATCTTCGTCCAGGAGCCAAGCACGTTGTTAGTTGCCTTGGAACCACCCGACGCAAATGCCAGCGGTGACGTATAAGAAAAAATCCCCAACAGCACATACCTCTCCGCCAGGATAAACAGCATCTTAAAATAATTCCATGCCACCACCAGCTGCAAAAGCAGCTTCAACACAGAAATCGTCATCACATCGATCCCAAGAACCGACATTACACCTTCTGCCGTATTCACATACTCACTGAAAGAATCCACCGTGATCGTAGTCCCCACCACCCAGTCATAAGGCGTCCCCGCAACCTCCAGGATATAATTCACAATATCCTTGGCAAACAAAATCATAAACAGGCAAATGCAAGAACGGAACACCAGCTCCACCGGGTCCTCCGAAGCCGTCCCCAGCTTCCCGAACATAGATTTAAAAAGCTGCCACACCAGAATCATCAAAAGCAGGGCCACTCCCATAGGCACAATGGCATTCTTATACAAATCCCCTGCCACCCCAAACAGTTCCTCAAACAAATCCAGATCGCAGGACAAAATCTCCGTAAACATCCCGCTGGCAACATCCATCATGTCCACAATAAACTTGGAACACATCTCACTCACAGACTCAAACAGCAATTCCAATAACCAGCCCATTCATTCCTCCTTCAAACAAACATTTCGCCATGTCCCTCTTCACACCACCTGCCAAATCACCACAAAGCACTCTATAAAAATGTTCTACATGCCCCTTCCTCTTTTGAGGCATTCCACCTCCTTCTGCCGGGAGAGCGCCGGCTTTTCATTTCCACAAACAATCACAGTTCCCTAAAACAAACCTAAAATAAACACCGGACAATGGCCCCTGCCCATTCCTCCCTCATTTACGGTGTAAACGAACTCTTGGGAATGATCTTCTCCATATAGGTCACAATCGCCCCTAAAGTCATCAATGCCGCCCAGCAGACGATAATCCGCTTAAGCCACGCCCTGGATTCATCCACAGTCTTTCCCGACTTGGAGAAATTCATCAAGAACAGGCACACCGCCGCACATACCACAGCTCCCACCGTTGCCAGCCCGGCCACATCCATATATACCTGCTGCATGGCTTTCTTGGCTATCCCAAAAATATCCGTTGCATATGCCGTCCGGCACATCAGAGCCGTCATCATCCACACAGCATAAGCCCCGCCCGCCATTCGTGGAATCCTCCTTTCCACCTGTCTTCCCGCAGTCTCCAGGCCTTTCTTTACCTTCCGAACCAATACCACCAGCCTCCTTTCCGCCCTTTTGGGCGCAAAAAAAGCAACCACCAAATCTGATGATTGCTTCCCTTTTTTGCAATATTCGGTTTCAATTCCTATGGCTCCCCATGTCCTAACCATGCATAAAAATTGATGATACCATTATAAAAGATTCAAAATCGCAAGTCAATAGCCCCACCGTCCCAATGTAGTCTCTTTTCGGTCTCAAATCTGCCTTGTGCCACCGTGGCAGAAAGTGTTTCCATTTCTTCTTACCGTACAACATCACTCTTTTATACCATAATCACTCCAATTTACTTCAACATAATTTCCCGGTCTTATAAATCCATTTATAGCACTATGTACACATGTCCTTTGTATAAAGTCAATCCACAAAATCAAGATTCTTGCTTCTAGGTTTATTCTTTATAACAATATATTTGTCGCTATTTCTTTCATCTTCATAATATTCATAAATCCAACCATGTGATTTGAGTGCCTCCAATATTGTAGTAATATCATCACTCTTTTCATAATTTTTACGTCCACCCCGCTTTGAAAATATACCTTTTAACTCAGAAAGCCCCAATTCGTCAAAATGGTTTTTACAACTTTCTTCGTTAAGTATCGGTATCGCTAATATAAACAGAGAAACCTTCTGATTACGAGTTATTTCATCATCACGAAGCAAAACAGATAACAAGCCATCATGCAATTCTACTTTGTTAGCAATTATTTTTCCAACATGTTGTTTTGCCATTTCTACTATAACAGTCCTTGTCTGCTTACCATATTGCACATAATTCCTGTATACATAGGAGCTATCTTCTTCTTCAAAATTATGACTGATAATATACGCATTAACCTCATCTGAATATGATTTCTCAACAATAGAAATTTTATCTTTTGTCAATGAAAGTAATTTTATCTTTTGCTCAACATCTATATCCCAGGTAATAATTTGCAAAGCTTCTTCCAAACTAAATAATTCCGCACTCTGCAATTCAAGGTAATCATCCAAATTGCGTTTAATAAATCTATAAATATGTCTCTTATACTTATCACGAACAAACTTTAAATTTGCTAAATTCATTTTTAGAATCTTTTCATCAACTAAAACCTCAACTTTATCAGCATCAATATTGTCAGCATTAAAACTATCAAAATAGTATTTCAAATCGATCAGAATTTTTCTATATTTCTCTGTTTCAATACTATTGCAAATCACAGTAGCATCAAATAATTTCTCCGCTATTTCTTCTCCAAAATCATTTTCTATCTGTGTAAAGTCAAACCCTACTGGCGCATTATTTAAATATCTTACAAGCATTGTATCCATACCCTTATCCTGAAAATATTTAGTGAAATTAGACACAGAAAATATAACTATTTCTCTATCCATCAGTTCCGTCCAAAGGTTTGATTCGTTAACCTGTTCGATATCAGTAATAGTTGTACAAAGCATTCCGATATATCGCTTCTTTATTTCAATCTCTACTTCATTATTATTTAATAAGCTAATCACCATGCATTCATCATCCTCTATCTTACCACCGCAGTTATTAAGAATGATTTCTATATATTCTGGCATATTTTCTGAAATATAACCTGCTAATGGGGAATGCTCTTGTCCTTTAATTAATGTATAGTTTTTGTGCATAATATCATAGTCACTCTTAATTCCATATTGCATCTTCAACATCAAAGAAATATTCTCAAAAGAAATTTTATACAAATTATTTTTATAAACCTCATCAAATATTTTCTTGTTTGATCTCTCATAATCAATTGAATGAAATAAAACATTTAAAGCAGAAAATCCTGAAACCAACTTTTCTATTTCCGCAGATTCAACATCTAAATAATCCTGACATTTAGATATATAATCTGTCATACAATTATCAACATTTACCCTAATAATTACCTCTTCCTCAGAAAAATATAAAGTATCTAGCGAGTATCTCCGAATTTGCACTAAAGTCAATCTATTCTCTTGCAACACAAGGCTGAAAAATTCTGGCCATTGCTGGTTCATTCTAACCACTAACTCCTTGCCTGCTTTTCCTATATTATAGAATTTAGATACAAAATCAAAATTCTTTGTCTCCTTAATTTGTCTAATAAGCGCTTTCAAATATAATGCATATTGAGATATAGAATCATTCAAAAGCAAGCATTCAAATAAATCAAAATTCAAAGTTTCTTCCTGTTCAAATTCTACTTCCCTGAGAATCGGCGAATCTATTACTTTTTTTGGTTCTTTAAGTACATATGTATATGCTGCACCCCTCCGATCAGTTATCCGCCGTAAAAACGTTTTGTCATTGACGCTCATACTATCCTCGTAAAAATAGGTCATATAATCAGAATAAGTCTCATCAATATACCCATTGCGAATCAAAAATTTAAGAAGATCAAAATAATCGCTACTCTTTATTTCACTAAACTCATTAATTTCTCCAATCTCATTGGTATGTACGACAGAAAAAACATGATCAATATTTTCTCTGCAAAGAAGATCCTTTAATGGTTTTGTTTCTACCAATGAATTTTTTCTCTTTATTTGGGAAAGCTCAAATTCAAGATTTTCTATATTAGCATTAAGATTATCTTGAACTGCTTGCTTTCTTTTGGCTAATTCAGAATCATTCTGTCTTTTTATTTCTTGACTTTCTTCCGTCAAATGTCCCCAATAATCCTTTTCCAAACGTCCAGTCTTCGCAGCATATACGTCTTTTAACTCCTGTTCAGAGATTAAAGTTTCATTTTTAGCCTGATCTATCCTATCTTGTAGTTTCTGTATTTGTTTCTTTGCTGTACTCAATGTCTCATCAACTAACACTGACTTTTTCTCAAACAATTCAAATACAAACCCCTTTTTTAATTGCAATTCGCTAAAATCACGAGGAAATAAATTCTTGTAGACAATCATAGCCATCATTTTATTCCAGTCCAAATCTGTTGTATTCAAACGATAAATATAGACTACAAATTCATTATAAATATTTTTCAAAATACGCATATCATCAACATACAATGATATACTTTGTAAGAATCTTTGATCAAATTTATCTAGCAAATCACCTTGTTTTAGATGTTTTAAAAACTGATCATAGGAATTAGAACTATCCACAATGGGAACTATTGGAATAATATAATCAAAAAACTTAGTTCTGTCTTTTGAAATAAAAATATCATCACGCAGTAAATAAAAAAACCTTAAGGGTTGATAATTTTTACTATGTTCCTTCCTCCGCTGAATATTTACAAGTGTATTAACTTCCCTAAGGCGCTCAAAAATTCGACAAGCATTAAATCTATCCATATCCTCAAAAACAATCACATCCGCATGCACATTTTCAAACAAATATAAAACCTCATTGAGATACTTATCAAAATAAGAGTCATCCTGCTCTTCAAAAATTTCTATCTCGTTGCCCTGCAGGCTTATTTTACGAAATATATTTTTATTTTTTTGCTTTTTAATTAACAAAAATATAAAAACTATCGAACAGACAATACCAATAGATGTAGCTATAATAGCTGTATATGGATCAATCAACATTAATAATAGATTTTTTACCTCTCCATCCGGCAATGCAGAAGTAAATAATGTTATCTTTGATAATGTAAGTAAAAAAGCAATAATACCGATAAATAAGCTTGAAAACACAGTTAATCCAACGATCTGTATTCTACTAACGCCTTTTTTAACTCTAAAATTTGTTTGTGGTATGTTTTCTGCTGGTATTTGATGTATTAACTGGTTTAATATCTTCCCCTCAAGAACGGACTCCTTAACAAGTTCCTCAGATTCTCCATTTTCTTGTTCCGGGGTACGAAAATGTGCAAGCGATATATGTACAAAACGATAATTTTCATGTTTTTTCTTATACGATTCAAGAACACTACTCTTACCAGCACTATATGCACCAGAAATGGCTATATTTTTTATATCTGAATTACTGAGGGCAAAACTAATAGCCTCCTCATATACACTTATATCAGCATCGAAAATCGGTGTAAGTTTTTGAAAATGATACTTTTCATTCATCATAAGTACCTCTCTTTTACTCATTATCATTGTTAAAGTCAAAATATATACATAAAAATACTAATTTTCAAATTATTATTCCCATTATACCACAAATAAAAGAAGGCAGCCACCTAAATGACTGCCCACACACTCCTTCCTAATTATGCAGCAGCCCGTATCCGTCCCTGCTCCCTGTCATCCCATCTAATTGTGTAATAATAATGTGTTGTCTCAATGCGGATATAATCTGCCGTGATTTCAAGAATCCTTTTTACCCGGTCTGTCCACCATACGCAGTTCCCTTTCTGATAGCAGGCCTCTTCCCCCACTTTCACCGGATACTGAACGATCCCTGTAACCAAAACATTTTTCTTTGCCTGCAGTTTTACATCCTTTACCATAGATTTTACCCCTTTCCTCAGCTTGCCAGCCGATCCAGTGATAACACGCTCATCTTACCTGTCATGTCAACCTTTTTCCCATTGCCGAAAGAAAACTCCAATCTCTTTACCACAAACGGAACTGCCCTGTTATTACGGAAATCAAATACCTCCGCCTGAATATCCGTAATCACCATCTCCGGCATCCTGGACTTAAAATAATTATAATCCAGAATTTCCGCCTGTTTTCCCGTTTTTAAATGGGCCAAACGCCTGTCATCCGTCCTGATTCCTCTAGCCTCCATCTCCACCGCCAGAATACCATTCTTCAGTTCCCTCTTTTTCTGCTCCACAGACCCCATAGAAAAATTTGACGTCTCCGATGTTTCCATGGTCAACCCCTGCAGAAGCAGAGTACAGTCATCTGCCTTTGCAGGCTTCAACGTCTCTAACTGAAGCCGCATTTTTTTGAATTTATCCCGCTTCATTCGCCCCTCCTTCTTTTTGATAAAATCCTATCCTTACCCTCCTTCTGTATTGCTGCCCCATTTTCTGCACAAAAAAAGACGCCGCATTTCCATTACAAAATGAGCGTCATTCTCTGGTTCATAAATAAACAAAAGCTACCCGGTAAAATGTTCACCGTCTTGCTTCCTGCTTGTTCATACAGGAACAAATTTTTATTATATCTTTCACATAAAAGATATATAAATCAATACATCTTTATGATAGCACTATATATTGTATATGTCAACAAAAATATACTATATATTGTGCTGCTTAAATTATTCTATTGCGTTCCCAAATGTTTCTCCAGATACTCATTCACCGCACCTTGAAAATCCTCTAAAAGTTTCCTGACACTTTCACCTTCATAAGAAACCAAGGAACGAATCCCCATGACTTTACCATAAAACATACCGTTTTCTTCTGAAAACTCAACACTGCCAATATAGCCTTTATACTGAATCGTATTATTCATATGGAACTCTCTTATTTTAAAATTTTTATTAGATGATTAATCTGATAGTTCTTTACTTGCCTTATGCCATCATGGCACAAAGCAGCCACCTTTTTCTCTATCTTTTTTCATCGTTTCCCCCATCACACATTAACCCATATTATTAGCACATCTATAGAATAATCTATCTTTAACAATTTCTCTTACAGGTTTAGGAATCTTATTACATTCCTCCAGAGCAGAGGCAATAATATTTTTAATTCCCAATCTTTCCCTACAAATACTATCTATCACCGCTTTTGCTGTTACATCTTTTTTTGTGCTCCGAATAAGAGACTCCATAAATCTCTGAAACGAATCAATATATCCTTCCCGCAGCCCCTTGTTAATATCAATCGCAACATAATTCTGAAAATTAAGCGGATCTTTCTTGCCTGGATTATTCTGTAACACTAATGCCTCTATTTCACCTGAATATTCCCATTTAATACGTCTTTCAAGTTTTTCTTTAAATTCAACAAATGCCTCGTGGCTAAAATACCACTCCGAATTAAGAATAGTCTGCACTTTCGCATATGTAGCAGAATTGCTTGCTTTACCAAAATCATCCGAATACCCAATTGCATATATCGAACAATACCTCTTAGAATTATAATAGATGTATTCAAATTCTTTTATAATATCAAGAGCTTCCTGGCTTGTAGGTTTAACAAATAAAAGAACCACAATTTCCAAATTTTCAACCTGCTTTTCTCTTGCAATAATTTCTTCATATGTACTTGCTGCAAACATCTGTATTCCTCCAACTCTTTTGGTAATATATTCTTAGTTCTCGCAATCCACATAAGTGTTTGAGCAAAATCAAATGCATTACTATTTTCTTTCTAAAAAGGCGCTACATTTTCAGTTCAAGAATGAGCGCCACTTTTTATTAAGAATGATTTCCAATACTTTTATATAATTACCATACCGCCAATTCTGGAACATTTGCTGTTTTCAATAACTTTATTTTTTCTCCCATTATACACAGAATATCTCAAAAACTCAACAGTTCACCTTAATTATCCTATTTTTTCAGTTTCAAATATCTTCTCTCCATGTATCCCGATAATGCTCCAACAGCCTCCGGCTCTCCTCCTCATACCCCCACAGAATCCCTTCCACTGCCTTCAGGGCACCATCTCTCCACCGGAAATAAGTACTCCTGTTAATCCCTACCCCCTGGGACAAATGCGGCTCCAGCTTCTCCATAATCTCTGCAATATTACTCAGCTGATGCGGTGTCATATAAGTATAATACAAAACCCAGTAATATTTCTCACCCTGGGGATGATACAGTCTCATCAGTTCCACTGACTCATCAATCAGTTTCAAAAACTTATTGGAACTGCTGATTGCCTCCACCCGGGGCTTAATATTCGCCTCATCATCATTTAAGTCCATTCCAGCCTGATAAATAGATTCCAGAAAGCTGTCCACATCCGTCCCATACTCTTTCCGGAAACGGTGCTTCACCTGCCCAATCTGCACCTGCATACGCCAGGAAACCGAACGGTAAATCTTAAACAGCACAATCACATTATGATACGCCCTATTCTCTTTACTCTTTTCTGTAATAACTCCGCTCTTACCCATAATAATCCTCCAAATCAAATTAAAAAGTTAGACAAATTGCTTTGTAAAGTTTCAAAATCTGCTTTGGAGAATAAGCTTCCTGTTGTCTATGAACACCTGAAAATGCTATAAAACCACTTTGTAGTTGCTGTTCTTTTTTCTATTATCATGTTCCTATTCTGATACAAAAAATATCTTTATTTTCTGCTATGGCAGCGCAAGACCACTATCCATCCTTCTGCCATCGTGACACAAAGCTCTTACCCATGCTTCCTGCCATCATGGCACAAAGCTCTTATCTATGGCTTTCTGCCATCATGACACAAGGTTCCTAAATATACTTTGTGCCACCATGGCACAAGGACTCCCATCCATGCTTTCTGCCATCGTGGCACAAGGTTTCCTACTCACTTTCTGCCACCATGGCACAAAGGAGCCACCCATTTCTCTACCCACTTCCATTTGCCCTCCAGGAATCCAAAAGGCTATAAACAATCTTCTCAATCTCCTCCTTCGTATAACTCTCCGGAAAGTAATCCCGAATCCTCTTTGCCGAAATTGTTATCCCCGCCGCTTTCTTATTCCTGCACAAAATCTCCTGAACCTTTTCCGCACTCAACTCCCCCTTACCACTTTCTATCCGCAGCAGTTCCGCTTCGCCTTTTGACGGAAACACCTGCCTTTGCACCACATAATCCCTCACCAGTTCCTGCTCCCCTTCCTTCAAAAAAGAAAGGCTCTCCCCCACAACAACCGGAATCCGTTTCTGATCCACCAGTTCCAGCAGCTCCGGCACCAGATAGGTAAGCCGGATATACCTATGAACCGTCCTGGCACTCTCCCCAGAAGCCTCACCCAATACCGCCGCCGTGTGCTGTCCTCCCTTCACTCCCTGATGTTCCATAGCCTCCATTTTCATCCGGTAAGCCCTTGCTTTCTCCGAAGGAAGAATATTCAGCCTCTGAATATTGGAATCCACCATAGCGATAACCGACTCATCATCCGTCAATTCCCGGACAATCACTGGTATATCCGCACAACCAGCCAGCTCACTGGCCCGTTTCCTCCTATGGCCTGCAATAACCTCATATCCCCCATTCTGATCCAGCCGGACAATCACAGGCACCAGAACGCCAAACTGTTTCACACTCTCCACCATTTCCATCATCTCTTCGTCTTCTATAACACGAAACGGATGTCCCTTAAATGGATGAAGCTCTGCCAGCGGTATTCTGACCACCTGATCCTCTGTTGATTCCTTTTCTGCCCCTTTCGGCTCCTGCTCCCCAAACAAATCATCAAAGGAACGAAACTTAATCTTATCCGCACTACGACTCCCCACGGACAAGCACCTCCTTTGTCAGCGCCCCATACCCTTCTGCCACAATCCCTCTGGGAGCATGGATAAAAATGCTCTTTCCTTCTGCACTGGTCTCCGCCGCCTTGATGGATAATGGGATACAGTTCTCAAAGATATGTATCCTGTCTCCATAAGCTTCCCGAAGCCGGTCCGAGATATCCTTTGCGTAATTCGTTCTGCGGTCCACCTTTGTAAGCAAAATCCCTTCTATCTCCAGGTTCCTATTTAACTGCCGCTTCACCCGTCCAATGGTCTTGATCAGCTGCTGAAGCCCCTTCACCGACAAATAAGCCGATTCCACCGGGATCAGAACACTATCCGCCGCCACCAGGGCATTAATCGTTATCATCCCCAGAGAAGGCATGGTGTCCAGTAAAATAAAATCATATCGATCCCGAACCTTGTCAATATACTGTCTCAGAATCGTCTCCCGGCTCATCATGTTCACCAGAGTAGTCTCCATACCCGCCAGTTCAATATTAGCCGGAAGAAAATCCACGCCTTCCTCATGGTGCAGAATTCCCTCATCAATCTCCCATGGCTCATCGTTGACTACTTTCTCCATCAGATTCACCAAGGTAACATCCAACTCATCTGGTTCCGCAATCCCCAGACACGCTGTCATACTACCCTGGGCATCTGCGTCAATCAAAAGGACTCTCTTTCCCTCCCTTGCCAGCCCAATGCCCAGATTCACACAAGTTGTACTTTTTCCCACTCCGCCTTTCTGCGAAGCTATGGTTATGACCTTTGCCATCTTTTTTCCTCCGTTGCTTTTTTCGTTCTATGCTACCCCGCAATACTCCGGATACCGAATCTTCACCGCCTGCCAGAAATAAGGCGCATACCCACAGCAAAACAATTCCTCCACTGTATACCGCCCACACTCCGTCAGCTGTTCCTCAGAATCTTCATAATCAAATACACTTGGAGTTCCATTGTTATATAAGTTGTAAGCCATACGGACAATCTTCTTACTCCCGGAAGTCTGCCACCCGTCACGCAGACACTCTGTCTTTACGAATCCGGTCTTAAAATCATAGATCTCATTTATGTGATCCCTTGTATCCCTGTCGATTCCCAGACAATACACCAGAGCCGCATGATAGGCATCCTGATACCTACATTTCAAAAAATGCGTCCAATAAAAATTCTCATGCTCCTTATCTTTAAAGCGAATCCCATTCTCTTTATTTCCCACAGCTACATCCCCTTCCTTAAATCTTGTTTCAATGACCGGTTCTTTTTACTCTGCAGTGCTATACTTTCTTAGCTTACTCTTTTTCACTGCTCATTGCTCTCATGGACATTATTCCACAACTCCCCGCTGCTTAACCGTAATACATGAAAATATCTTTCAACCATATTCCCGATTTAGACAAAAAAGATGAGCCACATATGTTCTTTTGCTTCACCTGAAACAAACTCCATATATGTCCCATCTCTTTGTGAACACTCACTTATCACTCAGGTATCTCAATAGCCCCAACAAGCAAGCATTCCGGCTCTGCCTAACGGCACCCCTATGTAATTTTAAATAATCTCCCTGTCCCTCCTTCCCTGTTACCTATACGTTTCCTTACTGTTATTCTCCGGAGAAAAGGCTAAGCCAATCAAACCTGGACATCCCTAAAAGATTTGGGACAAAATCAGCGGAACCCTTGATTTTCCTTGGTTTCTTGCCTTAGCGATAATATAACACATTCATCCGTTTGCATTTCATACGTATCTTTCTTTATGTTCAACCGCTTCATACGATATTCAGTATTTTTATATAAATCCAAAAAACTAACTGTGCATTTCTCTGTATATTCTCCAATCTTTGATGCAAGAACCTTAAAATACTTGCAATGATAATCCAACGTATATTGTTCATTAAAGAAAATCGGATCGTATCTCCACACAACCCTTTCCTTGCCAATTTCCTTTGATAACCGTTGAAATACAGGGATAATCACTTTATTTTTTGATGGTAAATTTTGTTCTACATTTGGTCCATACGCACTTAATGTAAATTGAAAATAGTAGTTATATTTATGCAATTCATCTAACCGTCCCAGCATAGGAGCTGGATTCTTTGTCCAAAACACAATGGCATCTACAACATCTGGCGATAAATCAATTTTGCTGATCTGATGAATATTCACAGGATTTCTAACAAGTACATATTTTTCTTTCAACCAATTGAACAGCCATTGAGAATAACAAGATGGCAGATCGGTCCTTCTGCTTGCACTAATAATCATTTCACCATTTCCTCTTAATTTTCCCACATATTTTTCATTAGGTTGCCTGCCGATTTTGGCATATGTTCACTTCTTCCTTGATACTATTATACCATTCTTTAACAAAATTACAGCCCTAAAAAATTTAAGAAATGAAGATAAAATTCGGGTTCTATTGCAACCTTGGAAAGTGCATTTTCTAACAATCCTTTTGAGTCAATCACGCCAGCATATTTTTTAATGTAGCAAACAAAATCACTCTCTGCCGCAGCTGAGGAAGCATAAATTCTGCCGCATTTATTATTACTTTATTAACATTATAACCTGCGTCTTGCAATTCTTGTATTGCTTTTTCCGCAACACTAATAGTTCCTTCTCTTGTAGGTCTTGTTACAAACTTTTTCTCGAATCCGCCAACATTTTCAATCAATACGAACTTTGGCATTAATAAACGAATAGCTTCTATCTGTTTACTCCTTTACATACGGTCTTCTGGAAGTTCCATCTCATCCCTCATGCTCACAAAACCATATCGTTCATACAAAAACCTTCCCATATCCGTTGCCTCTAATGAAATATGTTTTACACCTTTATTCTTCGCTTCTTCTATCAAAAGCTCCAATGTATGGTTTGCAATCCCCTTTCGTCTGTAGTTCGGATTTGTATACATATTCATAATATATGCTTTCCATCCTGTTGGATTATGATAGGTAGGCATTACCCTGAAAAAACTGACTCCTCCTGCACCGATCAATCGCTCTCGATCAAAGACAAGATATGCGATATGTGTTTCTGCCTGCAGGCACTCTTTATAATATTCCCTTGACTGCTGCTCTACAAGAGTCATCTCTGTATCATCACTCAGACCATTTGCCGCACGCAATACTTCAATCCTTGTTTTAACCAGCAATTCTATATCTTCCAGACTTGCTCTTTTATAAACATATTCCATATTTATGATAACTCCTGTATTCCTATTTCTTTATGGTAAATCTCCAATGGATAAGGCTTTCCATACCCTTTTCCTATATATTTGGAGCCACGTGCTATACCCGCATCCGGATAGGATAAATATACGGCGCGGTTTCCTTCATACCTGCAAAACCTATCGCCTGACCAGACCTCTTTTCATAAACCAAATAGGTATCTTGGTTTTCCTGATATTTTATGGTCTTATATATTCGCACTTTGGGATCTTCTTCATCTGCTGTCACACACCATATCCTATATTTTGCAGACTCTGGTCTTAACCAGACATTCCGATCCATTGTTTTCCAATCTATATATTTTTCTCCAACCATTTTTTAATAATGCTGTCATCACCGTCCTGCATAAATGCGTGTTCACTGTCCGGAGAAATTGTCAAGTCACATACATACTTCTTCACAAAATTCTGAATTACTTCTGGCGATTGCATGTGATCTTTTCCTCCATAAAGAATTGCGGTCGGAATCCCCCAATGACAAATGGGATGTTCCTTCACATACTGATAATAATCCCATCTCAATGTATCAACCGGCGTTGGTATCTTCCCTTAACAAGAGCATACAAAAACACAACAATTTAATGGGCTGTCAACCTTACACCAAACACCGTTTCCGGTAAAAATCGGAGCGGTGTTTTTGTATATCTTCTGGACACCGTGACCAGAAGTGCCCCCCCATTTCCCCCGCTTCATCCACGGAGGCTCTGCTGGATGTATCCCCCGTCGCCGCGCCACCCATAGCACAGCCGGGGCTGCCTGTCAAGGGCAAAGCCGCCGCTGCGCGGCGGTGCTCCGCACCCTTGACGGGCTGTCCCGGCTGTGCTACCTCCCAAGGCGCGACGGGGGATATATCCTCCAGAGCCGCCCCCTTTCCCTGGATAGGGAAAGGGCGGGGGGATAGGGTCGAACCGCTTTCCTTTCAAACCGCTGTCTTTCCACGGCTGATGTGTTGAAAATTAGCAGTTTCAAAGCCTTGCCCCGCAAGGGTTTCCAGCTCCGGTTCTGTGGGGGCTGGTATAGTATCATTCCCCAGGCCCGATTTACCAAAATACTGTCAACATCTGAATTTATAGGAGGTATCTATGAGCGGTCAAAATTCAATGCCTTGCAGCCCTGAAAACCAGTCAACGCTGGTCGCTGGGAAAAAGCGTATTCGGAGCACGTCCGTTTGTGTTTGGTTGTCCCCGGATGAACAGGCAAAAATCCAGGAGCGCATGGCAGACGTGGGTATTCGCAACCTTTCAGCATATATGAGAAAAATGGCTCTCAACGGCTATGTGCTCCATGTTGACCTTGCGCCAGTCAAAGAGATCGTTTCCCTGCAAAGGCGGTGTGCAAATAATCTCAATCAAATCGCCGTCAGGGTGAATACTTGTGGCGGAGTTTACCCCGAAGAAATCAAGACCCTGCAAAAGGACTATACGGATTTATGGGGGCCGCTCTCCGAACTGCTGGAGAAACTTTCGGAGGTGGTAGCACTGTAAGCGCATAAGGCCCAGGAGCGTCAGAGACAGGGCTGCGGACAAAAGGACTTCTGGTCACGGTGACCAGAAGTCCCAGGCGGGTTTGGGGGCACCCCAACAAGCATTTTCGCAAAGCGAAAATTGCAAGTGTTATACACTTGCCCTGC
>QXWR01000067.1 GCA_009911065.1 Clostridiaceae bacterium | reverse complement strand
CAGTTGTTCGTGTCCCTGTTCATGCGAATTTATAAGGCAACTGAACTCTTCACGAACAAGTATGGCATATCCTTCCCGGTTTTTTGATAATTCAGTCCGTAAGAACGGCTCTGCCCACGGGTATCCGAAGTGTTGTAAAGATCTATCGTCTCCTTCCCTAAATTTTCAGAAATCTCTTTCAGAGTAGATCCTTCCTTACCGCCAAGGAACAGCATCGTGTCACAATTGCCCAAAATTGTTTCGGCTGCATCTTTATAGATGGTTTTCAACTGGCTCTGCGACTGTAAAATAATAGATGCTGATATTTCCCGGCTCCGTATCGTTGCGATCAGCTTGTCAAACTTCGGGATCTGACCGATATTGCTGAACTCATCCAGCAACAGCCTTACATGGTAAGGAAGCCTGCCCCCATGCACATCATCCGCCCGGTCACACAATAAATTAAATAGCTGGGTATACATTATCGCCACAAGGAAATTAAAGGTATCGTCCGTATCGGAGATAATGATGAACATTGCCGTGCGCTGATCCCCCATCATATCCAGCTCCAGTTCATCATAAGAAGTCAGTTCCCGCAGTTCTGCGATGTCAAATGGCGCTAATCTGGCTCCGCAGCTAATTAAAATCGACTTTGAAGTTTTGCCAGTGACGTTTTGTGAAGGACTTTTTAATCAAGTTCACAGAAAATTTACATTTCAGGGCAAAAAAATAGAGCCAGGAACCCGTTTTTTAGATTCCTGGCTCATTAGTGCCATTTACATATTTTGGTCTGTTTTCAATTTTCTCACTTCGTCAACTGAAAGGCCAACAAATTCCGCAATCTTTTCAAGCGTTATTGTTCCATCTTCCAGCATTTTCTTTGCAACATTTATCATTCCTTCTTTCAATGTCTGATTCCTCATATCTTCCATAGCTCGGCACATAATCTCGATTCCCTCCTTGCTCTCTTTGAAAAATCTCACCCTGTCTGCCAGTGTCCCATAGTACATGTCCGCTGCGTCTGTGCAGGAGAAGTCATGCATTAACTTCCCGATTGGCGTATCTCCACGGTAAGCGCCATTTACATACAGTATGTGTGAACCGTCCTCAAATCTTTCCCCGGTTCCTAAAAAGCACCGCTCAATCGGATAGAGCGGCAGTCCTTTTCCCATTACGTCATTCTCTGTGATAAAGATTACCCACGTTTCCGGCAGCTTGTCAAAGTCCTCGCCTTTCTTCAAAAGGTTTGCGTCCATCATGCTGCTGTTGTACCTTGCCCTTTTTCTCCCGGCTCCTTTATCGGAGCGCTGTACCTCTACATTCAGTTTCGCCCCTGTGCTGTCTGTAGCCAGGATATCCAGCCTCACCGAACGGTTCAGCAGGTTCTCCAAAAATACCTGAGTGCGGACGTCCAGCACCTTTAAATCCGGCTTTTCCAACACAATCTGCAATACCAGTTCTATGCTTGCCGTATCTCCCTCAAAACACTTTGTGAGGAAATCATCATCAAGCAGGCGAAAACCTCTTAGCCTCTGTAAATCTTCCTGATGTTTCTGGTCTATCTGTTCCGTCACTGTCAATCTTCCCACCTGCTTTCCCTTCCGTTTTTGTATCTCTATACTACCATACAATCGAAATATTTTCAATCATATCCAAACTTGTCTACACTGAAGAACCAAAACTCTCTATCTCTATCTTGCCCAATTTTCAGTTTTCGATTTTAATTGAGGACGCAATGTTTGAATTATTAAATTCATTATCATTTCCTATAGTAACACTTTGATCATTATAAATCAGCACATAAATATGATTCACTATTTCTTTCAATTCTTGTTCGCTCTTATTATCCACATCAATGTCTAACTCATCCAAATTTCCAAATTGTTTTTCAAGATAGCGCAAAATATCCAGTAACTTGTTTTCAACTTTCGGGAAAATATTTAAAATTTGTGGCATATTTAATTGTATCTCAGCTGATTGTATGACCATCCCCATATCATTATTACACTTTGCAATATATGGATAATATTCAGCAGGAATTATTCTTCCTATGGATGTTCCCTTTTTTTCATATTCATGTATTGTCCCTTTTAACGCACCTACACTTTCTCTCATATTTGCATAATAAAATATTTCCCGCTCGTTTTCAGGCATATTGCCTAGCGATAAAGGCACATTACTGTATTTTAAGAATCTTGACATAGTTCCTTTTATATAGGAGCAAAATGACTGTCCCGAAATCCGTCGATATTCAGGCACTTCCACATCATTCGGATATCCCTCTATTTCATAATTAACCCATTCTAATAATCTTTCGTCATCAAATTCCTGTAATAATACTTTTGTCCTCTTTAATGCTGTCTGTGTATCAATGCTTCCATTTGCTAAGTCCTTAATTATCTGACTCTTAGCCATCAAAACCACCTCTCAATCCAGCAAATAATATCTGTCCAAAAAGTAAATAAAAATAAAAATGCAACAATAGCTGAGATGATAAATCCAGAAATCCAAGGATGCTGATCATAAAATCTTTTCTTTTGTTTAGTTTGTCTAGACTCTTCTTTTTCTACGACATTAGAATTTATAATTTTTCCTTCAATTTTCTCTGCAATATTGGAATTTGTAAATTTATTTCCATCGCCTATTTGTATTCCCATGAATCAGTTTCTCCTTACTTGTCAAAGAACATATTATATCTGCTTATATAATGCCAAGATGAATCTTCCATCTTAGAAAATCTAACATCGACCGTTTGCGTATATTCGTATCCTACTGTGTTTCTTAGCTTAAAAATAAATTCAATATCTAAATAGTCTTTTTGCAAATCAGATTCTTTTAAATTTAACAAAACTTTCAGTTTATTAAACCTATTATCTTCTGTGAAAAATCCATCTACTGGCTGTCCAATTTCATATGTAACTCCATTAACACTATAACTTGTACTCCGTAAAATTACATCAGCTTTTATACAATAAAAACCAATTCCAATACCATCATTTAGATTAAATTGGTCTAAAAACCTTACTTCCTCGCCTTTTATCGTAGGTATATTACTTTTTTGTATGATAAAATATCCTTTTTCTCTTGATATAGTTTGCTGGTTTATCTTCCGGCTTAATATAAGCTGACCAATCAATATCGCTGCTTGTGTAAACAAAATAATAACATTCCATATTTCTGCTTTGCTCATATTTTTTAGTCCTCCTGCAAAAATTTTACAGTCTTACCAAAGAGGTAGAAATGTTCCTTATTACCTAAATTTCTATTTCACGTTCACATATTTTCTAAAATTAAGTCCAAATGCAAATTCTTTGCTATAACTGAAAGGTACTTGCGACAGCTCTAATAATTATATCACTAATGAAAGTTGAATTCGTAATATGAATATGTGCATTATACCACGAAAGGAAACTACCAACAATAAAAAAACAGAACTTAATCTGCCAGTCTGATTTTACAAGCCGGGAGCCAATACATTTCTGATTCCCGGCCTGTTTCCGTTATCGCTTTTTCACATCTGCTGTATCTCATTTTTCAGCATACGCTTGATTTTGTCACTCATGGTTTCCTTGCTGGTCTTGCTGAAATGAACCCTCACAATGTAGGTCGTCCGGCCAATCTTCTTCACCAGTGCGGGAGCGTCCTTAGCCGGTGCTGTGGTGGTAGTGTCCTCTGTGATTTTCTCGTTATTCATAAATTCTCCTTTTCATACAATCAGATTTTATTATCCTTCCTCACAATCTCCTTCGCCGCCGCTTTGGTCGCCCTGGCTCCTTCCTCCCGGAAATTCTTACCAGAAAAAAGAACCGGCGCACACCGTTCCAGTATGCGGTCATAAATCCTTGCGTGGGCAAGGTCTGGCGGGTTCTTGATTTCTTCCAGTTTCAGGTTGGTTGTGACAATCAGAGGCTTCTTACTCCGATACCGGCTGTCAATGACGGTAAACATCTGCTCCATGGCATACTCGGTACTGCGCTCCACTCCTAAATCGTCAATGACAAGCAGGCTGTAATCATCCAGACTGGCGATAAAGGCCGCCCTTTCCTCGGCAAACACGCCAGTCAGCCGGTTCAGGATAGACGGAAAATTCGTCATCAGAACCGGCACGTCACGGTCAAGCAGGGCATTGGCGATACAGCCGGCAAAAAAGGATTTCCCGGTTCCCACATCACCAAAGAGCAGAAGGCCGGTATTGTCCCGGTATGCCTCCTTCCAATGCTCCACATAAGCACAGGCTTTCTCCATGACGGGATTCTGGCCGTTATCATTGGCGAAAGTGTAATCATAAAGGTATCTGTCCTGAAGCCCCTGTGCCTTCCGGCGCTTGATACGCTCCATGCGCTCCCTCTGTTCCTCCATGGCTTTCCGTTCCTCCTGCGCCTTTTGCTGGCAGGGGCAGAGGCAGCGGGGCATGAAATAGCCGGAGCCTCCGAACCTGGGCACAACAGTCTGGCGGCTGCCATGGCATTTCTTACAGTGGATAAGCCCGTCAGCCGGTTCTATGTATTCGTCCCCGGCAAGCTCCATATCCCCGGCGGCCCGGTCAATGGCCGCCCGCACTTCTGCGGTAATCTCTATCATATGGTTTCTCCTTCCTCCACGCTGTAATCACGGTTCCGGGCAGACGGTTCCTCTTTCTTTTTGTCGGCGTTCGCCCAGCGCCGGATTGTGGCCGCATGGTTTTTATATCCTTTTCCGCTGGATTCCATGTACTCGGATAACCGCTCAATGTACTGTTCCCAAAGAGAGGGGAGTTCCGTTTGGAGTTCTGCCAGTTCTGCAGAAGACAGAAACACATTCCGGTATCTCCCATAGGCGTGTGTCTTATCCCCCTCTCTATTCTCTATACTCTTATCTCTAATCTCTTTATCTCTATACTCTAATATAGGCGGACATTTGTCCACCCGTCCATTGGACGGACAAATGTCCGTTTCCCCGGACGGGAGCAGGTTCTGGCGTTTCAGCCTCATGCGCTCCTTTTTCTTCCGCTCCCCCTCGCTGGACGACTGGCCGATCAGCAGCTGGATGTCGCTCATGTAATAGGCCCCGTCCGTCAGTATCTCCACAAGGCCAAACTCCTGGAATATCTTCAAAGCCCGCTCCACCGTGCCTACCTGATGCCGGGTAAAGGTGGCTATGGTCTGCACGGTATGGGGCAGGCAGTTATTCAGCAGGAGTACGCCGCTGCTTTTCAGCGACATTAAATACATCTTGAGCAGGAGATTGGAGTACAGAAGGCCGTCCTGCATACTCTCCAGGATGACCATAGTTTCGCTGTTATAAAAATTCTCTTTCAGCTTGAGGTAATAAAATCGTCGGTTCTCTGTCATTTAGTTGCTCCTTTTGTTCTGAATAGCTTTTTTAAGCCTCTGTACGCATTTTAAAGGGGCTTTGGGAGTGTCAGTGATAAAAAAGTATTGCCTCCCCTCCGACACGCTCCTAAAGTGCTTGATTTACAAGGCTTTTTCCGCTCCTAAATGCGTAGAATCATGGTATCTTTTCCGCTGGCGTTCTGCCTCTTTCCTCCGGCGCACCCTGGCGGCACAATCCTTACAGTATTTCGCCCGGTTGGAGCCGGGCAGGAAAAGAGCGCCGCACTCGCTGCACCGCCTGCTTTCCAGCCGGTGGTAAAGGGCCGTTTCCAGTTGGTGGTCTAAAGGCAGCACCGCCGCACGGAACCAGCGGCAGAGCAGGGAGTGGGAAATGCTCTGGACACAGACGCACCCGTCCCCCTCGTCAAGCACCATACACTGGCCGTTGTCATAGTTGCAGCACTCACGCACCAGCCTCCTCGCCCTGCGGTACTGCCGGTAGTCCATGGCCGGGATTCGCTCATGCTGCCTGTTTCCCATATCTCACCTTACAGCGGCACAAAGGCGGCTGCCCTTCCCTGAAAAGGAAAACCGGCTCCGGCGCTTTCGCCCCCGCAGGTGCTGGCGGCGTGGGCGGCACGGGTATCTTTACGGTGATAGTGATTGTCATGGTGATAAACTGCTGTGTCATAATTCCTGTTCCTCCTTCTTTCTGGCCGGTTCATTTTCCGTCCTGGCCAACTGCTCCGCTGTCTTTTTCAGGTTCTCCACCGCCTTGATGTCCTCCCGCATGGATTTCATTTTCTGGTACCGCACCGATTTCTCCGCTTTCAGGCGGTCGGCCTCGGCCTGCCATTTCTTCGGGGTGATTTCTTCGCCGTTGGCTTTCAGCTTTTCCAGATACCGAACAGCGGCCTCATATAACGCCAGTTCCGCACCGTGCTTCTGCTCAAACTGCTCCTTTTTCTTTCCCGGCTTCATCTTGCCAAGCTGGCGGCGGGTTCCTTTGTTCCTCTCGTATTTCTCCCACATGGAGAGATGTTCGTCCAGCACTTTGATACGCCGCTCGGCGGTGACAATCTTCCCACGAAGGGAATAGTAATCTTTGTTCAGGGCGGCCACTTTTTCATAAAGCTGCTCCATGGAAGTAATGTGGTTGCCGTTCAGGAAATTGAACAGGGCGGCGCTTTCTTTCAGGTTCCTTATCTTCCCATACCGGGAGCCGGGTTTCCCCTCTGACAGCTGTGCCTCGTAAAGCTGCGCCATGATACTGTCTTTTCTTTCCGGTTTCTCTGCCTGCTCTTTCGTCCATTTATAGAGCCGGGTAATCCTTGCTTTAATCTCCTTTAGCAGCTTATTGTCGGCGGCAATCTGGCAATTGATATTTCCCTTCTCTGTGGCAATGCCTTTCCGCTCCATCTGGCTGGCGGCAACGCCCAGATGGATAGAAGGTATCTTGTCAATGCCCTGACGCTCGTAGGAGCGGTGGTCAATCCGTTCCGGCCTGCCCGCTGCCTCCAATGCTTTATTGGCGTAAGCTGCCCAGGCAGACCTCCACTTCTCTACATTTCCCTTGTCGTTCCAGTCGGTAGTGTCCTCCCGGTGGTTCTTCCAGCCGCCTTTGCCGTTGGGGATTCTCTGGCCGTTTTCGTCCAGTTCGTAGACCTTCCGGCATTTCGCTCCCCACTGTCCGTCCTCCTTTAGCGGCCTGATGGTGAGCATGACATGGAAGTGGGGATTTCCGTCTTTCTTGTCATGGATAGAGAAATCCGCACACATACCGGCGGCGACAAAGGTATCGCTGATGAAGGAGCGGGCAAGCCGCAGCTGTTCCTCCCGGTTCAGTTCTACCGGCAGGGAAATCTCTATCTCACGGGCAAGCTGTGCGTCACGGGTTTTTTCAACCATCTCCACACTGTTCCAGAGAGTGTTTCGGTCTTGAAATTCCGGTGGGGCATGGGGTGGCAATATGATTTCAGAGTGGACTACGCCACGTTTCCGGGTGTAATCATGGGTAAGCCCGTCCCATTCGTTGGTCATTTTGGTTCCGCTCCGGTAAGCGGCAGCGCCCACGGCAGACTTGGCCTTGCTGCGCTTGATAATCTGGACGGGCATATGGAAGATGGCTATGGCGGTTCGCCTCCTTTCGGGTGGGAATAGATTGGCTTCGCTGGAAAGGGCAGACGCAGAGCGGGTGTCCTTTCCGGCGGAGCATACAAGGGGTTTGGGGAGTGTAACTCCCCATTGCGTCCAGCGGACGCCATGCCCCCGGTAGGGCGCACGCACCGGAACGGTGTATAAGTGCGCCGTTGGATTTCTAAGATTGCTGCATACCTTGGCTTTCAGGCTCGTTTTTCAGCAGCCGCATGACTTCCGGCAGGCGGGAAATAGCAGATAAAAATGCTTTGGCTTCCTCGCCGGTCATGGCGGTAGTGGCAGGGAAGATATTTTCCAGAATTGCCCCATGCTCAATCAGGCGGCGTGTCCTGGCCTTCCGCTCTGCGTCTGTTTTCCGGTTCAGGAGAATCTTCTGGCGGTTCTCCAACTGGCGGATTTCCGTCTTTACTTTTTCCTGCTGGTTTTTCAGCTTGTCTATATCTGGCATTTGTAATCACCTCCTTTTGGGCGGCAAAAAAGACAGCCGTTTCCGGTTGCCCTACTGTGATTTGGATTCGATTGTCTGTCGCCGTTCCTGCGCCGGCGGCTTCTTGTCCGGGTAGAGTTTCCCGGCCATGACAGCGGCATGGTTCCTGATTCTGATTTCTCCCCGCTTCTCACTGGCTCTGGCGTTTTTATAGCCTTCATCAGAAAGGAAAAAGCGGTATCGCTCTCCGGGGAATCCCACCGGGCTGTCACTGTTCAGAATATCCACTGTTACCATATGTCTTGTTTCCGGCAGGAACCGCTCCATGCCCGCCAGATCATGCCCCAGCAGAACCGGCTTCCTCTTCCTGGCTTTGGCGGCGGCAAGCCTCTGGCGGATAGAATTATCCCGTTTTTCGATAAAGGCGGCCCTGTTATCCGCAATGAACCGACTGCACTCCGGCTCTGCCAGTTTTTCCAGTTTCCGTATAGTATTCTCAACAATCACTTTTGAGAGTAGATCGTCCTTCCTTTCCAGAACCGGCACAATCTCTTTCAGCCCAGCAAGAGTTTCTTCCTTCGTTGGCGCGGCATACTGGTAGAGCATTTCCAGTTCGCTTTTGGTAAAATCCATTTGCCTTATTCCCTCCATTTCTTTTTCTCAAAATAGTTCCGCATTCGCTTTAATCCACTCTTAACAGTCTGCTGTACCACCGATACGCTCACGCCTTCCTCTGCGGCAATCTCAATCAGTTTTTTGCCAAGTATGTAGCGGGCATGGATACGCCTTGCCTGTATTTCTGTCAGATTCCCCATGGCCTCCGCCAGAAGTTCCAGCGTGGCAAGGTAAACCTGCTCTTCCTCACGTTCCACAAGAATCTCCTCCGGGGATTTGGCGGTAAAATCAAAGGCACAGTTTTCAATCCCGTCCTCACAGTCAAGGGAATAATATGCCTTGTGATACCAGATTTTATGGGTGCGGTTGTTTTCTTCCCTCCGCATAAGCAGCAAAGCCTCGGCCACCTCGTCCGATACCTCAATCATTGTGTCCGTGGCAAAAAGCGGGTAATAATATTTTTTCAGATTGATTGTCTGCATAGGCTGCACCTCATTCCGTCTGCTGGCGGCTGTAAAACTCACGCATACATTTCAGGCCACGGTGTACGGAACGGTTTACCACACTTTTGTCAACGCCTTCCTCTTTGGCAATTCGGGTAAAATCTAATCCCCTGATGTAATAGCCCTTAACACGTCTTGCCTGCATGGGAGTGATAATGGAGAGCGCCTCGTCCAGCATGGCAAGCAGCTTTTCATGGGCGGCCTGTTCCTCTTTCAACAGGATAATTTCTTCCGCTGACGGGCTGTGTTCCAGTGCGTACTTCTCCGTCCAGTCAAAAGCGTCCAGGGAGTAAAATGCCTTGTGGTAACGTGTCCGGCGGTCATAGTTGTACATCTCCCGGACAGACTGCACCATGACCTCGGCCACTTCGTCCGATACCTCCACAAACACGTCTCCGGTGTAGTAGGGATAACAGTACCTTAGATTGATTGTTTTCATGACTGACCTCCTAAAATACAGAGAGGACAGGCAGCGGTTTCCTGCTTGTCCTCCCCGAAAATATGATAGGGAAAAAGTTCCCTTCACTGGTTAGCCCGAAATCGGTTAATCGTAGGGTCTGTATCAGAAAAATTTTTTGATTTTCTTCCGTACCGCCTCAATGCTGTCCTGTATGGCAGCTTTGGAGCAGCGGCAAAGCCCGGCAATCTCGGCATAACTCAAACCGTCCAATGCGTAGAGCAGGAACCGGCGGCGCTGCGCCTCGGTACAGAGCGCAAGGGCGGCCTTAATCTCCAGCATGGTTTCTTTCCTGCATACCCACTGTTCCGGTGTCTGGTAGTAGCAGGAGCGCCCTTCGGTGAGGATTATGTACTCATCAAACTCCCGGCTGTCCCAGTGCCTCCGCTTTTCATGGGCAAGGTTTTCTTCCTTGTGGCCGGCTTTGTCCAGGTACTCGTATACTTCGACTGTGACCTCCACGGACAGGGCTTGTCCGTCTATGTTGATGGTGACTTCCATCTTCCTTTCCTCCGTTCAGATTTTTTGCAAAGGTTTCTGAACGGAGTGGGGTGGGGAACGGCAACCCACTGACTGTTTCAATCGAAAATAGCAAAAGGCACACAGACAGATAAGAAAATCTGCAAGTATGCCTTTAAAATAACTTCTTTTGGTGAACCGTAATTCACTTACAATCCCGTGGTGGTTTTCAGCTAAACACTGAAATTCATACCGAATATATCAATTTTTAAAATTGTCCTATCTTTCAAATCACATCTCCTTGGAAAGATATGTATTTTGGTTCATATAACTGCGGAACTGTGTTGAGTTCAAATGAGATAAAGTGTATTGTAAAATACTTATGAGGTGAACCGCCATGCAAGAATTTTCTTATCCATTGGGGGATGCTATTAAAAGGGCACGGGGAGAACTGGGACTGACGCAAAGCCAGATAGCTGAAAAAAGCGGCATTGATGCACGTACTGTAATGAACATAGAAAACTACAAGGGCAATCCTAAAATGGAAGTCCTATATCCTTTGGTTCGTGCGCTCAAACTGGATTCCAGAGAGATTTTCAATCCCGAAATGAAAAGGGAAAGCCCTGCAATCCGCCAGCTTCGATTTATGATTGAGGAATGCAGCGAACAAGAGTCTGCCGCCCTTATCCCAATCATTGAATCCGTTTTATCTGTGCTAAGGGCAAAAAAAGCCATTGAAATTGAATCTGATACATAACATGAAAGAGAGCCTGCGTTCCCATACCGAAGGAAACAGGCTCTCCGCATTATGCGTCTGGCTCTTTGCTTAACGTCATTTTTAGCTGTACTACATTGATTTTGATTTCTTTCCTGCATTTCGGGCAGAAAAGCGGAAAATTTAACAGTACCGTATCCCCATACACCTTTGTCCTTGTTTTCCCTCCACAAGCCGGACAGTGAATCCATAAGGATTTATTTTTCATTACATCACACTTTCTTGATACCAATTCCTACTCTGCGGCTTGCGTCTGGTTTTAGAAATCAGCATACCTTACCCATTTATGACAGTTCCTATTTTTCCTGTGTTCCTGATTGCAAAGCCATATGTGATTCTTCAGCGGACAGTTTTTTATGAAGATTCAAAGCCATAAAAACAGTGATAATGGCGGCCAGAACATCAGCAAGCGGCTGGGAGTAAATGACACCGTTTAATCCTAAAACTCCTGGTAGGAACCAGATAACCGGCACAAAGCAGATTCCCTGTCGGCAAGCGCCAAGAAAGCAGCCCTCCTTCGCCTTTCCCATTACAAGAAATAAGAAGGAGTACACGGTATAAAATCCAAAAAAGATAAATGACAGACCATTTGCCCGTAACGCTGCCGCACCAATCTGAATCATTTCGGTATCTCCTTTTGTAAACAATGCCATAATCTGTGACGGGAATATAGCGGCTATCAATCCAAAAACCACGCAAAATATGGTTGACCACAGAACAGAGGTTTTAATCGCTTCATATAAGCGACTAAATTTTTTTGCTCCGTAGCTGAATCCGGCGATTGGCTGAAATCCTTTCAAGAAACCGAAAACAATCAAAGTTCCCATAGACATAATTTTTGTAAGCGGCCCCATGGCGGCAAGGGCAGAGCCGCCATATTCTTTTGCCCCATTGTTTATCATACTGATAGACATACTGGTCAGAACTTGAAAGAGTAATGTGGGAATCCCTATTTTCAAAATTTCAGACATTATTTCCTTTGAAAAACAGCAGTCTTTCATGCGAAAATGGAATATGCTCTTTTTCCGGAAGATATAGCACAGGTAAACCACCGTGGAAATCACCTGAGAAATAGCCGTGGCAATGGCTGCGCCGGCAACTCCAAGATTCAGGACGTAGATAAAAATGGGGTCTAATAACACATTCAGGACAGCGCCGGCCATTAACGCACACATGGCTGTCTTTGCGGCTCCCTCACTGGACACGATATTATTCATTGTGACATTGAAAACATTAAAAATGGAAAACGTGATGTAAATGCTGGTATAGGTAATCGCATAAGGCATAACGCTTTCCAATGCGCCTATCTGATTTAATATTGGTTTCAGAAATATGACGGAGCCTATAATAACAATCGCTCCAATCAATACACTGCTGTATAAAGCTGTACTGGCTACCTTATCAGCGGTATCTTTATCCCCTCGCCCCAACAGCCTGGAAAGATATGCCGCCGCCCCGTTCCCGAAAAGCAGTCCCAGGCCGACAACAATCTGCCCCAAAGGAAAAGCTACTGTAACCGCCCCCATCTGATCCGTACCTAATTCACCAACAAAGTAGGTATCTGCCAGATTATAAAGTGCGTTAATCAGCATACCTATCATGGTTGGCAGTCCCAGTGCCAAAAGAGCCTTTGGTATTGGCACAGCCCCCAGTAGTTCCATTTTCTTGCTTTGCTCGTTCATGTTGTTTTCTCCTTTCGCTTGACCGATACTATTATTTATACTACTATAAATTATAATAGTTGCACAACAGAGAATATATTACTATAATTTATAGTATCTGTCAAGTATCAAAGGAGAACGAATATGGCCACAATCGACCTAATTGTACTGGGAATTTTAAAAAGGGAATCTTTAAGCGCCTACGATATTCAAAAACTGGTTGAGTACCGTAACATATCCAAATGGGTAAAAATCAGCACTCCCTCAATTTATAAAAAAGTCCTTCAACTGGAAGAAAAAGGATTCATTAAAAGCCGTATTGAAAAAGAGGGAAAAATGCCGGAAAAAGCCGTCTATTCTCTAACCCGGCAGGGAGAGCAGGAATTTGAAAAACTTATGCTGGAAATTGCCGCAAAGTCCATCAACATTTATCTGGATTTTAATGCTGTGATTGTAAACCTGAACAGCCTCTCACAAGAAAAACAGAATGTATGTCTGGCAAATATTGAGAACAACATCAAACAATTAAAATCCTATCTGGAAGAAAACTTTCTTGCAAAGGAAAATATACCGGACGTTCCTGAAAACGGAATGGCAGTTCTGCAGCAGCAGCTTATTCTTGCCAGGGCAATCGAAACATGGATTTCTTCTCTAAAGAAAAATGCCGGTAATTCTGACCTGGACAATACAGAAACATGATTCTATCAGCGCCAGACAAAGAGAGGCGGAAGGATACCTTTCTTCTGCCTCTCTTTGTTGTTCCCTGTTTAATTGTAAATCAGTTCATGCAAAATGATTTCCTCTGCCTGCGCCTTACAGTTATTTGCCAGCCCTACCCATTTCATCTGGTCGGCTGCTTTCAGTTCCTCGGTCACACCGGCGGCCTTCATCAGCTACGGCATAAGAATATCCATTCGCTTATTGGCCGCCTCGTCAATCTCCAACAAATGGGGATAGAGTTTTTCCGTCAGGAGCAGGCTGGTATACAGCCCTTTCCGGTGTTCTTTCAGATAGCGGAGCCTCATGCGCCCATACTTGCCGATTGGCGTGTCCGGCGGCTCTTTTAATACCAGATTCGGGAGATAGTAATCTCCAACTTTTGTATAAGTCAGTCCATTCATGTGTATGCCTCCTTGCCTTTTCTGTGGTATGCCAGCCGCCTACATAGCGGCTCTGGCTGGCATTGGTGCTTTTTGGGGTTCTTTCTTTGGCAGGCTGCTGGCCGGGATAAACACGCCTTTTTCCATGTCCTCGGCATGGATAGCGGCTTTCTTCGCCTCGATTTCAGCCTTTTTCTTTGCTTTAATTTTTTCCTCATACCGTTTCTGCGTTCCATTGGCCTTGCGACGGAGATATGCCTGGTGCAGCTTGTCCTTACGTTCCTCTTTCTTCCGCAGGGCTTCCAGTTCCTCCGGCGTAAGGTTCACTTCCCCGAAATGGGGTGGTATGTACCTCCCGACAAAATTGAAATAAATCTCAACCTCCTGCGTGGTTTCAATGCTGCCTTTCCGGTCACGCTCATGGACAAGGATTTTCTCCACAAACTCATTCAGCATGGTGGTAGTCAGGTTGTCAAAATTCTCATACTTGTCAACAAGGGCGATAAATTTCTCCGCTGATTTCCGGCTCTGCTCATATCCGGCGATTGCCTTTTCCAGTTCGTCAATCTCGCCGGAAAGTGCTTCCTGCTCCTTTGCATATTGTGCGTCCAGGGCGGCATATCTTGTGTCCGGCAGCTTACCCAGTACATTGTCCTCATAAATCTTGCATATCAGTTTTTCCAGTTCCCCGGCACGTTTCTGTGCCGCTGCCAGCCGTTTCCGCTTTCTGGTGATGTCGCTGGCCTGCTGCTCGGCCTGGGTTTCCTGAACCGCTTTGATAAACTCTGCCCGGTCATTTCTGGAATACTCTGCAATCGCCCGGAGCATATCGGAAACCAGTGTCAGGACGGCGCTTTCGTTGATTCGGTGCTGTGTGGAGCAGAGGACGCCAACCGGAACCTTGCTATATTGGGAGCAGGTATACTGTGAGATACGCTTGCCGTTGTTGGTGCGGTGGACGTACATCTTGCCGCCGCAGTCAGCGCAGTAGAGCAGGCCGGTGAGCGGGGCGGCTTCTCCCCAACCGTCCGGGTAACGCTTCACGTTGGAACGGATTCTCTGCACATTCTCAAAGGTTTCCGGGTCGATAATGGCGGCGTGGGTGTCCTCAAAGATTACCCATTCATTTTCGTCAACGTAATGGCTTTTCTTGTCCTTGAAGTGCTTGTGGGTCTTGAAGTTGATGGTGTGGCCTAAATACTCACGCTTTTTCAGGATATTGACGATAGTGGAAGAACCCCAGCCATAAGGGTCTTTAAACGTCTTGGACTGATTCACGCCCTCCCCGTAATGGGAGAGGTGCAGGGAAGGTATCTCAATCTTGTCCTGTGACAGCCGGTTCGCAATCTGATAAGGGCCATATCCGTCCATAGTCATAGCGAATATCCGGCGCACCACGTCAGCGGCTTCTTCGTCCACAATCCAGTGTTCCCGCTTTTCGTCCCACAAGTAGCCGTAAATGACAGTACCTCTCAGGTGTTTGCCGCTCATGCCTTTTGCCTTGAATACAGATTTAATCTTGCGGCTGGTATCTCTGGCGTAAAATTCATACATGATGTTCAAGAACGGGGTAAAATCATTCTCTCCGTTGGCGCTGTCCACCCCGTCATTGATGGCGATCAGCCGGACGCCTCTCTGCCGCAGGATTTCCATGACCTGGCCGACTTTGAGATAATCACGCCCCAGGCGGCTCATGTCTTTGATGATAATTGCCTCCACGTTCCCGGCCTCCACTTCCTCCATCATGGCGGTGAATCCGGGTCGGTCGAACCGGGTTCCGGAGATTCCATCGTCCGTGAAATGGGTCGGGTTGGGGAAACCGTTGCGGCGGGCGTAATCTTCCAGCATGGATTTCTGGTTGCTGATGGAGTTGGATTCCCCATTCAATTCATCGTCACGGCTCAACCTCTCGTATAATGGAGTGATTTTGGTTTTTGTCATAGCGTCTGCCTCCTTACATGAAATATGCTCTAAATGTGTCCTTCACTAACCATGAAAAAATCTCGTGATTAAGAAGTCATTTAGAGCATATATCACCGGCCGCCAATTTAAATTTCTTATACTGCCGCACCGCAAAGTGTTCCGGCTTCTCCTGTTCCAGTTCCTCAAATAATTCATCCACGGCGTTTTTAAATTCCTCGTCATCCTCCCTTGTCTCCGAAGCGTTGATAAACTCCAGCAGCGTGGAGAAGTTCTGCTCATCCTCCGGCGCTTCATAATAGATATAGCCAATCAACGCACAGTACAGGAGCCGCTCTGCTTTCGTCCAGAAATCCTCGGAAGATTTTTCTCCTTCCCCTTTCGTATTTGCGATGATGGTATTCACCAGCTTCAAAATATCTTTTTCCGAGCGGATATACTGGAACGGATTGTAGTGCATACTTTTTTTGAAATTGATGGTATTTAAAACCTTGATCTTATACGGTTCATAAACAACCTTCCCATTTTTATCCCGTACCGCTTTCCCGTCTTTCATCTTCGGTGTGCCACGCTTTAACATCTCCCCGCATTCGACCAATATTGTACCTTTCGGATCAGTGACACAATAGCTGACATTTGGTGTCATCTGCATGAGCTGCGGTTTGACATAGAACCGTGTCTTGCCGCTTCCACTCCCGCCGATAATGATTACATTTTTATTTCTCGCATACTTTGGCTGCTTGGGCCTGCTGTTCATGGTAAGGCATTCCGTCTGCGTCAGGAGGATGTTATTCTCAAATACCGGGTCTATGTATGGGGCAATGTCTTTCGGCGTTCCCCATGAAGCGTTTTGTCAAGTGCTTTTTTGAGTTATTGACGCAAGCCCTTGTTAGTGCGGCGGGAAACGGGGCAGGAAAAGGGGCGTAAAACGCGCCTGTGGACGGTTAGAAGCTGTTTTCGGGGGTAGGTAGTAATAAACCTTGCCCTGTGGATTTTCGCGTCTGCGATACCTTAAAAATCAAGCCTTTTCAAGCCCTATTGCGTAACACTCCATTCTGTTCTTTGGGAGAGGTCGGGGGCGCGGGGGCAGAGCCACCGCAAAACCTAACGACTGCCGCCGCAGTAGTGCAGACGGTTTTGCCGTTAGAATGGAGCAGACGAAAGCGGGGGCAGGGTTGTAAAATCCTGTTCCCCGTTTTCGGCGGCGAAATGGCAACGGCAAAAATCCAGACGGTCAAGGGTTTAAGAGTGGAGATTTTTTCGCGTTCTTTGCGAAAAAATACTACTCGTCCCTTGACGGTCTGGATAGTCGGAACGGATGTAGAACGGGGGATTGCTTTCCGTAATTGGGTATGGTATAATTTCCCCCAGTACAAACCGATAAATCGTAATTTGTGAGGATTAATATGATGTGTAAGTTATTGTTAGTCAAACCATCTAAACAATATGCAGAACAAGTGATGTCATACAAAGAAGAAATGTTGGAAAATGGGGATAGTTTCGACGGGTGTGCAGGTCTTGAAGATGTCCATTCCTTTGGAGAATGGATTGATTTTGAAACAAGACTAAAGGCAAAATATAAAGACGGATATGTTCCATCAGAGGTATTTTTAGCTATAAGGCAAAGAGATAACCATATTGTCGGTATGATTGATTTTCGTCACCCACTATCTGATTTCCTCTTTAATTTTGGTGGCAACATTGGATATAGTGTTCGTCCCTCAGAACGGCAGAAAGGCTATGCGACTGAAATGCTTAGACTGATTTTACCTATTTGTCGTAAGTTTGGAGAAAACAGAGTTTTATTAACTTGCGATAAAAATAATAAAGCATCACAGAAAACGATTATAAAAAATGGAGGTGTTTTGGAAAAAGAAATCATTGACACAGTAGGTTTAAGTGAAAGTGGTGTTATTCAACGATATTGGATTTCAACATAGTATTTCATCAATTCTCATTTATCGGTCTAATAAAAGTCCAAAGGGGGGCGGCGGTAATAGGTATTGACTATCCCGCCGCCCTGTCTGTTATCGCTCCATATCCTGCTTTCTGTGGGGTTGCTGTTCCCGCTGTTCCTGCCGCAAGATACTGTAAACGCTCTTTCTGATTTTCTCCGCTTCTTTCACTTCCTCTTTCAATGCAAGATACCGCTGATTGAGTGTTTTCCTCTCGGCGGTCAGCTTGGTGTATTCTTCTTTCCATGTCTTTGTCGGGATTGTGGTCTTGCCGTTCATCACGCCTTTGAGATAATCTTTCGCCGTTGTGAATAAGATTTGCTCGGCTTCGGTCAGCGGCTTTTTCCCCTTGTACCTGAAATAAATGTCGGCTTGCTCTAAGTGCTTTTTCAGAGTGGCAAGCCGCCGTTCAACGGGTTTCAGTTTCCCTTGAATGTCCAGTTGTTCCCCTATCATGGACTTGAATTTTTCATCAAGCCCCGCCATATCCATGATGTTGTTGGCTTGAAGGAAATTCAGCATTTTCGCCGCGTCCTTGAGATTATACAGCGATTGGGAATATCCCGATTTTCCCGCCTGTGCCTTGCGTGACAAAATGCCTTGAATGTAGTCGGCAAGGGTGGGCGGCTCGGTGTTCTCGGTTTCTTCCTTTAACCAGTTTTGCAGTTTGGAGATACGCGCCTTTAACTGCCGTAACTTCTGGTTAGTCACTTCGATTTCCCGGTTAAGGTCGCCGCGCTCGGTGCGTATTCCCCGCTTCTCCATAGCGGAAGCGGCAACGCCTAAATGGACGGTGGGTATCTGGTCTATCCCCTGCCGCTCATAACTGCGGTGGTCGATACGCTCCGCGTGTCCGTTCTGCTCCAACGCCTGATTGCAAAGCCCCGCCCATGCCGCCCTCCATTCCTCCGCTTTGGTCTGCTCGTTCCAGTCGGTAGCGGGAATGGATTTACATTTGTACTGCCGCTTTTTGGGGTCATAGATTTTATTCCCGTCCCTGTCAAGAATGTACTCCTTTTGGTGTTAGTATATAAATGTGGACAGGAAAAGTTGAACAACCTATACTATCAAATGAAAGAGCAAAGGAG
>QXWR01000066.1 GCA_009911065.1 Clostridiaceae bacterium | reverse complement strand
TGGTGTACTTGCGTACCACTTTCATAAACTTTTCAGCGTTTGCCGTGGCTTCCAGCGTCTTGGAAAGCTCGTTCTGCAAGGCGGCGGCTTTCTCTTTCAGTTCCTTTTGCTCGGCTTCGTAGTCTGCCGAAAGTTCCGTGAAACGCTCGTCCGATATGCGCCCGGTCACGCTGTCCTCATACAGCCGCTTGAAGATGGCGGAGAGTTCCGCAATCCGTTTTTCCGCCGCTTCCAGCTCTTTCTTCCTTGCGGCGTTCCGGCGTTTGCTCCCGTCCTCGGTCTGCTCGGTCAACAGCTTCATAAACCGGGCTTCGTGCTTGGCGGCGTAGCTGGTGACTTTCCGTAGGTTCTCGGTCACTCCCTCGGTCAAGAGGTCGGTGCGGATAAAGTGCGCCGTACAGTCACGGGTGCGTTTCTTGTAGCTGCCGCATATGTAGCAGTCCTGCCGCCGTTTGTCTGTCTGATACCTCTGCTGGTACATGACGCTGCCGCAGTCGGCGCAAAAGAGTATGCCGGAGAACAAGCCCACTTCATCATAGCGGTTAGGGCGTTTGCGCTACTTGCGTAGCTCCTGTACACGCTCCCATGTTTCCCGGTCAATGATTGCTTCGTGGTGGTTCTCAAAGATTGCCTGTTTTTCCACGGGGTTCTCTTTGCTCTGCTTCACCTTGTAGGACACTTTCTCGGTCTTGAAGTTCACAAGGCAGCCCGTGTATTCCCGGTTTTCAAGGATATGCGCCACGGTGTTTGTCGCCCACTTGCACTCATAGCCGGGGTGGTAGCGGCGGGTGCTTCCCGTCCGGCGGTATTCCAGCGTTCCCGGCGCGGGGATTTGCTGCTCGGCAAGCATACGGGCTATCTTGGTCGGACCGTTCCCGGCAAGGCATAAGCTGTAAATCTGCCTTACTATCGGGGCGGCTTCTTCGTCAATGATGAAATTTTCGTCCTCGTCCATGAGGTAGCCATACACGGGCTTGCTCGTGACGGGCTTCCCACTCATGCCTTTTGACCGCTTCACGGCTCTGATTTTCTTGCTCGTATCTCTCACCAGCCATTCGTTAGGAATAAGCGAACCGGGAAAGGAGGCGTGAGCCATGAATACCGTATTAAGCAGCTACGGGCAGCTATGCGGCTGCCCGGAAATCCTCAAAAAAGTTATATATTTTTTTGTCGTGGGCTTGACATACGGGTGACGAATATCGTGCAAGCGTATTCTTTTCACTCCCGAAGCCTTGATTCCTCTGATAATCTCATGCTCCATATAGGATTTTGTAAAACGAAACACTCTTTCGTCTGCCATAATTCCGTATAAGTTCGAAGTATACTCCTTTAATTCCTCTGTCAGAAACGGCGGTATCGTTATGATACGCTTGCTCTTTGGCGTTTTGGGCGGTGTGATAATATCCCTGCCCTCTATCCGCTGATAAGACTTATTTACGGAAATGGTGCGCTTCTCTAAGTCAATGTCATTGTAGGTAAGGGCAAGTAATTCTCCAATCCTCATTCCTGTCCAGTAAAGAAGCAGAAATGCCATTTTTGTTTCCGGCTTGTTCTCCACAGTCACAAGAAACTGCTTAAATTCCTGCTTCGTCCAAAACTCCTTTTCCCCAGCGTGGCTCTTTCCGATACTCCCGGCTTTTCTGCATGGATTGTCTTTCAAGTCATAGTACCGAACCGCATAATTGAAGATTGCCGACAACTGATTATTGACCGTTTTCAGATACGTTTCCGAATATCCCTTTTTCATCAGTGCATTTTGCCATGCCCGAATGTCGGAAGCCTTAATCTCATTCATATTCTTTTTCTTGAAATACGGAGTAATTTTCAAGTCAATAATGAATTTCTTTGTACGCATGGTATTTTCACGCAGACGGTGTTCCATATCCTCATAATAGATTTGTACGAAGTTTTCAAAATTGATGTCCAAATTCCTCTGCTGCTGTTGCAGGAAGTCACGCTCCCACTGTTCCGCTTCCGCTTTTGTCTTAAATCCCCGCTTGTTCTTCTTGTGTCTTACGCCCTGCCAGTCCTTATAATAGAACTGGCAACGCCACATCTTTCCGTCCCTTGTCGCTGACATAAAATCTCTCCTTTCCTACATGGCTACGGTCAGACCGTAAAATTTTTCTTCAAAGTATTTTGTCGGGACTTTGCCGCAGATTGTCCGATAGCCCTTTGCTTTCAGTTCCTCATTCAGCCCCCGGATAATCTTGTAGGCATAGCCCGTTGATACGCCAAGCATTTCAGCCGCTTCCTCTGCTGTTACATACATTTTCTTTCCATTCTCCATATAGTCCTATCCTTTCTTTTTTGTTTTAAGTACACATATGTGACCTTTATGCTTTTATTATACGGTACACTTTTATGAACGTCAAGTATTTATTTTAAACTAATATACACAAATGTGTCCTGATGTGATAGAATTGAACTAAGCACTAACGAAAATCACATAAATTGGAGGTATTGGCATGACTACCGGGGAAAAAATTAAACACTTTCGGAATCTGCGCGGCATATCACAGGAAACGCTCGGACAGCTTTCCGGCATCAATTCCGCCACAATTAAAAAGTATGAGTATGGCATCCGCAATCCCAAGCCCGACCAACTGATGAAAATTGCAAATGCTTTGGGTATCAGTATTAATGTTTTCATGGATTTTGATATAGAAACGGTATCAGATGTATTGTCTTTGATTTTGAAAATGGACGAACAATTAGATATGAACTTTGAAGCAGAAAGGTACGAGGACGGAAGTTTCAATCCCGCTACAATCAAAATATCCTTCAAGAACTCCCTGCTCAATCATAAATTAGGCGTATACATGAAAGCAAGGGAATTGCAGGAGAACCTTTTGAATGATACGGAACGCTTCTCGTCAGAGGAAGAACACCAACGTGCGATTGAAGCACTCTCAAAAGATTTAGACGCCGTTAAGCAGAGTATTCTTGATGACAGTAAAATTGTGAAAAAAGGTGTTCGGGGAATATCCGTTAAAATATATCCCGAAAATGAATAGAAATGAGGTGTAAAATTTGTATACAATATTTCAAAGAACAGAAATTTCAGAACCAACCCTATTCAGTCCGTCCGACACAACCAAAAGAATAGAAAATTTCCCGGAAATTTGTGTTTCCACATTTTCCGACAACATCATTCAAAAATTTTCTTCTTTAGATAATGTAGAAAAAATAGCAGAACTCTACTCCGCAAGCGGCACATTACCTGTCTACCAAATCAATTACAAGAATACGTCGATTGCTTTTTACCGTTCTATGGTAGGTGCGCCTGCTTGTGTTGCGTGTTTTGAAGAAATCGTTGCTATGGGAGCTAAAAAATTTGTTTTGTTCGGTTCTTGTGGAGTATTGGACGATAATAAGGTAAAAGACAACATCATTATCCCTGTTTCCGCTGTTCGTGATGAAGGTACAAGCTATCATTATATAGCACCCTCACCGGAAATCGAAGCAGACGCACATTCCATTCAAATATTAGAAAATGTTTTAACAGAATGTGGATACTCGTATGTAAAAGGCAAAACATGGACTTCAGACGCTATTTACAGAGAAACCCTCTCTGCTATTGAAGAACGCCGACAAGAGGGTTGTATTGCCGTAGAAATGGAGTGCGCTTCTATGTTGGCAGTTTCAAAATACAGGCACATTCCTTTTATCCAGTTTTTGTATGGAGCGGATAACCTTAGTTCTGATACATGGGAAATTAGAGATTTAATGTCTTATGGTCTTACCAATGCAGAAAAATATATGGTGCTTGCCTTTGAATGTGGACTTGCAATGTAAAAAGGCAGGTATCATGATACCCGCCCCAAATCCAGTATTCATCAGATAAATAGAGCCATTTTAGAGCCAACAGGCATAAAGCAATCCCGGAAACGCCCATTTTATCAGCATTTCCGGGATTTTATCCGTTACTCGAACTCGGCGTGTTCTTTGTTGTTCTTAACTGTATTTGTTTAAGTTTTATGCAAATACACACCCGTTTTTACATCAATTACATCATTTATAATGGCTTGCTGATTTTCTGTTGCCAAAATGTTGCCACATATTTATTATAGCAAATCCCGTCAATTTGGCAACCCATTTTTGAAATGTTACGCAGTAGAAGCACTTTTTTAAGATAAAGGTATAATATACCATCTATGCCATTTTTACTTCTGAAAGTCCTTGCAAAATAAGGATTTCAAAAGAGTTAAATCGTAACAAACACAAACCATAAGCCAAACGCTAATTTTCTCCTTAATTGTCCTTAAATTACATGGTGCTAGCACCATGTATAAAGAGCATTAACAAGGAATATATCAATTCGCCACTTGCCACTACCCCAATCGACATATATAAAAGTTGTCATTTAGTTGTAGTTACTTCAGTTGCAAAAATCTTGCTACATAATTCAAAATATTCATCATAAGATATTTCTGTTCCATTCAATGTATATTTTTCTTTGCCCTCCACATTATCTTCATCAACAAGTTCTTCATAAAAATTCATTTCTGCAACTAAATTATCTGTTCCTTCAAATTTTTCCATATGGTATGCTTCATATCCTGTATTCATTCTGTTGCTGTGCATAATCCATGTGGAGCCATTATAAACAACATAAGAAAGCACAAGCGCATCACCCTCTCCCACAGCAAATTCATAGACCTTATTATCACGCGCATCAAGATATATGCCACCATAAGGCCCGCAAATAATCAGTTCATTTTCTCCATCATTGTCAAGATCGACTCTTTCACCAATGGAATAAGAATCCCATTCACCAGAATCCATATCTAAATCGGTAATATAGAATGCCGATGTCGAATCCTCGGAACTGATTGCACTTATTGAACCGTTGACAAACAAATCTAATAATTCTTCTGTTGTCATTTCTGTATCTATATTCTCACTCGTTTGTGTATTGGATTCTTCTGCACCAATGGTTTTATCTTCTTCCGTTTCTAAATTTGTATTTTCATCTATCTGCATACCGCTTTCCTGCTGATTTTCAGAAGATTCATCTGCATTTGCAGTTTCATTTTCTTTTATTTCCAAATCTGTACCTTCAACTGTCTGCACGCTGATTTCTTGCTGTCTTGTAGGAGATTCTCCCGTATTGACAACTTCATCTTCTTTTACTTGTCCGCAAGCAGCAACATTTAATGCTGTCAGAAAAGCACATACCAATATTGCTATCTTTTTACATCTGTTCATACACATACCCTCCAATTAATCACTGCTAAAATTTTTCGGCAAATCACTTTCTCTATATCTTTCACGATTTAGTTATACCACTCTTACCCTCTATTTTCAACCATAAAATACAGGGCATGACAACCGCCACGCCCCACATTTCTTATCGTTCTAAAGATTTTTCTATTCTGTATTTTTGTCCTTTCAAATCATTCTGCTTTTCATATAAACTATTGCGCTCTTTACAAAGTTCTTTCATGCGCTCCAACTGCGCCCTCACTCCCTCCCGGCAATCCGGCTCAATCTTTTTATATTCCCCGGTCAGACTGCGGATTATATTATTGTTTTCCTTTATCTGCTCCGGCAAGCATACCCAATCTATCAGATTTTGCACTTCTTTATCCGTTTCGTATAGGTCTGTTTCTGCCACAATTTTAGCACACAGCCGCACCATGACTTTTTTCTCCATATCCGTCATATCCAATCAATCCCCTTTCCTATCGGCTCATTTCAAAGGCACGCTTCGGGCGTTTAATTGCCCTCTCCGCCTGTTCTAACGCCTTTGACCGTTCTACTATCAACTGTACCTGTTCCCTGCCTAAATGACGCTCCAAACGCCCCAAATCAGACGTTTTCTCCTGCAATCGCTCTATGGTGTCGCTCTGTTCCATGACCTTATCCGTCAAGCGGCTAATCTGCTTCTGTTGCCCGTCCAATTTGGCGGTCAGCTTCTTGCCCTGCTCTGTAAGCTGTATGCATTTGATAGTCAGATTTTTTACTACCTCTTTCAATTTCCCAACAAGCGGTAAAGCCTTTTTATCCCGGTATGCCTTTGCGCTCATCAATGCCCCCGGCTCTGCCAACTGCCACTTTACATCTTCATCATAGGCGTGAATATTGCGCTCCATGACTTCCTTTGACTGCACCATTTTGTTAAGTTCTTGCTGTAACTTTTTCTGCTGTTTCTCCAATTTTTCATTTTCAGATAACAGCTTTTCTTTATCCCCTGTCAGTGTTTCCGTCTGCTCTTTCAGCAGATGATTTGTTGCGGTAAGTTCCGATACTTCCTGCCGGATCGCTTCGCCCTCTTTCCGTATCTGCTCCGTTTCCTGTCCTGCCGCTATCTGCTGATGAAGAATATCGAACAATTCCTCTTTACTGCCGGAAATCGTCTGTTCCAATTCCGCAACCTCTTTCTGCCGTTCCTGCTTCTCCGCTTCAATCCATTCATTCCATTCCGTCATTCCCCTTGTGCCGCCTTTGAAACCCTGTTCTGACAATGCGCCTTTGAGGGAAACTCTCGTATCAAGCCCACGCTTACTGTTACGGATAAAAGGAACAAAATCAATGTGAATATGCGGTGTCTGTTCGTCCATATGGAGATAGGCAGAGAACACCCTCAAGGTAGGATTGCGCCGCTGAAAGTCCTGCATATATTTATCAAGTATCTTTGCCGCAAGCTGTCCTTCCTCTGTCTTTGCTCCCATATCGTCTTTATTCCCGATTTGCAAAATAATCTCATGGAACGGCTTTTCCTGTTTGCCGGAACAGATTTTCTCATAATAATCATCAATCCGGCGGTCACTTCTGGTCTGCTTCTCATTGTACCGAGTAAGTGCTTCATCAAATAATTCATGGTATACATCTTTGATATTCTCATTGCAGTATTTCATGTTCAGACAACTCCGCTCCGGGTCAGTGTTCTTTGCATGGAATTTTCTGCTGTTGTGGTTGACAGAGCCTTTCCCTGTCATAACGCTGATAGTCCGCTTCAATATTTTTTCCTTTCTCCCTATCGGGTAATGAGCGCCGGATACGGCGCATAATCATGGAACCTTCCCGAACATTAGTAGTTCGGGAAGTATCGGGGCGAAGCCCCTCCTTTGTTACTTTCTGCGAAAGTAACGCAGAAGCACTTTTGTCAGCTACGCCAACAAAAATGCAACCCGCAAGCGGGTTTTGCGCCCTGCCGGGGGCTTTCCGTCCTGCGGACGGTGGGCGGCTTTTCGCCGCCTTGTTACCGCCGCTTTCCGACTTTCTCCCAACAGCGCAACATTGCAATGTCTATAATTTTTGCAGCCTTGCAATCTTCAAGAACGCAATTCCAAGACTGCAAAATTCTAATACCCTGCATTGTTGCGCTGTTGCCTTGCTCGTCCGTCACTGTCTGATTTTATCCAATTCCCAATACCATGTGTTGTTTATCCGCTTTGCCCGAACGCCTAACTCTTTCTTCGCATTTTCCAGTGTCCGCTTCGATATGCCCTGTTCGTCCGCAAGACTGAAAATCTCATTACTCTGCATGGCGTTGTTTGTTTCTGCCAGTTCCCGGAGTAGCCGTTTCGCCTGTTCCATTTTATTTGCTTTTGGAGCAATGCCACCTAACACTTCATCAGCGGTAATCTCATAATCTCCAAGCCATTGAAAACCGTCCTCCGACAGTGCAAACGCTTTTGGGTGTCCGAACGCAGCAAGGTTGTTTTTAATCTGCACCACAGCCCTTGTATTCTCTTCCCCCTCTACTCTGCCGACCAACAAAACACTTCTAGCGACTGCAAAGAAATCAATCGAACCCATGCCCCGATATGCCGCCTTATTTCCTGCCGCCTTGTTCATATGCCCGACAAGGACAATCGCACAGTGATATTTCTCCGCTAACGCCGCTAATTTCTTTGTCATATCCCTTGCTTCATTTGCCCTGTTCATATCCATACCACCGCCTAAATAGGCTTGTATCGGGTCTAAAATTAACAATTTTGCGCCTGTCTTTATAACAGCTTCTTCTAACCGTTCATCTATCATAGAAAGTGATTTTATCTTTTCATCAATGACCGAAATTTTCCCACAGTCTGCCCCCGCCTGCTCTAACCGGGGCTTTACCGTATCGGCAAGCCCGTCCTCTGCACTCTGATAGATTACATTCAAAAGCTCTGTAAAATTCATTCCACTGTCTAAACTTTCTCCCTTAGACAGCTTCGCCGCTATATTCAGAATAAATGTTGTCTTTCCGTCCCCCGGATCGCCTTGTACGATTGTCAGCTTGCCATAAGGGATAAACGGAAACCACAGCCAAGAAACTTCCTGCGACTGTATTTCTGACAATTTAATTAACTGTAATTCTGTTTTTGTTTCTTCCATAATGCCCTCCATTTCTGAAAAATCGTTGTCACTGGAAGAAACCTCTGTTATACTTGTATTGTGGATACTGATAACAAAGGTTTTCCAGTTATCACAGCCCTAACAGTTGCCGCTGTCGGGGCTTTTTTCTTCTCCGCTGGTGTTACCCTGCCACAGATATTTTGCTCCGTCCAACATCCAAAGAATTGCTTTCAACATATCCTCATAAGACATCTGTAACTCTCTGATTTCTTTGGTAGTGACCTCCGGCTTTTTGCCTTTTATCTGCCCTGCCAGTTCTTCCATACGGTTCTGCATTTCCTGTAATTTTTCCACAATCTGATACACCGTTTCTTTCTTCCCTACCACACATACATGATTGTAAATACAGGAACGAACAAAATAATCTTTCTTTTTCATGCCGCTTGCAAAAATCTTTGCTTCGATTTCTTCCCGCTCTCTGGGAGAAATGCGAAAACTGATTGTTGGATATTTGTGTGTGCCACTCATTCTTCTGTACCCTCCTTAAACTCTGCGTTCAACAACTCTGCCATTTGTATCTGTTCTGTCGGGAACATATGGGCGTATCGAAACGTAATATCCACACTTTCATGCCCTACCCTGTTTCCGATTGATACCGCTGAAAATCCCATGCTGATTAACAACGAAACGTGCGAATGCCTTAAATCGTGGATTCTAATGCGCTTTACACCTGCTTTTCCTGCCCCTCTCGTCATTTCATGGTGCAGAAAACTTTTTGTCAGATGAAAGATACGGTCAGTCGGGAGAAGCCCGTACAGCCTGCCAATATACTCTTTTAATTCCTCACACAAAAAATCCGGCATACTGACGTTGCGCTTGCTTTTCGGTGTCTTTGGGTCTGTTACCACATCTTTTCCCTCTAACCGCTGATAAGATTTTGTTATACGAATGACTTTGTTATCAAAATCTATATCCTGCGGCGTAAGTGCTAAAAGTTCGCCAACACGCAAGCCACACCAATATAAGATTTGAAATGCCTGATAGGAATATGGCTTGTCTTTTACTGCTTCAATGAATTTCAGATATTCCTCTTTCGTCTAAAAAAGCATTTCCTCTGCTTTCCCTTTCCCAAGCGGCCCGGCTTTGACAACGGGATTGCTTTTTAATTCGTAGAAGCGCACAGCATGATTAAATAATGCGCTCAATTCAGATTGCAGAGTTTTCAGATAAGTCAGCCGCTTCTTTCATACGGAAATGGTGTTCCCACTCCGTAGCTTCTCTTTTGGTTTTGAAACCTCTCTTGACTTTTCGGCAGTTCTTCCCCGTCCAGTCATAATAATGGAACGATACATACCACGTTCCACGCTGTTCATCTTTATATGCCGCCATTATCTGCCCTCCTTATTTTCTGCGGGCGACGAGCCAAGCGAATGTGCTTGCACATTCATTTGGCGACCGCCGCAAGAGTTTGAGAACTCGTTCTCACACCCGCCTGCGCCATGCCGTAGAATTTTTCTTCATAATATTTTCTGCTGACACGTCCGGCGATTGTGATAAAACCTTTTTCTTCCAGTTCCTCATTCATCTGTCGTACTAATTTGTAAGCAAATGGTTTGGAAACACCCAACTCCTGTGCTACCTCCCCGGCAGTTACAAATAGTTCATTCCTCATTCAATATCCTCCTTTTTGTTTAGCGTTTTTGTTAAGCTCTGTATTTGAATTATACTTAACATTTCTGTTATTGTCAATAGCTTATTTGTTAAACTTATCTTTTTTATTAAATTTAGCATTTCTGATAAGTTTTTGTTGCTGTATTATCTGAATTATGCTAGAATATATGGAGAATACAGAATTGAGAGGTAAGCTATGGAGTATACGATACGAGAAATACAAAAACAGGAATATCCGTTACTGGATAATTTTCTATATGAAGCAATTTTTGTTCCAGAGGGTATCGAACCTCCAACCAAAAGTATTATTTCATCTCCCGAATTACAGATTTATGTTAAGCATTTCGGGGCATCCAAAGATGATTGGGGATTAATGGCAGAGGTTTGTGGTAAGATTGTTGGGGCTGTTTGGGTTCGCATTATGAACGATTACGGACATATAGATGATGAAACGCCCTCTTTGGCAATCTCTCTTTATAAAGAATACCGGGGCTTTGGCATTGGAACGGCTATGATGAAAGAAATTCTTACCCTGCTTAAATCACATGGGTACAGTCGGGTTTCTCTTTCTGTTCAGAAAGCCAATTATGCGACAAAGATGTATTTAAAGATTGGTTTTGAGATTGTAAAGGAGAATGAGGAAGAATGTATTATGGTGTACTACCTATAACAAATTTATAAATAAATTGGAGAAAGGGCATTCCATTTATGAGAATCCGACCGTATATGGCAAGCAAAGATTACGAATATGTATCAAAATGGATTGATGACGAAAGAACTCATGCTTTTTGGTGTGCAAATCTTTTGCCATACCCCATGACACAAAAATCTTTCCATGATTTATTAGAGAAAAATGCAATGGACTGGACAGACAGTGCTTATGTAGTAACTGAAAACAGTGGACAGGCAGTAGGCTTCTTCTGTTATTCTGTCAATACAGCAGACAATATTGGTTTTCTTAAATTTGTTATTGTTGATAAAACAAAACGTGGAAAAGGTTACGGAAAAGAAATGCTGAATCTTACTCTGCGATACGCTTTTCAGATAACCGGCGCAAAAGTGGTTCAGCTAAATGTTTTCAGTAAAAACGTATTAGCAAAGCAATGTTATGAAAAAGTCGGCTTTGTTGAAAGAAAGATTGATAAAGATGTATTTGCATATAAAGATGAGTTGTGGAGCAGATGTAACATGATAATTTCAAAACAATCACTCTAATTTTCAGAAAGGATACATGACTATGGTATTAGGAGAACGGATAAAGAGAATACGCACGTTCCGGGGCTTGACACAGCGTGAACTAGGCTTGAAATTGGGATATGAGGAACGCAATGCTGATGTTCGTATCGCACAGTATGAATCCGGCTACCGTGTTCCCAAAAACAACACTTTAATGGAAATGGCAAAGATACTGAACGTCAATTATATCCATTTTATCGGTGTTACCCCCGGTTGCGCCGAAGATATTATGCTCACATTCCTTTGGCTTGATGAAGATGACCGTAGCACGATCCATTTATTTCAGCTTGTCCGCAATCCCGGAAAATGCAACGCTTCTGATGATAAATCGGTACGTTACTATGACAATGATGATTGGCCTGCTCATGCCCCGGTAGGTATGTGGCTAGAATATGGATTAGTCAATGATTTCATGCGGGAGTGGTGTTTGAGAAAAGAGCAGTTGAAGAATGGGGAGATTTCCGAGGACGAATATTTCGAGTGGAAAATCAACTGGCCTGCTACGAGTAGTAGTGTTGATGAAAAAGGGAATGATGAGAAAAATAATAGTTATAAATGGAGAAAAGCATAATGTCAAAACGCAAATATATAAACGCATTAGCTAAACATTTTTGCAACTCACTTCATATCGCTTCACATGACCTAAAAAAATGTATATGGCTATGGGTTATTTATATAAAACACATTATAATCCAAAAGAAGTATGAGCCCAAAGAACCTTTCTTCAAAAGTTTCAAAGACAATAACCAATATACGCAAATTTGTTGCAATACTGAATTAAAATTAACTGATAATTCATATGATTTGATTTTTTTTGAGTGGGCAAAGAAAATCTCTCGACAACCACTATTATTCTTTCAACGTTTTCCTGACAAAGAATATAATTATAATTTTAGTGGTCAAGAAGCATTTTTAAGCAAATTACCCAAATTAAAAGTTACGTCTATAAAGCCTTCAACCTTTTTTGAGGGAATAACATTCAATAACGTAATTTTTGAATCTATTTGTTTAGAGAAGATATGTTTCCATAATTGCGTTTTTAGAAATTGTGATTTTTCAAATATAATTTCTTGTAAAACACCAAGCCTTTTTATAGTTCCAGATTTTAAACAAGGATTTAGCGCATGTGACTTTTATAATTGCCATTTTAAAAAATGTATTTTAGATAATATTTTCTTCAGCATAGGTTCTTTATCCCACACTATCTTTGACAGTATGACCCTATGCAAATGTGTATTTCATAGAATGAGTTTTAATCATGTTGTATTTTTAGGAAAGACAATCATGAATCAGACTACCATTCTTTCACCCTCACATAACTTCAACATTATATTTCGTGGTTCGATGGAGGATTTTCATGTTGATTCAAGGTGCAAAATTACTGCTTTTTGCTATCATGACATTGTTAATTTTACAATTCGTCAATATAGGACACATAAATTATTCAAATCTTCGACATATGGCGAAATTGCTGATACATATTATGCAGTAGAACAAATATGGACTTCCAATCATATACGGGAAGATGATAATCATATAGCTAATTTTTATTATCAACGCAAAAAAGCGGAAACAAGAAGCAAAAAAGGCATATCTGCTTTCCCTTACTATTTATTAGAGGCAATAATAGGGTATGGAGAAAAACCATTCAAAGCATTTATAAGCATAATCTTTTTAATACTATTATTCAGCTTTATTTATATGTTTACTGGATTTACACCCAACTCCTCTACTTGTTCAATCAATTATTTTAGAAATAGCACTTTTGATATTAATCGTCAGACAATATTTGATTGGCTCCAAAGTCTATATTTCAGCTTTTTTACACTTATAACCGTAGGACAAGGCAGTGCTGCTCCCACATCTGGTATTACGCAAATAGCTATGTCTGTCGAACTATTATGCGGTTCTATAATCATGACGTTATTTACTGCAACGTTATTTAGGAAATATACTAAATAAGTTTATTTGAGAATATAGGTATCAAAAAGGTATCACGCCCCACCTCAAAAGCCGGAAAGTCCGCTGTTTATGCGGCTTCCCGGCTCTCTGTTTACTATTCGAACTCGGCGTGTTCTTTGTTATTACTAATCATATTTGTTTAAGTTTTGTACAAATTCACGCCGTTTTTTTACTTCAATTACATCAATTATTCTGGCTTACTGATTTTCTGTTGCCAAAATGTTGCCGTCTATTCAATATCATATTGTTGTTTTTACTTTGAATAAACAGCATCATTTCTTGAAAGAAGATACACACAATACTGATTCATACTAATGCCTTCTCTTTTGGAGTGCTCTGCCAATAGACGATGCAAACTACGGGGTAATCTCAATTTAAACTGACCAGAATAATCTTCCAAGTTGTCTGGTTCATTAATCTTAATCCCCTCTTCAAGTGCAGCTTCAATCCATTCCCTCTTAGCATCCGATGCATTTGCCACCGCTTTCTCTACTGTTTCACCACAGGTAATACATCCTGGCAGATCAGGGTAAGAAACCACAAAACCACCTTCATCCTTATCCTCCACTATTTCCATCCGATAAGACATTGCCATATAATCATTCAGCGTTTTCATCGTTTCTTTCCTCACTTTCTACGATCTGTTTTACCATCTCAACATAAACTTTCTTAATTGGCTCATGTTTTGGTATCGTAATTGGCTTACACCCTTTTTTTCTAAACGTATAATGGCTACTTCCACTTCTTGGGGCATTCATCTCATATCCACAGCTCTCTAACACCTTACGCAATTCATCAAACCGAATATCTTTTGATAAAGTGCAAATACGTGTTAATAGTTTATCCCACTTTGACATTCTGAATACCTCCTATCTATATTATATGTGGTGTCGTATTTGGTGTCAATCATTTTGCATATAATTTTCTGGCAACAAAACAAATTTATAAAAAGCCTAGATGAAATAATACCAAATATGGCAAGCAATCCATAGACTACCTGCCATATAAAATAATCTGTGTATAATTTTTCATCACTCAAATTCGGCATGTTCTTTGTTGTTTCTAACTATATTTGTTTAGGTTTTATGCAACTACACGCCCTTTTTTACTTCAATTACATCAATTATTCTGGCTTACTGATTTTCTGTTGCCAAAATGTTGCCAGAAATGTTCTTAACTTTTATTTTCCTTTTTGAGCCTCTTTTCTAATCGTCCCTATTTTTTTATCGCTACGAGTATCTCGTCCATCTTTATTTCTAATTGTTCCGGCTGGTAAACCATGCTTTTTCTCAAATGTTCCCACCGTGCAATCACTTCTTGTTTTTCTCATTTTAATTTTCCCCCTTCTAAATGACTATAAATCTTTATTCATTTTATTAACAATTACTTCAATATTATCAATACAGTTTTGTCTATAGTCTTCTTTTACCGCAACTCTCTTTCCCATCAAATCCAAACGTCCCGCCCTCAACTTTTGCATGGGACATCCTCTTGCGGATGAAACAACCCCTGTTGTCTGAAAATCTCTTACATCAATAACTCCACAATCCAAAGACCAAAAATCAAATATCTCTGGATATGTTTCTAATAAAGACTTAACATCTTCATCAATTTCCTGTAATACTGTCGCATACGCAGAAGCCGCTCCCATGTATTGAGTCAATCTATTTTTCAATATCATATAAACTTTAGGCAATGGCATATTTACCTCTTTCAATTTTTCTGCAAAAGCATATTTGCTATATATTTCAGAAGGTAGTTTTAACCCATAAATTAAAGAAAACGCATTCTGAATTGCCCTACGTGATGAATCATCTGCCATCACTGGAAATACGACTTTCGTCGAAGTGGCAATAGCTATTTGAGTGTACATTGAAAAACTAGGATTTGCATCTAAAAAAACCAAATCATAATCATTCTCGATTGGTTGTATAAAATCATTTAGCCAGTTTATAATCGCTACCCATGTATTCGTTCCTGGTATTTGGTTATTAGCTAATGTAGAAATAGCATTGGATTGTAATTCCAACATTGCATCTCCACAAAGCAAATCGATATTTTCCCCTATGTATTGATTATACTGATGAGGTTTCGTTAAATAATCTCTAGGATTAAAAGGAGGCGCACTATAAGGAGCTGGCAAACGCATTTGAAAATATCCACCAATTGTCGCTCTAGGATTTTCTCCTTGCCTCATCAACAAAACATTGCTACCACCTTGATTTAATCCACCTAATAAAAGTTCAGATAAATTTGCTTGAGGACAAACATCTATAACCAATATTCTTTTTTTCTTATTCTGATATGCATATTCATTAAGCAACTGGAATGCTAATGTCGTTTTTCCTGTCCCACCTTTATTATTCCAAAATATAACTCTTTCCAATTTCAAATCACCCCTTTCGGCATTGATTTCTTTACCTTTTCTATTTTATGTACATTTCATGTTTTTGTCAAGTACTTTTTGTACATATCATTGTACACAAATGCCAATTCAAGAAAATTAACCTCGTTATGTACAAAAGACCACTTTTCCACATAAAGGTATAAAGACATCCCAGTCTTATTTTTCTTTTTAAACGCCCGATAAAATAGACCTTACAGCCCTCTAAAGGCGTAACATATACCACTTATCAGCTATCCAACAAATCTTGATAACTCACCCCCAACACCTTTGCAATAACCTTCAACTCAATATCCGTCACGAATCTTTTTCCGCTTTCAATTCTCTGCACAGCGTTTTTATCCAAGTCCAGCCCTTCCATTTGCAACATATCTGCCAGCTTCCTCTGTGAAGTCTTCTCTGGAAGCCGTTCCCGGATTTCCTTTACTTTCTGCCCGCATATATTATTTTGACCATCAGCCGCCTTATTCTTATACATAAATCCTCTCCCGTTTAACATTTAGTGATTGTCATTTTCTCTATTATATGCTAAACTATAAAAGAATTGACATTTACTAGATGTCAAATATTATATTTTAGTAAAAGGAGCGCATTTATGAAAAGCATATTGACAGAACTGTACGAGGGCAACATTTTCCCGGCAGAGCAATATTCTCCCAGAAGTTAAGAATACCGCCAAATCCACCAAAGTCACTATAAGCACTATGACAATTTCATTGAAACTTTAAGCAAGTTAGAGCCGCCGCTTGATAAACAATTTATTAAAATCATGGACGAACAACTTGACATAATCCCTTATGAATTTTCGGAAATGTTCATTGACGGTTTTCGCTTAGGCGCAAGAATCATGATTGATATTTTCCAAGGCGATTTAGGTATCACAGAGAATGAATCTTCTGCTAAATAGCAAAGCCCCGCCAGCCTGTCAAGGGTAAATAAACGGCTGTCGCCGCCCTTGACAAAGTGGCAAGGCTTCGCTGTATGACACCTAAGAGGGCTTTAAGCAGCCCTCCGGCTATCACCGGGCTTCTCGATTCTGTTTCCTTCTTTCTGCCCGCTTTTGTTCCTTCAATAGCTGCTCTCTTTGTTTCTCCATCTGAACAATGCCAGACACTTTCTCCTTTCCAAGCACCGCCTTTACACATTCATAATCCCGGACGATTTCTTTTAATTCCTGATTCTCTGTATAGATTTCATGGAAACGGTCAGATAGATTATTTGCCTTTTCCACAGTCCGGTTATAAGACAGTTGCAGCTTATCAAACTTTCTGGAAACGTCCAGATAGGACGCATAAACAGAACGTAATACCTTTACAATCTTCTCCATCAGCGGCTTTGCTTTCTTCTCCCGGTATGACTTTCCGCTTTCTATGCTCCCGGCTTCTGGAAGCACTTGTTCTGGATTGTCTGAAAACTTTGCCGCCATATGTTCCATATCCTTCACCATTGGGGCGAGTTCCTGCATACGCTTCTGGTATTTGTCCGCCTGTTTCCTTGCGCTTTCTGCTTCCTTTTTTGATTTCTCCATGGCATTTTGCATGGAACGGATTTCATCATCTAATTCACTTAACTGCCCTTTTAGATTTTCGTTGATTTCTTCATAGGATTGATTTTCTGATTGTAATTCCGTTTTCTTCTTTTCCAGTTCTTCAACTTCCTTTGACCGTTCCTGTTTTTTAAAGTCCAATATAGACAAATGTTTTTCGTGTGTTCCCTTTTTCTCCCATTCGATTCCATGATTCAACATAAGTTCGGAAAGCTGTTTCTTCTCATGAGCATACCATTGATTCCGTTCCGTTTCACTTCTTGTACCACCTTTAAACCCAAGTACCTCCAGTGCTTTTTTCAGTGATACCCTCGTTTCAAGCCCCCGCTTGCTTCCAGTGACATAAGGAATGAAATCTATATGTAGATGTGGCGTTGCTTCGTCCATATGTAAATAGGCACTGAACACTTTAAGTGTTGGGTTACGTTTCTGGAATCCTTTCATATACTCGTCCAATATCTTTCCGGCAAGCTGTCCGTCCTCTGTTTTTGCCTCCATATTATCTTTATCGCCTATCTGCACAATAATCTCATAAAATGGCTTTTCCTGTTTGCCGGATAATATTTTTTCATAGTAATCATCAATCCAGCGGTCATTCCGGGTTTGCTTTTCATTGTACCGGGTAAGTGCTTCATCAAATAATTCGTGATATACGTCCTTGATATTCTCATTGAAATATTCTATATTTAAGTGGCTGCGTTCCGGGTCAATATTAGTTGCATGAAATTTTCTGCTGTTATGGTTGACCGAGCCTTTCCCTGTGGTAAAACTGATTGTTCGTTTCAATCACTCTGTCCTTTCTCCCCTTTAAGGGTAATCAGTGCCGGATACGGCACAAAATAGAAGAACCTTCCCGAACATTAGAAGTCCGGGAAGTATCGGGGCGAAGCCCCTCCTTTGTTACTTTCTGCGAAAGTAACGCAAAAGCACTTTTGTCAGCTACGCCAACAAAAATGCAACCTGCAAGCAGGTTTTGCGCCCTGCCGGGGGCAAGCTATCCTTCGGATAGCATACCGTCCTTACGGACGGGCGGCTGTTCCAGCCTTTCCACTGCCACTGTCAGTGCCATATTGTCCGGCGCTTCATTCCATGCGGCAATCCTTCATTTTTCCTTGTCTGCTAATAGACAGGGGGCGTGACACGCCCCCTGTCTATTAGCAGACAAGGAAAAACTACCAGCGGAAGCTGTCCGACACTCCCCGCTTATCCAGATATTCTTTTCTGGCTTTTTCTCTTTCTTCTTCCGTTGGCGCTGTCTTATATTTTGCGTACAGTTCATGGCGCACCATAGAATCCAGTTTCTTTTCCAGCCCTCGTGTTATCCTGCACCCTAGATACTCCAAGTCTTTCTTATATTCGTCAAATTAAATGAAGGTACTGACTCAT
>QXWR01000065.1 GCA_009911065.1 Clostridiaceae bacterium | reverse complement strand
AATACATAGAAGGCTGGTATAACCGTAAGCGGATACATAGCTCTATTGGTTATTTGACACCACAGCAAAAGGAGGATGAGGAACTTAAAAAAACAGCATAATCTTTCGACTTTTTTTGTCCAACGTATTGACATAGGTCCAGTCCTCATAAGTCAGCTTGACCGTCAGGCCGTCCAGTTTTAACATCAAAAGGATCTGATGCTCCCCTGCAAAGGAGACCAGTTCCTCCACGCTTTTCGTCTTGTCCAGTGAGAGCAGCGGGATCGGATGGCCTGTCTTTTTAAGCTCACTGACTGCCTGAAAGCCCACTGTCTGGGTGGGAGAATCTGCCATCCATATCCCCGTTTCCTTCTCCAATGCTGCCAGCTCGTCATACATCCGATCATAGACTTCATCGGTAACAGACGGGGCATTACTGTTATAATACTCATCCCTGTACCGGTTTAACTGTGCAGTCAGCGCCTGTATCTTTTCCCATGCGTTCTGTGTCATTTAAGCCACCTCCTGTCCTGTGATGCGGAATGACATGATGAGATATTTTTCCGTCTTCTCCTTATCGTTACAATATATACTGCATATCCCGTCCTCGAATTTCCAGAACGGGGCGTTGCTCCACCAAAGGACAGACCCCCTTCCATTGTTGGCAAGGGTAACTTTACACTCCGGTTCCTCCGGCACGATGCTGTAAAACCCCTGGGTGTTTGCCACTGTGACCTTCCGTTTCTGCCCCACGTACTCCGGACGGCAGTGGGCGGTGATCTCGAAACAGGTTCCTTTCTTCAAAGTCTTTTTCAACTGGCTCAGATTTTTTACCATACTTATCTCCTTTCCGTTTCAATGTTTAACTTTATGAAAAGAAAGCGGATACCATAAAGACATCCGCTTTCTTACCTATGCAGCAGCCGCAAGTGCGGGGGCATGCAGAATCTCTTTTTCCCATACATCCAGAAATCTCCTGACTGCGGGGGAAGGGGACTGATTGCCATAACAACGAGCCTGCGCCAATTCCCCATTTTGAATCTCAACGGTACAGAGAGATTTACTCTGTTCACTGGCTTTCCGGACAAACAGGATGGTACTTTCCCTCTTAACAACCTTCTTTACATAGCTTCCTACACAATGATGCAGGTTCTGCCCTTCTTCCAGAATCTCCTTTGCAGTATGGGGAAGGAGTACAACAAACCCATATTTTACAAAATGATACTGCTGATTCATCTCCTCAAACTGTTTCTGTATCTGCCTGTCATAGACCCGGGCCTGCTCTTTGTCCGAAATATCATTCACCTTGTCATGGGCTTTCTTTAAATCAGCCGGAAAAAGGACAAAACTGTTTTTCAGATCTAATTCCAATCCTTCGCTCATGCACAGGTAATCCCGGTAATCTGTCAGGATATCTTCCATTTTGTAATACCCGCCACTTTGGTAAGGGCTTGTTTTACAAAACTTTGCGTACTGTTCATTTACATACTTCATCATCTTATACGGTGTCATATGTTTTAATGGAACAAGTACATTTTCTGCCCTGCTGATATTGTAATTCCCACACCAGCGCAGCAGTTCTTCATTCAGCTCCAGGTTTGCATGGAGAAACGCCCGGATCAGTTTCATCTGGCCAAGTCCCGGATTTACCCTCTTGAGCAGGGGAAGGTGGCTTTTATCGAGCCCAAACACTTCCTTTAAATTCTTCCCATTTGGATTAAAACCGGAGTCTGAACTATAATAATGATTATCATACGCAACACTCTCAGCCAGGCGGTACAGATGAAGCTTTACCAGATATTCCAGCATCGGGTAACGATTATATCTCATTAAATACTGGATAGCATAAAGGGGTTCCCTATCTGCCAGATAAAATTCTTTCAGCTGGGAATACTGCCATGGGGATTCTTTCAATACCTTATGTAAATTTTTTACATACAGAAATCCCGTCTGATCAGCTTCAAAATTATACACCCACCTGTTGATTACAGGACGTTTTCCCGGTTTCCACGGCGTAGGCCTGTCCCTAAAACCGTAGCTGTAGTAATAGCATTCTTCCGAAATGTTCCCGGCGTCATCCCAGTAAAGGAATGTCCTGGCATTTTCATAAATGCTTTTATACGGTTCCCTTTCATCTCCATACTGATAATAGATTTTAATGAACCGTACTACGACCTCATTCCTGGAAGTACGCTGAAGTACCTGCAGCGTATTCTGGTCAATGATCATCCCACGTTTTCCACGGCTCTTAAAGGTTACCTTTGCCTTACAAGCAGGGCATACGCCTTTTTCATTATGTTTTACACCTGTTATCGGCACTTCGGCTTTACATGCGCTGCAGAATCCCTCCATATCCTTTCTCTTCCTGTTATAAGTATAGAAAAAATAATGCGGTGCAATCTCACGTTCGATCATATTTCCGATATCTCTGGGTAGGGCAGGAACTGCCTTCATTCTCTCACGGATTTCTTTTTCTTTTTTTAATTTCCGCTCCCACTGTCTTTTTTCGATGATGTCACTCTGCAAATAATACAGGCTGGTAAAACCTTTAACTCCTTTCTGTTTACAAAACTTTGTCACACGTTCCTCATCACCGGCCATATAAAAGGCACACCGCCTGCTGAAATCATAATCCCTCTGCAGGTTACAAAAGGCGGCCGCACTCCAACGGGTGCTTCCATCCTCTCTGCGGCATAAAGTGACATACTCTGTCCTGCTCTGGAACATGGTCAAGGCTGGCTGGAAAGTCCCTGCTGCCGCCTGCTCCCTCAGATAGATATACAATACCAGAAGTCGTTTTCTACCGATATTTTTCACTGCTGTCCGTACAATGTATTTCACTTTCTCCGCATGGAGCAGCCCGTGATTCTGGTTCATTTTAAACCCCGGATCTGCAAATTTCCGGCATTCTCTTTTATTTATTTTCATCTGCATTCCCCCCTATCCTGCAAGACCTGCCAGAGTCATCTGTTCAAACTGCCCGCCATCTACTCCTTTCTCCTGCGGTTTCTTTTCTTCCTTTTTCTCATTCTTCTCTTTTCCTGCAGTTTTCTTTCCCGCAGCCTTTGTATTTTTAGACATAACACTGGATTTACCGTTATATGCCCTGGGAACAAATTTCTCCTCCTTCTCCTGATCCTCTTTTGCATCCGGGTCACGGAAATATTCCTCCGCCCACTGGTAACACAGATCGTCCGGCACATCACTTCCATAAACGCCGTTTTCCGGCTTGATATCATTATCCTTCATCTCCTGCTCCACAAACTCCCTGGCTTTCCGGTTGATATAATAGAAGCAGTGAATCATGGTCTTGCGGGGATGCATGGTCAACCTGGCAAAATCCGGATCTTCCAGGCATAAAGTCTGGATATATTCTGACACGCACTCCTTCATATTCCTGCGGGTAAGTCTTTCTGTATCAGCGCCCACACGTTTCATGGCTTCGGCTGCCACTTCCTCGTCACTCAGGGCAGACATTTTGGCAAGCTGTGCCTGTTCTGCCTCCCTTTTTGCCTGCTGTCTGGCCTCCCATTCCGATTTGCGTCTGGCCTCTGCCGCCTCATGCTCCGCACGCTTTTTATCCTCCGATTCTTTTTCCGCACCAGAGGCTTTTGTTCCGCTCTCCACGTCCTCGGTATCCTCTGTTTCATTGTTTCCCGGACCGGATTCTTCTTCCCCGTCCTCATATGCTGCATCCGGATCAGTTTCCTCCTGGACCGGAAGGGAAACCGCAGCCGGTTCCTGCCTGTCGGTGTCAAAGGGCACCTCTCCGGCCAGATCCCCGCTGTCGGTAAATCCATCGGAGAATCCGCTATCTTCCTTTCCGGAATCGCCCTCCGGCAATCCCCCGTCCTCAAAAGGGTTTTCTTCCATACACACTTCCATGTTCATATCTTCAAATGCACTGTTCATATCTGATCTCCTTTCATCAAAAACGGCATGGAGCGGGGAAAACCCATTCCATGCCATAGCTGCCGTCCGCCCCTCATCCCCTCATTTTTTCGCAAGAAAAGGAGAAAAGCGTACAGGTTCAAATGTGCTGCCGTCTATGTAAAAATAGCGGCGGCCTGTTCCATCGTCCAGCTCCACCACATCCGAAGATGCAAGGGGGCGTCCTTTGTATCCTTCCGGCACCTGCTTTTTGTAGTGTGCCGAAATCTGTTCCAGTATTTCCGTATCTTTCCACTGTTCCGGACAGGCAAGCTCCGAATCGCATACCAGCCGGTAATCCGAAGCCGGGGGCTGTTCATATCCTGCCCTGTGCAGATCCTGAATCCCCTTAAACGCAAAAGGGATGGTCTCCCGGTCTGCATCAAAGGAAAGCTGGTAAATGCGGAACCTCCATCTGTGGTGTGGGAAATTCAGAAGTTCATCTGACAATCCCTTTCCTTTCTGGCTGAAAACCGCCTGGCCTTTCTGTAAATTCTGATCCCCACCTTCTTTCTGCTGTTTTTCTTTCCGGAGTGCAAGCTGCCAGTCATCAATCCCCTTGTAATTGGGATTCCAGGTCAGCCGCCGGCACTCCATTCCTTGCTGCCTTGCCAGCAGGTATATCTTGGAACTTCCTTTCGCGATCATCTCATTGCTGTACTTGTCCATGTCGTGGGCCTCGATGATCAATTCCGTACCGTTCTGCGCCAAAAGCCCGAACAGAGGCCCAAGCTGCGCTACATTGTTTGCCCCTGCCACCGCCACAAAAGAACGGTTCAGCAGTACATGGGCAATGTCCGCTTTCAGTATCCCCTCCGTGACATAGATGGTCCGGGCAAAGGGATTCCCTATGAAATGCACCGGGCTCCCGGAAGTGACTCCCATATTTTTCGTGGAGGAGGAAAGCCAGATATATTTCGTCCCGGCCTTCTCCGGCGGGTCATCCTTATCCTTAAAGGGCACATCCAGGAGGATCTGCATCCCCCGAATCAGCCCGTCAATGCCGATGGCCGGTATCAGGATGCCCGCCGTGCGGCTGCCAAACTTTGCAGTCCAGTATCCGCCCTCATGGAGATAGAACCCCGGAACTCCCTCCACCTTACATCCCTGCTTCATCAGCCTCTCCGTCAGGGAGCGGCACAGAAAATAGGGCGGGGTGCTCTTAAACCCCAGGCTGTCGATCTGTTCATCCGAAAGCCCCCGCTTCTCCGAGCGCAGGTGCGCCCGGTGTGCGGAAGTCAGGGACAGTATTTCCAGCAGCAGGGAATAGGTCTGGTGTATCTCCTGGGGGCTGGCACGTTCCGCCTGGGAAATCCCGGTTTCCTTTTGGCTGCCGGCGCAAAGGTTCCCTGACGGAACCCCTGCGCCGGGATTTATGTTCTCTGCCTGCCCGTATCCCCAGGAAGTATCCCCCGCCTGAAGCGCGTCACAGATCTCCCGATAGGCTTCGGTATTGGTGGTATTGTTGACCCTTGCATACAGGTTCAGCATCCCGCCGTGTTCGCCGCAGTAGTTGCACCGCCACACGTTCTTGATAAAATTGACATTCATCTTCCCTCTCCGGTCGCCGCAGAACGGGCAGTCCGTATAAGCGCTGTCCGCCTGTCTGCGCCGGATATGCAAATGCAGCAGTTCCACCACATCCATGATCCCGAACGGGAAATCCTGTGAAAACGAGCCCATCGCCTGCACCCTCCTTCCTTGCTGTCTTCTTTTGTGCGCTCCATTGCCTGCCTTTATCCGGCTTTTTTAGCAGCCAGGGAATCCAGCATGATCTGGGCCGCCGCGCGAAGGATATTGTTATCCCCCCGGTAGCCGCCGTACAGATAGAATTTCAGGCTGGGCGGCCGCCGTTCTGCCACTTCCGCAATGGTCTGCCCCTTGCAGACGCCGGTATCCACTACTACCTTTCCGGCTTCCTCAAAGGTCATCAGCTTGACGATCTCTTCCACAGGCATATCCGGCGTATACCTGGCATCTGCTTTTTCCTGTACCGTTTCCCCGGAAACAGGCAGGCCCAGGACTTCCGGTGCCGGACCTCTGCCTTCCGCATTTTCCGCACTTCCCGTATTTCCACCGGCAGATGCGGCGGCCTCTGTGGGAACATTCTGTCCGCTAAGCAGCGCCATCATGTCCTGGACTGCTTTCCCGGTATCTCCCTCCATATCCTTCCTTTCGGAAACAGGGAGGTTATTTCCCGGTTCTCCCGCCGCAGGCATTTCTGTATTTTTCTGTACCGGAAGAGATTCCGGTTCCCCTGCCCTTACAGGCTGTTCCCTGGTCCCGGCAGGCTGTGCCGTTCCCTGAACCTTTGTTGCCTGCGATCCCACCGGCAGGCTGCTGTTTTCAGCCGGCTCCTGAATCCTGGCTGATGGTTCCGTTTTATTCTCTCCACTTGCTTTCACGGTTTGCACTGCTCCTGCAAAGGGCTGTCCTAACGGTTTCTGTGCGGCGCCGGATTGCACCGGGAGCGTTCCGAAACTTTTTTCCGGACTTGCCAGAAGGCATTCTGAACCGCCCTGGGAACCAGCCGGAAGGCTTGCCGCAGCATTTCCATTCCCCGCCATCGCTTCAAGCGGTGTTTTTGCCTCTGCTGCTGTGTGCGGCGCCGGATTGTTTCCCCCAGACCCGACATTTACAGCCGCCTTTGCGCCCTGAATGGGCAGCCCGGAGGTCTGTGCCGGGTTTTCCTGCTGCGGTATCTCTTTCTTTTCCGCTGCAGCCGGGAACGCTGTGACCGTACTTCTGGCTGGCGCCGTATCCGGCTGTTTCCTTTCTGCGGAAACCGCAGCTGTGCCTGTCAAGGCAGTTGTTTCTTTCTTCTGGGAAGTTCCATTAAAAGGGATCCTGCTCCCGTAACGGCTCCCTTTTGCGTCCATGCCCACATCGGCGAACTGGATGCCAAAGCCTGCATCGGACAACGCCTCATCCATAGCCGCATACTGTGCCGCCTGGATATACTGCCCTCCCGGCGCCTCTTCCTTTGTACAGCTGGAAGTAAAGCTGCCAATGGGGTTTTCATCGGTGCGCTCCAGAAAAACCTGTGCCTCATAGATCGCCATCTGCTCCGTGATGCGCAGGGCATTCAGGCGGATGCGGCCTTTGGGGTTCGCAAGCCGGAACCATAACTTTTTATAACGGAGATCCAGCTGCATCATTTGCTCCCCGTTTTCCGGGGAGATGATACGGCGGAGCAGTTTCAGGGGGTTAAAGCCCGGCACCTTGTTCAGCTCTGCCACCGCAGGGATATTCTCGTACATGGTCGCTGTCTGTTCATTCTTGTTCATCTTAAAACTCCTTTCTTTAAATAAATAAGGGATACCCCGTGCATTTTCTGCACCTGCATCCCATTTTTAACCTGCTGCCTTCAGTTTTTCTTCCAGGAACCCCGGCACCGCGATCCCGGCGCTCCTTGCATAAGCCTTGTAATACAGGCAGATGCGCTCTCCCAGAAGGGTATTCCTCCTGCTGATCTCATTCTTGTGGATGGCCATGAACAGCACGCTCTTTTCTCCCGCCAGCACCACCCTCTTCTTTGCGCGGGTGATCCCGGTATACAGAAGGTTCCGGTAGAGCATGATATAATGGGCCTTCAGTACCGGCATCAGCACGATGTCATACTCGGAGCCCATGGCCTTATGGATGGTGGTCGCATAGGCAAGATCCAGGTTCACCAGATCCTCCGTGCCGTATTCCAGGCTGCGATCCTCCCCAAAGTCCAGGCCGATCCGTTTCCCCTCCGGCGTATCCTCCACATAGCGGATAAATCCCAGATCGCCGTTGGATACCTTATCCGTGTTTTTAGTCTGCATGATGCGGTCTCCCACACGGAATGTCTTTGAACCCACACGGATCTCATCCTCCGTGGACTGGAACGGATTCACGATCTCCCGGATGGCGGCGTTCAGATGGTCCGAGGATGCCGCCCCTTCTGTCCGGAATGGTGAGAGGATCTGCACGTGCTCGATCCCGTTGCTCTTAATCTCCTGGCAATACTTCTCAATGATAGCTGCTGCTGCGTCTGCCTGGCTGTCACAGGACAGGAACTGGAAGTCATCCCCATAATACAGCTTGGTACTGCCGTCATGGATGAACCGCGCGTTATGGGCGATCAGGCTGTCCTTTGCCTGGCGGAATACCTCGTCCAGCACTGTGACCGGCACAAGGCCGCACTGGATCAGTTCCTTGAACACATTCCCTGCGCCTACGCTGGGCAGCTGGTCCGGGTCACCGACCAGGACGATCTTCGCCCCTTCCTTCAACGCGGGAAAAAACTTGCCTGCAAGCCACATATCCACCATGGAGAACTCGTCCACAATGACCAGATCCGCGTCCAGGCTGTCCTTTTTTCTGCCGCGGCTGCCCTCATCCTCTTCACTGACAAGCCCAAGGCCGCTGTGAAGGGTGCATGCCCCGTCAAATCCGGTACTCTCCGCCATCCTGCGGCTTGCCCGGCCCGTAGGCGCCATAAGGACGATCTTCCTGTCGGGATGCATCCTGCGGTAAACCTCCAGGATGATCTTCAGAACGGTCGTCTTGCCCGTACCGGGCGAACCGGTGATGATGGACAGGTTATAAAGAAATGCCGTCCGGACTGCGGCTTCCTGTTTCCCGGAAGTACGGAGGCCCTGTTCTGCCCGGACCTCCTCAATGATGGCGGTAATGTCTTTTGCCTGCGGCCTTTCCTCCGCCAGAAGCCTTGCGATCCGGCTGGCAGTCTCATCCTCCTGCGCGAATGCATTCGGGTGGTAGATGCTGTCCCTCATGGAGACCACGGAGCCGCCCAGGATCATAGCGTCCAGTTCCCGGCCCACTTCCTCCTGGCGCACACGCATTTCCGGAAGCGGGATCTTTTCATTCAGCATCTTAAAAGCTGCCTTGCACAGTTCTTCCCTTCCCAGAAACAGATGCCCCTGCTTTCCCTTTGCCTCGTCCAGTGTGCAGTGGAGCGCGCCCCTGATCCGCATGGGGTCACGGGGGCGGTTATCGGTTTTCCTTACAATGGCATCCACCCTGCGGAACCCGAAACCCGGTATCTGGCACAGCTCGAATGGGCTTTTTTTCAAAATATCCAGACAGGCCGGCCCGAAATGCTGGTAGATCTTCAGCGCCGTCTTCGGCGTCAGCTTAAAGGGCGCAAGGAGCGTCATGATATCCCGCAGCATCCGGCTCTCCGCAAAAGAAGTCCGGATATCTTCCAGTTTGTTTTCTGTTATCCCCCGGACCTCCAGCAGCCGTTCCGGGTGCTTTTCCAGTATGTCCAGCGTATTTGTGCCGAACTTTGCCACGATCTCAGCGGCAGTTTTCTCCCCGATCCCTTTGATAAGGCCGGAACCGAGATAGCTCAGCACGCCTTCCTTTGTCCTCGGTACGATCTCACGCCACTGCTCCACCTGGAGCTGCATGCCGTATTTCCCGTTGACCCATTCCCCTTCCAGTTCCAGCTCCACGGCATCCGTCATGGGGATCTCATAGCCCACAGCGGTGAAACGGATCAGGTGGTCTTTATACCTTCTCTTATCCCGTGCCTGTTCCGGGATGGCAGTATCTGCGGTCTTCACAATGACAATGCAGAATTTATTTGACGGGTTATGGAATATCTTTCCGTCATAAGTACCTGTATAACTCATTCTCTCACCTCCATAAGAGCCATAACACAAGCAGGCCCGTAATGACTGCCAGGACAGCTCCCAGCAGGGGATACAGCGCCAGACCGCATCCCAGGCGTATCAGCTGGAACGCGTCCCTTATCAGGAGGAACAAAAGAAATCCCCCTATGCACCCTGGTATCCATGTTCTTCTTTTCATTTTCACCTTGTCCTTTCTGTGATGTTCTTTGGTAACAGTTCAGACAGGTCTGCGCGTTCACCGCGCTGACCGTACGAAAACGTAATGGTCGCGGGCATACGGCCCATCGCGCAGCGATTCTAAATGGCCGTATGCCGTAACAGTTCAAGGGGTATCTGAACTGTTACGCTCTTTGTTCTCAGGCGGCATCCACAGCACTGACCTTTACATGGAACGTCCGGAATTCCGATACCGTCACAAACTGCTCATAGATCTCCGGGTACTGCAGTTTCAGCCTTGCCAGGTTGTCCTTGTCAACGACCATCTTGCGCACCGGGTTGTATGTCAGCGTGTAACGGCTCCCGTCCATATCGCAGATGGCCGTACAGCTTGTACCCATCTCCGCAGCCAGGATCGCTTTCAGCCTCTGGATGTCGGCCTCCAGCTTTTTGGAATATTTATCTGACTGTTTCTTCTGCTCCTGGAGCTGCATATAACGCATCAGTGTGGACGGCATGGTCCCGTTCAGAACAATGGCCCCGGCGTCTTTGTCCGCCCTGCCGCAATACTGCCTGGCGCTGGCGAGGATCACATCCCCGTCCTCCAGATAAGGCGGCGGGAGCTGTTTCTGCACGTGGCTGTTCCAGAATTCCTGTTCCAGGAATATCATCTCTTCCTCATAGGCCATGTCTCTGCGGAGTTCCCGGATAATGACCTCATCTTCCGTGTTGCCGTACAGACAGCAGAAAAATACCCGGTCCATATCCATGACGGCCATGTAATGTCTGCCCTGGGCTTCATAATGGACCGGCACGGTCTCCCTGCCATCCTTCCACCAGTGGTCTTTTGCATTATAGTTCGTGGTCTTGATCTCCAGGACGGCTTTCGTGCCGTCCGTCATGGTGATGAAGTAATCCACGTCTGCCAGCATGAACGGATAAAGGGGATGCCGGAACATCTTTTTGACCTGATAGATTTTAAGCCCTGTCTTTCTTTCAAATATCTTTGCCACAAGGTCTTCCAGGAGATGACCCATTTCCATAGCCACCCAGTTGCCTTCATTTTCCTCCACCGCCGCAATACCCACTTTGTCATAATAGATATCCCGTGCGGTGCGGAAAGGGGAGATCCCGATGATGGCAGAGACGTCACTGCCGCCGATCCCGCGGCGCCGCCAGTCCAGCCATTCTTCCCTGGTAAGGTCTTCCGTATCCACCAGCACCAGCGGGCTGTGCCTTTCCCTCTCCATGTTCGTATCGGGCATGGTCACGCCCCCCTTCTGGCCCTGTGCGTGAAGTTCACTGTACGGATCGTAGTACAGTTCTTCCAGTACTGGTCATTGGCTTTCTGGACAGCGGTATCCCTGAACGGGTATCCTGCCGCCTGTTTCTGCCAGCTCCTGCCGGCCTTTTTGTTTCTCATGCTCATTCTTTGTACCTGCCTTTCTAAAATGTTTTATCCTCAAAGCCGTTACCGGCATTTGGGCTGAAAATAAAAAAGCGGAAATGACCATCTGCCAAATCCTGGCGTCCATGGATTTCCATGAACCATAGTCATTCCCGCTCTTAAAGGGAAAGTCATCCCTTTTACATAAAAAAGCCAGTAAACCACTGCCCGGAGGGCATAATGGTACTACTGGCACAAAAATACAAACTTAACAGCGTGTGCAATGCGGAAAGTTCTCCGCATACAGCCTGAACGGACTGCATTTCCCTTACGGGGTACGCACAAAAATCAATTACAAGGACAGTTTAGCACAAGATATTGATTTAGTCAAGTTGTTGATACTATATATAGTGTTTTATAAATAACCAACAAAAGAAAATGCGCTCACACCTTTAGCCAGTTCGAGATTGTAAATATCTTCTGGCTCTTTACATCAATCATTGCACTCATGTTAAACACTGATAACAAAAGATTCGTTATAATACGGAATCAAAGTATCATGTGTCATAAATTTCATTCCTTCTGATTTTGCCTGCGCAAGCAAAATCCTGTCAAAAGGATCTTTATGCGGTGGAGCATCCTTTGGCCTTACCAAAGATTCCAGCTCAGCCACATGTTTATTAAATACAGGCAGCGAGACAAAACCATTCTCTTCACATCCTTTCTCCAGGTATTTCCCACTAAATAAAAATGTTTCCGGATGTGCCATATGCTTGATTGTAATCTCCCACACGGAAGCGGTACTGTAATAGATTTCATTGTTCTCGTCAAGTATCATTGCCCTGGCTGTATTCGACAATTCCTCCGAATCCAGTACTGCCCATATTGCAATATGTGTATCCAGCAAAATCTTCATCAACCATCCACCTCAAATAATCTGGCTATTTCATCATTGCACTCGTCTATATCATGACCATCCGCAATAAATTTCTGCCCTTTCATACTTCCAAGCCTGCGTTTTTTGCCCTGTGTGATAACGCCATAATTTATACTCACACTCTTTGACTCTGATGGCAGCACAAAGCGCTGTATCATATCAAGAATAAAGCGCAGGCTGTCATCCGAAAGTCCTTCCAGAGATTGTGTAATCTGATTCTGCAATGTTGACATAACAGACACCACCTTTCTACATAATTTAGAAAACATATATCTGATTAAATCTTTACCTTCTGTCACGGTTTTATTATACTAAAGAAACCGCTTTTTATCAAGAATATCCAAATTAACATTACAATGGTATGGATGGTTGTATAAAAATACTGGCATGAAAAATATTATTGCTGCTCCAGGCAGCCTTTCCTTTATCTTACAGAACTTCCATATCAAACAAACTTAATTGCACTGGCTGCTCCCTTCTCTCTTTCTCTTTTTCCAGGCGCATCTGTTCCAGTTCTGCGATCCGTTCCTCTCCCAGCCATTTATCCGCATGGCGCCGGTCTACACTGAATTTTTCCAGACTTTCATATCCGTTCTCCAACAGTTTCTTTTCCAGACGCCTGACCGCAGACTCCCGCGCCTGCCGCCGTCTCTCCCTTTTATTCTCAGAATCCCTTTTTTCCATATCAGAAGCATGCACGATCTGGATTCCGTTCCGTATATCCTCCAGGTCCTGCATCAGATCCCGGCTCTCCCTGCGTTCCGCACGGACATTCTGGATCTCAAAGGAAAAATGCCTGCCGTGGTATTCAGAGAAAAACAGCTGCGTAAAATAATGTCTCCGAACTTTCTCCCTTATCCGATCCTGGCAGAGCCTGGCACATATCTTACCGATATCCATGCTCACCGGATGGTCAAAGAGCTTTTTCCCCTTGATGATCCGGGTATCCACCTGTCCTTCAAACAGTGTGCCGTTCAAGTCATTTCTGAGATAAGATATCTTCACATCATAAAATACATTCCCCTTTTTCTTATCCAGCTCATGCCCCAGGACCGGGCACATCCCTGCACATCTGCTTGATCCGCAATGATAAGGGTCATAGTTCATTTCCCATTCCAGGGTATCCCGATTGAACCTCATATGCTCACGGCAGACTCGTCCATTTTTCTGCAGCCTGAAGCTGACCTCCTGTCTCCGTATCTCATCATCATGCAGCTTCAGGATATGCTCTACGCTCCCTTCATAGCAGTATTCCTCTTTCGTCATATGAACCTCACACTCATACCTGAGTACCTTATTCTCCTGAAGGTATTCGTGTTTCAGCTTGCATTCCTTCTTTTCATAAGGACAGCGGATGGTAGCCATATCATTCTCAAAAGTCCATTCAATCCCCATGTAGCTCATGTTGCTGTGACACTGGAGTCCTTTGCACTGCAGGCCGCAGGGCGTCCTGAAAGTCTGTTCAAAGATCCACCAGCGTTCATAGGTAAACCCTCCATCATAATTATCAAGGGTTTTCTCCTGCCACATGGGAACATCAACCCTTACATAGTCCGGATGATTGTCCACGGTATAGCCTTCCTCCAGCAGCCGCTTTGTCAGCGCATTGTATTCCTCATGTTCCTTTTCTCTCATTCCATTCCTCCTTACAGCCCCTGGCATGGGCGCATCCCAAAATAGTCTTTCATACGGTCCCGCAGTCTCTCCGCTGACATATCATATTCCCCGGCGATACAGGATTCGCAGCACGGGTATTTGTATGCCAAGGTTTTCGATAACCGGGAATCCCAGCTGTTTAACTGCCTGCCGCATTTGTTGCAGTCCTGATCCAGCCATCTTACTTTCTGCAATCGCTCTCCACCTTCCTTTCTTCCTTGTGAATGTTGTTCTATCCCTATAAGCCTTCCGGCTTTCAGGCAGCAAAAAAGCAGGAATGGCTTTCTTATTCCTGGCGTCCGCAGTTTCCTGTGAACCCATGTCATTCCTGCTCTGAAAAGAGATAATAAAATTTTCAAAAATAAAACCAGCGGCATATCACTTACAGGACGTAGTGATACTGCTGGTACAATCATACAAACTTAACAGTGTGTGCAATGCGGGGCTATGCCGCATACAGACATTTCTGCCTGTATCTCCATAAAAGGATGCGCACAAAAATCAATTACAAGGGAAGTGTAACACAAGATATGGAATCCGTCAACGAAAAGAAACTATATATAGTGAAACATATAAGGATATACCTAAAATAAATAATAATCATACCCCTGTTAAATACTTCGTGGTCATGATGTAAATTCATAAATAATTCCCCATTCAATCAGTTTTATTCCAGCAGAACCCGTAATGCTGGACAGCACACTGGAAAGAAGCTCCTTACTGTAATTTCGCTGCTTTGCATAGTTTTTCAGAAGAATTCCCGTATCAGAATTAGAAAGCTCGGAATATTTTTCTGCATGGAAAACGGCATCCAAAAACTGGAGCAGCCCGGCGTTTTCCGATGTTATAGTCGTGACGGGCCGTTTCAGCCGGACGGCCTGGGAGCCTACGGTGACGGTACGCCCCTCTGTCGATTCTTTTGACGTTACAATCTCCAGTGTTGCCGGCATCTGGGTTGTCAGACCAATCTGATTGGCAAAAGTGGCTCCAGCAAAGTATCCATAGGTTTCTGCTGTACTTTGGATATATTTGCGTATAATGACCTTCATGGGATCTAAATAACTTTTTTTCAATAGCCGTGGCACTTTTGGGAGATAATAAATCCCGGTATCAAAACGAGCCAGATCGCCTGCCCCCAGCATCTGTTTGAAATACTGGCGCAGGGCATTGTCACTAAGCCCCTCCAGCCGGACCTCGTTAAGGAAAATCGGTTCGTTGTAACCGTAGTTTTTTTCCAGATATTCCTTCAGCATACAAGTATCCACTCCTTCTCCCATACCACTCCCTCGTCTAAATTATTATAAAAAAGCACGACTGAACTGTTGCAATTTTATCGTGCTTCTCATTTTATACTCATATTTCCTTTATAATAACTGGTATCCTTTTATGAACATTAACTCCCCAAGGATATGTATCCTTTTCATAATGAAAAATTACCGTTTCTTTATTCTGAGTTTTGCTAAACTTCATTCCTAATGCAAATATGAATGCACTTGACGCAGCAATACATATCTTTATTTGTACTATATTGGAATTCTTTTGATTTTCTGCAACCCAGTGCAAAATTTCATCTGTATATTCATCTATTTGGCTACTTGAATCAACAACATCATAATTTATTGTATCTGCAATATGAAATTTAATAATATAATCATTTTCTTCTTGAACAGTCTTATAATCCGCTTCCTTTATTGGCTGTGTTAATTCAATTAGCAAAAGAAGTTTTCCCTCTCTCTCTAAATTCGATTTTTTAATTATTTCATTTTTGAATACAAACCTCCTTTCATCCTCTTTCAATAAATGAAATGAATCATCCTTTAATTTTGCCGATGTCTTTCTTCCATGATATTTATGGAAAAGTAATTTTCTGTTTTCATCTCCTAACTCAAAACCTAACATAAATGTCATTGGTATGTTTGCAATACCTGCATAACCTGCCCAATACTTTCCTTTTTCTATTTTATCATTTATTTTGTCAATATGGTTCTCAAGCTCCGTTATAGTAATATTTAACTTTTCTTTCAGCGGAAGATTGGAATTAAATGTTGTGTATTGATTTAATTTATACGGAACAATTATATAAGAATTTCTGCATTCCTTGTTTATTTTAAAGTACATTTTATTAAGAGAGTTATGCTCTATAAGCAAAATGCTTTCCAGTCTATTCTCATATAAAAAATATGCAATTTGTACAATTATCAAAAACAAAAAGAATAAAAACAATGCCCACATAACATTATCGCTATGTTTCCATTTATCCGAAAGAATTGTCAAACCATAATACAATCCTGTCTCTTGATCTATACCTAATAACTTTATCCATGTATCATCTATAATTTCTTTAATATGCAATATCTCTATTATGCCAATAAACGAAAATGGTATAGACAAAACCCCAAATATTGCTTTAAACATTTTCTTAAAATCAAGCCTTTTTATATAAATCGCCTACTTTCTCACATTCGTATATTTCGTTAATATGTTTTGATTGAAAATCACCAACCCACACTCTTATATAGGTAGTTCCTGCAATTATAAAAAATGCATATTCACATGCTGTTTGATCAATATCTAATGTTTTATACCAGTCATTCCAATCAATAGATGAAGGTTCTGGCATCACTTGCGGATGCGTATGCCAAACACCCATGTAATAACTTTTTCTTAATTTAGCCTTCATTAAAAAAATATTATGCCTTGGATCTTTTATATCAAATCGAAACCGATTCCTTATATCTAATAAATATGGATGCGATACCCCTTCCAGAGAAATATTTTTTGTCTTGTCATGCTGATAACCAATGATATATCCTCCGCTTTCTGGAGCATCTTTACTTGTTTGAAGCCACTTTTTTATCTCTCCAAAAATTTCTGGTAATATATCTACCACCTTTTTATTTGGCAATAACATTTTTACACATTTATTTTCAATCTGGATCACCGCAACAATTACACCTACTTTCAATAAATTTTCCACTCTGCTCAGTAACCGATGTTCTGGTAATATTCAATAATATATTTTCTTTTATCTCATGATTAAATACCCTTTGCACCATATCTAATACTACGCCCGTTGTTCTTAACAAAATACTACTCCCATATGCTACTCTTGTTGCACCGCATCCGTTTCTTAGAGTATGACTTTCGACTTGTTCCTCGGTCATTCTATTCACTTTATTATTTATCAGTCTTCCTTTTTCATCTGTATACAGACATTCAAAACATCCTTTTTGTGAATAATCCACACACAATATATGACTATTACTTCCTCCCGCTTCTAGCCAAACATAAAGAACTGGTTTTGCATAATTTTCTTTTTTCAAAAGATTATTACACGAAAGCTGTACATCACTATTTCCCACTGCAAATATTATCATATCAAATTTATTCATGTCATCTTTCAATATTTTCGTTGTAATATTTTCAGTTTTTATTTCAACCATAACTTCGGGATGAATTTGTTGTAGCTTATACTGTAATGAGTAAACCTTACTGCATCCACGCCAGAAGAAATCTGATTGATGCCGTAATATATTTTCTCCTTCAACCGTATCAGAATCATATAATGTTAAATCCTTAATACCTGATTTCACCATCTCTACAGAAATATAGCTGCCTAATGACCCGGCTCCAACAATAGCAATTTTTTTACCAATTATAGATGTTTCATTTCCAATTTGCTTATTAAGAAAATAGTAATCACACCTTTTTATTTCCAAATAATCAATTTCATCAATCGAATGCTCAATCTTCTCTAAAAGCGTATTGTGATATGATCTCTTAAATCTGACTTTTGCTCCAAATGTGATTATTTGTTTGTCAACAAGCATTTCAAAAATAAATATGGCTTCCGTTTGATTTATTTTTTCAGTTTGAATTGCCTTGTAAGTTTCTGAATCAATTCTTTTATAATCTCTTCCTTTGAAAATATTTAATATTACTTTGGAATTCCATAATTTGTTTTTTAGCGGTGGTAATATTCCTCTATTGTCTATTATCGGAATATAATAAACATTCAAATTAGGAACGTGCATATATTTAATTTTATCATTCAAAGCTATTTTTCTACTTACAAAACGAAAAATCCCATCTTTGTTTCTATACACGTTCATACGATGAAAAGTTCTTTCAGACTGTATATATACATCTACTTCTTCCTTTGCCTGTGCATTCCAATAAAACAGAAATTCATTCTGAAATTCTCTTTCAATCTCATAAGGAGATAAATTTAAGAGTTCAAATAGTCTATTTATTGCATCTATCAGTTTCTCCTCGTAAGTTTTTATATATTCAATCTGAGTACCTGACTCATACAAGCATAAGGCCCGATAATTGTCTCCATTTATAGGTATCTCTGACAGCATAATATGCGGATAGTCATATTGTTCATCGTCTTTAATAAAAATTATTGGTCTACTAAGAGGATCTGTCAAAGGCAAGAATAGTAACCCATAAGTATTATTATAAAGTTCAAAAAATACAATCTTTCCATCATCACTGATATTTGATATTTCATCATAAGAAGATAATATTTCTCTTATTGTCTTTATTTCATCCAAAACTATGCTCCCTTCTATTCGAAGAAGTAGATATAGATACTTGCTTTGGCGGAACCAAGAATTTGTTTCCAAGCACTTTTTGCACACTTAATCCTGCATCATGCTCTGATTCCACGTTACATGCATCCGTCAAATTCTGTAATGCCCTATTCAAGCGATTATAGAACTTGATTATATATGAATCACTTTTTTTCATTTTAGAAAATACATCTGTAAATGGAACTACCGGAAGATCATATGTAATGTCTGCTTTAATGAGATTGCCAGAATAATCATATGTCAAATCAAACTCGTTCATTATATTTTGAATTGACATTCTCAAAGACAGCAAATCATCATCGCCTTCAGAGCTTGTTGAAGGAACAAAATGTTTACACATTAGCAAGGTCAAACCTATACTTGGTGGAACTTCATGATCCAATGATGAATCATGGTATTTTTCCTGTTTCCATTTCTTAATATATCGAATATTTCTTCTTATTTGATCGTTTCCCGTAATTTTTCCCAGCAGCCATTCATTTAATCCTTCTGGATCGGCATCTTCCCAGCTATAATTCCCTTCCTTTGCAAACTCACTTCCTCTTGCCAAATAAACATTTCCATCATATTGAGCATAAACTGGTAAGTCTATTGTTATCCTGCACCCTAGATACTCCAAGTCTTTCTTATATTCGTCAAATTAAATGAAGGTACTGACTCATA
>QXWR01000064.1 GCA_009911065.1 Clostridiaceae bacterium | reverse complement strand
ATCTTAGAATCGTTTGATGTTGAATATTTGATTGCAGGAATCTAGGATGACCAATATATCATATTTGAAATTAGAAAACAAAACGAAAGAGAGTAATAAATTTATTAAGTATATATTTCTTGTTAAATTATCAATCGTATTTTGAAAAAGAAAATAATTAGCCGTTTAAAGTATATATTTCTTATTAAATAATATTCCGGTATTCAGACCATAATCGTGAGATGAACTTTGTTACATTCGTTCTGTGGATACCATTGGGGAAACGAATGAGCGCGTGTAATGAAAAAACGTTTGAAATGGAAAAGCGTTTGAAATCGAAAAAATGTTTGAAATGGAAAAGCATTTAAGATCGAAAAAACGTTTGAAATGGAAAAGTATTTAAGATCGAAAAAAACGTTTGAAATCGTCAGAAGGAAATAATGCAGGACAACCGCAATGAACCGAAAACAGTTATGAGAAATATGAGAAAAACCGGCGGAACGGACAGACAGTATGGAAAGAGGAAAAGAAAAAATATATGTCACCAGATCCTCCATGCCACCTTATGAGGAATACATAGAAGCAATCAAGCCTTTATGGGAAAGCCACTGGCTGACCAATATGGGAGTTTATCATATGGAGTTGGAAAGACAGTTAAAAGAATATTTGGATGTGCCTTATTTATCCCTTATGGTAAATGGGCATATGGCTCTGGAGCTGGCCATTCAGGTGATGGATTTCCCAGAAGGTGGAGAAGTGATCACCACTCCGTTTACGTTTATCTCCACAACCCATGCCATTGTCCGGAATCATTTAAAGCCGGTTTTCTGTGATGTAAAACTTGAGGATGGAACGATAGATGAGACAAAGATAGAAGATTTGATAACGGAAAAAACCGTGGCCATTGTTCCAGTCCATGTATATGGGAATATTTGTAATGTGGAGGAGATTCAGCGGATTGCCCATAAATATAATCTGAAGGTAATTTATGATGCGGCTCATGCTTTTGGCGTGAACTATAAGGGAAACGGAATTGGCAGTTATGGAGATGCATCGGTTTTCAGCTTTCACGCCACAAAAGTATTTAACACTATAGAAGGCGGGGCTGTGGCCTTTGGAGATGGGAAGCTTTACGATAAATTGTATAATTTGAAGAATTTTGGGATTCGTGGGGAGGAGCTGGTGGTCTCGGTTGGGGCCAATGCCAAGATGAATGAGTTTTCGGCAGTTATGGGGCTGTGCAATTTAAGGCATGTGGAGGAAGCTGTAAAAGGGCGGAAAACCCAGTGTGAAGTGTACGAAAAGCAGTTAAAGAGTGTAAGGGGAATCCGGTTTTTTGAAAAAGATTCAACTACAAACAAAAATTATGGTTATTTTCCAATTTTAATGGAAAAGGAATATCCGGTAAGCAGGGATATATTGTATGAGAAATTAAAAGAAGAGAATGTATATGCCAGAAAATATTTTTATCCGCTTACATCGGATCAGGCGTGTTTTAAAAACCGATACAAAAAAGTGGAATTGAAAACTGCCAGGGAGCTTTCACAAAGGGTATTGGTTTTGCCTGTTTTTGAAGGACTAAAGGAGATGGAACAGATTCGGGTTATAGATGTAATAAAGAATCCGGTCTAATGGATTGAAATAATGATGATAGGTTGGAATCGTTATCAAAGCAGAAATTATCAAAGAAGAAATCGTTTCAGAGGCAGAAATGATTCCTGTTAGAATCATTACAAAGGGAGAAGCTTGGAGGAGAGATCAGTGAAAAAGGTGCTGCTGTTATGTGCAAGTCATAATGATTTGGGATTAATATGGGCATTGCGGAAATTGGGGTATTTTATTATTTCAACCGGAAGTATGCCAGGATTAATTGGGGAAAAGTATGTGGATGAGTACATACAGGCAGACTATTCGGATAAAGATCTTATTTTGAATATTGCAAAACAGAAAAACATGGATGCGGTTTGTCCATGCTGTAATGATTTTGGTGTGTATACAGCTGCTTATGTGGCTGAGAAACTTGGGCTGCCAGGGTATGATTCTTATGAGACAACGCTGATTTTACATAATAAAGACCGATTTAAAAGATTTGCAAAGGAAAATCATATTCCTACGCCAGAGGCAAAAATATTTTCCGATGACCAGCAGGCTTATGAATACATTCAAAAAGCGGCCTATCCAATTATTGTAAAACCTACGGACTGCAGCGCTGGCAATGGAATCCATAAAGCAGAAGACAAAGAGGAAGGATTTGCGGCTGTAAAAGAAGCGTTTTTAAAGTCAAGAGCAGGAAGAATTGTGATAGAACCATACATTTCAGGCACACAGCACGGTTTTTGCACCTTTCTTTCCAAGCAGAAGGTGGTAGCGTATTGTAGTAATAATGAATATTCTTTTATTAATCCTTACCGGGTGGAAATCGATACGTTTCCGGCAGATAAGGACCATCAGGTATCTGGTCTGCTGATTGGCCAGATTGAAAAGATTGCAAAGGCATTATCCTTAAAAGATGGCATATTTCACCTTCAGTATATGATGAATCCTAACGGTGATCCACAGATTATAGAAGTCATGCGCCGGACCATTGGAAATATGTATTGGTATCCTGCCAGCATGAGAAATGGTTTTGATTGGAATTACTGGGAGGCAAGAGCCAGGTGCGGTCTGTCCTGTGAGAGCTTTCCGAAAGAAGCTGTTTCGGAAGGATTTTATGCTTATAAGACAATTCTTGCAAAAGAGAACGGGATCATTGAGACAATACAGATTCCAGAGAAATATAAGAAAAACTTGATGAACACCCTTATTCTGAAAAAAGAAGGGGATTTGGTTACGCATTATGAGTCAGAACCAATTGGTTTTTTCTTTTTCAATTTCTCCTCGCCAGAGGAAATGAAACAGATTTTAGTGGAAGAATATGACAATTCTGCTGTGACAGTTAAAAAGGAGCAGGTATGAACAAAAAAGGAGAAATCTGTATCGGCATGGCCGGAGCCGGAAGGGCGACGGAACTTCATATGAACGCTTTGAAAAGATTTAGTGGGATACCAGTATGTAATAAACGTATTATTGCCAGACGCTATGAGCAGGTGAATGAGGCCAAAAAACGATATGATTTTCAGGAAGCTTCTTTAAATTTTAAAGATCTGCTGGAGGATTCGGAAATTGATGTGATTGATATTTGTACTCCTCCTTATGCCCATGAGGATATGATTCTCCAGGCTTTGGAGGCGGGAAAACATGTGATCTGCGAAAAACCTTTGAGTGGATATTTTGGCGAACCAGAAGACCCAAAACCCATTGGGAGTTGTGTCTCAAAAGTGAAAATGTATGAGGTTTTGCTGAATAAATTGGAACGATTAAAGAGCGCAGTGGAAAAATCCAATAAAAAGTTTATGTATGCTGAAAATTTTATCTATGCGCCAGCAGTAAATAAGGCAGCTGAAATTATTCAAAAAAAGCATTCTAAAATCTTATATGCAAAAGGAGAGGAAAGTTTAAAAGGGTCCAGTTCTCCTGTGGCAGGACGTTGGGATAAAACAGGAGGAGGGACATTTATCCGGACAGGCGCCCATCCATTATCAGCGATTCTTTGGCTGAAACAGTTGGAAGCAACAGTGAGGGGAGAAGAGATTTATGTAAAAAATGTATTTGCAGATATGGGGCAGATTACAAAAGGGCTTTCCCAGTATGAACACAGGCATATTGCTGCCGAGCCTTTGGATGTGGAGGATTGCGGGACCGTACTGCTGAACTTTTCCGATGGCTCTAAAGCAGTCGTGATTGCAACGGACACTCTTTTGGGAGGAAGTAAAAACTATGTGGAGCTGTACTGTAATGACGCGGCAATTTACTGCAATCTGACCATGTCTGATTTGATGAGCACCTACTTTTTAGACGAAGACCATTTGGAGGACGTATATATTTCGGAAATGCTGCCTTCCAAACTGGGTTGGAACCATCCTTTTTTAGAGGATGAAATTATTCGGGGCTATACGGACGAAATGCGGGATTTTATGGAGGCAATCTACTATGACAGGGAGCCAAAATCAGGATTTCAGGTAGCATACGATACCATCAAGATTATTTATGCAGCGTACAAATCAGCAGAGATCGGAGTTGCCGTAGAGCCATAGAAGGACAGGTTCATATGAAATTTGTAAGAAAATTACCGGATATTGAAGAGCTGCTGGCAGAGTATGCTCTGTCGGATCATCAGAAGGGAAAAAGAGAAGCAGCCATTGCCCAGATCCGGGCAATTCTGGAAGGAAAGGACTCCCGAAGACTGTTGTTTATTGGTCCATGTTCCGCTGACCGGGAAGATGCGGTGATTGATTATATCAGCAGACTATCCATTTTACAGGACCGAGTAAAAGACCGATTTTTGATTGTTCCCCGTGTGTATACCAGTAAGCCAAGGACCAACGGGATGGGATATAAGGGGATCTTGCACAGACCTGACTTGGGATGCTTACAGGATGATTTGTCAGCCGGACTGGTAGCAGCAAGGAAAATCCATCTTCATGTGATCCAGCAGACGGGAATGTATTGTGTGGATGAAATGTTGTATCCGGAATTTGCCTATTATATTTTGGATCTGATCGCTTGTCTGACCATAGGCGCCCGATCAGTGGAAAATCAGGAACACCGTCTGACTGCAAGTGGAGTAAGCGTCCCAGTGGGGATGAAAAATCCCATGAGTGGAGATTTGTCTGTCATGTTAAATGGAATGCTGGCGGCCCAGATGCCCCAGGGAATGATCTACCGGGGCTGGGAGGTCAGAACCGAAGGAAATGCCCATACATTTGCTGTGTTAAGAGGATATTTGGACAGCAGCAAGAAAGCCTGTCCTAATTACCATTATGAAAATTTATGCCAGTTGTATGATCAGTATAAACAATCTAATTTAAAAAATATGTCTGTCATTGTGGATTGCAATCATAGTAATTCGGACAAGCATTATGAACGTCAGATACGTATTGCAAAAGAAGTGGCTGATTTATGTAAGGAAGATCCGGCATTGGGAGGGTTTGTAAAGGGGATTATGGTAGAAAGTTATATTGAGGACGGAAATCAACTGGTTGGGAAAGGGATTTATGGAAAATCCATTACAGACCCTTGTCTGGGATGGGAGAAGACGGAGAGATTGGTTTTGGAGTTGGGGGAGAGGTGGAGGATTGTATCATAAGAAAGGTATAAAAAACATGTATGAAAGAGACATAATAAGTCAGAAAAGAAAAATAATTCAAATGGTGTATGAAAGTAAAAGAGAGGCTCATTTGTCACCGGCAATGTCCATCTTGGAAATTTTAAATGTTTTGTTGAGAGAAATTATGTATGTGGAAAATGGAGATTTAGACCATTGTGACAGTGACCGGCTTGTGATCAGTAAAGGACATGCTTCCTTGGCTTTATATGCATTATATGAACATTTGGGTTATATTTCAAAAAATGATTTTTATTCTTTTCAGAAAAGGAACAGCAAATATGGGGTTCATCCAGACCGCCATAAAGTTTTGGGGGTGAGTGTTTCAACCGGTTCTTTAGGGCACGGTCTGCCAAATGCAGTTGGGATTGCATATGCCTGGAAACTTCAAAAAAGAAAAAACAGGATATATGTGATCGTTGGAGACGGGGAGCTGAATGAGGGAAGTAATTGGGAATCCATGATATTTGCAAGCAGATTTGGTTTAATTAATATTTGCTGCATTGTAGATAATAATGGTTCTTTTGATAATATGCCACAGTTAGATGAAAAATTTCGGGCATTTGGATGGGAAACCACAGTAATGGATGGACATGATGAAGATCAAATCAGAAAAGCTTTAAGCAAAAGACCAAAGGCTCCTTATGCAATTATTGCCAATACAGTAAAGGGAAAAGGAATCGGAATCATGGAAAAGGACCATGCAGGATGGCACCATAAAGGAATTTCAGAAGAAGATTATCAAAATATTATGGGAGACCTTGAATGCTATGAATAGAATGCTTGATGCTTTTTTTAGAGTGGCAAAAGATTTGATTGTAAAAGATGAAAGAGTTTTACTTCTTTTTGGTGCAGCAGGTGTTGCAGCGCCAAAAAGTATGGCGGATATAATGAAGCGTTTTCCAGAACGAGTTTTTGATGCTGGAATTATGGAACAGGCAATTGTGAGCATGACAGCAGGAATGGCTATAGAAGGGATGATTCCTATTTTTTATGCTCAATCCCCATTTATCACAGAGAGGGCATATGAACAGTTAAAGGTTGATTTTGGCTATCAGCAAGTGAGGGGGAATTTTGTGGGATTAGGGGCATCGGCAGAGATCGCTAATTTTGGAACAACTCATTGCAGTCCTGGCGATATTAGTGTATTGAAACAGATTCCTGGAATGCAGGTAGTGGTTCCAGGAAGGATAACAGAATTTGAGTCTTTATTTTATGAAGCATATGCAAATGACAGCCCAACTTATTATAGGATAACAAGATATAACCATTCCTATCCCTGTGATGTGAGTTTTGGAAAAGCAAATATAATGAAAAAGGGAAAGAAAGCAACGATTATTGCAGTAGGCCCAATTTTGGAATTAGTTATGAGAGCAGTGAAAGAGGAGGATGTTACTATTTTATATTATACGACGGTAGCTCCTTTTGACAACGAGTGCTTAAAGGAACATCTTTCAAATAATCGGGTTCTTCTTTGTGAACCTAATTATTATGGGACTTTAACAAGAGATGTTATTTCTGCTTTGCAGGGAGAAATGATAAAAATGGATTTCATTGGATATCCATTAGAGTTTATTACAAATTATGGTTACGTGACAGAAAATGCAGAAATGTATGGTTTTACGGAGCAAAACATTATATCAAAATTACATAAATTGATGGAATAAAAGGTGATGATGAATGGTTCAAAATAATTTTTTTTATATAGCTAGAAGCGAATTTTGGCCATATTTTTTAAAATCTAAAAATGCAGAAACATTACTAAAAAAGAATATGAAATCCTCGCAGAAATGGATCATTTTTAATGAATATGTGCAGGAAATTGGTATTGAAACAAGTGCGTTTTGTAATCGAAAATGTGTATATTGTCCGGTATCTGAATATCCAAGAAAACAACAGTTTATGGATGATCAACTTTACAAAAAGATCTTGGAAGAAATGAGACAAATCGATTATAAAGGTATTTTTACTCTTTCTCTATTTAATGAACCTTTAGCAAGTAAGGATATTTTAAACCGGATAAGATTAATAAAACAATATTGCCCATGTAGTTATGTTCGTATGAATTCCAATGGTGATTATCTGACAAAAGATTTATTGGACGAGTTAAATGAAGCGGGATTGAATGAAATATTAATTACACAACATATGGATGTAAATGAAACCTATTCAGATGAAATTGCACAAGAAAAAATAGATGCTTTCTTTAAAAGAATAGGATTAACATATACCATTACAAAAATGAAAGATATGCACAATATCAGTTGTGATTTGATGTATAAAAAAATTAAATTATTGGTAGTAACAAACAACTGGGAAGAGGATGGAACTGACCGGGGAGGTAAGATCGAGTTTTTATCTGGTAAAAAGCGAAATCAGCCTTGTTGCACTCCATTTCGGGAATTATATATTGATGTAAATGGTTTTGTTCGTTTTTGTTTTAATATCTTTGTAAATGAAAAAAATCTCGGAAATGTTGCAAATCATAAGGTGGTGGATTTGTTTTTTTCAGAGGAAATGGTGGATATTCGGAGGAGTCACTTGAATTTTGGACCAAAAGAATGGCCTTGTGAAACGTGCAATACTCCAGATAATGCCTTGTTAGAATCTTATGAGATAAGAGAAGCTTTATTGAAGAAATCCATTAATAACAATTAAGAAAGAGATAAAAACATGTTTAAAATCAAGAATTGTGAAAATATTTTTTTGAAAAAGATAGAGGAATATGAACAGAAAAATGGAAAAATATATATTCTTGGTGCAGGGGAATGTGGAAAAAAACTTTATGAAGCATTATCGTATTATGGAAAAAATGTGGATGGTTTTGTCGTTGATAAGGATAAAATAGAACGTCCGAATACAGGTGAAATTATTTGTACAGAAGATGTTTTAAAAATGCCGCAATGTGTCCTATTGATAATTGCAATCAATGGATATGATCTAAAACGTATGGGAACTTTAAGTGATACAATAGAAATTTTGTATGAAGATATTTTTTCATTGTGGGCAGTGGAAGAATGTGGAATTGATTATGATTACTATACGAAACATTTGAAAGAATTTGAGCATTTTTATTCAATGTTATCCGATCCAAAATCAATAGCATGTGTTGAGGCTTATATTAATCAAAAAATCAGTGGGAAATTTGGGGAATTACAAAATTTATGGGAGACAAATGCTTATTATGACAGTAATCTTATAGATTTGTGTAAGATTAATACAATTGTGGATTGTGGTGCTTATAATGGTGATTCATTTTTGGCATTTGCAGAGGCTTTTAAGGAGAGTACTGGGTGTGATTTTGGGGGAACGGCATATTTACTTGAACCCAATATAGACAATTATGAACAATTAGATTCCATTTCTTTGAATTATAAAGGGGTTAAGCCATTACAAATTGGGGCATGGGATAAAGAAGATCAATTGACATTTTTAACAAATGGAACGTCAAGTGGAATTGTCAGTGCAGGTGATGTGAGTATTTGCGTGGATTGTATTGACCATATTTTACAGGGAGAAAGAGCAGATTTTATTAAGATGGATATAGAAGGGGCTGAACTTTATGCACTTAAAGGCGCAAGAAATACGATTGAAACATACCATCCTATACTGGCAATTTGTGTGTATCACAGACGAGAAGATTTAATAACAATTCCTGAATATATTCGAACTTTATATGAAGGATATAAATTTTATATTCGCGCATATTCGTTGTATAGTACAGAGCTGGTTTTATATGCAGTGCCGTAAAAGGCAGGTGTGGAGGAAATTAGAAGAGGACAGCAACACGAATGCGGTTTTAAGACAGAGGTGGGATATAAAATGGTAAAAAGAAATGAATATCAATATATTTGTAAGGATACAAGTCCAGTAGATGTAGAGATTCAGTTGCTTGCATATAACCATCAAGATTTTATTGCGCAAGCAATGGAAAGTGTGTTGATGCAGCAAACCCAATATTCTTATAAACTTATCATTAGTGACGACTGTTCTACTGATTCAACGCGAGATATTGTGTTGAATTATTACAATCAATATCCGGATAAAATTGCTTTATATTTATGGGAGAAAAATGTCGGAGCAGGAAAAAGTTCATTAGAAATGATTAAGAGATGTACCGGGAAATATATTACACATTTAGAAGGGGATGATTATTGGACAGATCCATTAAAATTAGAAAAGCAAATTGGTTTTTTAGAAACCCATTCTGAATTTATTGGAACAGCGCATAATGTTCGATGTGTTGATAAAGATGGTAATCTTTTACATCGAGATTTTGGAATGTACCCTATATGTGAAGAACATATTTACGGAAAAGAACAAGTGAAAAGATTTGAATTGGCAGGGCATGTGGCAAGTTTACTGTACCGGAATATTTGGAAAAGTCAAAAGAAAAAACAAATAGAAGGATTTTACCAATATGCAGGAAATGGGGATACAAAGTTAAATGCTTTTTTAGGTTTATCGGGAGATGTTTTTTATTTTCGGGATGTTATGTTAGATCATAGAAGAATTTTTGAGGGAATTAGTTGGACTGCAAAAACAAACAATAAAAATATACTATGGTTAGTTTATTCTTATCATTTGGGAACAAAAAAATATATGGAAGAATGCTTTAACCAAAGAATCGATACAGCAGATTTATTTTATGCCTATTTTGAAAAAAGTTTTAGAAAGGTTTTATGTGAATTTAATAGAGAAAATATAATTGTATATGGGAAATTTGTTTTGAAAAAGATGGCAGAGGTGTTTAGAAATGAAAGTTTGTAGCAGAGCAATCAATTTTTTGCAGATTATGAATGCCGAAGGAGATGTGCGGATTTGCAGTTGGAGAAGAAATAATATAATTGGAAATTTGCTGAAACAGGATATGAGTGAGATTCTTCACGGAGAAAAAGCGGAGGCGATCCGAAAAAGTCTTTCGGAGGGTGATTATTCCCACTGTGATAAAGATAATTGTCCTTATTTAGCAAATGGGAAAATGGAGGAAATTTTAATTGATGTAGAAACAATTCCAGATTATCCCACCGAACTCCATTTGGGATACGAAGGGGTATGCAATTACTCCTGCACATGCTGTTCCAGCCATCAACACATGGAAGATACGAGAAATCATAATTACAATATCCAATATGAAGAATTGGAAAAACGTCTTGAAAAGATTATGCCACATGTTCGTACACTTGCTGCAAATGGCAGAGGAGAATTATTTGCCAGTAAACGAATTTTAAAACTGCTTCAAACATGGAAGCCCCTTGCTCCGGCTGAAGAGATTCAGGTGGTTTTGGAAACCAATGGTTCTATGTTTGATGAGATGCATTGGAAGCAAATTGAGAACTTAGGACAATATCATCTTTCGGTTGAAATTACAGTTATGAGTTTTAATGAACGAATCTATCAACATTTGTCAGGAACAAAGCTGCCCATTAAGAAAATCGAGGATAACCTTTTGTTTGTTAAGGGATTAAGAGAAAAAGGAATCATTAATCGTTTCGAATTGGCAACGGTTCTTCAAGAAGAAAATTTTCGAGAGATGCCAGAGTTTACCAGACGATGTATAGAAGAGTTTGGAGCTGATCGAGTTCGGATACGACCGATTTTTCCAGGAGGAATTTATAATAAACATATTCAGTGGTTCATGGATGTAAGGAATACAGAGCATCCATATTATTTACAGTATAAAGAGATTATGAAACATCCTATTTTTCAAGATCCAAAGGTATTATTGTGGTCCGGAGACATGTCTAGTTCTTTGGGACAGCATCCAGGAGTGAAGGCGGAACATATTCAGCGGGCAGTGGAACTTATTTTATCAGACTCAAAAATTATAGAAAAGTTAGATAAAAATAGGAATGAAACTTGTAGTGATATGTTTTTATATGGAATCGGAACTCTTGGAAAATTAATGATTCGATTATACCAAAAACAACTGCAGTTTAAAACTATTTTTGATGAATTTACTTACTTAAAAAAATGGGAAGATATAGCTGTAAAGAGGCCAGATTCTGTGTCTGGATTGTCAGGAACAATACTTGTAACAACATATGGGAAATTTGATTTTATTAGTCAGAAATTGAAAAAAGCAGGTTTTTTGGGAAACGTGATTTGTGTATATGATTTATTAGAAGAGGAAATAAAATGCGGAAAGTCATAGTCAAAATATTTATAAATTTTGTGCTTTTTCTTGCAGGATTATTTTTGGGGGCATATTGGATAGGACATAAGTATTGTCTAAAATTGACAAATAGTGAGATCATTGCAAACAAACATTTACATATGATAAGACTATATGATATTTGGATGATGACAAAAGAAAATGGAAATTCCATAGAGGAATATTTAAAAAGAAATGAAATTCAAACCATTGCTATTTATGGAATGTCTTATATGGGAATACGACTTTTTCATGAATTGAAAAATACAGGGATTCATATTAAATATGGGTTAGATTGTAATCCTAAAATGAGACTGAAAGGGTTGGATATTCTGGATTTGAAAAATATAGAGAAATGTGATGTGGATGCAGTTATTGTAACAGCTATTTTTTCTTTTGATGAAATAAAACAAAATTTAGAGAAGGCTGGATTTGCAAACGTGATTGCATTAGATGAGATATTATATAATTTCATATAATAAAGATAATTAGGTGGATATAAAAGATGAGAACAGAACAATTTTTTGGAGAAAATTACCACTATATTTGGAGTAATGGGTGGGAGATGGATGGCAATGGAGCATGGTTTATGGCAGGCGCTATGGATGTTCTGTTCTATTTTGATAAAAATACAAAAACAACAAAAATAGTGGATAAGATCCCAACGGAACATGTTTTTGAATTGCGGCAACATCCCCGATGTATTCAGGCAGAAAATGCTGTGATTTGTTTGCCTGATAAGGGAAGCGATATATGGTTGTATCATTTTGCCAATGGTTTATGGACGCATATTCCCTTGGAGAATCCGGACAAAGTGAGAGTTGGTTGTTTTAATACATGGTTAATAGAAGAGAAACTATATATGGTCTCTATTGGCTTAAAACAAATCATCGAACTGGATACAAAAAAGGAATGTATTATCAATTATTATGATTTACCAATCAATACAGATGAAAACATTACAGAAAGTGTTATGGTCAATGGGGAAATCTATGTTGCAGGTGTTTCTCCGGCCAATATTTATAAATTTAACTGTTTGGATAAAAGTATAAAAATTTACAATTTATCAGAAATTAATGATCTAATCCAGACGATTTGCTTTGATGGAAATAAGTTTTGGTTAAGTGGACAACAGAAGAATATTTATATATGGGAGGAATCCACTGAGAAAATTACGATTTTGGATAATTTTCCAAAAGGGATAGGAATCTGGAATTTTTCTGGAAAATATAAAGATCTTTTTCATGAGATAGAAGATGCGGCAGATATACCACTGTTTCTTTGTTCTGTATCAGCAGGAAGATATATTTGGTTTATTCCTTTTCAAACAAATGAAATTGTATATATTGATAAAGATACATATGAAATGAAATTATTTTCTATAGAAGAGGAAGGCCATACAGAAGAAAATATTAGTACGCAGTTATTGCGGCATAAATATTTGCTTCAATATGTAAGAGATGACAGATATATTGGTCTTTTTTCTTTGAAGAATAAATGGATATTTGAGGTGGATAGTAAAGAGTTGGAATATAGAATTTTAGATTATCATTTAGATAAAAAGTTTATTCTCCAAATAGAAAAGACTATATTTCAAGATATGATGTCCAAATTCTCAATTCTTTTTGAACAACAATCGAATGATCTGGAAAATATATTGGAAAGCTTTTCAGATGATAATAAAAGTAATCCTGTAAATAAAAAGTCTGAATCAGTTAGTAACTCAATTGGAAAAAGTATTTATTTATTGAGTAATTAAATAGGAGAAAGTTATGAAGAAAGTGTTGATTGTATCCTATTATTTTCCTCCTTTAAATAGTATGGCAGCAAAACGATATGGAACTATGTGTAAGTACTTTAAAGCATGTGGTTATGAAGCTTATATATTGACCACCACAATAAATGAATGTGGCTATTTAGGTGCGAAAAGAGATTTAGAAGTTCCGATTCCTTTGGAAAATATTATAAGAATTGGGAAAGAAAAACAAATAAAAGGAATACAGGAAAAGGTAATTCATTGGTTCAATGGGATTTTATATAAACGGAAATTTTGCAGTCGGGCAATTATGGGATATGATGAATTGCTATGGTATGAAAAGGTCAGGAAAAAGATTGATTGGGAAAAATTCAAGGATATTGATATTATTATAGGTACATATGGGCCAATTGGAAATCTGTATATAGCAAAATACTTATCTGATAAATTAAAGTGTTTCTATGTGGCAGATATTCGAGATTTAATTTCAGAATGGCAGGAAGCGGAAGACGGATACAGACGATGCTACAAGATTGATCAAATGATTGAAAAAATGCTGCTGTCGTCTGCAAATGGTATTGTTACCACGACTCATGGACTTAAAAAGATATTACAAAATAAATATAATTCTAAAAGGGTTATTACAGTATATAACGGTTGGGATAAGACGCAAATAGGCCAAAGAGGGCATTCAGAAGAAAAATATTTATATTATGCTGGCTCTTTATATGAGCATAGATTGGATGGATTTGGTTTATTATTAAACGCGTTGAAAAAAATAAATGAGAAAGAAAATATCAAGTTAATCGTTCGGTCGATTGGACCAAAAAAATTAGATGATAAGGCCAGAAAAATGGTTGCAAAGATGGGAATGACAAGCTATATTACGATTCTTCCATCAGCGCCTTTTGAGGTTATTAATGAAGAACAAAGGGAAGCTTATATACATATTATTTTAAGTTCTGTACAGGAAGAAAATATAGATCAGATGGTAACAGTACCAGGTAAAACTTATGAGTTAATGAATGAAAAAGCACCTGTTTTAGCAATTACATCGAAGAAATCAGATTTGGCAAAAATACTTGCTTATACGAATAAGGGAATTGCTACAACGTCAGAAGACGAGATAATACAATTTATTCTCCATGATCATAATCAATATATTGGTAACAATCATATTAGGAAATTTTCAAGAGAGTATCAGGCAAAAAGATTATGTGGATTTATGGATGAAATTGTGAAAGGAAAATAAAAATGAAAAAGAATATTTTTATAGTGGTTTCATCTTTTATTAGCTGCATTGCAGGAGCAGGTATTACAGCGAAAATGTATTCAACAAAGACAGCTAAGTTGGAAGACAATTTTCAAAAGATGTACGAATTTTATAAGATATTAAATAAGTGGTTGACTTTGAAACAGGAGGGAAAATCTTTAAAAGATTATTTTCTCAAAAATGGTTATAAGTCTGTTGCCATTTATGGTATGAAAGAGCTGGGCGAGCGGTTGTATGATGAACTAAAAGATACAGAGATTGAAGTGAAATATATGATTGATAAAAATGCAGATAACCTATACTCAGAAGTAACTATTGTGACTCCGGATGGAGAATTGGAAGAGGTAGATGTAATTGTAGTTACAGCGGTTCATTACTATGAAGAAATCGAAAATATGTTGAAAAATAAAATTGATTATCCAATTTTATCGATGGAAGATATCGTTTACGAAATGTCATAGGAGGATGTTGAACATGCAGATCAAATCCGAATATTCGTTGGGAGTAATAATTCCAGTTTATAATGTAGAAGAATACTTGTATGAGTGTTTGGATAGCGTGGTAAATCAAACCCTTCCCTTTGATGAAGTAATTCTTGTAAACGATGGATCTTCCGATAAAAGCAAAGAGATATGTGAATGCTATTGCAAAAATTATTCTAATTTTCAGCTCATTGATCAAAGGAATCAAGGACAAGGTGCGGCAAGAAATCATGGAATGAGATTTTTTAAAAGTGATTATTTGATGTTTTTAGATTCGGATGATTGTCTTATCTCTCATACAGTTGAAATAGTTAAGAAAAAACTTAGAGATCAGGATATTTTATTTTTTGCATCTGAAATAAAAGAAGATATGGAAGGCATTGTACATCCGAATTTATATTTGCGGAATGAAAAATTCTGCAATCATATAATGAGTGGTTTGGAATTTTTTTATTGCTCTTATCCTGAGAATTATATCGTTTCCTGCTGTATGTCAGCATACAAAAGTGAATTTTTAAAAAAGTATAAAATTACTTTTCCGGAAGGTTTATTTTATGAAGATAATTATTTTTATATAAAATTGATCCTTCATGCAAAGAAGGTAGAAAGTATACCCGATCAATTATATATAAGACGTTATCGGTTTGGCTCTACAACGACCACGGTTTTGGATAAAAAAAGATGTTTCGATCAAGTAAAGATTCAATTAAAAATATGGGATTATATCAAGGAAAGACCGATTATTGAAGAGAAAAAGGATTTTTGGTTTGAATTTGTTTTGCAAATAGCAGGAAAAGTAACAAATATGATAGAGGAATGTGATGATGTATCAAATGAGGAAGTTTTAATCCCATTTTTGGAAAAATTTATTGAAGATTGGGAAAGATTATGTGAGCTTGAATTATTATCCCTGAACGATCATTGTGCATTTCTAAAAATATGTGAAATTCTTCTGAAAAGTAATAGAGAAAAATACTTTATGAAGTATAAAGAAATTACAGAGGAATTAAATAAAAAAATGAGAAAAAAATTAGAGGTGTTGCATCTCAACAATCCATTTCTCAAAATAGGTATTTATGGGATGGGAAAACATACAGAAGCCATGCTGTTTTTATATGAAAAGTATTATGGAAGAATTGAAAGCAGGTTGTTTTACATTGTAACGGAAAATTCAAAATGTTTATCTGCTAAAAATGATTCCATCTATCCGATTGTTACTTATAAATCAATACCAAAAGATGCGGATAAGATTATTATTTCCAGTTTTTTATACATGAATGATATGATAAAAAATCTTGAAACGTGTGATATAGATTTTAAAAAGATATGTAAATTATACCGAGAAAATGAGACTACAGATCTTATTATGATTTATGAAACAATAAAAAGGCTGGAAGTTTTTGGAACCATGGAAGATGAAAAAATAGAGAATTTAGAGAACAAGAGAAGGATAGAGGAAAAGAAAATGGTTAATGTAATAGGATTAGGCTATATTGGTCTTCCCACGGCACTTATGATGGCAACCCATGGAGTGAAGGTGGTTGGAACGGACTATAATTGTGCATTGATCGATACATTAAATGCGGGGGAGACAACATTTGAAGAAAAGGGATTGGAGGATCTTTTTTATAAGGCAGTGAACGCGGGCATTCAATTTTCTTCAGAATATCAGAAAACAGATATTTATATTGTATCGGTACCTACTCCTTATGATGATATTAGCAAGAAAGTAGATGCAACTTACTTGAAAAATGCAGTCAGAAGAATATTGGATGTGTGTTTGGAAAATACGATTCTTGTGATTGAATCTACAATTTCTCCAGGAACCATTGATCGGCATATACGTCCCATTATAAAAGAGAGTAAATTCCGTATTGGAGAAGATATACATCTTGTACATGCCCCGGAACGAATTATTCCAGGAAATATGATTTATGAGCTTTTGCATAATAATCGGACAATTGGGGCAGACAGACCTGAAATTGGTGAAAAAATCCGAGAGCTGTATGCATCTTTTTGTCAGGGAGAAATTACTGTAACCAGTATACGAACAGCAGAAATGACAAAGGTAGTTGAAAATACTTTTCGGGATATTAATATTGCATATGCCAACGAGCTGGCAAAAATTTGCCGTTCAGACAATTTGGATGTTTATGAAATTATTCGAATCGCAAACAAACATCCCAGAGTCAATATTCTTTCTCCAGGGCCAGGAGTAGGAGGCCATTGTATTTCTGTGGACCCCTGGTTTTTGGTAGGAGATTATCCTGGATTGGCAAATATCATTTTAGCTGCTCGAAAAATAAACAGTTCTATGCCAGAATTTGTTTTAGAGAGGGTAGCTTCCATTATGGAGGAAAATAAAATAGAGGATTTCGGAAGCATAGGATTTTATGGATTGACCTATAAAGAAGATGTAGATGACATTAGAGAAAGTCCCACAATGCAATTGCTGGACTGTATGAAAAAACATTTGGCAGGAAGTGCAAAAGTTTATGATCCATATATACATGAAAGGATAGTGCCAAATCAGTATTTTAATTTAGATGAGTTTTTAAAAGAGATTCAATTTGTCGTTATTATGGTTGGACATCGTGAAATTATAGAAATGGAATATAAATTAACAGAAAAATTGGTGTTAGATACAAAAAATATTTTACAACATGTAGATGCCTATCATTTATAAAAACCGATATGGAAAATAAGTAAGGATTAAAGACTGGAATGAAAATACTTGTTGTGTTTGGAACACGTCCGGAAGCAATAAAAATGTGTCCGCTTATACTGCAATTAAAGAAAGCGAAAAATATAGAATATTGCGTATGTCTTACTGGACAGCATAGAGAAATGCTAATGCAGGTAATGGATTCATTTGGAATAGAAGCGGATTACAATTTGAATATTATGAAACATGGTCAGACTTTGTCGGAGATCGCAGAGCGTACTCTTGCAGGATTAAGTGAAGTTATGATCAAGGAAAAACCAGAATTGGTTTTGGTACATGGAGATACTTCTACCTCTTTTGTTGCGGCTTTGGCTGGATTTTATAATGGAATCCCAGTGGGACATGTGGAGGCAGGACTTCGCACATATAACATGCATTCCCCTTATCCAGAAGAATTTAATCGTCAGGCAGTAGATTTGATTACGGAATTGTATTTTGCACCTACTGAAAATGCTAAAAATAATTTACTGAAAGAGGGGAAGGATGCAGATCGGATTTTTGTGACAGGGAATACGGTCATAGATGCTTTACAGACAACCATTCAGCCAGATTACAAAAATGAACATATTCAATGGGCAGAAAATAGTAAGCTGATTTTATTTACAGCCCATCGCCGTGAAAATTTAGGAAAACCTATGGAGAATATGTTTCGTGCATTGAAGAGAATTGGTGAGGAGTTTTCAGATGTAAAAGTGATATTTCCCATACATAAAAATCCGGTTATTCGTAAAATGGCAAGAGAGATTTTTGGCAACATGGAACAGATAAAACTGATTGAGCCGTTAGATGTGATTGATTTCCATAACTTTATGTCAAAAAGCTATTTAATTTTGACAGACAGTGGAGGCGTACAGGAAGAGGCGCCTTCTTTGGGAAAGCCTGTTTTGGTTATGAGGGACACAACGGAACGTCCGGAAGGTGTATGTGCAGGTACCCTGAAGTTGGTGGGAACGGAAGAAGACCGGATTTATGAGGAGAGTAAAAAGCTGCTTATGGACGATCAGGAGTATAGAAAGATGAGTAATGCAGTCAATCCATATGGAGATGGACATGCATCTGAGAGAATTGTTCAGGCAATACAAACGTATTTTGGTGTAAGAGAAATTATATAAGGAAGGAAAAAGTTTTATGGATTACATCATTATACAGGCAGGGGGAAAAGGAACCCGCCTTGGATATTTAACGAAAAATAAGCCAAAAGCCCTGGTTCCGGTGGATAATCTTCCCATGATTTTCCACCTGTTTCGGAAGTATCCGGATAAGCGGTTTGTGGTGATTGCAGACTATCACAAGGAGGTTTTGCGGGAGTATCTGTCCTGTTTTGCAAAGGTGAAGTATCAGGTGGTGGATGCCGTAGGCACTGGCACCTGTTCCGGAATCCGGCAGGCTCTAAAGCGGATTCCTCCCAAGGAGCCGTT
>QXWR01000063.1 GCA_009911065.1 Clostridiaceae bacterium | reverse complement strand
AACCCGAAGTATCTGCCGCTTATGAACTTGGGAAATCTATTACATAACAAAAGAAGCGAATGGATATATTGCCCTATTTGCGGCAGCAAAACACGTGATAAAATAAGAAAAGACAGTGTTTTGAAAAACTATCCCCTTTACTGCCCAAAGTGCAAAAAGGAAACTTTAGTTAGTGCAAAAAATCTACAAATAACCGTTATCAAAGAGCCAGACGCATAGACGCAGGGCCGATAACACGCAGACTAAAATGCGGTTATCGGCTCTTTCCATTTGAAAGATACGGCAACCGTTGAGGGGGTATTGTCGTGTCTTTCTATATTTTCCACCTCCCTGACCTGTCAAAAAAAGCCCTCCCCTTCTAAAGGGAAGTCCCGCCCATAACTGCGAAAATTGTAATATCCTGTCGCCCCGGTACGTCCGTGTAGCCTTGCGCTATACGGGCGTTTTTCTATCCAAGCGGTGCTTCTGGACACCGTGTCCAGAGGCCCGCTCCCGCTCTCCACCTCCTCCATTTCGATCTGTCCCTTTCCGCCAATATCGAAATGGAGGTTACATATGACAACCATTAAATTGAATAACTACTACCCCCACCTGACCGAGTGTATCACCATGGAAGTGTCGGAGGAGATCGCCGTCGTTCTCTCCACTGGGGGCCGCCAGTGCGACAGCTACAAGCGGCGCAAGCGGGAGCATAACGAGTGCTCTCTGGACGTTGACCCCGGCTTTGAGCCGGATGTGATGTTCCCGCCCCTGACCCCGGAGGAGATTATTCTGGACGAGGAAAACCGCTCCGCCCTCTACGCCGCTCTTGACCAGCTCCCGCCCATTCAGGCCCGGAGAGTATATGCCCACTACATTCTGGGCAAGAAGAAATCTGAAATTGCCCGTGCTGAAAACGTGGTGGAAAGCTCCATTTGCGACAGTATCCGCCGGGGTGTTAAAAATCTTGCGGAAATTTTGAAAAATTTCTACGGATAGGGAGCAACAAACAGCCCCTAACCCGCCTGATAGGTAAGGAGGGCTTATACACTGAGGACAACTGAATACACAGTATTCCAGGCACAAAACCTGCGTGAACAGCGACAAAAGGCGCGCCGCCAGGACAGCCCGCTCAAGGAGGTAAGAGAAGTGGGCCGAGCGATCAGCGCGAACCTTTGACCCGGACCTGGCAAACCGGGCGCGACGACAGCGCGGGGGATAATGAAACTTGCTCACGCCCTCCCATAGACTTGCGGGGGAGCTTCGCAATCCTGCGGAGTTATGACAGCCGGAGCCAACGGCGGCCTGGGATACTCCCCTGTGCCGGGGCGCGTGGCAAATTCGGCGCAATCATAGATCGAAATGGATTTATCCTCGCTGGACTTCTGGCCACCGTGACCAGAAGTGGGGCAAGGTTGAAGGGCGGCACTTTTCCGGGTGCTGCCTTTCTGCGTTTCCCCACGGGACAAGAGGGAAACTTGTTTGCTTAAAACCCCCGTTTACACAGGAGGATAGAATATGCCGCATACCCGAACCAATTATCACAGAGAAGTGAAAACGGCCTCTCTCCAGGGCCGAACCATCACTGTTGAAAATCTGACCCCCATTCTTGCGCCCAAGGTGCGGAACAGGCGCAAGCGGGAGATCGAGGCGGGGCTTTACACTGTATTTCACAAGTACGCTCCGGGCCGCGCGGAAATGTGCTGACCGGGCGGCATCCTTGTGCCCTGGGGCTGTCTTTGGTATAATATACTTGTAAAGGTTGACAGCTCCATTTCCCGATAGGAAAGGAGCTATCATGGAAAACCGTATCGACGCTATCTACGCCAGACAGTCTGTGGACCGCAAGGACAGTATCAGTATTGAAAGTCAAATCGAGTTTTGCAAGTACGAATTAAGGGGTGGGAACCACAAGGATTATCAAGATAAGGGCTATTCCGGGAAGAATACAGACAGGCCAAAATTCCAGGAGCTTTTAGCCGACATTCGACAGGGCTTAATTCGCCGGGTGGTGGTTTACAAGCTGGACCGTATCAGCCGCTCCATTCTGGACTTTGCAACCATGATGGAGCTGTTCCAGCAGTACAATGTGGAGTTTGTTTCCTCTACGGAAAAGTTTGACACGTCCACGCCAATGGGCCGGGCCATGCTGAATATCTGTATCGTGTTCGCCCAGTTAGAGCGCGAGACGATCCAGAAGCGCGTGACCGACGCTTACTACTCCCGGTGTCAGCGGGGTTTCCACATGAGCGGTGCCGCCCCCTATGGCTTCAAGCTGGAGCCTACCACCCTCCAGGGCATCCGCACGAAAATGATGATCCCGGACCCCGCCACGGCGAATATTGCCCGGTTGATGTTTGAGATGTATGCCGAGCCGTCCACGTCGTTCGGGGATATTGCCCGGTACTTTGCTGAAAACAATATCCTGATTTACGGCAAAGAATTGAAACGGGGCTTTATCTCTCAGCTGCTCCGCAACCCGATTTACGCCCAGGCCGACCTGGAGCTGTACGAGTTTTTCAAGGGCCAGGGGGCCGTGGTGGTCAATGACGCGGCGGACTTCGCCGGGACCAACGGCTGCTATCTCTACCAGGGCCGGGATGTGCAGGAGCGAAAAAACAAGGACCTGCGGGGGCAGATCCTTGTGCTGGCCCCCAGCGAGGGCATTGTTTCCGCCGATACCTGGCTGCGGTGCAGGAAGAAGCTGCTGGCAAATATCACGTTCCAGGGAGGGCGCAAGGCCCGGAATACTTGGCTGGCCGGAAAAATCAAATGTGGGCGCTGTGGGTATGCCCTTATGAGCGTGGGCAACCCGGCGGGAACACAGTATCTTCGGTGCTCCAAGCGGGCGGATAACAAAAGCTGTGAGGGCTGCGGGACGTTGCGGACGGCGGAGTTTGAGCAATTTGTCTATGGGGAGATGGTGAAGAAGCTCTCCGAGTTTCAAACCCTGACCGCAAAAGCAACGACCGTCAATCCCAAGCTGACCGCCTTGAATGTGGAACTGGCCCAGGTGGAGGACGAAATTGAAAAACTGCTGAATACCCTGACCGGGGCCAATGCGGTTCTGTTGTCCTATGCCAACGGGAAGATTGAGGAGCTGGACGCCAGCCGTCAACGGCTGATAAAGGAAATCGCGGCACTGAACGCGGAAACAATCTCTCCACAGAAAATTGAGTTTCTGTCTGCCCATCTAGAGAACTGGAACACGATTGACTTTGACGACCGACGGCGGGTGACGGACATTATTCTCTCCCAGGTCCAGGCCACCAGCGACCGCGTTTCGTTTGAGTGGAAGATCTGAAAATCTTTCTCTCTGCGCTTTATACTATGGCCTGTGTGCCCTTGTTAAGCGTTGCTATCTCTTTTTCAGTACACAGTCTTTCTTCCGTAACCTGGAACCATAAAAACATTTGCTGTATCAGATATTCCATATCAACTACAGGTGACTGAAATAGGCATTTTTCTATTTTTCTTTCTGAATAAGTATGTAGGCTAAAATATGCTCCTATACTGCACGCGTAGAGAAACACATGATTCCATTTTAAAAATACATGCTCTGCAACCGCATTCAAATCATGAATCCCATTCCATATATCACACCGATCATTACCATCTGTTCTTTCCCCATGTTCTGGCAGATCAAAGCTAAGTGTCTGATAACCTTTTTTCTCTGCAATTTCCGCAAAAGCCTCAGCATACTCTTTGCGGGACATTTTTCCATGAACATAAATATATACTTTCTCTGATTTTTCTCCCCAAATAATTGCAGGAATGTCTTTTATTGAAATTCTTGATTTTTTCATTTTCCGCTTATTCTCTCCTGATCAGTACCTATTTTCTCATCCAGGTTCTCTCACTACCATAGCCGCCACAAGCGACAGCTTGAATATCACATGGAAAATCTGACGGCGGCTCACCTCCCGTCAGATACCTATCCTGTCTAGTCCCTTGTAAACTGCACTTTTCCTTAGAGGTTATAGATTGTGGACAATTCGTCAGATTTATTTTAGAAACGGCGAGGGAAACATTTCATTGTTACCGTATAAGCCATCCATAATCCTGCCTACAATCCACTATATAATCTGCATAAACAATATCATCTATGATTTGGAAGATTATCATATACTGTTTTTCAAATAAGATAAACCGATAAGCGTTTCTGGGAATATATTCCCCTATAAGCCACGAACATCTCTGCGGCATGATTTCCAGTGAATTTGCGGTTTTTTCAAACTCTACGGTCAACTGTTCCGCAGCTTCGGAACTTACCTGCGCCAAAAATGCAGCATGGGAAACAAGCATCTGCGCTACACGCTGTGACACAATAACATGGTATCTATTCTGTTGTTCCATTACCTGCCGCCTCCTTGATTGCATTACGCATCATTGCAGCTACTTCATCAACGGAATATCCTTTGCTGCCACGTATCCTGTCCTCCTCAACCGCCAAAAGTTCCTCTCGGAGCTTAAGCATTTTTTCTCTGCGGTTATAAGTCCCAATATCCATAACCACCAAATCCCCCTCGCCGTTCTTGGTAAGGAAAACTGGCTCTGCGGTTTTTCTGCACTGCTCGGCAATCTCATTGTAATTCTGCCTGATTGCTGCTGACGGGCGAATATTCATAACGACACCTCCTCAAATCAACAATAGTAATACAATAGTAATATTCTATCTATATTATATTCATTTCATACAATGAAGTCAACAGAAGTCTACACCGCAGACAGCATTGAAAGCTACGACCGCAGCGATATGTACTGGGTAGGCTGGATGCTGACACATTATCAATGGAATTCCAGTCGTAGTTTCAAAAGCATACTTGACACAATTTCCTACAATGAACTTATCGGACTATACAAAACGCTTCACGAAGCGGAATCGGAAAGAGTTACGAGGTTCTTGACGCTCATTTCTTCAAAAACGAGAGTAAACTCAAAACAGTCAGGAAACGTTGCGGATTAACACAAGCAGCTCTTGCAAATAAATCCGGTGTTTCACTCAATACCATCCATGCATACGAACGGAAAAGCAAAGATTTGAATAAACCCCAACTCCGTCTGGTTTAACAACACCTTCTCCGCCTCAATCAAGTCCCCAATCCACTTGGCATTCTCCCTGGCGCTCACCATGCCCTCCTGGGTCCACACGCAGCACATTTAGGTCCCCAACACTCCAGGAAACCTCTTTATAATCCGCATACTCCGGTGAAATTGAAGTGGTAAATTGAAACTTGACATCACAAGGGGGGTGTTAAAATCAATTTATATAAAATTATACGAGGAGGTTATGATATGAAAAAGAGATTGTCGTTATTTTTTTGTACGGCCTCAATGACTTTTCTTTTTGGAAGTGCTGCATATGCATGGGAAGCATTAGATACAAATAATGACGGGGTTGCAGATTCGGTTAGGTTCTGCGACGGGTATTGCATAGGAATTCCTGATTCTGATTTTTATGAGTTAATTGTATACAGTCCGGCAACAGAGATAGGGGGAGGGGTAAAAGAAGGCCTCAATGAGAGGTGGTTAAATATAATGGATGAAAACTGCAGAAAAAATCCAGGATACGTGCAAAGGCTAAAGGAGAATAGACAAAAAGGAAAGGAAAAACAAGCAAGGGAACTGGAAATCGGGAGGCAAATGGAAGCTAAAATTGATGAAATTGCAGGCGCATATTTCAATGATTCTATGACTCGGATTCAAAAGATATATGCAGTACTAGAATATTGTAAGGGGAATTATCCCTTTGATGACAATGTACCCGATGTTTCAATGGCTTCAATGGCTTCTTTGGAAACCAAGTATGAGTTTTTGATGAAAACTAAAGTTTTGAATAAAAAGTAGCGTAATGAAATGATACGTTCGGTTGTGTTCGATAATTGGGCGTATGATGAGGTAGTAGGAGAATATGGTACGGCTCATATGCCGCATAGTTGCAGTTTCGGCAAATATCTATATTCTGTTGAGGATTCACCTTTGCGTTATGGTCTTGACAGGCTTGCCAATAATGTAGCCACTTTTTTTATAGATGGAAAACTGTATTCTTTGAATATGGAGACTTTGGAATTGACAGAAGGCTGGACAGAAGAGGCGAAACAAAGTTGGCTTCCCCAGTGTGAACAGCGCGTATGGTCCATATCAAATAACATTTCAAACAGCTATTATGGCCCAGAAGACGTGAAATGGATTCCTGAAGAATACAAGAAGTTTTTCAGGGATAACGGCTATGATGCGCCTTGGCTGCAGTAAGGTAAAAAAGGTCAAAAAACAATAGCGTCTCATAACTATGGAAATAAAAAGTACATAAAGAGTTCAATATGTAGAAATTTGTTGTCGGTTTTAGGAATTTTCTGCTGTCGAATCTTCCTTCTGATTTTAGTATAACCCGACTTAAATACCTTTCTGTCTCAATGAGGATGCTTTTTCCTTTGTGCTATCGGGAAAGCAGACCAGCGAAACGTAAGGTTATTTAAGTCGGGTTATACCAGGTATAGGATCTTTTCCAGCGTTTAGACTTTTTATCGTGCGTCCTTGTTCTAAATAGAGCTGTACGATTTTCTTTTTAAATTCTGGTTCATAGACTTTTTTTGGCATGTGTAACACCTTCCTTTGCATTGATTGGAGTATATCATGTATTTCCCATTTGGTATTACAACTTTATTATACCAGCTCACTCATTCCCCCATGAAGCGTTTTGTCAAGTGCTTTTTTGAGTTATTGACGCAAAACTTTTCAACGCGGTGGGAAACGGACAGGAAGAACGGGCGCAAAACGCGCCTGTGGACGGTTAGAAGCCGTTTTCGTGGGTAGGTAGTATAAAACACCCTGTGGATTTTCGCGTCTGCAACGCCTTAAAAATCAAGCCTTTTCAAGCCCCATTGCGTTACATTCCATTCTGTTCTTTGGGAGAGGTCGGGGGCGCGGGGGCAGAGCCACCGCAAAACCTATTGATAGTCACCGCAGTAGTACAGACGGTTTTGCCGTTAGAATGAAGCGGGCGAAATGGTAACGGCAAAAATCCAGACGGTCAAGGGGCAAAGTGCAGATTGCTTTTCGTAATTGGGTATGGTATAATTTTTCCCAGTACAAACCGATAAATCGGGATTGATGGAGGGCAAGTATGGAATATAAGGACTATATTAAGCAAGGCTTGAATGGAAACGCCCCATTAAAATTAATATTATGCGGAAATATACAGGGGACGGAAAATGATAAAGTAGGTGTTGTATCAGTTGTGTATGCTACAAATGATAAAGACTTAGCAGAACAAAAAATGAATGAATTGATTGCCGTCAATCCTAATAATTATTACATGGTTTATAGTGTGCCACTAAATGTTGATTTGACAGAACTTTCTCATTATCCTTCAATAGCAATTTCTAAAGATGATTTACAATAAAAGCAATTCCGGGTTTGTCAAGTAAAGTGTGTAAGTTTTATAAAATTTCCCTACCGGCAGTTTTCAAAGCTGCCGGTTTTTACATGCAGAATCAGTACTGTTCATATTTAAGAATGCGTGCCTGCATTTTGTCATCCATAGCAAGCTGGTTGCGAACTAACGCCCAATTGGCTACGGGACGTCCATTCCACTTTTTATACAGTTCCACTATCCGCAGATAGAATGCCTTGCGTACAGCGTCTTCATTGGAGAATTCCCCTTTTTCGTGACCTTCCGCAAACTCGAGTTGACGGATTCTATGGCGTTTGTCGTGTACATGATCTTCCTGACCACACTCCCGTAATTATAAAGCTGGGCTACATGCTGCCAGTTGCGCACCCATACATCTACTGCACCTGGGTATTTTACCCATGCCTGCTTAAACCGCTCAAATTCCGATTCCGCCCCTTTCAGGCTGGGTGCCCCATATACTTTCTTTAACTGGGCAGTATATGACTTATATTCTTTTGATGGTATGTATTTGATGGAATTTCGGATCAGGTGTACGATGCAGCGCTGCACCACAACATCTTTGAAGATGCTTCTTGCCCCTTCTTCCAGTCCTGATACGCCATCCATGCTGATGAACCGCACATCCTCCACGCCCCTTGCCCGGATCTCGTCAAATATCTGCATCCAATAGTGTTTCCCTTCCGATTCACCGATCCACAGCCCCAGCACGTCCTTTATACCGTTTACGTCATAGCCCAGAACGACATATACCGCACAGTTTTTTGTTTCCATCTCTTTGCGTATGGTAACGTAAATACAGTCGACAAAAAGGAATGTGTAGAACTTTTTCAGTGGACGGTTCTGCCATTCTTGCGCAGTTCCGATTACCCGGTCCGTAATTGTTGAAATGGTCTCATGGGAAATATCAAAACCGTATAGGTCTTCCACAGTATCAGCAATATCGCGCTGGCTCATTCCTCTCGCATACATGGACAATACCTTGTCCTCGATCCCGCTGACATCTTTTGTACGTTTGGGGATTGCTTTCGGTTCAAAGCTTCCTTCCCGGTCCCTGGGCACGGAAACATCCATTTTTCCATATGCAGTATTGACGGACTTATGGGAATAACCATTGCGCCTGTTCGTGGTATTCTTTTCCCCGCGCTCATTGTTTCCATATCCCAGATGGGAATCCATTTCACCCTGGGGCATGGCCTCAAACATCGGGCCGAAGATGTCCTTGATGGCATCCTGCATCTCTTCCCTTGTCTGCGGCTGGTATTCCTCCATAATTGCCCGCGCGATTGCTGCTCCTTTTGTGTTCTGTCTGTTTCTTCGTGCCATAAATGCTGTACCCATCCTTTTCTTCATCCTTTCTTTGAGTGTAGCACACCTTATATAGAAAAATAAAGTGTGCAGTTAGATTTGTTGTATTTCTAACTTACACACTTTATTTTACACTCCCGCAATTCCAGTTTATCGCTCTAATAAAACCACAATACTACATCATATTTATTCTCCACATACCGCCCCTCGCTACACCTATTCTTTCCACAATCCCTTCATCAATCAATTCTTTAATACTCTTCTTGATTGCCCTTGTTGTCAAACCCAATTCTTCAGCAATAGCAGACTGCGTTATCCTTGGATTATCCATAATCATATCCACGATCTTCTGTTGTGTTGGATTTAAAATTTGGCACAGTCCTTTTGGTGAACTTTCGGTGAACTTTTGGTGATCCTCTTCAAAAGAAGGTCTGTATAAATTTACCCGAAAACTGTCACCTATTTCCAGCAATTCTGGTTCTCTAATTCCATATTCCTTACAGCTACTGATCATTCGTTTTATTCTGGTTCCCCAGCTTTCAATGATCTTCATTCTGCCGAATACCTCTGCAATACATCTGTTGCGAATTTTAGAACCGCCCTCTTTAATCTGTGCTATCGTAAGACCACCATACAACATTCCTGGTGAAGTAATTTCCACTCTGTCATCATATACAGCAACCTGTACACACGCTCTATCCAAAAAATTTCTATGTGTTGTTGCATTGACAATAGCCTCCCTCACTGCTTCTGGTGGAAGTTCATATGCATCGGTTCTGACAAGCCCATTGATTTCGGCTCCGAGATTAATATGTTTCAGTACAAATTTGTACGCCTCTTCTATCTGTTCATAAAGTGGTCCCTCAAAATCTCTCTTATCTAAAAATACTACCCTTTCTGTTCCCTTGAATAATGCACATTGAATCTTTGCAAAGGGAAATGTATTATTCGTCAACAAAATAAAAGCATTGGTCGAAACCAATGTCCCACCTAAGTTTTTGACAACGCCCCAGTTTATTAGATTCTGTAATGTTATATCTTTTACTTTTTCTTTCTCACTCTTCGTTTTAGCTGCTTCAACCATATATCTATATATAGCAGCACACAATTCATCGGCCTGTTTTGCATCAAATTTCTGCTCCAATATTCGGAAATATTTGAGGATAGCACATATCCGAAATCGTATTCGTTATATTATCCATCATTTTAAATACTTCATCTTTATCCACACCTATAATTTTATGGCTTTCATCGTCAACACCAATTATAATTTTTCCTCCTGCAGTGTTAGCAAACGCGATGATACTTTTTATATATTTTTCACTCTTTTTAGGTATTTCGACCTTGAATTCAATATTGCTTCATTCTCCCGCTTTTATTTCATCTGCTAACATCGTCTTACCTCCATATAATCTCAAGCATTAATCTTTTTCTTATCATTTTTAGTATACCATTTTCTTCCTGAAAAACATATGATAATTAATCTTTTTCAATCATTGCTTTATTTTATATCAGTAATACAATACCCTTATCTCAAAGATATTTTGTTTTACTGTTAATCGGAAAAATGTTATATATTTCAATCTGGATTTTTTGACTTCACTATTAGTACATTACAGTCATTCTGTACAGCCCTGATTTTATAGCAACAATATAATATTCTGACTTTTAGTCGGTCATTTCATTCTTACCATAAACTAACAGAAACCATCTACTTTTTATATCCTTATCATTCCTGTTTTTCGCTCAATTCGATTTGCTGTTCTACAATAATCCCCGACTTAAAATATATAATCAGCTTTTCCCCACAAACCGCACGAATCTTCTCTATCAACCCTTTTACAAGATAGTCATCAGACTCTGTCTGATGACTGCTGTTTCTCTCCATGAACACTTTGTTCTTCTGAGCAAAAATTTCAGACAGACCAAACTCACCCTTATCATTTTTGGTATTTGTATTCAGATTGTCTCCTCCAAACAGACTGTGGGCAAAAGAAAACCTCCAAATTTTATTTCACTTGGAAGTTTTCTTCTAATTTACTTTCTTTATAAATATTTCACTTATCTGTTCATCAGCTTATCGCTTATTTGTCTCACAGTCCCCAACTGTTTTTCAAACATAATATCCCATAAATCCAAACACTTTCCAGCAATCTGTTTGTCTATTCTCCTTTCTAAAATCTTCTTCAACAGGAATATCGTACTCATTACCAAACTTGAAATATTGTCAAATAGAAACAGGAGCCTCCAAGTTACAAAACTCAAAGGCTCTCCTTCTTCTTTAAAATCTAAACAAGCACAGGTTCTGCTCCTGCAATAATCGCTTTCACATCTTTTATCTCCTTATCGGTCGCTGCCGCAATCTGATCTACTGTGAATCCCTTATTATACATATTAATAATGATTCTTGTCTCTGTTTTTGCCTCCCCAATTGCAATACCTTTATCCTCAATTCCTTGACTCAAGTTACACATATCACTCACATCCTTTCTCAGATTATCCTCAATAGGAATATCGTATTCATTGCCAATTATATCTAATTTTTGATCAATAGTAAGATCCTGTGACAGCAACGCACCCAACAAGCGATGCAGTTCGTACAGTTCACCATGTTTTGGAAGTTCTTTCGCCAAACTTATCATGATAATATTCAATAAATCCAGCTTGCCTTTCCACTCATACGAACCAACTACATCTTCCTTGGTAAGATGAATATGGCTCATGGTATTCTCTGTCATATTCATACATACCCATATGGAGTATACGTGTTTAATGTCATCGTAACTGGAATTTTCAAAGTCACGTTCTTTCTGTGCTTCAACATTTACGATGATCTGCGCAAGTCCGTCTTTCATTCGCACATAAAAGATAATATCAAATCTTACCAGACCTTCATTCACTTCGGCATTTTCTGTATTGAAGCTGACAACTCTCTGGCCACTCTTTTGAGTGGCAATATTCGTAAGTCCCGGTTCTACAGGTACTGCGCTTATATATGGTGTTCCTTCAATATATGAAACAACATCTTTGGGATTCATTCCCTTAAACTCATCCACTGTCTTTACCAGTATATGTGCCAATATGCTTTTTTGTCCTAACAGACGCTTTGCACTTGTATCGTACTGTGCTTTCTTTTTCTGTGTCCGTCGGCAGATTTCTTCTGATGGTTCAAAAATCACTTCCCCTGAAAATCCGTCCACAACAGCTTTTATACCTGTATGAATTTCTTGTAGGTCCATTGGAACACCAACCAGTGCTGGTATGTTCATCATACGAGCGAGAATCGCTGTATGAGAATTGGTGGAGCCATGCACCGACACAAAAGCCAGAATTTTTTCTTTGTCCATCTGCACTGTTTCACTTGGGTTCAAATCCTCTGCAACAATAACTGACGGTTCCATGGAAGAAAAATCTATTTCCTCCTACCCCTGCAAAATTTTCACAAGACGGTTGGAAATATCTTTCACATCAGCAGCTCTTGCTTTCATATAGTCATCGTCCATGCTCGCAAACATTTCGGAAAAATTATCTCCTGTCACTGCCACTGCATATTCTGCATTCACAAGCTCTGTCTGAATCATTTTATGTATAGATTCGAGATAGTCCTCGTCCTCTAACATCATTTGGTGTACCCCAAAAATGGCAGCATTTGTTTCCCCAACTTCCTTTAACGCTTTGTCGTACAATCTCTGAAGCTGTGATTTTGCCTCTTTTCCTGCCTTATCAACTCTCACCGTCTCAGCTGCCACATCGTCAATCCGGCACCGCTTTACCTTCAGCTCCCTGTCCTTTAGGACAATCACATTTCCCATCGCAATCCCTTTGTATACGGATTTTCCTCTATATGTTTTCATTCTGATTCCTCCATCCCCCGACTTTCATTCTTACACGCACCAATACAAATTCACATGATATATCGTTGCATGGCAGACAGGAAAGCAGAACACTTCACGCCCATTCCCATCAATGCCATCAGCTTGGAAGCTTTCACCACCTTGTCCCCCTTTTGAATAGTGATTTTGCTCATAAACTGTTTTGCCTCTTTCACTAAGCTGCCTGCTGGTCTTGCATGAATTCCTAACTCATCTTTAATTACATACTCAAACGTTTTCATTCTGATTCTTCCTTTCTTTAAACAATAAATTTATAAAACTTCCCCGTTACTTTCTATTACGTTCCGATACCAGTCAAAGGACTTTTTCTTTCTCCGTTCCAGCGTACCGTTTCCTTCATTATCTTTATCCACATATATAAAACCATATCGTTTTTTCATTTCTCCTGTCGTGAAGGACACACAGTCGATGCATCCCCACGGGGTATAGCCTATCAGCTTCACCCCATCGAACAGAACTGCTTTTTTCAGTTCCTCGATATGTGCTTTCAGATATGCAATCCTATAGTCATCCTCGATTGTTCCGTCCGGCTGTATCTCATCCACCGCACCAAATCCGTTCTCCACAATGAACAATGGCTTCTGATATCTCTCATACAACAGGTTCAATGCATATCTCAACCCCGTTGGATCAATCTGCCATCCCCAGTCACTCTTTTTAACAAACGGATTGTTCACACTTCCGGGATAGCCGTCCAGTCCATTACCTTCCACCACTACATTTGCCTTTACTGCATTGGTCATATAGTAGCTGAATCCCACATAATCTACAGTTCCTTCCTGCAAAATCCGTTTATCTTCCGCCTGCATCTCAATGTAGTATCCTTTTCTTTCCCACTCCTTTAAAATGTAAGATGGATACTCGCCTCTTACATGTACATCACCGAAAAGATATCTGTCATGCATCGCAAGGACGGAATGCATCATATCGTCAGGATGACAAGAATAGGGATAAATCGGCACACATGCCACCATACAGCCAATCTGGAAATCAGGGTTGATCTCATGTCCCCTCTTTACAACAAGGGCACTCGCCACCAGTTCATGATGCACTACCTGATACATGCACTCCTCCGGGTTATTCTGTTCCGTGAAAATCACACCGGAACAGGTATAGCCAAACAAAGGATACTTGTAATTCTTCTGGTTGTTGATCTCATTAAAAGTCATCCAGTATCTGACCTTATCCTTATAGCGCTCCATCACTGTAACTGCATACTTTACAAAGAAATCAACCAATATTCTATTTTTCCATCCACCATATTCTTTCACGAGATGATATGGCATCTCAAAATGGGAAAGTGTGACAACTGGCTGAATCCCATATTTTAAGAGTTCGTCAAAAAGATTGTCATAAAACTGAAGCCCTTCCTCATTTGGCGCGTCCTCGTCACCGTTCGGAAAGATCCGCGTCCACGCAATTGATGTGCGAAAGCACTTAAACCCCATCTCCGCAAACAATCTGACATCTTCTTTGTACTGGTGATAAAAATCCACCGCCTCATGATTTGGATAATAATCCCCCTCCTGCACGCCGTCCGTGATCTGGCGGTCAACGCCGTTTGCGCCCGCTGTGAGGACGTCCACGATGCTGACGCCCTTTCCGCCCACGTTCCATGCACCTTCCACCTGATGAGCAGCAACCGCGCCACCCCAAAGAAAATCATCTGGTAATCTGTTCATGCATAGCCCTCCTTGTCACTTCACACTCATTACCTTTTCCAACATGTTTACCTTGCATCCGGAACGAACATCGAGCTGCGTGCCGTCACCCATCTCTGTAACCACACAGATTACAGTAGTGTCATAATCTTCTTTTTCAATCATTTCCTTATCAAATGTCACCAGCAAGTCGCCTTTCCTGACCGTATCGCCCTGTGCCACATGCGCATGGAATCCTTTTCCATCAAGCTCAACCGTATTGATGCCAATGTGTATCAACAGCTCCACGCCATTTGCGGATAAACCGATTGCATGACCAGTTGGAAACAATGCCTCTACACTCGAATCAAATGGTGCATATACCTTTCCTTCCTCCACCACGATTCCAATACCATCACCCATGCCCTTTGAGGCAAATACCTCGTCCTTTACCTCCTCGATTGGAAGCACCAGTCCCTTTGCCGGACTTGCAATATCAAGAATCACTCTATTTTCATTTGAGACATTATCTGTTGCCTTTTCTGTTGTTTCAGAAATCTCTTCCTGCGCTTCCACTACATTTTCCTGAAAACCAACAATATATGTCAGAATCACACCTAACACAAAAGAAATTGTGATAGAAGTCAGAAATCCAATAAACTCTGATGCATATCCTGCCTTAAAATATGCGGGAATGGTCGCAATGCCCGGCATGTTATAGCCCCATGACACTGCATGAAATGCACCTGCGATACCGCCGCCTACTGCGCCTGCAATACATCCGCAGATCATTGGCTTTTTTAATCTTAGATTGACGCCGTAAATGGCAGGTTCCGTGATCCCGAACAGTCCGGTCACAGCCGCTGATGCGGACACACCTTTCATGTCTTTATCCTTTGTCTTTAAGAATACCCCAAGCGCTGCGCCTACCTGTGAAAAGACTGCCGATGCCTGCATTCCGGTAAAAGTGTCATATCCAAGTGCCGCATAATTTCCGACTGTGACTGGCGTGATGCCCCAGTGTACACCGAAGATGACAAGCACTTCCCACAGACCACCTACAATAATACCCGCAATCATCGGACTTAAACTATATAGGGAATTGTATGCCCCTCCGATCGCGCCTCCAACCGCGTTGCCGATTGGTCCAAACGCCAGCAGTGTAAGTGGAACCATGATTGTGATCGTAAACATAGGTGAGAACAGGTTGCGTACTACAATCGGAAGGTATTTATCAAAAAATTTCTGTATGTAAGATGCCACCCAAATGGATAAAATAATCGGTATTACTGACGATGTATAGCTGAGCAACTGTATTTTCATGCCCAGAAAATAGACATCCGCCCCAGTGTTTACCATATTGATATAATCTGGGCACACCAGCGCACATGCTATCACAACTGCCGCATATGTGTTCACACCAAACTTTTTCGCAGCTGTGATGGAAATCAAAACGGGGAGGAATGTAAACGCTGTCCATGAGATAAAATTCAAAATCTGGTACGTTCCGCCCGATGTATCAATCGCATTCAGCGCAACGAAGATTCCCAGGATACCCTGCAAGATACCACATGCCGCCAATGTGTACAAAAACGGTGCAAAGATGCTGGAAATAATGTCAACAATTCTATTGAAGATCCCTATCTTATTTTGGGAAGTGTTCGCTATGTTCTCGTCTACAGTTACCAGCCCCATAACAAATTCAAACGCATCTTTGACATGGTTTCCAATCACGACCTGATATTGTCCGCCTGCCTGAACCGTCGTGATAACTCCCGGAATCTTTGCCACCTTTGCGGAATCCACAATGGATTCATCTTTTAATATAAATCTGAGTCTTGTTGCACAATGTGTTACATTGCTTATGTTATTGTCGCCGCCTAATTCCTTTACCAGCTCTCTGGCTGTAATTCGATAATCAATAGCCATATCTATCTGTTGCCCCTTTCTAAATATGTTGAAGCACCGGTTGCTTTGTAATTTTCATTATACTTTTTTTCATCACAATTTCTAGTATTTGAGTGGTGTTAGTAACTTATTACGCAGGATGGGAAAATGTTTCATAGAAAAAACACAGTGTTGCTCTGCATAGAGACCAAACGAAGCATTGCAAAACAATAGGAAGGCAGCTATGAAAGCCTCCTTCCTATTGTTTCTAACAGATAAATAACTGGTACTTGGGTTGTAATGTTATATTCATCCTGAACCAGACGCTTTGGCACAAAATATACCAGATTGTAGTCTGATATTTTTGCAAGTGTACAGGACGATCCATTCGTAATGCTAAAAATCTTGCAGTTATGCCTTTTGAAGCGCTCTGCCAGCGTTAAAGTCTGCTGTGTCTCGCCCGATTCTGACAATGCAATAACTACTGTTTCCTCCATATCCTTACCGATTGGATAATATGGATCTTCTATATACTGACTGAACTTTCCTATATTTGAGAAATATCTTGCTCCGTACTTCCCCAGAATGCCTGATGTTCCAATTCCAATAAAAATCAATTGTTTGGCTTTCTGAATCATCTCTGTAACCCTGACGATGGACTCTTCATATTCTGTTGAGGTTACGCTATGCAGAAAGTACATAATCTCATCCCCAACATTATCCTGTAACATTTTTTTATTCTGTTCGTGTTCGTCCTTCAAAAAGAGTTTGAACTGCACTCGAAATTCCGAGTAGCCATCACACCCCGTTTTCTTGCAAAAACGAATGATGGTGGAAGTTGACACATGCACCGCATCCGATAGTTCACGTATTGTCATATATTTAACTTCATCTTTATGATCCATGATATAATTGTAAACCAGCATTTCCAATTCATTGTATGACTGTAAGACTTCATATCCAAACATAAGCTCCTCCCTCCTGTAATGTATACTCGTTCAATTGATACCTGTTTTCAGGCAGTAGTTATTTCTTTTTCCTCTGGTATTCATTCCGTATCTGAAAATAATTTCCAGTCAGTATACAATACAAAAGTTCTGACAGCTGTTCCTGTGCTGCTGGTTTCTCAGCCTTAAACCAATGCAAAATCATATGTGTTATTGCCCCGCTCAGAAAAGCTGTCGCATATTGGTCCATCTCTCCTGCCGGGGTTGGAGACATCTGTTCTGAAAAAATCTGGATAACCGTAACCAGCTCAAGTTCTAGCAAATAATCCAATCCATGCCGAACTATAAGCCTCATTAATTTCTGGTTACTATAAAGTGTTTCCATAAGCTGCCTTGTAATATCAGCTAATGTAACTGGTGTCTTTTCCTCCAGTCTGGCAATCATTTCAGAGTAACACTTATGAATACAAAAACGAATAATATCATCCTTACCAATAAAAAAATTATAAAATGTCTGACGTGACAGATCAGCTTTATTACAGATATCCTTTACTGTTATCTTGGAATAATCCTGATTCTCCATCAGAGACAGTAACGCATCAGCCAGCCATTCCATAGAATGCAGCGCTGTCGGATTGTTTCCATCATACATGACACATCCTCCATTTTGTACAAGTTGTTCACAAAATATTGACATATATCGTACCTGATATTATTATAATATAAACATTGACATCTGTCAAACTTGGAGGTGGAAAGATGGAAGTTTTTTTAACTATAGTCAGTGGGATCTGTTGGTGCATCGTATATGAAGAATGTATTCGTCTATCCATAATACATAAGACTTATACAATGCCTTTCTGGGCGCTTGCGATGAATATTACATGGGAAGGTATTTATGCTATTTCTGATCTCAGAATTGGTATTGAGATACAGCCCATTGTAAATCTTTTGTGGTTTTTATTAGATATTGTAATCTTGTATTTTTTCTTAAAATTCGGAAAAAAAGAATTCAGTCTAGGTAAAAAAGCATGGGCATTTTATGTCTGGTCCGTGTTAGGCATTATTGCTATGTTTGCAGTTCAAATTTCTTTCATTGTAGAATTTGGTTTGGAAAACCATTTATCTGCACAGTATTCTGCCTTTATACAAAACCTGATCATGTCGATTGCTTTCATCAATATGCTGCATAAAAGAAACAGTTCTGACGGTCAAAGCATACTGCTTGCAACAGCAAAATGGATTGGTACTCTGGCACCCACAATCACTATGGGAATTTTATCAACCAATTATGTGGTGCTTGTATGCGGTTTGCTGTGTTCCATATATGATATTATGTACATTTTTCTTCTCTATAAAATAAAGCAGTCTGAGCATTAGCGTGACTGACAGTTTTTACATCCAAAATCCAAAGAACTGCTCTTTATTGTGCTGCTTCAGACCTTGCCGTAAGGCTCATGTACAGTAAAGAAGCAAACAACCGAAAACAAGAAATAGACCGCCAGCACCACACTATTCCGAACCAGAGAAAACAAAGACCAAAAGATAAGTATTATGGAATTTGCCAACCGTCAGGAATATGTTCATGTCCCCATTTGCAAAAAGCACTTAAAATTGGCATAATGCTTTTCCCCTTTTCCGACAAACAATATTCCACTTTGGGAGGTACTTGAGGATATTCTTTGCGTATAACAATGCCGTCATTCTCTAATTCTTTTAGTTGGCTACTCAGCATTTTATGTGTTACCTTTCCCAATGCCCGTTTTATTTCACTGTAGCGAAGAATCTCTTTTTTCCATAGCCAAAATAAAATGTGCATTTTCCATTTTCCATCTACTAAAGATATTGCATAGGCGAACGGGCGTACATCAATCTCTTTGCAGGGGATAGTTTCTTTCTTCATTTTATACTCTCCTTTTGGGTAGTATCTATCAAAAATGTGCGTTCTTTCTTTATCAATTATATCATGTTATACTAATAAAAGTCCAGAAAAAACCAGGAGGTATGAAAATGAGTATATTAAACAGTCCAGTCAATACCACCCGTAAAACGGGTGGCTTGTGGAACGGGTATAACCCTTTGTTGCTAGGCCAGCGTCTCA
>QXWR01000062.1 GCA_009911065.1 Clostridiaceae bacterium | reverse complement strand
GTCTCTTTTACTTCCATGATTTTCACTTATCTGCCTTCTTTCCTTTTAATTACGGCCCAAAAACTCGATATATTTCAAAAATTCTGTTATCTATTTCTATTATACACAGCCTTCTGGCAATTTACAAGAAGAGAAGGGCTTGTTTTCCCTATTCCCAGCAGTAAAAGTATATAGAAAAGGCAATTGTTGCGAACAGTATCATACTGGAAATATAAATTCTATTGCCGTAATTGTATCCGTTTTCCCTTTTACTTTTGGTCGGTTACTCCACATAAACCTGAAACGGGAAAAATCTCATAATACATAATCCATATCCGTATAGTTACAATATCTTCCAAAAATATCCTTCTTTCCCTATTAATAACTCCAGATAAGGAGGAATCTCAAATAATTGTTCGCTGTCAAAATGCTTCACTGCCTCCCTCAATATTTCTTTTGCATCATCATCCGCATATCCGATATAAACAATACTATTGGATATAACCAAATATTGTGATTTCTCCTGTTCTGTCAGTTTATTATAGCAATTAACGGCTTTCCTCCTAGAGTGAAATGGATAGTATGGCATTCCCATAGGAACATAAGGGTTTTCTTCTGTTTTTGTATGTTGCTCCTTTGTCTGAAGCAAATAATTAATGTGATAAATTGCGTTTACTTTTGAACGTGCTGGCGCCAGTTCCACCCATGGCAAAATCTTATACACCTCATAGGTTCCTTCAAAATAAGTATTGATTCTGTTAATCTCTGCTGCTCTTCTTTCAATTTCCTCGTCCAATCTATTGCAATGGTTTAACCAATTACACAAAATAAATATCAAAATCAATAATGTCATTAACCTGTGATTCATTTTTTCTCCTAGTGTGCTAATACATTGGTATTTATACAGGGGAATTTTTTTCAATTCAAGAAGCATAGAGTACCTGCGGATGATTGTTTTACAGTTTTTTTATTGTTGATCGTATTATGAAGAATCGTTTTCCCCATCAGATAAAAAGATATGGTATGTTCTTTTTCTGCCTATAATGTATCCACTGCCGTTTCTTTTTATCTTACCACATTTTATAAATATCAACAAAATTCTTCGGAATAAAACACTCCGTCCTACAATCAATTTCTCTCTTTATAAACTTAATAAACTCTTTCCCATAAAAAAACTTCCATACCAGATAAATTCACTGTCCTCCTGCACCTTTACCTGCCATCCTTTATAGCATTTAACCCGATATATTCCCGGACCTATTTCAAATGCATCTGCTTCTTCCAAATCCTCATCTGTTATTGGATTCCCGCAAAGATTCAAAATCTGAAAATATTCCTGTTCCTTTCTGCTTTTAGGCAGTTTTCGAATCTGATTATAAGAGGCATCCAACTTATAGATCCGAATATTGGCTGGCATAAACTCCAAATCTTGAAGGCCACAATTTTAAATAATAAATTCATCCATCTGCATCCGTCTGCCTTTCATTAACTCCGTCAACACATCTCTCCCTTTTTCTTCTTCCATTTTCTCCAAATTAATTTCTGACAGATTCAGCCATTTCAATTTTTTCAGCCCCTTGAGCGCTTCTATACTGGACAAAGGATTTCCTGACAAATCCAGGATTTCCAGATTGCTCGTGTCTGCAAGCATACTGATATTCACTATTTGGTTATTATTTATTCGCAATTCATACAGATTTTTCCGGTTTGCAAATACACTAATATCGGTAATCTGATTGTATGAAAAATCCAACGTGTGCAGTTTTTCGCACTCTGCTACTGGAGTGATATCCTTTACCTGGTTCCTTGATAAGTCCAAATTTACCAGATTCTTAAGATTTTTCAAGCATTCCCAATCCTCTATCTGATTATTGGACACATCCAGTTTACGCAAATGTTGTATATTTTGAAGGAAATCTACATGATTAAGGTCACAACCCGATAGAATTAATTCCTCAACCTTTATATGCCCAAAACTCCCCTGCACCTCCTCATCTCTCAAATCGATTTGGGATGCGTTTAATATTTCCAAATCTTTTAATTTCCCTAATGCCCCAAAATCACGAACTGGATTTCCCGATAAATTTAACACACAAAGCATATCTGTCACATCCTCTAGCTCACTGATATCTGCGATTTGATTTCCACTCACATCCAGCTCTCTCAGAAAACAGATTTTACTGATACCCTCTATATCCTGCAGCCCAGCATTTTTTATTGTCAGACTGTTAAGTCCAGGACATACATCCAGTGCCCCTAAGGGAAACAAACAGGTATCCGGCGGCAAGTCACATAATTCTAACTTCTTTAATTTCCATGGAAAAACCATTTGGGTAAAATTATCAATCTTATTGTTAATCAAAGTCAATTCACGTAGACTATCTGGTAGAGCTGGAAGTCGGTCAATATTTGTATTGACTATTTCAAGTTTTTCAATGGTAAGGGCATCAAAATCTCCAATCTCTCCTACCGGACAGTCAACAATATTGATAGAATTTATATTTTTCAAATCACCCAGCAGACTCACATCCTTAACCGGTGTTCTTTCCATGGTGAAATATTCCAGTCCTGTTACAGTTTCCAAGACAGAAATATCTGTAACTGGCATATCTTTTATTCTAATATCCGTAAGAGAAAGCCCTTTCAGTGGGGACAAATCTTCCACTAACAAATTTTCCATATGCAAATAATTTAACGCTTTTAATTCACGTAATGGTTCCAGAGATTTTATCGGCAGATCCGTAAATTCCAAATGTTTCAACCCTTCCAGCCCCATTATAGGTTCCAAATTTGTCACTTTTCCTCCATAAATATACAGGCTCCGTAATTTTTTTAAAGCTTTTAATGGAGTTAAATCTGTCACTCCGGTTTCCCGAAGAATCAACCTCTCTATTTCCTGAAAATTCTCTAGGTCTGCTAAATCATCTACTTTCTCTCCCTCCAATACTAAAAACCACTCATCATTTACTGTATTGGTCCAAATAGTATCTCCTTCTTCCAATCCATATTGCCATAAGATCTGCCGTTCTATTTCCTGATTTCTACATCGAACGACCTCCCCCCTTGCTTTTATCCACTTATAATGTAAGTAGTATTTATAAGCAAAAGCAGACAGAAAAGCAACTGTTGCGAAAAGTATCATACTGGAAATATAAATCACGGTTGCCCTATTTATCTGATTGTTCTTTTTTTCTCCCATATGTAATTTCCTCTTTATATCAACTATTGCTGTATTGCCAATCAAACTATAAATTCTGTTCCCGTAATTGTATCCGTTTTTCTTTTTAACTTTGGTAGGTTACTTTAAATTGAACCTATTTTATTCGCTGTCTATACAATTTGAGCCGCTCCGATTCATCTTCATCAAGGGGATTATCGCCTATATTTAAACTATAAAGATCTTTCATAATGGAAAAATCGATTAAGATTACAATATTATTGTCATCTAATGATAACCACTTCATCTTTGTTAAATTTTCCAGAGGCGTAATATCAGAAATTTGATTATGATCTACTATCAGATCCCCCAAATTTGTCAGTTTTCCCAAAACCTCTATATTGAAAATGTGATTGTTCGATAGACTCAATTCATATAGCTTTGTTAGATTTTCCAAGGGGCTTAGATCTGAAATTTCATTATTATCTAGTTTCAGAGAAAATAAATCTATCAATTCACCCACAGCTTCTATATTAGTAATATTATTATCTGATAAATTTAATGTCTTTATCGTCTTTGGTAATTTACTTAAGACATCTATGTTGGAAATATTATTACCCGATAAATTTATGTATTTTATCGTTTTTGATCCTTTACCTAAAGCATCTATATTGAAAATATTATTATTTGATAAATCCAGTTTCTTAATGTTTTCTCCTATATAATATAATTGCTCATCTGTAATTTGATTTCCATGCAATACTAAATGAGACAAGGACTCCATATTTTCTATTGCTTCAATATTTTCAATATAATTATTACTTAAATTTAAACTTTCAAGCAAATATAAATCCTTTAGCGGTGAAATATCCTCAATTTCATTATCGCTTAATGAGATCTCAACCAGACTTTTTAAGTTTTTTAAATCCTCTATACTTTTTATTCCTTTATTATAAAAATCCAACTTTTTATATTTCCATAGATCACTTAATTTAATATTCCCTGTTTCTATTCTTGTTTGTTCCCGAATTGCTTTTTCCAAATTCTTATCATGCCATTCTATCACATAGTCATCCTCACGTTTTAATTTGGGATTCTCATATCTCTCTTTCGCATATATCTGAAAGCAATAAATCATGATTACAGCAATACACTGAACGATAATAAATCGACACATTATTTTAAGGTATCTCTTCATTTAGCTTCTCCTCTTGTGATTTATCACAAAAATAATACCAAAAATCGTTTATCCTCCAATCACCGGAACTTTGTCCTTAAAAAGCGGGAACTCTCTGTTTGAACTTCCAGATTCCAAAAGCAGGGCTATCCTGTGTTTGGCTGTTATGAATTAAAAAATGAGAGTTTTCCCTATTCCCAGCAGTAAAAGCATCTGGCTTTATCCATATACTCTCCCTGCCAAAACTCCACTCTTTCTTCTCCAAACCACGTCCTCCCTCGTTCATTCAGACTTTCTCTGACTGCATCTTCCAAAAGACATGCCACAAGAGGCTGATATCGTTCTGCCATCTGATACAGCATATAATCTAATTCATACTCCTTCACTCTTGTCTGTTTTCCAAATACCTTTCGCAATTTATATGTGCTCTCATACCATGGACTTAATATCTCAGATAATTCCAATTTGCTTCCGCACTCCACCAGAGAAATCCGCTCCCGCATATCATAATAATCCACTCGATACCATGTTCCTGTCCTTACAATTCCGGTTCGAAGAAAAGAAAAAAATACATATTTCAATTCTCCGATTTCTCCACTAGCCTTTTTATCTTCATATTGTTTTACCAAAATCTCCATGGTTTTCTTGATTTCCTTCACTGTTTTCAAAAGAATCTGTCGTCGATTTTCTTCCAATAACATTTTGGATTCCTGATAACACTGTTCTGTCATTTGAAAACAGTTGGACAAAAATTCTGTCCGTATGGAATCTGTCACAACTCCTGCCATTTATTTCATCTCCTCTATTTCCACAGGCTCCAATACATACTTATAAATTCCTCTTCTCATCAAACTTTCCGCTACATCTAATCGGATCATTACCACATCCGTCATTAACCCAGCCACTTTAAAAATACTGGCTGAATCAAAGTTATGTTGCAGGCACAGCTTTTTTACATGACTTTTATCCGGACTCACTTGGCTGTTTTCTGACAGGCAATCCACTTCATAAGATTGCGTTTTATTAGGAAAACACACTGTCAAAAGGATTTTATGCTTTGGCGGGGGTCAGCCCGCCTCGGCGGTGTCAGTGGTGTTGATTTCAATATACTCGGCAATCCGGCGGAACTCGTCCGCAAACTTAAAGTGAACACTGATATTGCCGTTTTCGTAAACCTTGATATGGTCTACCAGCTCAATCAGAATTTCGCGGGTCAGCTTCTCGATGTTCTGATATTTTGCAAAAGCTACCAGCGCGGGATGCTGCTGGTCAACGCCGTTTGAGAGCTCTTTCCGTTCAGCCGTCAGCCGGGCCAGCAAATCCGAGAGCCCAGCGGCCTGCCGTTCATAATCGGCTTTCATTTCCCGGTATTCCTGCTGGGTGATTTCCCCGTCTTTCCAGTCTTGATACAGTGACTGCTTATAGCGGGTAATTTTCGTCAATTCCTTTTCCTTTGCGGCTATCTGGTCATTAAGGCGGTGGGATTGACTTTTTTTCAGCGGGGCCGCATTGATACGGGCTACTATTTCCGAGTAGGAAACGGCGGTGCTCACTTGATACTGGATGGCGAACAGAACGGCGGCCTCTAAACGGTTGTGCTTGATAGAGTGCATGGTGCAGGCCGTCCGGGAGCGGTTCTTGTAGGTGGAGCAGGCATAATATACATTTTTCCCGCTCTGGCTCCGGGTGACGGATTTCCCACAGTCCGCACATTTCAGAAAGCCGCTGAACAAATGGAGCTCCCGGCCCTTTGGGGTTGTCCGGGTATCCCGGAGCAGGAGGGCCTGCACCCGGTCAAAGGTTTCGTGGGTGATGATTGCCTCGTGGGTATCGGGGACGCGCACCCATTCTTCCTCCGGCACAGCCTCAATCTGGTGTACCTTGTAGCTTTTCACCCGGCGGCGGCCCTGCACCAAATCCCCGGTATAAATGGGGTTTTTCAGAATGTCATTGACAATCTTGTTTCCCCACATGGGATTGTCGGCCACGGCGGGGGAATAGGGCAGGCCCTTTTCTATCCGGTATGCCGTGGGGCTGGGTATGCCGTGTTCGTTCAGATAAAGCACAATCGCGTGTTTGGTGGTTCCTTGCAGGCATAGCTCGTAAATCTTCTTGACGATTTCAGCGGCCTCCGGGTCAACGATTAGCTGGTGTTTGTCTTTGGGGTCTTTTATGTAGCCGTAGGGGGCGAAAGAGCCGATGTACTGGCCGTTGCGCCGCTTATTATCAAAAACCTGCCGGATTTTCTTTGAGGTCTGATAACAATACTGGTCGTTCATTACATTTGTTATCGGAACGATGATGCTGTTCACGCTATCCGGGTTTAGGTAGCTGTCCACGCCCTCGGCCAAGCTGATAAAGCGGACGCCCATCTGCACAAAAAGGTTATCAATCAGACTTCCGGCATCGCTATAATTCCGGGCGAAACGGGAAAGGTCTTTCACCACAACGCAGTTGATTTTCCCGCTCATTACATCCCCCAAGAGCCGCTGGAAACTTTCGCGCTCCGTATCGGTTCCCGTGTGGCCGTCATCCACATACTCGGTGTAGCTTTCAAATTCTTCCGCATGGTTGAAGTGAAAATCGTTGAGTATGTCGCGCTGGTTTTTCACGCTGTTGCTATCGTCAAGCCCCCGGTTGATTTTCTGTAAATCCTCTCGGGAAAGCCGGATGTAGCCGCCCATTTTCCAGAGCCGGGCCGTATAGGTAGGGGTCAAAGTCTGCTGATACCCTCTGTTTTTTGTTCGTGCCATTGTTCCTCCTTCCCTATCACATTACACTTATATTATACCTCTGTCCGGGGCAATCAACAAGGATGTCGATGCTTTGGGACAGTTTGTCTCGAAGTAAGAACGGGCCGCAACAGCAGTTACAGCCCGCTCTTTTGCCGGATAAGAAAGGCGGTCAGCGTCTCCTGCAGGGAGGGGCCGCCCTCGGCAAATTCGATTTTTACGCCCACGCCGCCCACGCTGAAGCAGTACGGATTGACGGCCCGTTTCACAAACCGGGCCAGCCGCTCCTCCCGGGGGAGGGTGCGGTCAAAGGCCATACCGCTCACGTCAGCCAGCGCATCCGCGCTCACCGCGCCGATGTTCACGCTTTTCATTTGTTCCAGCTCTTGTGCGGTCAGTTTCACAGCAAAACCTCCTTTTGCGTTTTGGGTTGGTGGGGAAACGCGAAAGGACAGCACTCCGAAAAGTGCTGCCCTTTGGCCTATCCCTACCTTGGGACAAATTGTCTCGAACTTGTTTGAAAGAGGAAACGCCGGGCCCGTATGTTTGGCCCGTCAAAAGACAGCAGTTAGCGGCCCGGCGTTCCCTTGTTTTGTGCGGCGGCCCCAAGCGGCAAGCGGCCAGCTTGTCCCTCGCGGATCGTGGCCGTGGGGCTGGCAGGCTCCCCACGCGCGGCGGTGGTGTTGGTCGCTCGTCCTCCCGTGGGAGAAGTCACAGCGCACCCGCCGCCCGGCTCCCCGCGTTCACCCGGGGCCGCCCGCTATTCAGTTGTGGAGAAGAAAAAACTTCCTCTCATATACCACCAGAAAAATGGAGCAAATGGAGACGGCAATCACGGATTTTTTCTCAAACATTTTTTCATCTGTGCGATGCCGCTGAGAACGGAGCGCCGCACCGCACTCTTATCCACGCCCTCGGCTTTGGCAATTTCCCGGTAGGTCATGCCAAGGATAAAGTGAGCGTCCACCCGGCGGCCCTGGGTTTCCGGCAGGCTGTTCAGCGCGTTCCACAGACGGCAGAACCGCTCCTTGAGCTCCAGAACCTCGTCCGGGGTGAGCTCGTGCAGGCAGGCGGAATATTCGATGCCGTCATCCGCATCCAAGGAATAGTATGCCTTGTTGTAGCGGGCCCGCTCGGTATAGGCCGCCTCGTAGCGGACACTGGCCCGGAGCGCCTCGGCCACATCATCAGAAACTTCCATATATTCATCCTGGGTGTACCAGTAGTAAAAGTCGCGCAAGTTGATAATCGTCATGGTATGTACCTCCATATCGTTTTTTGTGGTTGGGTTGCCGGGAAACGATATGGAGGGCGGCGGGGAGCGACACCCGGGGGAGCCGCCCCGCACCTTGGGACTGTTTGTCCCAAAGTGGAGCCGACAAGAAACGACAACGCCCGCACAGCGTTGTACTGTACGGGCGCATGAAATGACGCAGTTCTTTATGTACTTACAAATTTCGTGTTGATGGCCAGAGTAACCCGGTGGAGGGGCTAAACTTTTTTTAACAAATTAAGTTGAGTGCAGATAAAAAAGGGCACAACGATACCTCCCGGATACCGCCGTGTCCTTAAAAATGGGCGACTTTAATACACCCTCCGATTTTTTGTTTTTTACAAGAAAACGGCGGCTTGAAATTTGTTATTTCAAAACCGCCGTTAGGCTACTGGGTATTTTGTTTTGGCGCGCAGATATTCAGCCGCCGAAACAACGGTTTTTTTTATTTACCGTTGAGCGACAGTTTATTTAATTTGATCTGCCTATACATTATCTATTTTTCATCGTTAGATACCTTTGATTTCAGTTCTCATCATCTTCCTGCCAAGTATTTTGCCACCAATCATCTTCCCAAGGTTTCCCCTGCCATTCGTCCTTCCACAATTCACCCCATTCGTCCGGGAAATTCGATGTGTCAAAAGCATCTGAGGTATAAATCCCCATCACGCCGGAACCTTTTCGTGTTACTTGGATTGCAATAGCTCCTGTGCCATTCGTAAATGTAGCGATATTTCCGTTCTCTGTGAAATCTTTCGGTTTGTATATCTCGCCCCAATCACCATTATCAGTAATCGTGGTAGTGGTATTTTTGAAGTCATCCCGGGAAATCAACTGAAAATACCCGCTGTTAGCTGTAGCATCCACAGAACCAGTAAAGCCCGCTGGCAAAGTTAAAAAAACAGATGCCATATTGAAATCACCAACGATATTTCCAGACCTAATAAAATCACAAGTTAAATGTCCGCTATCAGCACTTAAACTTACATCACCATAATCCACATCGGGGATATATAACTTAATTGTTTCATCATTTGTGTTTGTCCTTGTTTTACATGATATGGACACTTTCCAATCGTTACCCTGTTCGTTAATGTCAACCGAATAAACATCGCTGTTGTATTCAGCAGAAATTTTATTATCTGTTGCCGCCAGAACATTTACAGCGGCACTGCTAACATCCAGCGATAATGAGGGTTTACCCGTTGTATCTATGGGCGTACCCGGGAGAGATGCTGCATGGGCGTTTCCTGCGGAGGTTCCCATTGTATAAATTCCAACAAAAGCCGCACCTAAAAGTACGCACAATGTCAGAGCAAACGTCAACATTTTAACTGTCCTTGACTGTTCCTTAAACTTCATAATTGCACCTAACCTTTCTTTTAATAGCTGTTTATTTTCGCTTAAAGTGACAGCCCCAAGATTTTCCTTGTATCTTCCAACTGCCGCCATAGCGTCAAGCAAGGTTTTTCCATACTCTTGCGCGTTGCCATATCCCATTTTTGCAAGGACTGCTTCATCACAAGAAAACTCGCACGCTTTTGTGATTTCCCGACTCATGAGATGGACGAAAGGGTTAAACCAATGCAGACAGACTGTAATCTGCACCAGCCACTTATAAAACATATCCCGCCGCTTATAATGTGTCAGTTCGTGCAGGACGATATACTGAAAATCTTTTTCGGAAATATCCACGCTCGGCAATACGATACATGGGTGGAAAAATCCAATTAACAGCGGAGAAGAAATCAACGGATTGACACATAACTCAATCGGTTTTTTTATACCCACCCGCTCTGCAACAATGGAAAGGCGGTCTAAAATTTCTATGTCAGAAACAGGAACTAATCCGGCATTGATATACCGTATAAAACCTTGATAGATTGTTACTTTCCGTATCAGCATACCCAGCGCAACCATTAGCCAAATTAGCCAGATATGATTTATCATCAGTGATGTGATGTCTTTAAGAGGATGTGCAGTTGCCAATTCTTCTACCGGGCTATTTGTGTTTTCATTATCCGGCTCCAAACTAACAGCAGGGGGAAGAATATTTCCCGGAGCATTAACTGGCCTTTGTGTTTCCGATAAAGAAGTGTTCTGTGTTATTGCTTCATCGACCGCTTGATAGGTTTTCCCCATCAAATTTGTTTCTGGCCCAAAGGGAAGCAACAGCCGCAGGATAACAATGAGCCAAATATAATACTGCCATTGTCGGCTGATCTTATGTTTCAAAAATCGTTCACCACAAAACAAAGCCAGAATGAGCAGGGCTCCGGAAAAAGACATAGACAAAAAGACTTTCAAAACCATGTTCATTTTTCTCGCCCTTTCTCCAGCAGCTTTTTCAGCTCTTCATATTCCTCATCTGCCAGCAAATCACCTAAAATCAAATTAGAAACCAGTCCACTTGCGTTTCCCTCATAGATTTTATCCAAGAAATTTTTTGTTTGTGCCGTCTGATATTCCGTTTCTGAAACCAGTGTTGTATATTCGTTGCGCCGTCCAATTTTTTTAGCACTTAGAAAACCCTTGTTAATCAGCCGCGACAAAAGGACAATCAGTGTATTCTTTTGACACGGTTTTCCTTTGGCCGCCAGTCCATCCATGATATAGGGGAACAATGTCACCTCCTCCGGGTTCCCCCACACGATTTTCATAATTTCAAGTTCGGCATCTGATAGTTGTTGCACCATGTTTCTTTCCTCCTTAATGTATAACGCCGTGTTGACATTAAAAATATAACATAGCGTTGTACTTTTGTCAAGTCCGCAAACGAGAAAAGAACACGAAATAAAATACTACTAAAACATAAAATTATATTTCGTTCTCATATTCCACCCCGAAATGTAAAATAATATAGGGGTGATGTGAGAATGTACCAATATGAAAAGCGCCTGGACTGTCATGCCCTGGGCCAAGAAATCAAGCGCAGACGAAAAGCCAAAGGCTGGACGCAGGAGCACCTGGCCCAGCTTGTAGACCTCACCCCTCGCTCCATCATGTATATTGAGAACCGGGGCCAGCACACCAGCCTTAACGCCTTTTACAAACTCGTTACCCTTTTTGATATTTCCGTGGATGAATTTTTCTACCCGGACAAGCTGGGCGGCGAGAGTGAGCGCCGGAAACACATTGACCGGATGCTGAACGGAATGGACGAAAAGGAGCTTATCATCATAGAGGGAGCCGCAGAGGGGATCAGAAAAGCCAGAGAAACGGAGGGAACGTAAGAAAACGCGACCTCCGTTTTTTCGCGCCATGTATAGGGGAGCGCACAAACGGCAAGCAATTCGGGTGTGGCCACACTCCGAAATTTTTGCTGGGCCGTGGGCCCGCAAAAATGCTTGTTGGGGAACCTCCCCAAACCCGGCTCTTTGGGACAAAATGTCCCAAAAAGGTTGGCTGCGTCACCGCCGCTATCGCGTCTGTTCCTTATCGTCCCGCCCGTCCGTCAGTCCGAGCAGGTGGTCGATGTTGGCCTTGACCGCCACGGCCTGCCGCATATCCCGCTGGGCCTGCCGGTACTCGGCATAGAGGGCCTTTTTCTTATCCGCCAGCTCCCGCCGCTGTTTTTTCAGCGCATCCATTTTGGGGAGCTTTTCACCGCCCAGCAATTCATTCATAGCGGCCCGGGCCGCCCGGTAGGTGGCAAGCTCCGCCTCGTGCTCGGCCAGATACTTTTTAGAGTACCGGGCCGCCTTGTAGCCGTCAAACACGGGGCGGGCCTTGGCATACTCCACCACGGCCCCCATTAGCCCGGAGACTTTGGCGAGGGCGGCCTCGGTGGTCTGGAGCTCCCCGGCCAGCGTGTGGGCCCGGTCAACCGCCGCCGTGGTCTTTGCCGCCAGCGCGTCATAGTCGGTGAGATTGTTCTCCTGCAGAAACTGGAGGGCGGCGGCCATCTGTTTCAGATTGTAGACCTTGGCCCAGCGTTCATAAGCGGGGCCCTTGCCCTCGGCCATGCGCTGTTGAATGTCAACGATAAGGCCCACCTGCCGGGGCGGGGGCGGCGCGTCCTTGGGGAGCTCCGGAAGGGGCCGCTCCCCGGCGATAACTGCCCGGATGTCCTCGGGGTCAAAGCCCGCGCCGAGGGTGGATGCCCGGAGCCGGGTGTATTTATCCTGCCCTGGCGCGAGGAACGACACCACGCCGCCCCGCCCGCGCTTAACGGCAAAGCCGGACTCCTCCATCAGCCGGAGGAACGCGGCAAAGTCGGCGGGCTTTTTCTCAAGGGCCGCGATGATTGCCAGCCGCACCCGCTGTTGGGCGGAGGGCGGCTTGTCGCCTACCCACTGGCCATAGTGGAGGAAACGGCCTTTGCTGTGCTGTTTGGGATTTTGTATCACGGACAAATCATGCTCCAGACATACCAGGTCAGACAGCCGCCGCAGGGCAAAGCTGGAACCGAGGAAGTTATGGAATTTCCGGGAACAGTCAAAGGCCGTGGAATTGAAATAGATGTGGTTATGAATGTGGCCCTTGTCGGTATGGGTGCAGACGAAAAACTGGTACTTGCCTTTCGTCCAGCGCATCGCCGTTTCATAACCGATTTTGTTTGCCTCGTCCGCCGTCACCTCGCCGGGCGGGAACGCCTGCCGGATCTGGAAGAACAGAGCCCCGCGCTCCACGGGCCGGGCGGTGGCCGCCTGGTATTCGCTTTTCACCAGCAGAAACTCAGCGGCGGCTGTGGCCGGGTCGCAGAGGTGGGAGGAAACGGCCCCCAGCTTTTGGGGATTGAGCCCGTAGGCAAACCGCTCCTCCATCGTCTGGACGGCGCTCAGTCCCGCCGCCTGCTTGTAGGGCCGGATGTAGGTCGTGGCCGTAGTAGCACCTCCTCTCCATATAAAAACAGTGACAGTGGATAAGTCACCCGCCGTCACCGTCTATGCAATAGTTATTATTTGAAAAGCCAGAATTTATGTGTCTTATTTTTTATTTATCTTGTGAGAATATCAGATAGAATAGCTTTAATTTGTTCATCGTTATATCCAGCATAACGTAATACAATGCAGTAGCTAAGATGTTCAACAAGACGAACTGCCGTAATAACATCTACATTGGGTTGATATTCTCTTTTCTCATGGGCCAATTCATTTCTCCATAAATTGGCCGCACTTGCTAAATTGTCAACATCGTCCCTAAACCATTCTTCAAGTATAGGTTTCAACGGTTGCCAAGTTGAATAACCTCCATATGACTTCTTAATTTTTTCTTTGAGCGATACTTGGGGAATTAACGACTTCTTAAAACTTTTTGCCTTTTCTTTCTTCTTTCCTTTAGCGGTTTTAATATACTCATCAACAAGAGACTCCATATCGCTAAAAAATGCTATTGTATCTGGCGATGATATTTCGGGTAGTATAGTCCTCACGTAATATTCAAATGCTGCCGTAATATGTAGGCTTTGCTCCAAGTCAATAAGGTTTCTGTATTTGAAAGATGGGTGGGTACTACCTCCATCGACTATAGCACCATCTCCAGCTTTTTCCTCAAAAAACAGCTGGAATAGCTCTTTGATTTTAGGATAGAACAATCCGATGCGTGGGGTCTTTTTGACACCATTTTCATTTTCCAAAGGCTCAAGATATTTTTGGCTAAAAAATATCTTCTGCTGTGTATATTTATCAACATCAACAATTTTTTTATCTTCAAGGGCTTTTGCGGGATATTTCCCAATGAGCGTTGCACTCCTTAATCCAATATTTTGCCTATTACAAATGAAACTGAAAAAAGCTTTGGCGGAAAAATATAGGTTTAGCAGATACTCAAAGTCCTTTGTTTCAGGAAATTTAATAGAAACCTCCGATATAGTTTCGGCTGTAGTTTTGTTGTTTGAATGACAAATCATTTTTATATCGAACGATACAGATACCACAGTACCGCAGTATTTAATCTCAAAACTACATAGATTATTTTTAATTCTTGAAAAAATAATTTCTTCGTTTGAAACAGTTGCTATGCTCGCAGATGGAATAAAGTAATCCAATTCAGGAAATTGAAGTCTCATTTCGGTATAGCTACTATTTGCTTGATAATCCTCAATGAAATATTCGACAGAGCGCATCTGATTAGCAAGGGATACATACTTTACTTCTGCTCCCTCAACAGCCATGCAATCATTTGAAAGTGGGATACCCAATTTATAAAGGATGTTTCCTCCTGTGAGCATTCCTAACTTTTGACCAACAATCATGTCTATATTTTCTGGAACAGTAACTGTTCGTGCTCCTAAAAAAACAGTAATTTTCTCCGTTTCTTCTTCATATTGGAACGGATAGCTATACTCTCCAATGGTTACACTTCCGATTGTTAATTGAGACATAACATAACCCCTTTCTGCTCAACAGTTTAATATGAGTTGCAATTAGAAATTAAGTATATCATATCTCGCATTGACAATCTACCCACCTTTGGGACAAAATGTCCCGAAGTACGAAAAGCCGGGGAGCGGCACAGCACCGCTCCCCAGCAAATCACAGCTCCACCAGCGCGGAAAGCTGTTTCAGCAAATCAGACAAAGGCCCCCACAAAGCGGAGTAGTCCCGTTGCAGGGCCGATATTTCCTCGGGGTAAATCCCCCCGTAGGTGTTGGCATGGATAGCCACTTGATTAAGGTTGTTTGAGCACCGCCGCTGGAGGGACACCAGCTCCCGGACGGGGGCAAGGTCAATCTGGAGCACATAGCCGCACAGAGCCATCCTCCGCATATAGGCCCCCATGTTGCGGATGCCCGCCTGGGCCATGCGTTCCCGGATAAGCGCCTGCTCTTCCTCGGACACCATCACATGAAGATGGACGGGGCGGCGGCGCTTTTTTCCGGCCATGCCTACCTGTCGCCCCGGTCGGGCGCGTTCCGTTTGGGCGCGGCGGGGGCCTGCTGTTCCCCGGCCAGTTTCCCGGCCTCCCGCAGTTGGGCGGCAATCGGGGCCTTTTCCTGCCGGGCCCGTTTGCGGCCAGCGGCCTCCTGCTGGAGCTCCACCCCACGGGCACACTCGGCCAGCCGCTCCGGGGAAACAAATTCTTTTACCACATAGCTCCCAAAATCCGGGTAAAACCACGTCAGCCGCTGGGCCTCGGGAACCCGGCCCGTATCCTCCCATTTTCCCACCACCTGGGCCTGCGCGTCCATCAGCCGCCGCATATCGGGGTTATCACGGGAGGGCTTGAGCTCGTAGTGATAGAGCTCCTTTTCCGAGAGCGGCCGGGCATAGGCCAGCTCGCCCCACGCAAGCCGGGTATCATGCTCCACCCAAATCCGGCCCTCGTAGTTTTTGATCCGGATGGGCGGGTTGTCCTTATCCTTGGGGAATGTGCCGATGTCAACGGGCCGCTGGGTAGAATAATACTTGTATTCCTGCGCTTTTTCCAAAGTTACCTCCTCTCAGATGTTAGCTTTTGGGCCGGGAAACGGGGGCCGGACATAGAAACATACCGGGCCCCCGTGAACCGCGCCCGGAAAGCCTTGATACAAGCGGGTTTTCAAGCGGCAAAAGCTAACAGTCCAGCCGCCTTTTCCGCATATAGTCGCGCTGGCGTTTCCGCCGCGCATTTTCGGCGCAGGCCGCCGAACAGAACGTCTTTTTCCCCTCCGGCGCAAAAAGCCGCCCGCAGACGGCGCAGGGCCGCAGGTCGGGGGCCGGGCCGTCAGTCAGCGCGGCCTCCAGCGCGGGGTTTAAGGGAAGCACCGCCTCCCGGAAGTAGCGGCAGTAAGCCCCCGTCCAGCACTTCCCCAGCATATAGCACTCACAGTCGAGGGGCAGACAGCCGTATTCCCGGTCATAGTTGGCGCACCATTTTGTAACAAGGGAGCGGATAGCGGCCTTTTCCTCACGGGTCAGCTCGCGCAAAGTATCACCTCCCGCCCGGTTTTTTCAAAAGGCTCTGAAAGCAGGAGCCGCAGGGGATGCCGCGCCAGTAGGGACAGCCACAGCACCGGGAGCCCTCCCGGGGCTTTTCCGGGCGGGGAGCCCGGGGCCGGGGGCGGCGTTTCATTTCCCGTTCCAAAGGGTTGTTTGTGAAATTCATTCTCCGCCCTCCGTTTCTTCCTCATCCCACGGGGGGAGGTCGTCATATTCACCGCCGCCATAGTCCTCGCCGTATTCCCCGGCCTCGTCAAAATCCTCACCGGGAGCGGCGGCCTGCTGTTTGGGGCGGTAAATCTTGAAGTACCACCCGGCCCCGCCGCCGATAGCCAGCACCGCCAGCACCAGCAGGAGCGTCCCCGCCCCTCCGGATTTTTCCGGCTCGGGTTCCGGTTCCGGCTCCGGGGTGGGAGCAGGCTCCGGCTCCGGGAGCGGTTCGGGTACGGCCTCCGGGGAGGGCTCCGCAAGGGCCATAAGGTCGGCCACGGTGACGGCGTTCAGAAAGTAGACATTCTCCGTCTCCCGCTGGCGGTCAATCACCAGATAGAACACGGACTCGTCCGCCGCCATGATGGTGAAAAACTCCTTGCTGTCCCCGTCCGTGGCGTTATCCACCATCGTCCCCTGCCCGTCCGGGGTGAACGGGTTGGGCTCGGGTTCCGGCTCCGGGGTGGCCGGGGGCTCCACGGGGTCAAGCCCCTCCCATTCCGGGCCGCCCGTACCGTCCTCCCATTCCTCACCGCCCCCGGCGTAGGCCGTTGTGGTGATGCCGCACAGCAAAAAAGCGGCGCACAGAGCCGCCGCCAACACACGATATTTTTTCAGTTTCATTCCGCGTCCTCCTTTTCCGGCCCGGCAGACTTCGGGACATTTTGTCCCAAAGTGTCCCCGGCCTTGATGCGCTGGAGCACCAGTGGGAGCTCCTCAAGGGAAATGCTCATGCCCCGCACGATGTCCACGATTTCCTCATTCTCGGCCTCCTTGTGTTTCTGTTCCAGCTCTTTCAGCCGGGCCTGCTGGTCGCTGATTTTGGCCTTGACCTTTTCCATCTCGGCCATGATTTTTGCGCTCTTGCTTATCGCCATTGAAAACCTCCTTTTCATGGTAAACGCCCGTAGGCGTAGAAGTGGGACTGCCAGTAGCTGCTGTTTAAGTTGGCGTAGCTGATGGGGTCGCCACAGTGTATCATCATCCCGTCCCCCACATAGATGCCACAGTGGGAGACGCCCGGGGTGTCATAGGTTCCCTTGAAGAAAACAAGGTCGCCGGGTCGGGGGGAGCTGGTGCGGGTACAGATGTTGTAGAGCCCCTGGGCCCCCAGCCGCCCCACGTTCCAGCCGGAATGATTGACTACCCACGAGACAAAGCCGGAGCAGTCAAAGGACGTGGCCGGGGAGCTCCCGCCCCATACATAGGGGTAGCCCAAAAATTTCTCCGCCTCAGAGAGCATCGCCGCGAATGTCTCATCGTCCAGATATTCCCCCGGCACTTCGTAGCCCTCTGGCGGGGTGGTGTATTTCCCCACATAGGACGAGCCGGGAAAGAGGTCGGGGCGGTTCCCCAGCGTTGCCATGTAGAGGGAATACCGGGAAACCTTTTCCTCCCCCATGATATAGATAGGAAGATGGGAAAGGTTGAAGTTTTCCAGCGTCACATAGCAGATGTAGTAATCGTAATACACCCGGTAGCTGTCGGTGTGGGTGTTGCCCTCCTCGTCCGTCCATGTATCCGTTTCGATGTAGTACCGCCGCTCCTTTACCACGTTTTCGGTCAGTGTGTACTGGCGGTCAAAGAGCATCTGCAACGTAGGCTGGACATCCGCCAGTGTCCACTCCCCCTCATGCCATGCGCTCAGAATGGAAACCAGCACATAGGGGTCATGTTCGATAGCGTCTAAATCAAAATGGTACTCGTCATAGTCGTGGGTGCTTTCGTAGGTATCCAGATAATGCTGGAGCTCCGCCTCCAGTGAACAGTAGGCGGCCTCGGCCCCCAGCATATCCCCGTCCTCGGCGGGGTAAGTGGTGGCCCCCACAGCTCCTGCGGCGGCGTTCCCCAGAGAGACGAGGGAGGACGCGCAGGACTGGAGGGAAAAGAGAAGCACCGCGCAGGCCAGCGCAAGCAGCACCCCCACGGGATGCCGTTTCACAAAGCCCACAGCCTGCTCCGCCAGCTTTTCCGTGGCGGCGGCAGTTTTCCCAGCGGCCTTTGCCCCCTGCTTTGCGGTCTGTTTCGCCGCCTGCCGCGCTTGTTTGGCGTACTGCTTTTTCAGCTTTTGCTTGTGCCAGTAGCGGGTGACAACATTCCTTGCAAGCTCCGGGTTCTCCTGGGCGGCCATGCGGAACTGGTAGTCCGCCCGGGCCTTGATGTACTGCGCCTCGGCCTTGTGGACGGCCCGGGCCGGGTGCTCCCGGATGCGCTTTTTTACGGTATGCACCGCCGCCCGGCCCACAACCTCGCCCATAAGCTCGGAGCGGTGGGCCCCCTCGGTTCCCACGTTTTCATGCTCCACCTCGTAGACCTTGCCATGCACAAAGCTGTGGACGTTCCACCCGGCGGCCCCCAGCATCCGGCGCACCGGGCCCCGGGGTTTGGGGGGCTTTTTCCCCTCCAGCTTCTTCCGGGCCCGGTTCAGCTTGTCCTCCCGCGTCTCCATGCGGAGCTTGGACTTGCTGATTTTCTCTTGTTCGCTTTCCATGCGGAACTTGGATTTTTTGTTTTTCAAGCCTTTCGGGGACTTTGGGACATTTTGTCCCGAAGTGCCTTTGTCCCCGGCGGGCCCGGCGTTATTCGTTCCTCTGGTCATTGGCTATGTCCTCCGGGCGGGTGGTGAGCAGGTTGTAAATCTCACCCTTGGGGAAACGGTCAACAAAGGGGATGGTCACATTCCCATAGAACAGCAGGCCCTCGCCGGAATTGCTGTGGGTGATATAGGAAAGCTGGTGCTCGGAAATGCCGAGCTGTTTTGCGATGATGGCCCGGTCGCT
>QXWR01000061.1 GCA_009911065.1 Clostridiaceae bacterium | reverse complement strand
ATACCAGAAGTAAAAAGAACTAAAACAGAGGATAAGGCAGACCGGATTTTCCACCGGTCTAATTGTCGTGGGAAAAATTCATACCAAAAATTTATTTAAAAACCTGCTAAAAAGTCTTGACTTTTGTTAGCAGGTTTTCTATGAAAATTTCTTTTGATTTTTTCAATTATCTACTTGACTTTTAATAGTTGGTCTTTCCTTTCAAGTTGGGGGATTGTAACACCAGATACAAAAAAAGAAAAGAGTGATACCCACCAGAAATGAGCCACTCTGATTATGACATTCTAACAGTTTTCATTTTTTCTACTTCCAAATTATTTTGCCTTTATCCCATATTCCTTCCCCCTCTAAACCCCCTTATAACCCCTTGGAACCCTTTTCACCTTATAACCCATACATTCCCCACCCCACCAATAAAAACCCCCTGGAACCCCTTTAAATTACCCTAACCACTTATCAACCACCCATCCCATAAAATAGCAAAAAAAGAGAGATACCCAATATTTTACTATTGAATATCTCTCATTTTTTACTTCATACTATATCTAGTAGTCGTCACACTTCCATACCACTATATGATTACCTATCCAAGGGTAATAGCCGCCTGTGCGGTTGCTGCCCTGAAAGAGCCATCCCTTATTCACATTTATATATCGTCTAACCTTTTTTGCAATTTTTTATCAAAGGTTATAATATCCATTCTTTTTTCCTTTTTATAACCATATAAAAGGCAGTCTACAAAATCAAGCTTTGGTGTTTTATCAAAAATCTCTAATGCCCGAAGCAATACATCTGCATATAAAATAACGATGTCATTGTTTAACTTGCGAAAACTGTTAATAATATCTTGTCTGGAAACCTGATAAAGCCCTTCTAAAACGTAGCATACTTCTGCCATTACTTCTAATGTTACATAACATTCTTTAGTTCTTATCATTTTCCTTATATGCATAAACTGTTCTTCATTATCTCTTAATAAAAATCTTAGAACAGCATTTGCATCCAATAAACATTTATTCCCCTTCATGCTTTTCGACCGCTGCCTTCCTCCAAGCATCTTTTTCTTGCCTGATTAAAGATGTATTTGCATATTGGTGAAGCACACCTGCCGCTGACTCTTCCCAATCTATTTCATTTTCTACTGGAATCACAATAACCTTTTGATTTATTGGCAAAGGCTCTTTTACACGTACCGCTGTCCCATCATAATATCCCACAATTGACATATCATTCACCTGCCTTCTCATTTATCTTAATATTATCATAACACATTCTATTCTTTTTGTAACCTACTATTTATTCACAAAATTCTTACCTCCATTTTCCTATAAACAAAGAGAGATACCCAATATTTTACTATTGAATATCTCTCATTTTTTACTTCATACTATATCTAGTAGTCGTCACACTTCCATACCACTATATGATTACCTATCCAAGGGTAATAGCCGCCTGTACCTCCGTCACTTCCTCTATGCCCTGCATCCACGACAACACAAAACCCTGGGGCATTATTCTCTGTTGAAGCAACAGGAGCAACAGCGTTGCCTGCATTTCTATCTGTGTATAAATCCGTGTATTTATTTACCTTTTCATCTTCCTTTGTAAATCTCTCGTATATGTAAAGACATCCGCAAACCATAAGTATCATCATTATAATTGGTATCAATATGACGATTATCCTCAACAGATACGCAATCATAAGCCGCTTCATCTTTCTCTTCCTGAGTTTTTTCCTCTTTCCGTATTGTTTCCTGTTCATTGCCGCATTTGTTACTCAATCTGGAATAAATCAATGGCTTTTTGGTAAAGCGATTTCCTCACCACTTTCTTTTGATAATACATAAATATTGCCTGTATCACAGGTAACAGACATTGCAGGTATATGACTGATCAATTCTTTGTTATTCCCATCCTTGCTACAGGAATACAAACATCCGCCGTCAGTCCTGGAAACATAGTAGATTAACTGCTCATCCATACAGAAATCATATGCAACTATATTTTCATAAGTGTAAGTTTCATTACTGGAAACGTCATATCTTGTTAAAACCCCCTGTTCATTTTTGTAAAAGATGCTTTCCCCATCGAATGAAATATTTCCGTTTGCAGGAATGCCTGGCTTTACAGTTTTTCTGGTATACCGGTTTACTTTTGTTATGCCATCATTGCCAATGAAAAACAGGTTATCGTCATTCAGGAAAAAAGCGTGGTGAAAATCCAGGAACTTCCATTTATCCCCCGTTTCGTAGTCAATGCCCAAAAGAGAACGCCCGGAATTAGTCATCTGCTCAAAGATAGTTTTTTCCTCAAAGGTATTCAGATTCAACTCTACAACCGACACTTTCGTTATATTACTGTTATAGTTTCCCACCCGGTTGACATAGCTTTCCATAACCGATGTGGTGTAATACAGATATGGCGGACACACATAAAACGCACGTATTTCTTCTTCATCAGAAAATACCCCAAACATAGGGGAACGTGCTAAAGGATATGTTTCCCCCGTGGAAGTATTTTTGAGAGAATAATCAAAATTCCCTGCATCCCGTATGATTTCATATCCCATACAATCATAGCCTGCCGATGAATTATAGACAACGCTTCCCGTTTTTCCACGGCCTGCACATCCCGTCACTGCCAATGCCAGGCCAAACATGACAACGAAAGCCGCCCCACGCTTCTTTTGCCCTGATTTCATCAGCCATCTGTTAGAATTGCACCGTAAAATCCAGACAACGGCCAAAGTACACAAAAGCACGGATACAAAGAGCAGGGTCAACAGCGTAACCGTGCCAACCTCCGCAAAAATAATTTTCTCATCACCCGTCATTGCATCGCTCATAACAATATCCCCTGCAAAAAAGTCTGTTCCAAGCAGAAACGGCAGCGGCAGAGGCAGACGGTAAATGCTGGTTTTCGATAAGCCTATATAGGGAATACTCACGGACACCGCACCTGTAAGCAGGGTGACCGCATACTTTTTTGCCAAAACGGAAATGAACATCAGGAGTATCGTAAGAAACACACCGCCAAACATCCGGAGCAGCCCTATAGATACATATCCCTTAAGCAGCGACATCCCCTTGCTGCTGTCTGCAAAGTAACGAATGCTCTGAATCGGATAATCCCCATCCGGCAGTCCGTATTTGAACCTGTAAAATCCGTATTCAATAAGCGAAATGCTAAGCGACAGGAAGAGGACAACCGTGGTAATAATGAGCAGCTTATACAGAGCGCTTTTTCGCCCCTCCCTTGCAGTCAGGATCAGGGTGTCCATCTGGCAGTTGTACTCAGAACAGAAAACAGGCGTAGCAATCAGCAAAATGCCAAGGAAGAGAATGAAATTAAGCGTACCTTTGCCAAGAAGTCCCATCCATCCGTTTGTCCGGAGAAAACAGCGGTTCCCCGTATTTTCGCAGATATAGAGATATTGCTGATAGATAACCTCAAATCCGTTTTGATGCTCCAGAACCTTCTCTATTTCCCGGCTCTCTTTTTTATATTCACTTTCACTGATCTTCCCGTCATAGTAATTCTCCAAAAGGCTGTTCTGCCTCTCCTTAGCTTTTGCAATCCTCTCCGCCTCCTGCTCCAGATAAAGAGAAGATTCCTCGGTGCAGTATCCTTTTACCTTTTCCAGATACCATTCATATTCATTTTTATACTGCTCTATTGCTATGTCTACAGGGTTGTCGGACAAGGCAAGCCAGACCGTGCCAAAGAGCAGGACAAGGGCAATATAGAACAGCCCCCTTTGACAGAGCATGATCTTTTTTACTTCATACATAAATCCAGACATTTTATCCTCCTTTCCCGGCAATAAGAGTTCCTTTTAGAAAGCATCATCATTGCCGTTATGGAAACCACCCCTACGGTTATGGCAAAAATAATTGCTGCCTGGAAACTCTGTACCGGATATCCTGCAAAACCAATAAACTCGGTCTTGCCAAATAGTATGCGGTTAGCAAGCAGCGAATATGGGTTTATAATCTTGAGCCAGGCATTGCTGAAACAGCTCTGCGACGCACCTGTAATAATGAAACACAGGGCTGCTCCAAAATCAGCGACAAACGGAACAAGAGCACTGTGCCCAAACAAGGAAATCAATAGAAACACCATGCTCATCGTCCATATGCCGACTGCCCTTATCGCTGCGGACAGAATCGCATATTGCCACAAATTACAGTTTACCGCAGCCGTACTGAAATTGCTGACAGCATACAGCGGAAGATTTCCTCCTTCCGCTGTTCCGAAGAAATACACAAAGCCAATATAATCCACAACAGAAAACCATATGGCCACACTGATCACAAACAAAGAAGCCGCAGTAATTTTAGCAAATGTGGTCTTTTTACCGCCGCCCGGATTTGTCAGCAGCAGCATATCCATCTGTGTTTCCTTTTCGCAGACAAAGGTACTGACAACCCCGTACAGACAAAGAAATAAAATCAATATGCCCGAAAAATCATAGTTCAGATAATAGTTATACATTTCCTCATAGGCAAAGGCTTTTATGCTCCGTCCGGAATAAAGGTGATAGATCACACTGTTTTTGCGTGCTTCATAAGTCTGCCCCCGTTCTTTGTAAACAGCGGCATTTTCCTTTGCCCTCTCTGCCACTTGAAGCGCATAAGTCCGATAATGATAGAAATATTCCATAGGCTCCACATAGTATTTTTCCAGGATATTCCGGTCACTGTATATATTCCCCGTCATCATATCCGGATTGTCTTTGGCTGTGCTTGCTGTCATATCAGCCGTAGCGTCTGCTAACGGCTGATATATGGAAAGAAGATGATTGATTTTTTCAGCAGTAATCTCCCCTCTGTAATCCTCATAAAGCTGCCAATACACGCTGTTCCAACTGCGGCTGTCATTTCCGTCCGCCAGGTAGGAATACGAGTGGAATTCGCTGTTTATTTTGAACAGGTTCACTACACTGAACAATATGAGCACAACAAGTATTGACCGCTTGCAGAATAATTTGTAAAATTCATATTTGATTAAGCGTGTCATGTTATCTCTCCCTTAACTCATTGCCCATGGAGGGTCTTGCGACTCTTGCGGCATTCGTCAAGTGGACATGCAAGCATGTCCGCTTGGCTCATTGCCCACGGAAGTAATACAGAAATACATCTTCCAGGTTAGGGGAAACCTTTACTGCGTCTGAAGCAGGCAGCATATCGCTTACGATTCTTACTAAAAAACGTTCCCCCTGCTGTTTCATATTGCTGACATAATATTGGCTTCCAAGTCTGGCAGCATCTTCCCCGTTTACTGTCACCTCCCACACTTTCCCATAGATATTCTGTTCTAATGTGTCGGTAGTTCCCTGGGTTATTAAGGAGCCTTCCTTTAAGATCATAATCTCCTTTGCGATACACTCCACATCGGAAACGATATGGGTGGCCAGCAAAATTGTCCGCCCCTGTGCGAATTTTGAGATCAGGTTGCGGAAGCGGATACGTTCACTGGGATCAAGCCCTGCTGTCGGCTCATCCAAAATAAGAATTTCAGGATCGCCCAGCATCGCCTGGACAATGCCGACCCTCTGCCGCATACCACCGGAAAGAGCGCCAATCTTTTTCTCTTTAGCATCTGAAAGATTGACAATGTCCAGAAGTTCCAAAGCCCGTTTTTTTCCCTGCTTATCAGGGATTCCTTTCAGCGCACACATATACAGCAGAAAATCCATCACTGTAAAATCCCGGTAGAAGATAGGATATTGCGGCATATATCCGATTTTTGACAGGAAGTCCTTACCCAATGTTCCTGCATCCTGTCCGTCAATCAAAACCGTTCCGCCATCACTTCCCAAAATACCCACAAATATATTGATCAGTGTCGTCTTTCCCGCACCGTTAGCGCCCAAAAGCCCATAGACACCCTCCGTAAGTTCCGTGGTAAAATCCTTCAGGGCATACTTGCCCTTATACTGCTTTGAAACATTCCGTAATGATATTTTCATAGGGAATCACCCCACAAAGCCAAAGGTTGTTATCAAAGTGCTTACCTCGTCAATACCCCGTCCAAGCACAACGATACAGGTGCCGGATTCATCCAAAATCAAAATCTGTGGAACACGCAGGAAATAGATACTGTTGCTGTCCTGAACGGTTTCCGTATGGATACTTTTTCCCGATGCCGTATCATAAATGTTGATTGTAACACTGCTTTCCTCCAAAATAGCAGTAGCCACATATTTTCCCTGCCCGGAGCAGTAAACACCGTCTTTTCCCTCACTGCGGCTTGAGAATGTTATCATTTTTTCCGTCATGGATGCGGTATCAAGCATCAGCAGTGTACCGTTATTTTTGTTAAAGCTCTGAGGCATGGCAAGTAAGTTTCCACCCTTTTGTATTTCTTCCGTATCCACCTGGTAATCTGCTTTTTTTGTGATAGTGATATTTGCGCTGTCTGTGGATACCGTTCCATAGACAGAAAAACCATCTCCTCCATTGGAGATATCTGTAGCTGTACCCACATAGACTAAAGTATTTTTTCCCGTAAAGGTAAGGCTGTCCATAGATACAATCCCAATATTATTTGCCCTGCCGTCTTCGTCATAGTCCAGAACGGTACGAACCTTTTTAGAAGAAGTATCATAAAGATAAAGTCCCTGCAGTCCGCCGAAAGCAACCTGTTTTCCGTCCTGTGAAACAGCGATCCCTGTGATCTGCACAATAAAATCGTCACTTAATAATCCGCTAAAGGAAATGGTATCCTGAACAGCAAAGTCCTTATTCAGTATGTATCCATTGATACCGTCGCTTTCTGATGCAGCAAATGAAGCGTTGCCGCCGCCAGCCTTTCCCTGGCCCACAACAAAATAGCCATCTGTAAAGGTCTGTACGCATAAATCTCCCATGGAAATATCCGCACTTGCGATTGTTTCGCCTTTCCCCATATCGTAAAGATAAAGTTTATCCGCCGCAACGATAATCCGGCTTCCACCGGCATAATAGCAGCCGCTGACCTTTCCTGAAAAAGCGGAATCCTTAACCGTGCTGACCGCCATAATATTTTTATCTGTACCGTTATCCTGCAGATCGATCACGTTCATTTCGCTGCTTTCATTTCCGGTATTTTCCGATGAACCATCTTCTACGGATTGCGGCTCAATGTTTATGGCTCCATTTTCAGAGCTGTTTCCATTCTCCTGTCTGTTCGCGCAGGCCGATAGATTAAGCGCCAAAGCAAACATAAGTATCATACACATCCATTTTGTTTTCATTTTTAGTCCTCCTTGTATAATAAAATTGAACCTGTTTTACTTGTAACTGAATTTTCGTCCGCTGCAACGGCTGTCGCATAAAAAGTATTGAAACCATCCAGCTTAGTAGTATCTATGGTTGCCTCAATGATCCACACATTTCCTTTGCTTAATGTGACATCACAGGAAACCGCTCCATCAAAAGATATGGGCTTATGGTTTAAGAAAAATGATATGCCATATCTTGCGCCTGGCATTCCGCAAAATGTGTAGCGCACGGTAAGCGTATCTTTCCCGGTAAGGTTGATATTGTCATATACCACCTCGCCATCATGGGTCATCGTCCAATAAACACTGTTATCCAGGGTATCCATCGTAACGCCATCCCATCCTGCTTTCACAAGCTCATTCTCAATAAAAGAGGAAGTGACTTTTTCCTCTGAAATGCTGACATCACGAAAAGCAGTTATACTTTCTCCATAAATACTGTCACTTTTCGGAGCATCCTCATTAAAATGCAGTTTCAGCACCCTTTCAAAACTTTGGTGATACCAGCCATAGCTTGAGGTTTCTTTCATATCAGGCTGGAAATCGGGCCTGGTGACGCTCACAACTGTCATATTTAGGGTATCGCCTTTTTTCCCTGTGTCCGGTGTGAACACAAAGGAAAATTCCTCTTCGTGCTTTTCTGATGTCCGGAAGCAGTGGAGATACTCATATTCCGCCCCCGTGTCGTTCACTTTGTAGGCTTGCGGCTTTCCGTCCAAAAAAAGCAGGAATCCAATGCTGTCCAATTTCCCTTCTGATGAAAACTGATAGTCCAGGACAAATTCTCCGCCATTATACTCATAAGGCAAAACACTCTGGTCATCCGCTCTGGCGGGATCCGCTTCCCCATGGCTGAGAAACCCTAGATCTCCGTCCTCCTGCGCCCCGGCGAATGGGTCTTCTTCTATATCTTCTATATTTTGCGGCGGGGCATTCTCGTCCGCAATGTTATAATTTCCGCAGGCCGCCACAGCAAAGGGCAAAACAAAAATCATAGCTAATGATAAGAATCGCTTTCGCATCGTCCATCCTCCTACTTGTTTTAGATTCGACTTTCATTATATAAACCAAAAGTCAAAATGTGGTCAAGGAATAGAAAAAATTTGCAGAGAAACAGCTTAGTTTTTTACATAAAGAGAGCCAACAAACTGTGATTTCTCACAAGTCTGTTGGCTCTGCATCTGTATGTCTGGCTCTTTGATGAGGTATTTGTTCTTTTCAAGCGGCGATACGTGCAAAATCAACGCTTCTTTAATATTTTATCAATCAGGCCAAAATCCATTGCTTCTTTTGCTGTCATATAATTATCACGTTCGGTTGCAATAGCAACCTCATCAATACTTTTTCCTGTATTTTCTGACAAAATAGTATTTAATCTTTTTTTTGCTTTTTGTATATGGTCAGATGTAATTTTTATATCGGTTGCCTGTCCCTGAATTCCGTTTCCATGAATGGCAGGTTGATGTATCATAATTTCTGCATTAGGCAAAGCAAGACGTTTTCCCTTTGTACCTCCTGCCAATAAAAAGGCTCCAAAACTTGCGGCAAGACCTATACATATTGTTGATACATCACATTTGACATATTGCATTGTGTCATAAATAGCAAAACCCGCCGAAACAGAACCGCCTGGACTATTTATATATAATTGAATGTCTTTTTCTGGGTCTTGGGATTCTAAAAACAGCATTTGTGCAATAATCAAACTTGCTGAAACATCACTTACTTCTTCTCCTAAAAAAACAATTCTATCGGACAATAGTCTTGAAAAAATATCATAACTTCGTTCTCCTCGGCTTGTCTGTTCAATAACATACGGAATTGTACTCATGCTGCCAATTTACCTCCTGCTAAATAATACATAAATGAGTATCCATTAAACGAACCCATCTTGCATATCTTCGATTGTTTAGGATAGAACACACCATTTTTTCGATAAATATTAGGCGTGCATTCATATAACTGCTTAAAAGCTAATGTGAATGCTTGCTGTGAATCATAATGTGCTTCATAAGCAATTTCAACAATGGGCTGCTCTGTTTCTACAAGTTTTTGAGCAGCCAAAGTCAGCCTGCGCCCCTGTATGTATTTATAAACCGTACATTTTGTTTCTTCAGTAAAAATTCTGGCTATATAAAATTTTGAATAATTTAGTTCTTTTGCTATTTTATCAAGCGGCAAATCCTCATTAATGTGCGTTTCTATATAGTCTACTATTTTTTCTACAACTGTATTATTGCTCATATATGACACCCCTTTCCCTATTTAATATAACATAACTTTTTAAAATTATCTTAATAGAAATTGCCCTGATTAGAAACCAGAAAAGCGACAGAATCTTGCCGCCATTTTGTTATGCATAAATAATTTCTCCGCAAAATCCCGATTTTCCAGTATATCAAATTGAAATTTACAATAATAGTTTATCTACCTGCCAGATTATTTCTTGCTCAGATATATCATATGGCATTGGGGCAATATCTTCAAAACAGTAATTTGAAGCATAAGAATGATTATCAGTCCACTCTAATACCCAAAAGTCTGTTAATGTAGATACTTTAAAAAATTCTCCGTTCATTGTCCAACAAATACCTGACGGATATAATTCTAATTGCTTTGCACCAAGTTGACGGAACCTATTTTCAACAACTGCTTTTATATCTGCTTTTTTCATAAGAAACACCTTCCACAAATCCCGGTTTTTCGCTTCCTACATCTTCCCGACAAACTGGAAGTTAACGCTTTCTGATAATCCAATCGTCATCGTGAGTTTTCCCTTCTGCATAGTAACCGCAAGGCATATCCTTTAAGGTACTAACAGAGTTATCTAAATCAAAAAACCATTTTAAAGATACTAACTTTGCTTCATCTGTTTCATGTGTTCCTCCGCATAGAAATTGCCACATTCCGTCATCTTCATCATGTGATACACATAGAATAGGTGCCTGACACTCCAATATATGGCAACATATAATTGTAGCAGTATCGGGTGAAGCATAAAATGGAAATTCCATGCCTGTCACTTCTTTCAAACTTCGATTTATCTCTATAAATACTTTAAAACTCTTTCATTAAAGTCTTTTGCTTCTTCATAAACTGCGTGTCCATAATCTTCATATAAAAATAATTCACTATTACTAATTCTATCTGCTATTTCTTTTGAAGAATTTACTCCTACAATACTATCTTGTTTTGCTCCAATTATTAAAGTATGACATTTAATTTTATCTAAATCATCATATACATTATGTGTTAAACACGAATTAGCTTGAATAATAAATCTTTTATAATCTTTTGGTTTGCTAACTCTCCATAAAAAATTATAATATTTTCTACATTTCTTTAAATGCTTTTCGCTATAAGATTTTTCGGCTGTATCTAGGAATATATTTTTAAAATCTTCCTTCTTTGCTAACTGAATCCAGTTTCCAACAACATTATTTATGATTTCATTAGACTTTGAAGATGTCACTGCTAAAATTAATTTATTTACTTTTTCTGGATTGTTAATTGCCATACATTGTGCTATCATTCCACCTTGAGAAACTCCCATTATATCAGCATTTGATATATTTAATAAATTCATTGCTTCAACTATATCTTGTGCCATATTTCTTGTTGTAAATCCTTTTGCCAGATTATTTCTTCTGCTAAACACATACACTGTATATTCTTTTGCAAATTGTCTATACATAAATGCAAGTGAAACAGCCATACCTTTAACAGTTCTTAATCCATCTCCTAGTCCTGGTATTATAATTAAATTTTTATTTCCTACACCAAAACTTACATAATCCATATTACTTTGCTCTATTTTTATATTATTGTTTTTTGCATTATAAAACATTACTTCAACTCACTTTCAAATTTTCTTATTTTGCAACAAATCTATAAACCGCATAAATTACCCATATAAGCCAAGAATAAGTCCATGCATCAAGCACAATACTTATTGTTAAATATCCAACAGTAACTATAATTGCTATTATCCAATTCACTGTTCTTTTTTTATCCATTCCTCCAAAATAAATCTTGATTTGATTCTTTGCCGATCACTTTTTTCTCCAATAAAAATATCATCCCATTTTATGAACTGCAAGTTTAATTGTTACACAAGCTCCACTGGAAACAATATTTGAAAGTTCTAAACTTCCACCGTGTTTCTGGCTAAGGACACGGCTTGTAGCCAATCCCAGGCCCATATGCTCTCCCGTTCTATCCTCAGAATAAAGAAATGTGTTCTTTTTACGGAGCATTGCCCTTGAAAAACCTTTGCCATCGTCTGATATGGTTATCATAAGCATACCATCGGTAAGGGAGTACCCAAAATCCACCTTGCTTTTGGCATATCGAATGGCATTAGAAAAGATATTCTCGACAATACGGTAAAAGATCTGCTCGTCTAATTTCACCTGACATTCGGATATGGCAGAATGGTATGCAATCTCCAGGCTATGTTGTTTGGCAAAAAACGAAAGACTTTCCGTAGCTCTTCTTAAAAAGTCCGGTAATTGAACTACGGAATACTTTGTTTCCGTTTCTTCAATCGCATTCAAGTCACGGATATAATCTGTATAATGTTCAAGCCGTTTTGCCGTTACCGCAAGGTTAGACAGTGTATGCCGCAATTCTTCGTCATTCAGATTTCCATCTGCCATGCACTGCTGCAAATATTCCACATATCCCTCAACAATCGCAATGGGATTTCTGAGGTCATGTGCAACTGATGCCTGCAGAAGCCTGCGCTGCTCAATCATGTTCCATAGCTGACGGTTGTTATCATAGAGCGCCTGCCGCATTTCTTCAAAAGCGATGCAGAGCCTTCCTAATTCATCATTCCTGCTATAATCAACCTTAAAATCAAGGTCTTGCTCCCGGATATGTTTTGTTGCATCGGCAAGAACCTGAATGGGTGGTGACAGTTCTTTCCTGTAAAACCACCATGCGCACAGCATGATACCTGTAATGGAATAGACAAAAGGAAACAGCACCATAGAAATGCCTGCCACTCTGTATACTAACTTTTGCTTTGGGCGAAGCGTTGAGAAACCGGACTCGATTTTCTCTATTATGAATTCCGTATTCTCCAAAGTTACATCCACTCCGGTAGGAACAAGCATATTCACCTGGGCAGGTTCGTCAAGGATAACCCTCTGCCCTCCTTCTAATACTCTCCCGTCTGCTGTGACCGTCCGGGTATTCAGCCAGACTTCCTGAGAATCGGGAAGTATCACTTTCTGTATACGGTAGCATCCATAAATCGTCAGGACAGATGCTGCAAAAACAAGAAACATTGTAGCAGCTACCGCACAGATAAAAGCTTTTTTCATTGATCCGGGTTTTCTCATTTTTTCCATCTGTAACCCATCCCCCAAACTGTTTCGATGTATTCCCTGCCCGTAGCTTCTTTCAATTTATTCCTGATCTTTCGGATATGCTCTTTTATGACTCCGCTATCTCCTTCGGCATTCAGCCCCCACACGGTTTCATAGATCCGTTCCTTGTCGAATATCTGATTGGCATTACGCATCAGAAACTCCACAATGTCAAACTCACGGTTTGACAGGTTCAGCGGCTTTTCCCCATAAAAAATTGTTCGTTCCGCAAGATTTATAATCAAGCCCTGGGAAGATACGATTTTAGGCGTACACTTGCTTCGTTCATCCCTTCGCAGGTGAGCCGCCACTCTTGCGGTCAACTCTTTCAGGCTGAACGGCTTGGTTATGTAATCATCACCGCCAGCCTGCAGGCCGTTTATTTTGTCCTGTTCCGTAATCCGGGCTGTCAGAAACAAAATGGGGCAGACGACATTCTGACGGATCATTTTACATAACTCCAGTCCGTCTATTTCCGGCATATTGATGTCAAGCAGAATCAAATCCGGATAGACATTCAGCATGGATATTGTCTGCTGTGCATTTTCCGCTACAAAAGCCTCATATCCACACTTCTGTAAGTGACTTGACAATAACTCTGTCAGCATTTTTTCATCATCAACAATGAGTATTTTGTATGCCATAGTAACCTCCTCTCCCAGAATATGATACGATCAAAAAGTCAAAAAGTGGTCAATTTCCTGCTTTTCAGAGCGTTCTCAACCGCTTTTTTTATGACAATGCTTGAATTTGTTGCGCCTGATATTGCGTCTACATCTATTTTCTGTTCATCAACTATACTGTCAGCTATAACTTCTGCGGTCTTTCCACGTTCATGCCTGTGCTCCAAAATGTTAATATTTGTGATTTCTCCATTTTGCACGGTAACTTCCACTTCGGCATATATAAAATTCACGTCATATTCACCAACATAAACTCCGTCAGGAATATCAGAAATATTTATATCTTCAAAGGTGGTTTCCTTTACTGCCTTTTTATAGTCAGCAACACTTTTAAGGTAGAGGATTCCCCAAACAAAACCGACAAGCAAAAGGAGCATAATAATAAATAATACCATTTTCTTTTTGTATATTCTCATTTCATCACTCCCCACTGTCTGCAATAGAACAATACAACATATGAAAGCCATACTCCAGAAACTGGCTTTTTGATAATCCCATTGCTTTTTTAATATATTCTTCTTTATTTTCCGCAAGCTGAATAAGCCCGGACAACATACCCCAGAAAACAAAAATAGTAGGCATGATTTTCAGATTACTTCGCAGATCGCCTTTATCTATGCCGGATATTAAAAATTCCTTTATCTTTTCGTTTATTTCTTCTCCTATTTGATAAGTTTCTTTTTCCTCCGGAAGATAGTCGTGGCGCTCAAAATCAATATTGATTTTATCCAATACCATTTTGAAGTAAAACGGAAATTCTTCCTGATACTGAATCAACCCCTGACAAATGATATTGTATTGTTCTTTTGTGGTTTCCTTTTGTTCCAGTGCAGAAGCGATGTAATGATATAGTTTTTTCATGCTGTTCAGCACCAAAATACCAATAATTTCCTCTTTGTTCTCAAAATACACATATAAAGTCGCTTTACTGTATCCGGCTACTCTGGCTATATCGTCCATAGAGGTTGCCGCTATGCCTCTCTCCATGAACAATACTGACGCAGCGGAAGCAATTTTTTCCCGGTGTACACTTTTCGGCTCTTTTTTTCTCCTTGCCATTGTCTGCCTCCTTATAATTAAACTCAGAGTTTAATTATAAGAGTTTTAAAGAATACTGTCAACTTTTTCACCTAAAATAATCTGGAAAATATTTGCCTGAATGAAATACCTTCACTTCATGTCGATTCAACATTTTTAGATTAAGTTTTTACCATACTCCGCTTTTCCCATTAAAAGACTTCATCCTCCGGCTCAAAATATTCCAACAGGGAAAGATACAATTCCTCTGGACGGTCTGGCAGATAATCCTCATAGCTGCAAACATCCTGCTCTGTATGGTTCGTGTACTCCACCTGCACCCGCCATGACGGACTGCCCTCCGGCTCTTTTGGGGGCTGAATTTCCAGTCTGTCCTCCAAATCTTCCTTGAAAAAGCCTTCTTCCCCGTCAAGAAACGGGTCATAATCCTCTGCATCAGGACGCAGAGAATAGTCCTGCTCCCACATAAAGATTTCCAATGTATGCACAATGTACCGCAGCAGCTTCGCCATCTGCCCGCCCTCCAGCGTGACAGACTGCTCCACATCCCCCGTCTGAAAATCCGTCATGGTAAGCACACGGTTTTTCCGGTCAATAGTAAAACGCTGATCCGCCAGCTCCATATCGCCGTATCCATCATAAACCTCTGTATGTACCTCAAAAAACAATGTATTTATGATAAGCTGTTTTTTCATAGCATTGCGCTCCGCATGGGGAAAGCATACGTTATAAATCTCCCTGGCCGTGTCTGCCACTTCCGGGCAGTCATCTTTCATTTTGGCTTTCAGCCATTTCTTCTCGCTCTCTGAAAGCCGTCGCATCGGGAAATTCATCAGCCTGTTTATATCCATTGCCGCCGCTTTCTCCGCTGCACTCAAACGAGAACAGGCTTTACAGATATGGGCTGCGTGGCCTTTCCCGGAAAATTTCTCATTTGCTTTATATTCGCCGCATATTTTACAGTAATGCCCGTGTGGGCGGTTTTTCTTTTTTGACATCGCAGATTCCTCCGTTCCTGCATCTATTATACAGTGAACCGCCAAAACTTCAAAGATAGTTGTGATTTGTTTTAGAAATTCTTTATGCCGGATGTGCTGCCCTGGTTGACACATACAATAGAAAATATGTTTCTCGGATTTTCTTTTGTCATGAAAAAAACAGGCTTCCCCTGCCCGTATGGAAACCGGGCAAGGAAAACCTGTTTTTCTTTGTTTTATTCCGCTTCTGTCAACTCAAGCTGTTCAAATTCTTCATCGGTCATATCCCATAGCTTTCCAATCACCCTGCCGGACAGCTCCAGCATATCCGTATCCTCCAAATACGGCAAAGCCCTCTCAATATCCTCTATGACCTTGCTCCTGCTTTCCCCTACAAAAATGCAGATTAAATTGCTTTCTTCCACGGTAAACCTTGTATCCATATCCCTACATCTCCCTCTGCTTATTTTTATTATTTTCTTCCTGCTCCTTGCCCTGTCCTGCCACCTGCGCCTTTTTCTCCGCAAGGCGGGCTTTTAAGGACGGTTTTGCGGCTGGCCTGTCCTGTGCCTTTTTATTTTCCTCTTTCTGCGCTTTCTCCCCTGCGCCGTTATTCAGCATATTATCCACCATGTTGTAATTCTGTTCTTCCATTTCCGAGGTCTGTGCAAGGGGCTTGTACTCCGCCAGCTTTCCAAGCAGCTCCATAGCCCGTTTTCTCTCCTCCGGCTCCGTTCCGTCCGCAGCTATGTCGGCAAACCACAATGCCATGTCACGGGTATCTCTCTGTTTCAGGGCTTCCGCAATCTCGGATACGTTCTCCGTCATGCTCTGGTTATTGTCACGGTAGAGGGCTATATCATAACCATAGATAAAACGGTCAATCTCCACCGCAAGCCGTTCTGCAGGTGTCAGGTCAGGCATACGCTTCTCCCACACCCTTGCCTCCATTTCCTCGCCCATATTGCCGTCTATCTCCATCTCCGGCAGCTTGGCTACAAGCTCCGTGATCATTTCCATCGCCTGCGGATTCCCCTTTATGTCAGGGATATACTCTAAAATGTCAAGGTCAATCCTGTTCCCGGACAAAATATCCATCCCCACATCCTCGAATACTTCCGTTCCCGGCGTATGGATATTTATACCGATTGCGGGGATTCCGTTCATGCGCTCCGGCGGTATCTGTTTCCAGATTGCCACAGCTTCCTCCACGGTAGGGATATTCTCATAAAACTCGCCCAGATTGTGGAACTCCCCACATTCCGCAACCGTCAGCGTCACTTCTGTTTCCGCCTGCTCCTGGGATAAGGACACCGGCTCTTTCTCCCTGGCTTCACGCACTCCCTCCAGATAGTCCTCCACCTTCGGGAGATAAGTTTCAAGCGTTCCCGTCCGCTGTGCGGTAATCGGGTTTATATCCACTTTTACACCACCGATATGGAGCGCATCCCCGTTAAATGTGTCAAACAGGACATCTTCACGCTCACTTGTGGAAAGCTCCACCACCACATCAAGGTCAGAGCCTTCCTGCTCCAATCCCCGGCAGCGGCTCCCCACTACTGCCACGTCCACAATCTCCGCATCCATGCCGGATTCGTCTAACTGCGCCTGCACATGGCATTTTACGGTTTCTTCAATCTCTGCCGGGTTCATTTCACCGATCTCATGGAACAGCTCATTAGTCTTTGCCTTGAAATTTTCAACCACATTTCCCTGTGCCTGCGGTTCAATGCGGTTTGCCGCTTCCACTTTTTCCATCAATCCATCATAATCAATCGGTATCAGTTCATCATTATCACGGATATTTCCCCTTGCGCCGTTGTCAAAGGGATTATCTTTCAAATCCGTCAGAATGACGTCAAGGGCTTCTCTGATACTGACATCGGGATTATCATATACGCCCCCGTCTATCTCCTTATAGTCAACGCCCATAATGGAATAATCATAGCCCCCGTCAACCTCCTGGATACTGATGAAGCGGTCTGCTATCTGGAAAGCAAGCTCTGTTTCCTGCTCCCCTTTTAAGGATTTCTTCATCTGCGCAAGCACCTGGTCTTTTTCATCTCCAAGGTCAATGATCTCGTCCTCATCCTCCAACTCCTCAAATAGCTGTGTTTTATCCGTTTTCTCCGGCTTATCCTGTTCGGATTGCGGCTCTGCCTGTTTTGTTTCCGGCGTTTCTTCCTGCTCCGGCTCTGGCCGTTTTGTTTCCCGATGTTCTTCCTGCCCCAGTTTTGGCTGTTCTGTTTGCGCCGGTTCTGGCTTACGCTGTTCCATATCTGTCTGCTCCGGCTCTGACTTCAAATCATTCTGCCTTGCAGAATGATTGACATCATGTCCAGAAGTGTCCTGCTCTTTCTCCTGTGTGGCAGACATTTCTTTTTCCTTCTCCAAAACTTCTCTGCGGAACATATCAATAAAACCGTCCAATACTGCCGGGTGGCTGCTTACGATCAGTTCACGGTTTACATCTATCCCATGCACAAGATTTTCCGGAATGTAAAACTCCGCCGCCCATGCTTTGTTATCCCTCGAAAAGCGCCCATCCCATGATTCCTGCTGGAGCGTGTTGGCAAGGACAAAGGCGATACGGTCTGAACCGTACTGCTCCGCCAGAGGCTTCACAATATCATGCTTTAAGTGCATACCGTCAAAATTCTGCCGGATTGTTCCCTCAACCGCTTCTTTGCACTCCCTATCAAGTTTCCGGGAATCCATATATTTATCCACTTCCCCATGTTCCATCGCATATACCAGGGTATGCCCGTAGAAATCCGGATAGCTTTTTTGTTCTGCCTTTTCAGCTTCTGGCTTCTGGACACCATGTCCAGAAGTGGCCTGTGCTTCCTCCTGTGGCGCTTCCGGCTCTATTCCTTCCTTTTCCTGTTCTTCCACGCCTTCCAGTTCCCGCATGAAATCAGGAAGCCCGGTAAAGCCAAATGAATCTACAAAGTGTGCGCTGTTCTTCACGTCCTCATGCAGCACTACAATATCGCTGACAGAAAGGGAATGCCCCTTATAATCTGCCGGGTGGTCTATATTGAATTTCTCATAGACCGCTTCCAGTGTTGCGCTCTGCGTCCGCCCTTGCAGCTCGGAAAGTTCGCCCACATAAACAAGGTTATAATTCTCCGGCTTAATGGCACCGAGATTGTCTTTTATAATTCCCCTGCGCTTTAAGGATTCCGTGCCGGCAAACTGGAACTGCCGCATTTCGGGAATATCTTTTAACTGATAAATGCCATACTTATCAGAATCTCCATATAAAAGCTGCGCTTCTTTATTTGCCCTGCCTTCCGCAAGTTCCTCCTGCAACGCCCGCAGGCTCTTTTCATTCTCCCAATCCGCTTTTTCAATGCCGAAAATACCTTCATATTCTGTAACCTGCTCCCTGCCCTGCATCAAGGTTTCTGAACCGTCCTCGTGAAGCTGGTACACGGGCAGGTCACGATCAAACAATTCTAATGCGGTTTCCTTTGTAAGCGGCAGCATTCCCTCCGCCAAATAGCCATATTCCTCCATCTCCCATAAACCGATCATCGGGTCAGGAAGTGCGTCAATCTCTGCCTGTGCGTCAATAACCGCAAGGGCAGCCCCCTGGTTTCCTTCCGTTTCCTCATAATAGATACGCTCCGCAAGCTCCCTTGTCTTTTCCATGTCATTCAGCTTAAAGGCGTAATTCACGATAAGATTGCGCTCATCATCGGAAAAAGCGGTCTTGGAAAACTCTAACCGGTTGATGATTCCCTCCGCCTGCTTTGCCGGGGAAAGGTGGCTCATCATTGTTGCCTCTTTCTTATCCAGGTCAATCTCAAAATCATTGAACTGCGGCATACCGGAATTCCTGCCGCCGCCCACAATGACAGGGATATAGTCAGCCCCACAGCTTTTCAGACAGTCACGGATATTTTGCGTGCTTTTATCTTCCAGCTTTGTAAGCGCAGCCATGATCTCCTGCACTTCCTCCGGTGTCTTGTTGGTAATGCGCTCCACCTCAAAACCGTGCGAATGTGTAATTTTCAAGATCACATCGTCCGCACCGACAGGCTCTTTTGCCCTCTCGTTCAGCTCCATTTCCACCTTTATGTCAATGGCTTCGTTTGTGTCGGTATTATACCGGACATCCAGATGGTATTCCCCGAACTCTTTTGTATCCTGGTTGGCGATCTCCGTAGTCCATGCGCCCCTGCTCTCCAGGTATGCAGCAACACTTAACCTGTCGTTGTCATTCATGGAGGAAAGGGATTCCATAAGCTCCACCACATCCATACCCCGGACATTTACAAGGCTGTACTCGGACAGATCGCTGTTCTGTATCAGCAAAAGGCTCTCCTTTTCCTGTTCCTGCATTATTTCCCGGTCACGCTGTATTTCCCTAAGCTGTTCCTCAATGCCCGTGATAAGCTCCGATGCCGTCCTGCGGATCGTATCAAGGGAAGATTTCAGTTCCCTCATGTCACGCCCTGTTGACCACCCGGCTAATTCCGATGTTTTATTTATTCCGATATTTTCAGTTTTCAGTTGGTTATCTGGCATTTCTGGAAG
>QXWR01000060.1 GCA_009911065.1 Clostridiaceae bacterium | reverse complement strand
CTTCCAGAAATGCCAGATAACCAACTGAAAACTGAAAATATCGGAATAAATAAAACATCGGAATTAGCCGGATGGAGCAGCGGAAAGGATATGAAAGAACTGAAATCTTCCCTTGACACAATCCGCAGGACTGCATCGGAGCTGATCACGGGCATTGAGGAACAGCTTATAGAAATACAACGTGACCGGGAAATGATGCAGGAGCAGGAAAAGGAGAGCCTTTTGCTGATACAGAACAGTGACCTTTCCGAGTACAGCCTTTTAAGCGTCCGGGGAATGGATGCGGCGGAGGTCGTGGAAGCACTCTCTGCCATGAACGAGGATGACAGGCTGAGCGTTGCCGCATATCTGGAGAGCAGGGGCGCATGGACGACGGAGGTTGCCAATGAGCAGACAAGGGAATTCAGGGAGTACCACCTTGATGTGCGGTACAATACAGATACCAATGAGATCATCGACGTAAAAGCGGCGATAGAGAAAAACAGGGCAGACAGGGAAGCGCAGCTTCTGCATGGGGATACCGATAAATATGGCATTTACCAGTTAAAGGATGATCCGGAGCTTCGGGATTTTCATTTTGCAGGCACAGCGGAGCTTTTGAAAAGAGGTATCCTTTCTGACGATTTCAGGGAAATCCAGCCGGGAAACTATAACCTTGTCTATGCGGGGGAGCTTTCGGACATACACGGACAGTCGCAAATGGAGAAACTGAATGCGATTTATGAGAAATTCAACATAGACCACCCGGCAGATTACAGAGGGCATTCCCTTTCCGTCAGTGACATTGTAGTGCTGCATGAGGACGGGGAGAACAGCGCACACTTTGTAGATTCTTACGGATTTACAAAACTTCCTGAGTTTATGAGGGCTTTAGAGGGTGTAAAAGAGCAGGATACCCAAAAGGCGGAGCCGGAAGAAAGGAAGGAAACTTCTGGACATGATGTCCAGAAGCCGGAAGCGGAACAGACAAAACAGAAAACCTATCCGGATTTCTATGGGCATACCCTGCGTTATGCAGCCGATCATGGGGAAGTGGACAGATATATGGAATCCCACAAATTTGACCGGGAATGTAAAGAAGCGATTGAGGGAACAATCCGGCAGAATTTTGATGGTATGCACTTAAAGCATGATATTGTGAAGCCTCTGGCGGAAAAGTACGGTGCGGAGCGCATGGCGTTTATTCTTGCCAATACAATTCAGCAGGAATCGTGGGATGGACGTTTTTCAAGGGATAACAAAGCGTGGGCATCGGAGTTTGCCATTCCTGAAAATCTCGTGCATGGAATAGATATGAACCGTGAACTGATTGTGAGCAGCCACCCGGCAGTTTTGGACGGTTTTATCGGTATGTTCCGCAGAGAAGTTCTGGAACAGGAAAAAGAAATGTCTGTCGGACAGGATGTGCAGAAGCCCGAAGCGGAGCAGCCGGAGCCGGAACAGACAAAGGAGGAGCAGGCAGAAAGACTTAAACCGCAGGCGGAGCAGAGCGAGCCGGGGAAGTCGGTCAAAGCACCGGAATCAAAGGATTTGGACGAGGGTGACGAGATCATTGACCTTGGAGATGAAAAGGATAAAGTTCTTGCCCAAATGAAGCAGTCTTTAGAGGGAGGGCAGGAAACTTCTGGACACGATGTCCAGAAGCCGGAACAGGCAGAACCGGAGGAATTGGCAGAAACAGAGATTGCCTTTCAGATTGCAGACCGTTACATCAGCGTACAGGAAACAGAGGGCGGCTATGCTTATTCCGTTATGGACTTGGATTATAAGGAGTTATATGAGGATATATATTACAATTCTGATGTCAGTATCCGGGAAGCGTTTGATGAAATCATGGAAGATTTGAGGATCATTCCTTTTGACAATGGCGCAAGGGGAAATATCCGTGACGGTGACGAGAGGATACCGATTGATTATGATGGATTGATGGAGAAGGTGGAAGCGGCAAAAGCGATTGCGCCGCAGAGCAGTGTGGTAGCAGATTTCAAGGCAAAGACAAATGAGCTGTTCCATGAGATTAGTGAAATGAACCCGGCAGAGATAGAGGAAACTGTAAAATGCCATGTGCAGGCGCAGTTAGAGGAATCCGGCATGGATGCTGTGATTGTGGATGTGGCGGTAGTCGGGAGCCGTTGCCGGGGTCTGGAGCAGGAAGGCTCTGACCTTGATGTGGTAGTGGAGCTTTCCACGAATGAGCGGGAAGATGTGCTGTTTGATATGCTGAACGAAAACGGGCTTTCTATCGGCGGTATAAAGGTGGATATTAACCCGATCACGGCACAGAGGACGGGGAGCCTTGAAACATATCTTCTGCTGGCGGAGGACTATCTGGAGGGAATGCGTGAAGCGAGGGAGAGAGACCTGGCTGCCAACATTTCCAGAGAGGAAAACCAAAAGGAAACAAAAGAAAGCCTGTTCCCGGAGCAGGCGGAACCAGAAGCGATGCAGACAGAACCGGAAGTGACGCTGACGGTTGCGGAGTGTGGCGAGTTCCACAATTTAGGCGAGTTTTATGAGAATATCCCTACGGTGGAGGAAGCTGTCGCAATCTGGAAACAGATACCGCCGGAGCGCATGAACGGTATCCCCGCAATCGGCATCAATATCCATACACCGGGAACGGAGGCGTTTGAGGATGTGGGGATTGACATTTTAACTGGGAAACGGATTGACCTGGATATTTTAGAGTATATCCCTGACATCAAGGGTAATCCGCAGGCAATGGAAGTGATTGCGGAGCTTGTGGCAAAGCTGCCGGAAATGGAAATAGACGGACGTATGAGCGAGGAATTTGAAGCGAAAGTATGGGAGAAACGTATGCCCGATCTGACACCTGCAGAACAGTTTGCGGTAGAGATTGACCGTTTTATGTATGATTATGATACCGTCCTTTACCGTGACAATTCCCAGGGTATGACGGTGAATGTGTCAGAGATTGCAGAAGCCTTAAACCAGAGGGATACCCATGACCTTGGGCTGTGGCTTGTTGATGTGTTTTCAGAGGGAACAGAAACGGAACAAAAGAGGGCTATGGAGATTCTCAAAAAACTGACAGAGTACAAGCCCCTTGCCAAAGTTGAGGAAATGGAAGAACAGAATTATAATATGGTCGATGATGTGCTGAATAACGGTGCAGGGGAAAAGGCACAAAAGGAAGAAAACAAAAGGGAGCAGGAACGTCCTGCGGCAAGGACTTCTTTAAAAGCCCGCCTTGCGGAGAAAAAGGCGCTTGTTTCCGGCCAGGGGAAAGACCGTGACGCACAGGAAAATGCAAAAAATAATCAGAGGGAGATGTAAGGATATGAAACATAATTTTACCGTGGAAGAAGTAAATTATATCTGCGTATTTGCAGGAAAGAGCCGGAGCAAGGCCATAGAGGATATGGAGAGAGCCTTGCCGCACCTTGATGATCCGGATATGGTGGAGCTGTCCAACAGGGTAATCGGGAAGCTGCGGGGTATGACAGATGAAGAATTTGAGGAGCTTGAACTGGCAGAAGCAGATTAAAATGTAAAGGAAACAGGCTTTCTTCCCACTTGAAACGTGGGAAAGAAAAGCCTGTTTTTTTGTGCCTATTTCCGGATAATGCCAATTTGGAGAGGTTAAGGTGGGAGGCATATGTGTTCCAGAGATACCTCTATCAAATAAAATCATAAAAAATAAAGAAAACATATTGACATTTTTCGATTTGATGCATATAATAACATAAATCGAAAAAAATAGATATGAGGTGATGACATGAGGGATCATGCTGCGGATGTAAAAGTTTTTAAAGCATTCTGTGATGTGAATCGTTTGCAGGTATTGGAACTGCTTCGGGGTGGAGAGAAGTGCGCCTGTGTGCTGTTGGATGAGTTGCAGATAAGCCAGTCAACTTTATCGCATCACATGAAGATACTTTGTGATTCTGGCATTGTCGTTGCCCGAAAGGATGGAAAATGGACGCATTATTCTATCAGCAGAGAGGGTAGCGAACAGGCTGGGGAACTTTTGAAGGTATTGACGGATTTGGGAGACAGTGTGAAAGAAGATGGATGTGGATGCCGAAAGGTTTCCTGCATTTGACATGAAACATTGAGAGTTGTATTCATGTAAAGGTGAGCTATTTTCAGATGTGAGGTAAGTGGGGAAAAAATAGAGCTACGCTTTAAGGCGTAGCTTTCAAAAAGACAAATATATCGAAAAAAATCGAACTGTATGTCCAGAGAAAGGAGAATATTGTAATGGAGTTAATAAGAACAATATGGATGTTTTTTCAAGATCAGATACTTGGGATGAAGTGGCTGAATGCGCTGATTGGAAAAGGACTGTCAGCGATGGGGCTTGATTTAGATAGTATTCTTGGCGGAGGACTTCAATTCTTTATTTATGATACGATAAAAATTTTTGTATTGCTTTCGGTACTGATATTTATGATTTCTTATATCCAGAGTTATTTCCCGCCGGAGCGGACGAAAAGGATTCTTGGGAGGTTTCACGGAATTGGTGCCAACAGCATTGCTGCTTTATTAGGTACAGTGACACCATTCTGCTCCTGTTCTTCCATACCGATTTTTATGGGATTCACCAGTGCAGGGCTTCCGGTAGGAGTGACTTTTTCATTTCTGATTTCTTCACCGATGGTTGATTTGGGATCTCTGGTTTTGCTTATGAGTATTTTCGGAGGGAAGATCGCCCTTGCATATGTTATTTTGGGGCTTGTGATTGCGGTGATTGGCGGAACGTTTCTCGAAAAAATAGGAATGGTACGGTATGTGGAAGATTTTGTTAAGAATGCCGCTCCAGTAGAAACGGCTGAAGCGGAACTAACCCGTCACGACAGAGTTGATTATGCGAAAGGCCAGGTTCTGGCAACAATCAAAAAGGTTGCGCCGTATATCTTCGTCGGAGTGGGCATTGGTGCATTTATCCATAACGTGATTCCACAGTCATGGATAGAGGGGATTTTGGGTAGTGGGAATCCGTTTGCAGTTATTTTGGCAACTCTGGTCGGAGTACCTATGTATGCGGATATTTTCGGCACGATTCCTGTGGCAGAAAGCCTTTTAGCAAAGGGAGCCAGTCTTGGAACTATTTTGTCCTTTATGATGGCTGTTACCACTCTGAGTCTTCCGTCACTGATCATGTTGAAGAAAGCGGTAAAGCCTAAATTGCTTGCTGCTTTTATCGGAATTTGTACCATAGGCATTATACTTGTAGGGTATCTGTTTAATGCTTTTCAGTATCTGTTTATTTGATGCTGTGGATGAGGAGTGATGGATAGATGAGTTTTTGTGGTTTACGTTTCCGGTGCAGGTCAGAATAGCAGAATATTTTTCTTAATGATGTTGTTTTGAAAAATAGGATAGTTTTTGATTGGAGGAAAAATTATGTTTACAGTAGAAACATTGATTCATGCAGGAAAAACATTTTTGATGCTGTTTGGAGAGCTGTTTGGGCTTTTTATCGGTATCAGTTTTGTAGTCGCATTATTGCAGATTTATATTTCTCAGGAGCGTATCAAACGCATTCTCACAACTCCCAAAAAGGGATTGAACAGTGTGCTTGGCGCAGCGCTTGGTTCGGTGACACCGTTCTGTTCCTGCTCTACCATTCCGGTATTAGTTGGATTGTTTAAGAGTGGTGCGCCATTTTGTGGGGCTATTTCGTTCCTGCTGACTTCACCGATTCTTAATCCAGCCATTATCACGCTAATGTTGGCATTTTTCGGTATAAGGGCGACAGTGATTTATGGTTTGTTTACATTCCTGTTTGCAGTGGTTATGGGACTGGTTTTAGATGCGGCAGGATTTGAAAAGGAGATTAAGAATGTCACAGTAAAAGGCGGACATCAGGATGGTGTGACATGGGAAAAATTACAAGGGAGCTTCTGGCAGAAACAGTTGCAGGCATTTAAGTATTCTTTAAAAGATGCGTTTGGTTTATTCAGAGGAGTGGTGCTGTTCCTGCTCCTTGGTGCAGGAATTGGTGCATTCATTTATGAGTTTGTGCCGACTGATCTTTTGGCGAACTTTGCAGGAGCGTCTAATCTGTGGGCGGTGCCGCTTGCGGCGATTGTGGGTATTCCGATGTATATAAGGACGGAGACTATGATTCCGATTGCAAGCATCCTGATTTCCAAAGGGGTGGCTCCGGGTGTCATGATTGCCCTGATTTTAGGCGGTGCCGGGGCAAGCATACCAGAGGTTTCTTTGCTTAGCTCCATTTTTAAGAAAAGGATGGTCATTGCATTTGTGCTTTGTATTTTTGCAGTGGCGGTCATTACTGGATATGTGTTTAACTTTATTCTTTGATAAGGAAAGCGGTTGTAATGGTAAAAAGGTGGTGGTAAAAATTGAATAAGAAAGGTCTGCAAAGAATAGCGGTTGTAGCCATTATTGTACTGCTAGTTGTAGGGGTATGGCTGGTAAAAAACCAGAAAACTGTATTTGAAAGGGGTGAAGGGGGAGGGGATAAACAGATTGCTGACGCTGGACAGGAAACTGAATCAAATCAGAATGATGTGACAGGAAATGCTGAAGCGGTGGAAGGGTATTTTCCACTTCATGTGACAGATGCTATTGATCTGGAAGAACTGAAATCCTATGAACTTCCGATTATTATTGATTTTGGCGCTGATTCTTGTGTTCCTTGTAAGGAAATGGCTCCGGTTTTGGAGAAGCTGAATGAGGAATTGAAAGGAAAAGCCATTGTTCTTTTTGTGGATGTATGGAAATATGGGGAGCTGGCGGCTGATTTTCCGGTGCAGGTAATACCGACACAGATACTGATTGATGCGGAGGGAAATCCATACACACCAAGCGAGAATGTCAGTGTGGAATATATGCAGTACACATACCGTGATACGGGTGAATTGGCTTTTACAGCTCATCAGGGAGGCATTACAGAGGAACAGTTGATGGAAGCCCTTGTAGAAATGGGGGTGAAAGCAGATGATTGATCAGATACTTAGCACATTATCAGGGATGATTAAGGATAATGTGTGGTTGGCACCTGTGCTGGCATTGGTGGCAGGGGTATTGACATCTGTCACACCATGTGCCCTGTCCAGCGTTCCGCTTGTAATAGGTTATGTGGGCGGTTCGGGGAGTAGCAACACTAAAAGAGCATTTACACTCTCGTTGACGTTTGCGGGAGGGATGGCGGTCACATTTACAGCGCTTGGAACAGCAGCATCTCTGCTTGGCAGACTGATGGGAACATCGAACAGATGGTGGTATCTGGCATTGGGTATCCTTATGGTCATGATGGCTTTGCAGACATGGGAGATCTTCCAGTTTATCCCCTCAACATACCTGACAGCGAAGAATACGAAAAAGGGATATATCGGTGCTTTGATTGCCGGAATATTGGGAGGTGTTTTTTCTTCCCCATGTGCAACTCCGGTTTTGGTAGTTCTGTTAGGCATTGTTGCCCGAAGCGGAAATGTTGTATGGGGAATCCTGCTCCTGCTTTTGTACTCTATGGGGCATAGTGTTCTTGTTCTTGTAGCGGGGACATCTTTTGGTTTTGTCAGTAAGATTACAAAAAGCCAGAAATATGGCAGATTCAGCAGTGTGCTGAAAATTATTATGGGAACAGCAATACTTGCTATTGCATTATATATGTTCTATTTAAGTTTCTAAATAACAAGGAGGAAAACAATCATGAGTGAAAAAAAAGGGTTCTTGGCAGGTCTGTTTGGAGGCAATAAGTCCGGTGGCTGTTGCAACATGGAAATTGTTGAGGAGAATGCAGAGCAGGGATGTGACTGTGGCGGTGGATGCTGTGGAACGGATGCCCAGGAAGAAACTGGTTTGGAAGCGGCAACAATTCTGGTCTTGGGAACTGGGTGTAAAAATTGTCAGGCACTAGAAGCAAATGTAAAAGAGGCATTGAAAAAGATGGGGAAGACAATATCAGTAGGTCATGTAACAGAGCTTGATAAGATTGCTTCCTATGGGGTTATGAGTACACCAGGGCTGGTGGTGAATGGGAAAGTAGTTTCCACAGGTAAGGTGCTGAAAGCGGATGCCATTGTGGAGCTTTTAGAAAAAAATCTGTAGGTTATTGATTTATGAAGGAAGATGTTTGTCGTAAGACTTTAATGACGGCGTGTAGTGAAACATAATAATCCAGGAACAGGCCGGTTCCGGAATGATGGAACCGGTTTGCTTTCTGTTAATTAGTCTGAATATCCGTTTTATATAGAGCATGGCAGTAGATAAAATGGTTAAGTTGGAGGGCGGATTAGTATGGGGAATAAGTTGTATGGTTTATAGGAGGTTACGATGAGCAAAAAAATGAGTGTTGCTTTTATCTGTATCCATAATTCCTGCCGAAGCCAAATAGCGGAGGCATTAGGGAAACATTTGGCTGGGGATGTCTTTGAAAGTTATTCTGCGGGAAGTGAGACAAAACCGCAGATCAACCAAGATGCTGTACGCCTGATGAAAGAAATCTATGGAATAGATATGGAAAAGACACAATGCAGTAAAACTTTTGATATGATTCCAGAACCGGATATTGCTATCTCAATGGGCTGTGATGTCGGCTGTCCTTACATTGGCAGGGCATTTGACGATAACTGGGGGCTGCCAGATCCTACAGGACAACCGGATGAAATATTCCGAGAAACTATTGATAAAATTGAAAAGAATATTTTACAGCTGATGCGACAGATTCAGGGAGGTGTATATTGTGAAAAAAGAAGATAATGCAGGTATCAATTTTTTTCAGCGTTATCTGACAGTATGGGTATTTCTGTGCATGGTGGCAGGTGTTATATTAGGACATTTTCTTCCGGCTCTGCCAGCATTTCTGAACCAGTTCGAATATGCAAGGGTATCTATTCCGATGGCATTGCTGATATGGGTGATGATTTATCCAATGATGTTGAAGGTAGATTTCCAAAGTGTGCGTAATGTCGGAAAAAATCCGAAAGGACTTTTTGTGACATGGTTTGTAAACTGGCTTATTAAACCGTTTACAATGTATGGGATTGCATCTTTGTTTTTCTTTACAATATTCAAGACCTTTATCATGCCAGAACTGGCAACGGAGTATCTGGCTGGTGCAGTCCTTTTGGGTGCTGCGCCCTGCACAGCTATGGTTTTTGTATGGAGTACACTGACAAAGGGGAATCCTGCATATACGGTGGTGCAGGTGGCAACTAACGATCTGATTATTTTAATTGCTTTTGTGCCGATTGTAAAATTCCTGCTGGGGGTTTCCAATGTGGCTGTGCCAACGGATACGCTGTTTTTAAGTGTGATACTATTTGTAGTGATTCCGTTGGTGGGCGGTATTCTAACCCGGATTCTTGTCGTGAGGAAAAGAGGTAAGGATTATTTTGAAAATGTGTTTATACACAAATTCGATTCTGTTACCACAGTGGGGCTGCTGCTTACTCTGGTGCTGATTTTTATGGGGCAGAGTGAGGTGATTTTGGAAAATCCTCTGCATATTGTTTTGATTGCAGTGCCATTGACTATTCAGACTTTTTTGATTTTCTTTGTGGCGTATTTCACCTGCAAAATCTTGAAACTGCCACATGATATAGCGGCTCCTGCCGGGATGATCGGTGCATCGAATTTCTTTGAGCTGTCAGTAGCCGTGGCAGTTGCGTTGTTTGGCACGACAAGTCCTGCCGCCCTAGCTACGACAGTGGGAGTGCTGACCGAGGTGCCAGTGATGTTGACGCTGGTGCGGATTGCGAACAAAACAAAGAGGCTGTTTTAAGGATTGGAAAGCGGAGACGGAAATATACATTTTTTCTAACAACTTCTGCCAGTTAGATTGATATAAGTGATTTCTAAAGTTTATATTTTGGAGGGCGTACTGCGTTTTATTAGTTTTATGATTACAGTATGCCTTTCAATAAATGAGAAGTATAAGAGAGTAAAGACTGTTGATTGATATGGGAACTCGTCAATAGTATTGATGTGCAAATGGAGAGCATTATGATAAAAGAACATGAGAATGTGCGAAAGCGTACAAAGAAAAGTATCGGCGGATTGCCGCACAATAAAAGGTGTATCGTGATGAAGTGAGAGCTTCTAAACGATGCACCTTTTTTAATGTCGAATTTAGAGAAATTGTGTGTTTTTATCAATTTTTTTGTCAACAACCTGCTGTCCTGGAGTGCGGGCAAGATATTGGTTGAGTGTATCCAGTTTCCGGTTAAGATCAGCGGTTTCTTTCTCAGCAGCTTTATAAGTTTTCTGTAGAGCCTGCTTTTTGGAATAAAGTGCATTGTAATCGCTGCGGAGTTTTTCAACGTCAATATTCTTCGGATTGATGCCAAAACGCTTCAGCATATTTTCAGCACCGTCGTGAAGAATAAGCTCTGTTTCATGGCGGCGCAGATAAGCGTCTTTGTCCTTGGACTTCTGGTAGCGCACATGATAGATATGGTTGGCTTTATACTGCTCTGCATACTTCAAAACCTGCCCGAAATCCTTTAGCTGGCGCTCGGTTTCCACAAGGCTCTCACGGGCTGTTTTTGCCAGTGTGGACTTGGCGGCGATCTGCTTTTCAAGCTCTGCTAAGGAGCCTGCCTGACTGTAGCTTGCGGCGGCAATTTTAAGGTTTTGGATGTCTGCCCAATGTTTCAAACCGGGACTTTGTGTGAATTTTTCCTCGGTGGTGTCAATGAGATTTTTTCTTGAATAATCTTTGACAATGGGCTTTTTTCTGACAGGGAACGGAACACGCTTTTTATCCTTTACAAGTGCCTTTTCCTCAATGCGCTCCTTGATCCGTTCTTTGGTGTACTCCGCACCTAAAGACTTTGCGCTGCCACGGATAAAACGCTCCCTGTCCAGAGGACGGAATGAGATAAATTTATGCGCTTTTTCCCCGAAGTCCTCGCCTTTGATTTCGTAGCCTTTTGCCCGGATCAGCTCAATGCAGTCCTCGTAAGTTTCAGCGTTTTTTATTGCTTCGTCAATGTCGGCTTTTAACTGTTCTTTCCATGCCGAACCATTTTTGCAAGCCTGCCATTCCTTGTAAGTTTTGCCACGCTTTTCTCCAGGAGTGATAACGGATAATTCATGCTCCCTGCAGAGGGTATCGCTCAGATTGCGGATGTTGTAATAGGTCTTTTTACAGTCGTGGTATTTCTCATGGTTTATGTTATCAGCGGCGCAGAAAATGATGTGGTTATGGACGTGCCCTTTGTCAATATGCGTAGTGACAACATAGGAGTATTTGCCCTCTAAAAGTTTGTCGGCAAGCTCCACGCCTATCTGGTGGGCTTCCTTATAAGAAACTTCACCAGGGAGAAAAGACTGTATCAGATGATAGGCTTTGTTTGGATTGGACTGGCTGGTTTTTGATAGCGCAAATTTGAAATCATAGGCGGCGGTTTCAGGGCTGCAACCATAAGAAGAAATCAGTATGCCCTCATCAGTTTTTGCAGGGTTACAGATATAGTCTACTGCTTTATTGACGGTTGCCGTGATAGCATGGATTTTTGTGTATGCCATACCTTTTGCATCAGCTCCTTTACTTCTTTTACATCAGCTTTATATACGTTACCTGTGGCATTCATGCGCTTTGCAATCTGGTTTAAGTTGTTTCCGATTTTAGCAAGCGCAGCATTGTATTCCCGAAGCTCGGAATAGTCAATGTCATAGACATAGCCGTATATAATCAGGTGCCGTAGGAAAGAGGATTTGTCTTTCATATTGGAGGCTTTGAATTTCTGCTCCAGTATGTAAAGTTCATCATCGCTCAGACGTAAGGTCAAGCGGTTTTGGCGCACTCTGTTTTCCATTGTTTGGGTAGCTCCTTTCATTAAAAATGATTTGTTTTTTGCAATATGCCGTATCCGGCAGGGAGGTTTTTCAGGCGTAAAAATTCAGAAATTCCGCAGAGGTAATTCCTGGATTTTGGAGCGCAAAGGGGGTCAGGGGGATGTGCCCTCTGCAAGCCGATTTTCTCAAGTTTCCACTTGGAGAAACTTGGGTAAATCGAAGCCTATGGACGTCCATAGGCAGTGCTTGCTATTCTTCTGCAAACTGCCCGTAGGGAGTTTGCGTGTTGTACGAGCTTAGGCGAGTGTCTTACAACACATAAGGGCGTTACCGCCCGGTCTTTTGTAAAGCCTTTCGGTATCTGGCTTTCAGAGGATTGTTTTGACAAATAAAAAACTGCCACAACCAGAGCAGGGCATAGCTACCCTGTTCCGGCTCATAGCAGTTTGAGTGTACTTTTATGAATTTGTGATTTTATCCATTAAAGATTTTAACAAGCGGCAGGGTAAAAGTCAATCAGAGATACAAACGAAAAGCAAAAAAGGAAAGCATGATTTTCAGCATGGGAATAGAGCTGGAAGTGGCTGAAAAATTTTTCTGAAATATTTTTGTGTATAGGAAAGGTATTTTCCTATACGTTTTGTAGACTATGATTGGAACTTATTAAAGGAGAGGAGGTGAAGCATGAATACCACTGACCGCAGGATGGAGATCGTAAACATTCTGATTGTCCGGCGGCGTACAACAGCAAAAGAGCTGGCAGAAGAATTTGGAGTTACCACCCGCACAATACGAAATGATATTCAGGCTTTATCTCCGAACTTTCCTATTTACACACAGCAGGGTGGGGCTGGAGGGATTTTTATGGGAGATGATTACAAGCCATACATAAATACCCTTTCTTCTGACGAGCTAAATACTTTGTGCGAGATATACCGACAAACAGAGGGAATACATAAGAAAATTTTATTACAGATTATATATAAGTACGGCCCAGATAAACTGGAGATGTAAACTTGTCATTCCGCTAAAGCACATAATCTTTACAAGAACCGTTCATAGCAGACGGAGTGTGCTTATGTGCTTTTTGGGCTGACAAGTCCAGAGATGATTTTATCCAAAACAGGCAGAAAAATTTCTGCCGGAGCGCACCTTGAAAATTGAATATGTAAATGCATACGGGACGTGTGGGATGTGCGGAGCCGCTATGCGGACACGCCAAGAGCTGCCTGCTCTTATTTTTGTATGGGAGTGTATACGAAGGAATACTGAAATCTGGTATTGAAGTTAAGGCGGTGAGCGATAAATGTCTGGCAAAAAGTGTAGCAGTTACATGGGGCTATGAGGCATATCTTTGATAATGATACTTCCGGATTTTCCGGTCAATTTAGAATGACGGTGCGATACCGATGTGGACAGTGTACTGGTCTGTCACCCGTATGTATTTTTTTAATATCTACCAATAAAAGAGTATTTATAAGAGAGTGCTTTTTTATTGGTAGATATGAGACTACCGGAAAGGAGGAAGAAATGGAATGTGAGAAAACATTACTATCAGTTGATGAGTTTTGTCTGTATGTTGGGATAGGAAAGACGAAAGCCAGAGAAATGCTTGCTAATCCATGTTGTAAATATGTGGTTCGCATTGGACGCAGGGTATTTGTTCATAAAGAGCTGTTTGATGAAGAACTGAAAAAGAGTGCTAAATATCAGCTGACAATGTGATAAATATATGTCAATTAAAAAAGTTAAACATTTATAATTTTACCCTTGAAATTGCGACATAATTATGCTACACTTAAAAGCGAAGGAGATGAGAAGATGCCTAAAATAATCCCAATCAGAGAATTACGAGACACTACAATGATATCTGAATTGTGCCATAGTACAGAGGAGCCTGTTTTTATTACAAAGAATGGTTATGGTGATATGGTGATTATGAGCCTGGAAACTTTTGAAAAGAATTCCGGAATGAGTGATTTTTATTCAGATGTAAAGTTTAGTAGAGGAAAGTATTCTGATCAGCAGGAAAAATAAAGGCATTCATGTTCTTTGGTTTTAAGGTCTGCTTATAATTTGAGCTTTTCGACGTTATGAATGTGCGACAACGAAAGGATGAGGATTATGGGTAAAGACTTAAAAGGCAGGAACTTAGGTAGAGGATTATCCCAAAGACCAGACGGAAGATACATGGGAAGGGCTCAGGTTAATGGAAAGCCAATCGTATTATATGACTGGAAATTGAAAGAGCTGAAAAAAAGTCTTGCAATAGCAGTTGATGAAGCAAAGAGAAGTAATTTGATGCCGGATATGGATGGCAAAAAAGTTACTCTAAGCGAGTGGTTTGAAGAATGGTATTCAAAGTATAAAGCACCAACGCTGAAAAATGGAGGTTCTCCCTCTTACAAGCGGAAGTTTTTGAACTACTATGGTGTGCGTATCGGTACGAAACCGCTGGCAGATATTCGACAGCTTCATGTCCAGACTGCAATAGCAGATATGCTGGAGGCAGGGCGGTCAACCAAGTCCGTCAGGGAAGCAACAGGAATTTTACAGAATTGTGTTGAAGCGGCTATCGCAAACGGATTGATGACAATAAATCCGGTAATCGGGGTGATTGTTCCGAAGTGCGAGAAAGTTGAGCGCAGGGTACTTTCTGTAGAAGAACAGAAAATATTTTTAGAGTATCTTGAGCGGACAAAGAGCTGGTATGAAGAAATGTATAAATTCATGCTTCTCACTGGTATGCGGGTAGGTGAGATTGGTGGACTTTGTTGGGAGGACATTGATTTTACTGAAAAATTCATCTATGTAAAGAGAACATTGTCCTATGACTATGCAAATGGGAAAAAGACAATGCGAATGACTTCACCAAAGACAGAAAACTCTGTCAGGAAAATCCCGTTCTTTGGGGAAACAAAAAGTATCCTTGAAAGGCAGATGGGAAAAATCGAGAGAAAGCGGAAAGAGTTGGGAGAGCGTTGGCGTCAACCGGAGGAATTTGGGAATTTGGTATTCATGACTTCTATGGGATCACCGATTGGACGCTATAGCGTAGAAAGTGATATGAGGTACATAACAAGCCAGATAAACGATATGTACCGTACAGAGGCAATGTATGGTTCTGCTGTACAGAAAACTTTTGAGCGTATCCACCCACACGCTTTGAGGCATACTTTCGCAACCAGATGTTTTGAAAAGGGAATGACACCCAGGACGGTGCAGGAGATTATGGGACACGCAAATTACAACACAACCGTGTCATACACTCATGTTTTGGATGACATAAAGGCAAAAGAGGCTTTGCGTGTAGGAGATTTCTTGCAGAACGATAATAATGAGGAAACGATTGAGTATGAGAGCTTGGTAGGTATCATGTAGACGATGCTTTCTACTCAAGAAAATTGAGTAACTCAGCATCTACAGAGATGTGTGAGCGAAGTCTTGAAAATTGAAAAAGCCTGAAAACTAGCGGTTTTAAGCATATATCTAGTCACAAGGCGGTGGAAACTTCGCAAAGCAGATGGGAATGTAATTCCAATTTCATAAGATTAAGCAAAACGCTGGAAACCCGCATGGTTCCAGCGTTTTTTGCGTTTCCGGGGTGTCATTTTGGGATGATGGAAATTAGAGAATTTTGCGGAAAAGTTGGTAAAAAACTGGTACAGGAATTGGTAAAATCTTTTACCAACTTTTGAGGAGCGAAGTTTGCGTGGTTTTTATAGTGTGGGGAAGGGTGGATTTTTTACCAAGAAGCAATAAGAAAAGATGAAAAAATAAGGAGGACGTTTATGCAACTGGTTGAGACGATGGTTGTGATGGGAAAGGACCGAATGATTCAGCTGCCGGAGGAGGAAGTGAAGGTGATGGGGCTTAAGGAAGGGGATGAGCTGTGCCTGTCTTATCTGGTGGATGATCAGATGGAGGAGAAGGTGAATGGGGCGGGGGAGTTTTTGGTGGAAAAGAAATAATGATTTTAGAATATGCTTGTGTGATGTATATGGACGTATACAAGGGAAAGGGTCAAAGAAAGCGCCTTGAGATAAGACAAAATTCACGTTTTTTTGTTTTTGGTGAAACCATAACTACATCCATATGGAAAACAGATCATGTTTAGGGTGGAGAGCATCCAGACAGTCCTGAAAACATTTTATGGTGGGGAATTGCGGTATGACCATTGAACAGTTTTGTTAAGGTAAATGACTTTACAAGAAAAATAGTGATTTCTTTTTGAACATCTTAGGCAAGGGCTGAGAACTGCTGGCGGATCTGGCAGGAATCAGGGAATGGCAACAAGATATGAGGCTCTTGTCTAACGCTTTAGATGAAGAGATTCGGGAATGGGTAGAGAGTCTGGAATCATCTCATGAAAGATAGAGTTTATACAGGACAGATAGTATATATGGTAGTGGAAAGGTTGAGAGGTATAACTCTTAGTTTTTTTATATTTTGAGAGTATATAGCTAAGAGGAATAAATTTGTATATTATAAAAAGTAGAGATTGACGTAATATGGCGAGCGTGTTAAACTATTATTAGCACTCATTTTTGCTGAGTGCTAATAATAACAAATAATGGGGGAAAATAATGCCGAATTTGAATGATTTATTTTTGGAATTTGACAAAAAGATATCTTTGAAAAAGGTTTATAAGCAGAAGATTACAAGAGGAAGAGACGCTCTGAGGACTAAGATTAGTAATAAATTTTCTGAAAAAGGGAGAAATAAACCTAAATATTGTACTCAAGGTTCATATGCTATGAAAACAGCAGTAATGCCATTGGACGGCGATGAATTTGATCTTGATAATGGAATATATTTACAAGGCTATTCAACAATGCAATTGACCTGGCCTTCCACTCAAAGTGTACATAGTTGGGTAAAAGAAGCAGTAAATGGCCATACCTCAAATCCGCCAGTAGATAAAAATACCTGTGTAAGAGTTGTGTATGAAGATAAATATCATATTGACCTCCCTATTTATATAATGGGTAAAGATGTTTATAATGATGATGTAGCGTATTTGGCACATAAATCAAAAGGCTGGATAAAGAGTGATCCGAAAGCTTTCACCAACTGGTTTCAGAGTTATGTTAATGAAAATGGGCAGCAAATACGTCGATTAGTTAAATATTTAAAAGCCTGGAAAGATTATAAGAGGATTGATATAAAAGGAATGGCTCTTACAATTTTGGTTTGTAGGAACTTTAGCTTAACTGAAAATAGAGATGATATTTCCTTGTTGGATACAGTAACTAATATCATTGATTTTCTAGAAGAGGATTTTCATTGCTATAAACCAGTGACGCCAACTGATGAAGATTTATTTTCGAATACTAGTGAAACTTCAAGAAATTCTATATTGAATGGATTAAATTATTTAAAAAGGAAGTTAGATACGGCTATTTATGAGGAAAAAAACGAGAAAGAAGCAACGGATATTATAGAAAAATTGTTTGGAGATAGATTTCCCGAAGGAGAGGATGTTGATAAAAGTATTTATGAAAGTACGAGTGCATCTATTAATTTAGGAAAAGAGGATAGTCATTTTGCATAAACAGGTATACGATTTTTTGCATCAAAACGGAATTAACTGCAGTTATGATGAAGAATTAGATTGCATTATACTTAATATACCGGTGGATGGGGAAATATTTCAGCTTTTAATGATGTTTCCTAGATACTATCCATATAGATTTCCCAAAGTACTGTTAGTAGATTGTAAAGGATATAAGATACCTCATCGATTTACAGACAAAAGTCTTTGTTTATATGATCTTAATGAGAGGCTTCCAAATCCAGATAATTATTTGGAAGATGCATTGATGACTGTTAATAGAGCAAAAGAGTTATTGTTAAAAAGTATAAATCACGATAATATTCTTGATTTTCATTGGGAGGCTATAGAATATTGGAAATCAAAGGCGAAGGGAAAAGTCGATTTTTTGGTGGAAGATAGTGATACTACTCGTTTAATTTGGGCTTCTAAATTAATTGAAGATCATTATATAGTTTCTGATTCCCAAGAAAGCATTAAAGAATTTGTTGGTGAAACATATAGATTGCTAACTAAAAATATTGTATATGAAAAAGCTCTTTTTGTGAATGTGGGAAAAAAGCTATTATTAATGATAGATACAATTAAAGATATTCAAGGGCTAATTCCAAAAGAAGATTTACCATTATTTTTTAATTTCTTGATACAAAATGATGGTAAAGGTGTTATTATTATTTGCGCAGATAATGGTAAAGGAAAGTGTTTTTTTTCATTAAGAATAGAGTTAGTATCTGAGGACATCGAATATGTAACAGAAAATATAGAAGAAATACTAGAGTTAAACCGTGAACAAAAATTTGTATATATGGAATGTAAAAATTTCCAAATGCGAAGATTATTTACAAGAGGTGGGGATGGGAATGTAAATTTTGATAAAAAATGTTTAGTAATTGGCTGTGGTTCTGTTGGCAGTTATTTGTGTAAGGCAATTGTGGATATTGGTATTGCTAAAAGTATAACACTACTTGATAATGATATATTATCTGTAGATAATATCGCTAGGCATTTGTGTGGTAGTGATCATTTATTATTTGATACATATAAGGTTGAGGCTTTAAAAAGAGAACTTAATAAACACTATCCAACCTTGGAATGTCAGACAATTAATGAAAATATTTGGGAGTATATTTTATATAAGGTTGAATTTTTTGATATATTTGATTTGATTTTTATTTGTGTGGGAAATACCGTCATTGAAAAGAAAATGATTCAAATGCTTAAAGAGAGAAAGATTCAAAAGGATTGTATTTTTTTATGGGTTGAACCATATTTAGTAGCAGGGCATGCCTTATTCATACAAAATTCTATTGATGAGTTCACAGAAGAAAATATATTTGATTGTAATGGAATGTTTAAAAGTAATGTATTGGAAAATAGCAGTCAGTATTTGAAAAGTGAAGCAGGCTGCCAGAGTGCATATGCACCTTATGCTGGGTTTGAAGTCCAGAAATTTGTTCAGGATGTTATCGATCTCTATGATAGAAAAATTTATAAAAATAGGCAAAAATATAATTATAAACTGACATGGATAGGTAAAATAAAATGGGCAAGAAAACAGCATTTTGATATTAAGCCTATGTGGAGAGCAAAAGAAGATAGGTATATAGATTTAAAAAGGATTGATAAATTAGATGAAATATCTGATTAATGGATTGGAAATAATCATTAATAACAAAGTGTTAGAAAAAATGACGAAATTTTTTGGACTTTGTAAGCAGTGTGAAACAGGAGGAATTTTACTTGGAAAATTTAGTGGGAAGAAAAAAATTATAGAAGTAGACGAAATATATGAAATAAAAGCTAATAATTCTACCTGTGTTGCTTATAAAAGGAATGTTGATATAGCACAAAAGATAATAGATAGAAGATGGAAAGAGACTAAGGGATTGCTTAATTATGTTGGTGAATGGCATACCCATCCTAAAATGACAGCTTTGCCGTCACAGACAGATATACTTACATTAACTGAAATCATATTAAAGACAGAATCGATACTTCCTGGAACGATAATGATAATAGTTGGAAAGAATGATGAATTAACTATTACTGTAGGAAGCAGAGAGTCAATACAATCATTTTTATTTACGAATATGAAATAAATAAGTTGAGGAGATAGCGATGCATACATATTCAATTGATAATGATTTAAGGAAACAAATTATAATAAATATTTTTATTTTAAGTATTATTATATCATCAGTGTTAACATTGTTGTTAAGAACCCCAATATCCATTATATTGATATGGCTTCAGAAATTTGATTGGATTATGGAAATTTTGAATTTGAGTGATAAGTTTGGTATAACTACAAATTTTATAGGAGTACCATTTATATATACTTGTACATACATACTTTTTGATAAATATATTTGGAAAACCAGGATTATGCGAAATATTTTAAATATACCAAACTTAAATGGACGTTGGGAAGGTACTTTACACTCTATAACACAACGGAAAAATATTAATATGGAATTGGATATAAAACAAACATGGAGCAAAATAAGTTTCATAACCACATTCCCTAAGTCACGTTCAGAGAGTAATATGGCAAATATGTGGATAGAAAGAGATGGTATAACTAAAGTTGAATTTGGCTTTTTTAATCGTAGTAGAGAAATGCAGCATCAATATGACGGATATAATATTTTGGAACTAGATACTGAAGACCATCTGTTCGGACGTTATTTTAATAATCGAAATAATGAAGACATTGGAATAAGGGGAGGTAATGTAGGTAATTTTGAACTTAATAGAATAGTATAGTTATTGATATATTGGATATTGAAAAGCCAATATGGCCTGATAGCAATAAGAGCGGAGTTATCTGCTCTTTTTGTATTGTTGATATTTTTCTTGATTTGAATTTAGTAAAAAAGAGGAGAATCATTATAAAATTGGATAAAAGAATGAAATCAAAGGATAAGCAGATGATAGGGCGGACCATGCATACCAATACCATGGGATATGCTTATGTATATCCCAAAGAGACTGGTAACAGGGAAGAGTACATGGTAGCGTTGACAGCAGCCGACTTAGCCAACCTGATCGGAGGAAAAGGAACAGATGTCTGGCAGATCATTGTGACAGATGTGATGGACCGACTGGTGATAAATACCAGACTGGGGATGCTGGATACCTGTCCGGACCAGAGGCTGTGTGGTGAGATCATCCGCCATCTGGTTCCGATCCAGATGGCGGAGAAGGAGACTGGGGAGATCTTGGCAGTAAGCTGGGATGCAGCAGAAGAATACTGTTGCTACCCTTTTGTACCGACCCATAATTACTCTGGTTGCCTGTCACAGAATTAACCGATATAATGACATGAGAACGGAGAACGGAGAACGGAGAACGGAGAACGGAGAACGGAGAACGGAAAAGGTTCCAGGACACTAATCTTTCGCAGAGAAGCGTATCCTGAAACCTTTATTAAAACCATGGTCAT
>QXWR01000005.1 GCA_009911065.1 Clostridiaceae bacterium | reverse complement strand
GTCAAAAGGTACTGTAATTGTTATCATAATGGTGTTGCTTGCAGTGTTACATTGAAAGATGCAGCACTGTGAGGATTGTTATGATAGCAGGTATCAAACTTTGGTCGGTGGGATACCTGCTATTCTTGTAACTTTGATATGATAACACAAGAAGGTACTGGTTCAAACACTCTGCTGTAAAATACATCAGAATATATGAGTCAGTACCTTCATTTAATTTGACGAATATAAGAAAGACTTGGAGTATCTAGGGTGCAGGATAACACAAGACACGAATTATGTTTTTTCAAAAAAAGAAAAAACTATGAATGATGTTCCAGCCATCGAATCGCTGTGTACGCATATATGGCGCTGCCTTTAAAGAGAATTTCTTCATCAAATAGGACCATAGGATGATGCTGAGGGTAGCAGTACCCTTTTTCTGGCTGGCCAGCTGCAAAAGACAACATGACAGAAGGTACTTTTTGACTAATATAAGCAAAATCTTCAGAACCGCCGGATTTAGAAGGTTTGTGGTTGGCATCAGAATGATTCATATGGGAAGAAGAAAACACCTGCTCCTGTCCCAACAGTTCCCGAACATAGGTTTCAACACTTAGACACAAGTCTGCGTCATTATAAAGAGCAGGACAGCCGCTGCCAAAAGTCACAGATGCCTCTGCCCGAAAAGTTTTGGCAATGCCTTCTGTAATCTGTACCATTCTCTCTTTTATAAACTGGCGAGTTTCTTCATCAAAGGTTCGAAGACTTCCGCACATAACTGCAGTATTCGGGATTATATTGGGAGCAGTTCCGGCATTTATGGTTCCAATGGTCAAAACTGCACGGTCATGGAGGGCCAGTTCCCGGCTGGTGATTTCTTCAAGTGCAATTAATATGTGTGCTGCTGCATGAATTGGGTCTACCCCAGTTTCCGGCATGGAGCCATGGCAGCCTTTGCCATTGACCTGGATCGTGAAAAAATCTGCACCGGGAGCGCTGATTCCGGGAGATGCCACAACCACAGAGCCAGAGGGTAAAGGCATCTTTGCAATTACATGGATCATCATAGCTGCATCCACATGGGGATTTTCCAAAATGCCAGCTTGAATCATATCCAAAGCCCCTTCAAAGATTTCCTCGGCTGGCTGAAACATAAGCTTGACGGTTCCGGGAATCTCATTTTCGTGATTTTTCAGAAGTCTGGCAGCTCCCAGCATCATTGCAGTATGGAGATCATGTCCACATGCATGCATTCGTCCATTGACAGATGGAAAATCAATCTCTGCCTTTTCTTCCATGGGCAGAGCATCCATATCTCCCCGAATCAAAAATACAGGTCCCTTTTTTTGGCCTCCTGCAAGGACCATCACTCCGGCTTTACCGCAGTCTTTTGGCTCATACCCCATCTTGCTTAATTCTTTTTTTACATAAGCAAGCGTATCGTTCAGATCAAATCCGGTCTCTGCATGGGTGTGAAGATACCTTCGGTGGGAGATTAGGATGTTTTGAAGGGATTTTGCTTCTTCCAAAAATGTTTGTGGTATCATATGATTTCCTCCTGAAAATGATAAAATGGAAATTTTGACGAAATTTCTTAGAGTGTGTCTGAAAATTGCTTTCCGTCAGATGCGCGTCACAGTTTGCAGGAATAAATTTTCAGACACGCTATAGGGCATGGAAATGCCAGGAATAAAATGAAACATACCCTAAGTGACTTTGAGTATATCACAATCAGCCCAATAAAAGAAGAAGGAAAATATCAAGTCTTCTTGACTTTACAATAATTGTAAAGATTATAATTCTCTTCCGAAAGGAGAGAAGAATTTATGGAAAGAAATTTAACTTCTGGCAGTGTGTTTAAAAATATGGTTGCCTTTTCCGTGCCCTATTTGCTGTCGTATTTTTTGCAGACTTTGTATGGAATGGCAGATTTGTTTATGGTTGGTCAGTTTAACGGAGTGGACCATATAACAGCAGTTTCCATTGGCAGTCAAGTCATGCACATGCTCACGGTGATGATTGTGGGACTGGCCATGGGTTCTACAGTAACCATTGGAAAAGCCATTGGAGCAAAAGAGCATAAACAGGCTTTGACTGCTGTGTACAATACGGTTACTCTGTTTATGGGAGTATCCGTGGTGTGTACGGCGATGCTGCTGTTTTTGGTGGAGCCAATTACAGCCATTATGTCCACCCCATCTGAGTCCGTATCCAGCACAAAAGCATATCTCACCATTTGTTTTACAGGCATTCCCTTTATCACTGCCTATAATATTATCAGTGCTGTTTTTCGGGGATTGGGGGATTCCAAAAGTCCCATGTATTTTATTGGAGTTGCCTGTGTGATCAATGTTGCATTGGATTATCTCTTTATTGGCCTGTTTCATTTAGGTGCAACAGGAGCTGCCCTTGGAACGGTCCTGTCTCAAACGGTCAGCGTAGTGACGGCGCTTTTGGTGATATGTGGTAGAAAGGCTGGGCTGAGTTTGAAAAAGGAATATTTAAAACCCAAGAGAACGGTTATGGGACAGATCTTAAAGATTGGCATTCCGGTAGCATTGCAGGATGGGTTTATACAGATTGCCTTTATTGTGATTACGGTCATTGCAAATCGAAGAGGATTAAAGGATGCAGCTGCAGTTGGCATTGTAGAAAAAATCATCGGAGTGGTATTTTTGGTGCCTTCCACCATGCTGTCCACCGTTTCCGCTCTTTCCGCGCAAAATATCGGAGCAGGAAAACACGAGAGGGCAGTTGGAACATTAAGGTATGGGATTTTTATTACCGTGTGTTATGGGCTGATTGTGTCAGCTGTTGTAAAAGGAACCGGCAGTGGGATGGTTGGTCTGTTTACAAAGGATGCAGAAGTCATCCGTTTGGGAACCCAATATTTGCGGGGATATATTTGGGATTGTATTTTTGCAGGGATTCATTTTAGCTTCAGCGGATATTTTTGCGCCTATGGTTTGTCGGGAATTTCATTTTTACATAATGTCCTGTCCATACTCTGTGTTCGTATACCAGGCGCCTATTTGACATCCAGTTATTTTTCGGATACACTCTTTCCTATGGGACTGGCAGTGTCGGGAGGTTCTTTGTTGTCCGTTCTTATTTGTGTGATTGCTTTTTTCTGGATGAAATCAAACGGGAAAACAAATGGGGGATAAAGTGAGAATTTATGGAAGAAGGAAAATTATTTCAAATTGGTGATGTGGCAAAAATGTTTCACATCAGTACAGGAAGTCTGCGCCATTATGAACAGGCAGGGCTGATTCAGCCGGAGTATATAGACCCAAATACAGGATACCGGTATTACAGCATCCGTCAATTTGAAGTGCTCAATACCATCCGATATTTAAGAGTTTTGGATATGCCATTGCATCAGATTGCCGATTTTTTAGAAAACCGGGACATTGAAGTGATGGAAGAAAAACTTCTGAAACAAAAAGAACTGGTGGCTGGAAAGAAAAAAGAACTTGCTGCTATTGAGAAAAAGATTGATCATCGGTTACAGCAGATTCGGGATGCCCGCAACCGAAAATTGGATTCTATTCAGTTGATAAAAGTGCCGTCCTGCCGGATTGTGTGGCTTCAGGATTCTTTAAAACCAGAGTCTTATCTCGATTTGGAATATTCTATCCGGCGGCTGGAAGCCCATCAGAAGGAATCTATGGTATTTCTCGGAAAAGTTGGGGTGGGAATTGCAAAAGATAATTTGCTTGCAGGTCGGTTTGACCGTTATGACTGTGTGTTTCTTGTGCTGGATGAGGAAGACCACTATGTGGGAGAAGTAAAAGAGCTTCCAGAGGAATGGTGTGTTTCCATAGGATTTTGCGGCGTTCACAGAGAAGCGCCAATTTATTATGAGAAGCTGATGAACTATGTAAAAGACCAGGGGCTGGAAATGGGAGAGTTTTCCAGAGAAATTACCATGATTGACTATGGACTTACAAAGAATCCAGAAAAATTTGTCACGGAAATCCGGATTCCAGTTTATGGAAAAAAAGATTTGGAAAAAACTTGATTGTCCTCAAGGGTTGTGTTACAGTTGACAAGAGGACATCAATACAGGAGGATATTATGTTTTTTTCTTCTTTAACTCAATGGACTCCCTGGAATGTAATGTTACGAATTTTAATTTCCCTGATTCTTGGTTCTTTAATTGGCATTGACCGGGGAGTGAAACGGCGGGGCGCTGGCTCAAGAACCGACGCAGCGGTTTGCTTGGGAGCTACTATGGTCATGCTGACAGCCCAATATATGAATCTCCAGTTTCCGGAAAAGACCGATATTTCGCGAATGGCCTCCCAGGTAATCAGCGGAGTGGGATTTCTTGGGGCTGGTTCCATCTTAGTGTCCAGACATCAGGTGAAGGGACTGACTTCTGCAGCAGGAGTTTGGATTTGCGCCTGTATTGGTCTGGCAGTGGGAATCGGTTTTGTAGACGGTGCAATAGCTGTCACGCTGGTTTTGCTTTTTGGCCTTCATGTTCTGCCTGTGATCGAGGGAAAGGTGTATCACTATTCCCGATATATGACTCTTTATGTGGAAGTGGAGGACAGCAAAACCGTAACTTATCTCCTTCACAAAATGAAGGAAGATGGCTGTATGATCGATATGTATAATGTAGAGCGTCCCAAAACTGCCGGACAGACCTTTACTATTTTAATTACAGCTTGTGTTGGGAAAAAGCAGAAAAAGGAGATATATGTGCAGGAATTATCAGAGATTCCTGGGATCATGTCCGTGGACAGTGTGTAAAAGAAATGGTGGATGAGCTGCTTTCGTACCTAGTATAACCCGATTTAAATAACCTTACGTTTCGCTGGTCTGCTTTCCCGAGAGCACAAAGGAAAAATGCTCAACGTAGCACCACTACGCCTCTGCTTTTTCCTTTGCGCTCTCGAAAAAGCATCCTCATCGAAACAGAAAGGTATTTAAATTGGGTTATACTAGTTTGCCGGAAAATGAAACCGTATACGAAAGCATTGGATTTTGTGATGGTTACATTTCGCTCTCCTGAATGATTTCTTTGGGACAGGAAAACCAGAAACGGATACTTTCCTCCGGACAGTCTACGCCATAACCAATCTTGTGGGCATCCAAAATGGTGCTGACAATAGAAAGGCCGATTCCGGTTCCCAGGCGGCGTCCGCTCTGATGCTGGCTGCGCTGATACCGTTCCCATATTTTTCCTCTCTCTTCTTCGGGGATTGGTTTTCCAGGATTTGTAACCGATACGAAAACTGTGCCGTCAAAAAGGAGTTGTGCAACAATTTGGATTTCCCCTCCCTCATTGGTGTGATTGATGGCATTGCAGAGCAGATTGCGGATGACCTGACTGAATTTCAGAGCGTCCACATACAATAAAAGCCCCTGGTTTTTACATTCCAGCTTCAGGCGGATGTGGTGTTCTCCGGCAGCAGGACGATACAAGGCGACTTCCGATTCCAAAATATCATATAGATGATACCAGTCTTTTTTCAGCTGAATGCAGCCAGCCTGCAGCTGGGAATAGTCCAGTATGTCGTTGACCATATCACTCATCCGTTTGGCTTCGCTGATAATAAGATTTAAGTCTTCTTCCCGCAAAAGATCGTCTTTCCACGTAATGTCCCGGACCATTTCCGCATAACCGCCTATGATAGCAAGGGGAGAGCGAAGCTCATGGGACACATTGGCAATCACTTCTTTGCGGAGCAGATCTACCTGTTGTAAGCTTTTCCCTAATTTTTCCACTGAGTCGGAAAGCTGTCCCAATTCATCTTTTCGGTTTAATTCCGGACGGGCGGAGAAGTCATTGCGGGTCAGCCGGTCAACTGCCTCCCGGATTTGAAAAATAGGCCGGGTAAAATGGCGGGACAGGAAAAAGGCCAGCAGGGAAGCAGCTATGGTCATAAAAATGGTCAAAAGAATCAGCTGCTGTCGGTTTAAATCCAACATGGTTTTCATCTGAATGGTATTATGGAGAATCACAAAGCAGGGTTCCCCCTCATAAGTAACCGGAAATCCCAGCTCAAATCCAAAAAGCCGGTCACGATGCTGGTCCACCACCCGGTAAGGTTTGCCCTGTAAAAGATCCTGAAATTCCTCCCGTTTCATAATCACATCCCATATAATCCGTTCATCAAACTGTTTTCGGATATTGATTTTATGTCCGGTAGAATACATTTGAAGGAGCTTTCCCTGCTGATTCATAAGAAGCAGTTCTCCGCCTGCAATGTGGCTCATCACAGAAAGGAGATGTTTATCATCCGCAAGGTCCTGGGTGGTCAAATCCTTCATTACTGGTTCCAGCCGCATCTCTGTTTCCGTGAGAACTGCTTTTACATAGTTTTGCTCAAACAGGTAAATCTGGGCTGTCCACATAAAACCAATGGCAAATAGCACTAAAAGCATCATAATAGACCAGAGCCGGAATATAATTCGGCTGCTAGAGCGTGTCTGAAAATTGCTTTCCGTTCGATGTGCTTTAGGAGTAGCAGCTTTAAATTTCTTCTGTATATTCAAGCTTATATCCCACCCCCCATACAGTCTGAATCAGTTTGCGGTATTGGCCCAAATGTTCCCTTAAAGATTTGATGTGAGTATCCACTGTGCGGACATCCCCATAATAATGGTATCCCCACACCGTCTGAAGAAGCTTTTCCCGGCTTAGAACTACCCGTTCGTTTTGGGAAAGCTTTAACAGCAGATCAAATTCCTTTGGAGGAAGGTTTATCTTCTCTCCGTGAAGGGCAACCGTCCGGGAGGCAGGATCAATGGTCAGCTGGCCAAAGGAAATGGTATCTGTTTGACTTTTATTGCTTCGCCTTAAAATAGCTCCAATCCGGGCCATCAGCTCTTTGGGGCTGAATGGCTTGGAAATATAGTCATCCGCGCCCAGTTCAAATCCCTTCAGCTTGTCATATTCCTCACCACGGGCGGTCAGCATAATGACCGGAACCTGACTGGTACGGCGAATTTCTTTCAAAACATCAAAACCATCCATATCTGGCATCATAACATCCAACACAAGAATGTCAAAGGAATTTTTAAGGGCAATTTTTAAGGCGCATTCTCCGTTTTCCGCTTCCTGACAGTGAAAGCCTTCTACCTCTCCGTAAGTACGCACCAGTTTTCTCAAGTGCAGATCGTCGTCAATGATGAGCATGTTTGGCATGGCAGATCTCCTCCTGGGGGTTCGTTGATTTTGGTATATTCTATCACATCTTGGGAATTTGGGAAATGGTTCTTCACAAATTCTGCTGATTTTCTCACAGTTCGTTCACAAATTTCTCACAAATTTCCAATATTCTTTGTAAAGACGGGAGAGGTTTGAAGTCAAATATTTTGCAAGAAATAGCAGGGCGTGGACTTTTGGCTCATGCTCGCGGAACTAAAAAATAAAAGGAGCAGGCGATTATGACAAAAAAGACGGTTATTGCGGCAGTTTGTGCAGCGGCAGTGATTGCTGCGGCAGGCGGATATTTTTTGCTGAATGGAAACGGAAATAAAAACGGAACCAGTCCAGGAGGCGGGATGGCTGGGCCTGGTGGTGCAAAAAGCCCAGGGGGAATGGCCCAGGAGGCTTCTGTGACTGTGGTAAAGGCGGCCAGTCCGGTAACGGGAAATATAAGTCTGTCCACAGAGCTTACCGGTACCGTGGAAGCGGCAGATGTGGTTTATGTCTATGCCAAAGCCGCCGGAGACGTGACGGCAGTTCATGTAAAGGCCGGGGACATCGTAACTCCAGGGCAGGTTCTGTGTGAAATTGACACAGAACAGGTAGATTCTGCCCGCAATTCCATGGAGTCCTCCCAGGTAAATTTAGCGCAGGCAGAAAGTAATTTAAGCCGGATGCAAGTTTTGTATCAGGGAGGAGATTTGTCCCAACAGGAATATGAACAATATACCAATGCAGTAAAAACTGCCAGACTTCAGTATGAATCGGCCCGGATGGCTTACAACCGGCAGGTGGAGTACAGCACCGTCACAGCGCCGATTGGAGGAAGAATCGAAACCTGTGATGTGGAGGTTTATGACCGGATAAATCAGTCGGAACAGCTTTGTGTCATTGCCGGAGAAGGGGAAAGCCGTATTACTTTTTTTGTAACCCAGCGGATGAGAACCAATATCCGGGAAGGGGATGAAGTGGAAATACAGAAAAACGGAACGGTCTATAAAGGAAATATCAGTGAGATCAGCAGTATGGTGGATACCTCCAGCGGGCTGTTTAAGGTGAAGGCTGAGATGGAGAATACAGAAGAAATCGCCATTGGAAGTACAGTGAAGCTAAGTCTGATTACAGCAAGGGCAGAAAATGCCATGCTGGTTCCGGTGGATGCCATTTATTACAGTGGGGGGGATGGGTATGTGTATTTGTTCCAGGATGGGATTGCCCGCATGGCCCCAGTGGAAGTAGGTCTTTACGATTCGGAATATGCAGAAATACTGTCTGGATTAAACGGAGAGGAACAGGTAATAAGCACCTGGAGTTCCAACCTGTATGAGGGAGCCAAAATCCGGCTGCGGGGAGAAGAGGGGACGCAGGAAAGCACTGTGGACGGAAAAAGGGATAAAGAAGGCCCAAAAGAGTCCGTTTTAACAGAGTAAGCGGAAGGAGGCAGAATCAATGGGAATTACAAAGTTTGTATTAAAACGTCCGGTTACTGTATTTATGGCTCTTCTTTGTTTGATTGTATTTGGCATTTCTTCCGTATTCAGCGCAGACTTAGAGCAGATGCCGGATACCGATCAGCCTATGATGATTGTTATGGCCAGTTATTCGGGAGCAGGTCCGGAAGACATGGACGAACTGGTGACTCAGCCAATTGAAGATCAGGTCAGTACTTTGGAGGGAGTGAAAAGCATGACTTCCAATACCAGTGAAGGCCGGACGTCTGTCATGCTGGAATACGATTACGGCACAGATATGGATGAGGCATATGAAAATTTAAAGCAGGGACTGGACCGGATGCGGGGACTTCCAGAAGACGTGGAACCTTCGGTTATGCGGATGAGCAGCAATGCCAGCGCCAGCATCAGTCTGTCTATTTCCCATAAATCACAAAAGGACTTATATGATTATGTAGACCAGGTAGTTGTGCCAGAGTTTGAACGGTTGACTACAGTGGCAGAAGTGTCTTCCATGGGTGGTTCCTCTGAGTACATAAAAGTGGAACTGATGGCAGATCAGATGGAACAATATCAGGTGACAATGAGTCAGATTGTGTCAGCCATGAACGGCGCCAATGTAGCTTATCCATCTGGAAGCGCTGTGGCAGGAAATCTGGAACTTTCCGTATCTACGATGAGCGAAAATGACACTTTGGATGACCTTTTGCGGGTGCCGATTACCACATCCGGCGGAAAAATCGTCTATCTGGAAGATATTGCACAGGTGTATTATACCGAACAGCAAAGAGGAGGGGTTTCCCGGTACAATGGTCAGGAAACCATCTCTTTATCTTTGACAAAACAGCAAAGCAGCACAGCCATGGCTCTCTCGGAGGAAGTAAAGGAAGCTATCGCTGCATTGGAGTCCAGTGACGAAGATCTTTCCATTCGGGTAGTAAATGATGAGGCAGATTCGATTTTGGAATCTTTACAGGATGTGGCGTTTACCATGGTTTTGGCCGTGCTGATTTCCATGGGAATTATATTTGTATTTTTTGGAGACTTTAAGGCGTCTCTGATTGTGGGAAGTTCCATTCCCACCTCGATTTTACTGTCTTTAATTGTAATGACGCAAATGGGCTTTTCCCTCAATGTAATTACCATGAGCGGTCTGGTGCTGGGAGTGGGCATGATGGTGGATAACTCCATTGTAGTGCTGGAAAGCTGCTTTCGGGCCATGGACACAGCACAGGATAAAGGAGTATTGGGATATGCCAAATCAGCTCTGGAGGGAACCAATCTTGTGATTCAATCCATTATTGGTTCTACGATTACCACTTGTGTGGTATTTATTCCTCTTGTGTTTTTAAAAGGAATGACTGGACAAATGTTTGGTTCCATGGGATATACCATCGTGTATTGCATGTGTGCCTCCCTTTTGTCAGCCATGTCAGTGGTACCTTTGACCTATATGCTGTATAAGCCAAAAGAGCGGGAGCGGGCGCCGATGTCCGGACCAGTCGTGCATCTTCAAAGCCTGTACCGAAGCGTAATGCCTTTTCTTTTAAGACATAAAGTTCTGGCCATGGGATTTTCTGTGCTCATGCTGATTAGCACCGTGGTGTTAGCCAGAGGAATGGAAACCGAGCTGATGACTGCAGACGATACGGGAACCATTTCCGTTACCATTGAGACCCGTCCTGGATTGCTAAGTGATCAGGCCAACGAAATGTTAGAAAGGGCAGAGGCGATTGTGGCGGGACATGAGGATGTGGAATCTTACATGCTTCGTTTTAACAATGACAGCGGTTCCATTACTGCCTATTTAAAAGACGACCGGAAAATGGATACAGAGGAGATTGTTGCCTTATGGGAAAATGAGATGGTAGACATTGATAACTGCACCATTGAAATTGAGGCCAACCGCACCATGAGCTTTATGGGGCAGAGCCGGGGATATGAGGTGATTTTACAGGGGACTCAGTACACAGAGCTTCAGGAGCTTTCCAATCAGATCGTAAAGGAGCTTACCCAGCGGGATGATGTGATGAATGTCCATTCCAGCATTGAAAATACGGCGCCAGTGGTGGCAATCCGGGTGGACCCGGTGGCTGCTGCAGCAGAGGGACTGACCGCTTCCGGGATTGGCTCTATGGTAAGTCAGTATCTGGACGGACAGGAGATCGCCACTTTGGAAGAAGATGGCCACGAGATTCGGGTTCAGGCAGAATATCCGGAAGAACAATATCGGACGGTGCCGCAGGTGGAGCAGATGATTTTGTCAAAACCGTCCGGCGGTTATGTGGCTTTAAGTGATGTGGCAGAGATTTATTTCAGGGATAGTCCAGCCTCCATCCGCAAATCCGATAAGGCATACCAGGTGACGATCACAGCAGATTATATCCGGGGAAATGTTCAGACTCTTTTGGACGCAGAGGTAATCAATCCAAACCTGACCGGAACCATAACCAGGGGAGTAAATTCCAGAAACCGGATGATGCAGGAAGAGTTTTCCGGGTTGTATCAGGCCATTGCCATCGCTGTGTTTTTGGTGTTTGTGGTCATGTCAGCCCAGTTTGAATCTCCAAAGTTTTCCTTTATGGTTATGACAACAATTCCCTTTAGTTTGGTAGGTTCTTTTGGACTGTTAAAGATGACAGGAGTGACCATCAGCATGACATCCATACTGGGATTTTTGATTCTGGTAGGTACCGTGGTCAATAATGGAATCCTTTATGTGGATACTGTAAATCAAAACCGCATGTCCATGCCTTTACAGGAAGCATTGATTGAAGCAGGAGCCACCCGGCTTCGCCCCATATTGATGACCAGCCTGACAACGATTCTGTCCATGATTCCCATGGCCTTGGCCATCGGCAGCAGCGGTTCCACTACTCAGGGACTTGCAGTGGTAAATATTGGAGGGCTGACTGCCGGAGTTTTTGTAGCCCTGTTTCTGCTGCCAGTGTATTATGCTTTGCTCAATGGAAAAAAGCAGAGGATAGAGTTGGATCTTTAAAAAAGAAGATCTGAATTTGTAACCTCTTCATAATATTGAAAGGATTTTTCACAGATTTGTTCTTGCAGGAAGGAGAAAATTGTATTATCATAAACCATAAGTGTATTAGTATGATTCATACGGTTGGAATCCAATGGCACGATAAGCGGGCCAAAACCAGCAAAAAGAACAGCGTGTATAAAGAAAGGATGAGTAGAGGATGGACGGATACTGGACATGGGGAAGAAGAGGGATTCGGTGTGCTGCCATAGGAGTAGGGATTAGTTTATTACCCTTTCCGGCGATGGCGCAGCAGAGTCCGGAGTTTGCCTATTCAGCGGAAAAGTGGGCAGCTTTGCGGGATGACCGGCTGGAATTTGAAGAGATTGCTGATTTGGTCCATGAATACAATAACACGGTGCTGCAAAATGCAATCGATTTCCAGGATCAGAAAGATAAAGACCGGAATGATGTGGCAGAGGATTACTACAATACAGCAAACGATATTTATAACAGCATTCAGTATCCAAGTTCCGATGACAGCGATTACGGAAGCAGGATGGCTTCTGTGTTAAACAGCCGTTTGCAGGCAGAACAGCTGATGGAGCAGGGAGACGAGAGTACAGAGGACAGTGAGACCGTAAAGATCGGATACGATCAGGCAGAGGCGAATCTGGTAAAGCAGGCTCAGGGAATGATGATTGATTATTGGAGCCAGTATTACAGTTTGGACAGTCTAAGGCAGAGAAAGCAGCAAGCGGAAAAGGATTACCAATCGGAGGAGAATCGTCTTGGAGCCGGAATGTCCACTCAGGCAAAGGTTCTCACAGCACGGGAAGCCATTTCTTCCGCGGAAGCTTCCCTTCTTACGGCGGAGAGCAACTTAACAAAGACCAAAGACAGCCTGTGTCTGATGCTTGGATGGCAATATGGGTCCAATGTGGAGATGGGGGAACTGCCGGAACCGGATTTTCAGTGGATGGAAGCAATCAACGTAGAGGAAGACATTCAGAAAGCATGGGAGAACAATTATGATTTGAGATTAACTCAAAAACGTCTTGCCAATGCCCGTACCGATAAGGTGAAAAACACCTTGGAACAGACAAGGAAAAATCAGAGAGAGTCCATTGCAGTTCATGTAAAAGACAGCTATTCCACCATGATTCTGGCCCGGTCCAATTATGAACAGGCCCTGCAGGCTTTTGAGATGGCAAAGACTTCCATGGATTCAGCCAGACGGAAGCTGGATGCAGGAATCATCACTCCCAATGCCTTTCAGTCGGAACAGTCCTCTTATGAGACAGCCCAGGTGGCTACGCGGACTCAGAAGGCAGCTCTTTTAAAAGCCATGGTAAACTATCAGTGGGCAGTGGATGGTCTGGCTGAGACTTCATAGACAGGGAGGTTTTTATGAAAACAGGAAAAACCATGACAGCCAAAGCGGCGGCAATCTTTTTTCTGGCAGCAGCTGTGGGAACCACATCGTTTCCAGCTTATGGGGAAGAAACCATTCAGGTGGAGTATGATAATTTAAGGCAGCTTCTGTTAGAGGGAAACTTAGGGTTGCAAAAGGCCACAGACAGCTACGAGACCAGCAAGAAAAATTATCAGGATTTGATGGAAGAGATGAGGCAGGAACAGGAATACATGAAGTTTTTGGCAGATAAATATGAAGACACGGAAGATGAGATGTCTTACCGGATGAATGCCTCCATTCTCGGCAGTCAGGCCACGCAGTTTTCCAGGCTTTTGAAAAATATGGAGAAGAGAAGCCGGACCTTGTCATTGGAACAGACCACAGATTCTTATGTGATAACTGCCGAGACGGTGATGAACTCTTATAACCAGATTGTTTTAAATGAAGCGGCTCAGGAAAAGAGGGTTGAGGCGAAAGAAGCTGCCTATGAAGCTGCTGTGAAAAAAAATTCTTCCGGAGCTGCCACAGCCATGGAGGTGATGGAAGCGTCAGATCAGCTTGAGACAGAGCGCAGCCTTCTGGCCTCATACCGGCAGGAGGCAGGCCAGCTTCGTTTCCGGCTGCTGTCCATGTTAGGGTTGGAGGACAGAGAAGACGTAGTGATTGGGACGGTTCCAGAGCCGGATTTAGCCTGGGTGGACCAGGTAAATTATGACCAGGATAAGGAGATTGCAATTAACAATAACCGTTCTGTACAGAATGTACGTCATTCACGGGCAAGTGTTACAGAAGAGATTCGTCAAAAATCCGAGAAGGAAGAAGAGGCCGTGGGAAATGCAGAGGTAGATTTTCTTGCAACTTATCAGCAGCTTCAGGCATCAAGGTTAAACTATCAGGCAGCTTTGGATGGATTTGAAAGCGCCAAGATCTCCTTTTCCTCTTTGCAGCTGCGGCAGCAGGCAGGAATGTTAAGCCGGAATGAATATTTGCAGGGAGAGGCAGATTACCGGCAAGCTCTGGCAGACAAAGAGAATGCGGCGATGAATCTTCAGCAGGCAATAAAAGATTATCAGTGGGCGATGAAAGGACAATAACAGGATACCAGGACTCCAAGAATTTTAAATCTTGGGGTCTTTTCGTGTTTATTGGGAATTTTCATAGCTTTTGTAAAAATTCATACAAAAACCATCCATGTTATTGGATAATAGAGAAAATCGTGCTATAATCATTTTCAGGAAGTTTAGGAAGCAGGTTGGAAGGAGTTTTTTAATGAAACGTTATTTTTTTGCAGTATTATGTGGAGTCGGGGTTTTGACGCTTGCTGGCTGCGGTAATCAGGAACAGGGAAAGGAAAATCAGGAAATTTATGCAGCACAGGAGGCAGGGCAGGGAGAAGGCCAGTCCTTAAAGTCACAATCTGAAACAGAAGCAAAACCAGAAACAGATTCAAAGTCAGAATCAGAAACAAAGTTAGAATTAGAAACAAAGTCCGAAACAAAAATCGAATCACAAACAAATTCAGAAATGAAAACAACATCCGAATCCGACTCAAAAACAGAATCACAATCCCAGGGAAAATCCGAACCGTCCGAGTCAGAATTTGATCGGACATCTTTTTACGGAACCTGGAAGGGAAAAGATTATCAGGCGTGCAAAGTGTCTGTTCTGTCCAAAGAGGAGATTCAGAATTATCTGAAGGATTCCATTACTTATGGAGCAGACAGCTTTTCCAGAAATGGTACGGTGGAAGAGACAGAGAATTTTGGTTATGAGTTTCGCGACTGTTCGGTTCAAACGGTACAAGAAGATTTTCAGGCAGACCTTTCTGGATGGGCAGAAGAAAGGAAAATTATTACAGAAGGAAATCTCTCGGAGATGAATGAAGGATTTGGAAAATATTTTTATGTCATAGACTCAGACCATTTGTGGGTTTATCATGAAGGCGTATTTTTCCAGATGGAGCGGATTGGCAGCTGAATCAGTAGTGGAGGATGGTGACAAAATGGCAGTAAAAGACAGTATAAAAGATCAGGCGAAAAGTAAGACAAAGCTTCCCCGGCAGTATCAGGTTCTGATTTATAATGATGATTTTACTCCAATGGATTTTGTGGTAGATTTGTTGATTCAGATCTTTGATAAGGAGGAAGAGGCGGCTATTGCGCTGATGATGAGCATTCATACAGGCAGCAGCGCTGTGGCGGGAGTTTATCCAAAAGATATTGCAGAGACAAAAGCAGCAGAGGCAGTTTGGCGGGCAAGAGAGGAAAAGTATCCCTTAAAAGTGGAGGCAGTCTGTCTGCCGTAAAGAAAAGGCGGCAAAAGCAGGTGTATATTGCCTAATCTCAGGGATTAAGAAAAAAAGGACAGGATGACAAAATGGAATTTACAAAAAACATGCGGAACGTGATGGAGCGGGCGGTGAGGCTGGTTAGGGAGAAGCACCACCGCTATTTTATGCCGGAACATTTGCTGTATGGAATCACCTTTGACAGGGATTTTGCCAGAGAGTATGAGGCAGGCGGGGGACAGGTGGAAAAGCTGCGGCAGGATTTGCTTGACTTTTTGCAGGAGCAGGCAGGGACTGCCAAAGATGACGACCTTCGGATGACCATTGACACGGAAAAAGTACTTTATCTGGCAACCGGTCAGGCGATGTCCAGTAACCGGAAGTCAGTGGGAGTAAGCCATCTATTGTACGCAATACTGAATCTGGAGGACAGCTACGGGGCATATTTTCTCTCGATTCAGAATGTGGATTTGCTTGAACTAATGGGAGAACTGTCCAGAGAGAGCCTTGCAGAGGAGCGAGAGCCAGGAGAGAAAGAAGGGCCGGCCAAAAATCCTGGTGGGATAAAAAGCCGAAAAATAAATCCTGATTCTATGGAGGAAGACCGTTGGCTGGAAGAAGAATATGAAGAAGAATTTATGGACTGGCAGAACCGGGCAAATGGAGGAGAAAAAGCATATTCGAAATCAGAAGCTTCAAAAAGAAATTCTTATAATCAGCGGTGGATGGGGTTTGTGGAAGATATGAATCAAACCAGCAGACGGATGAATCCCTTGATTGGAAGAGAAAAGGAGATTGAGCGGACCATTCAGATTTTATGCCGGAAAGATAAGAACAATGTCCTTCATATTGGAGAGCCGGGAGTGGGAAAGACAGCCATCGCTTACGGACTGGCTTGCCGTCTGGCAAAGGGAGATGTGCCAAAGCCCCTTGCCACAGCCCGTATCTATTCTCTGGATTTAGGGGGGCTTTTGGCGGGAACCCAGTATCGGGGAGACTTGGAAAAACGGTTTAAAGAAATTATGGAAGGACTTTCCAGAGAGGAAACGCCCATTCTCTATGTGGATGAGATTCATAACCTGGTAGGAGCCGGAGCCGTAAATGGGGCCAGTCTGGATGCGGCAAACCTTTTGAAACCTTATTTGGCAGCAGGACAGATTCGTTTTATCGGGGCTACCACTTATGAGGAGTATAAGAAACATTTTTCCGGATGCAGGAGCTTGGTGCGGCGGTTCCAGAATGTGGACATTAAAGAGCCGTCCAGAGAAGAAACTGTAAAAATTTTAAATGGCCTCAAACCCAGTTATGAGAAATTTCATCAGGTAAAATACGGAGCCGGGGTGCTGGAACATGCGGTGGAGGTAAGCAGCCGTTTTATAAATGAACGGTTTCTTCCGGATAAAGCCATTGATTTGATGGATGAAGCAGGAGCATACCGCAGACTTCATCCCTTAGAACAAAAGCGGCAGACCGTTGGCAAGGATTTGATTGACCAGGTGCTGGCAAAAATATGCAATATTCCGGTTCAGACAGTGGAAAAAGGCGAGATGGAGAAACTTGCTTTGCTGGAAAAACATTTGAAGGAACAGATTTTTGGTCAGGACGAGGCGGTGGAACAGGTAGCCAATGCAGTGAAGTTTTCCAGGGCAGGACTGAACGAGGACAATAAACCAATCGCCTCTTTTCTGTTTGTGGGGGCGACTGGGGTTGGAAAAACCGAACTTTCCAAGGTTCTGGCAGCAGAACTTGGAATCCATTTTATGCGCTTTGACATGAGTGAGTACGCGGAAAAGCATACTGTGGCCAAATTAATCGGGGCGCCGGCAGGATATGTAGGCTATGAAGAGGGAGGAATTTTAACCGAAGAGATTCGCCGTCATCCACATGGAGTACTATTGCTGGATGAGATTGAAAAAGCTCATTCGGATATTTTTAATGTGCTGCTTCAGGTGATGGACTATGCCACTTTGACGGACAACCAGGGAAGAAAAGCAGATTTCCGCAACATTATTTTAATTATGACTTCCAATGCAGGGGCAGGAGAGATCGGAAAGGGCCGTATTGGATTTGGGCGGGATTCCATGAATCTGGATGCCCTTGAGGAGGCGGTTAAAAAGACGTTTCAGCCGGAATTTCGGAATCGTTTAAGTAAAATTGTGCTTTTTGGAGGAATGGATGAAGAGATGGCAGGACAGATTACCGCCAAAAAATTGGAGGATCTTTCCAAGCGCCTTCAAAAGCGAAAGGTAAACTTAAATGTGTCAGAGGAGGCGGCAGAGTTTGTAAAAAAGGCAGGAATTACACAGGAGTATGGGGCAAGGGAAATTGACCGGGTCATTGCAGGGAAAATCAAACCGCTTTTGGCAGAACTTCTTTTGTTTGGAAAGCTGAAAAAGGGAGGAAACTGTATGCTTTATGTAAAAGACGGGGAACTGGCAGTCAGGATTTTAGGAGGACGTTCATGGGCACCTGGAAAAGCAGAGGGTTAAGAGGTTCTACGCTGGAGGACATGATCAACCACAGCAATGCCGTTTACCGGGAGAAAAAGCTGGCATTGATTCAGAAAATCCCTACGCCGATTACACCAATTACCATTGACAAGGAAAGCCGCCATATTACCCTTGCTTATTTTGACCAGAAAAGCACAATCGATTATATGGGGGCAGTTCAGGGGATTCCAGTCTGTTTTGATGCCAAGGAGTGTGCATCCAGAACATTTCCTCTTCAAAATGTTCACGCACATCAGATTTGTTTTATGAGAGAATTTGAGGAACAGGGGGGAATTGCGTTTATTCTTCTCCATTTTACCGGAGAAAATGAGATTTACTATCTTCCGTTCAAAGATTTGTATGGGTTTTGGCAGCGGATGGAAGCCGGGGGAAGGAAAAGTTTTACTTACGAAGAAATAGACAAAAGGTTTTTGGTGCAGATGCACCGGGATGTTCTGGTACACTATCTGGAGGCGCTCCAGAAGGATTTGGAACAAAGATAAAGTTTTTTGAAAATATTGCTGATTTTTCTTGAAATTTCATCAATTTTTTTGTAAAATAGTAAATAGTTTTAAAGGGAGTGCTAGGGTGAAAGTTCCATTCCACTGCCACCAAATCAGGAAAGGAGCATACGAAATGAAAAAAGCAATGAATCAATCCAAGATGGTTCTAATTTTAAACGGAAGTTCCATTTTGGCTCTGTTGGTAATGGTCGTGTTTCTTTTTGCATACAGCAGTATGAACACGAAGCTGACCCAGGTAAGCGAAGACCGATATAATTTGACTTACAATGCAAATCGGTTTATGAACGCTTCCAGCTATCTGACCAATGAGGTCCGTGCATATGCTGCCACAAGCAACAAAACGCATTATAACAATTATATGAACGAGGTCAATAATCTGAAGAACCGGGAGGCCGGTGTTTCCGCGATGCAGTCCATTGGCATCACAGCACGGGAACAGTCTATGATTGATGAAATGTCCAATCAGTCCAATGTTTTAGTTCCCTTAGAGGAAGAAGCCATGCGGCAGGTAGAGGCAGGCAAGAGAGAAGAAGCCATTGCCTATGTATATGGCACAGAATACAACAATGCTATCTCCAATATTAATACAATTAAAGAGCAATTTTTAAAGGATCTGGATACCCGTACATCTGAGGAAGTGAAACAGGTGGCTTTTATGGCGAATATGCTCCGTATTGGGATTATCCTGACCATGATTCTTGTGGGCGTTCTTCAGTTGGTGGTATTGGTGGTGACAAAGAAAAAGATTTTAAGTCCAGTGATTTTAGTGAGAGATCAGATGAGAGAGATCGCTCAAGGAAATCTTTCCGCGGATTTTGTGCTGGAGCCGGATACTTCTGAGATTGGAATGCTGGTGGAATCCATTCATGAGACCAAGCGGGAATTGAAGACATACATCAAAGATATTGATTCCAAGCTGGCTCAGATGGCGGCAGGCAAGATGGATTTAATCATTGGAAACAATTACCGGGGAGAGTTTCTTCCAATTCAAAATGCCATGCGTCAGATTTTGGATGCTTTAAATCAGGCGTTATATCAGATTCATCAAGCTTCCGGTCAGGTGTCAGAAGAGTCCGAGAGAATGGCGGCAGATGCACAGATTCTCTCCAATGGCGCAGTGGAGCAGGCATCCGCAGTGGAGGAGCTTTCCGCCAGTATTCAGGAATTGTCCGGCGAGGTCAGCCACACTTCTGTAGATGCCGGCGATGCTCAGAAGAGTTCTATGGATGCAGCAAAACAGCTGAAAGCCTGCAATGAAAAGATGAAAGATTTGACCACGGCTATGACTGACATTTCCAAGTCTTCACAGCAGATCAGCGGTATTATTAAAACCATTGAGGATATTTCTTTCCAGACCAATATTCTGGCTTTAAATGCAGCTGTAGAGGCTGCCCGTGCAGGCGCCGCAGGAAAGGGATTTGCAGTGGTGGCAGGCGAGGTTCAGAGCCTTGCTACCAAGAGTGCAGCAGCAGCAAAAGATATCACAAAGCTTATTGAGACATCCATGCGGCTGGTGGAACATGGAACATCCTTGTCTGCCGATACGACGGAAGCCCTTTCCGTAGGAGTAACCGGCGCGGAGCGTTCTATGAATCTGGTAGGACAGATTGCAGAGTCTGCCAAACAGCAGGCAGAGTCTTTGTCCCAGTTAAATGAGGGGATGGAGCAGATTTCCAATGTGGTTCAGACCAACGCCGCTACAGCAGAAAAGTCAGCCATGTCTGCAAGAGAGTTAAATGGTCAGGCGGAGAAACTGAAAGTGTCTGTGCAGAGATTTAAACTGCGTGGCAACGGACTGGGCTGAGGTGGCAAATGGGAACAAAGCGGATTATTCAGGTAGAAGAAAAAGTGCCGTTTCAACTGTTGGGACCTTTGAGCATTCAGCACATGTTTGCCATGTTCGGCGCTTCTGTGCTGGTGCCGTTCCTTTTTGGAATCAGCCCTGCCATTGTGCTGTTTATGAACGGTGTGGGAACCCTGCTGTTTATTATTGTGACAAAAGGAAAAGCTCCGGCCTATTTAGGTTCCAGCTTTGCCTTTCTTGCCCCGGCGGGGATTGTCATTCAGAACTGGGGGTATGAATATGCCCTGGGTGGCTTTGTGGCAGTAGGTCTTTGCGGCTGTATACTGGCAGGGATTGTTTACAAGTTTGGCACAGACTGGATTGACGTAGTGCTGCCGCCAGCGGCCATGGGACCAGTGGTGGCGCTGATTGGTCTGGAATTGTCATCTTCCGCTGCCAGTAATGCAGGGCTTTTGGATGAGACCATACAGCCAGCCAATGTGATTGTATTTCTTGTGACCTTGGGGTTTGCAGTATTTGGTTCTATTTTGTTTCGGGGATTTTTGTCCGTTATTCCGATTTTGATTGCAGTCATTGCCGGGTATGTGGCGGCTGTCTGTTGCGGGATTGTAAGCTTTGAGGCAGTTGCAGCAGCGCCTTGGTTTGCTCTGCCTGATTTTACGGCTCCAAAGTTTGATCCAGAGGCAATTTTGATTATTTTGCCTGTGATTTTGGTCATTGCGTCGGAACATATCGGTCATCAGGTTGTCACCAGCAAGATTGTGGGACGAGATTTGTTGAAAGATCCCGGCTTGCATCGGAGCTTGTTTGGAGATAATTTTTCCACGATGATTTCTGGTATGATTGGATCAGTTCCCACTACCACTTATGGGGAAAACATCGGTGTGATGGCTATGACTGGTGTGTACAGTGTCCATGTGATTGCCGGAGCGGCAGTATTGTCCATTGTTTGTTCCTTTGTGGGAAAGCTTTCCATGCTGATCAGCACGATTCCCGGACCAGTTATTGGCGGAATCTCTTTTCTGCTGTATGGAATGATTGGAACTTCCGGACTGCGGATTTTGGTGGATTCCAAAGTGGATTTTGGAAAATCACGAAATCAGGCTTTGACTTCCGTGATTTTTGTGGCAGGTCTTTCTGGTATCGCCATTCAGATCGGCAATATTCAGTTAAAAGGTATGGTACTTGCCTGTGTGGTAGGTATGGCTTTAAGTCTGGCTTTTTATTTGCTGGATAAGGCGAATTTGACCAATGACCGGGAAGCGTGAAGGATGAAAAAGAAAAGAATTTCTATTATAATGTTTGGTCTGTATATGACTGTGCTGCTTCGAATTACCGTATTTCGAAGCAGTTTTTCCTTATATTCTTTATTTCAAAAAGGAACTTTGAATCTAACTTTGTTTGCAGACTATCTTCCCCTGCTTTATCAGGGAAGATGGCTGCGTTTTTTGTACCTGTTTGTGGGGAATATTGTCTGGTTTATTCCTTTTGGGGCTTTCTGGTATGGAATTGGAATCCGGCGGGATATGAGAAGAATTTTGCTGTTGGGATTTTTGTTTTCTTTGACAATCGAGACTCTGCAATTTGTTTTTGGAACCGGAGTTACTGAGTTGGATGATCTGATTTTGAATACCTTTGGAGTATGGGTGGGGGCAAAGTTATGTCAAATCTGTTTAAAAATATTTGGTCTGTCTCAAGAAAAGGGACGTTAAAAAGAGAGCTAGTGAAAATGCAACAACGGAATGAGAGAAAGGCGGACTCGTCCCTCTCCTCTCACTCCGTTACAAAACTTTTATAACTTTTAAAAAAGTTTTTTATTCTTTTCCGCTCCAGCAATACGTACATAGTGATTCTGCCGGGAGTCCGATGGATGTGATCAAATCGTCCAGACGGTGGAATTTCAGGGATGTGAAATTCAGACGGCGGCGGATTTCTTCTACCATATCTGCATAATTCTGGCTGTCTGGATTGGCATAGTCAGCTAAAAGCTCCGGAGATACAAACTCGCCTTCCCGTTCCCGGATAATCCGGCGGGTGATTAAATCCAGGTCAGAGTTGGAGCGGGAGAAGTTTAAATATTTACAGCCAAACAGCAGTGGAGGGCAGGCCGGCCGGATGTGAACTTCTTTGGCGCCGCTTTTGTATAGAAATTCTGTGGTTTCTCCCAACTGGGTACCCCGCACAATGGAATCGTCAATCAACAATAAGCTTTTTCCGCCAATAAGTGCGTCTACCGGAATAAGCTTCATTTTGGCAATCAGGTTTCGCTGGCTTTGGTTCTGCGGCATAAAGGAACGGGGCCAGGTAGGGGTATATTTAATAAAAGGACGGGCAAAAGGAATGCCAGACTCATTGGCATAGCCTATGGCATGGGCAATGCCAGAATCCGGAACCCCAGCTACAATATCCGGGTGAATTGGGGCAGAGACAGAAGCTCCGGATTCCGTTTTGGAATGAGCCGAACAGTTTTGGCAGTGGCCTTGGGTGCATGACGGGAGTTTTCCTAAGTCTCTTCTGGCCAGAATTTCTCCGCAGCGATAGCGCATTTCCTCCACATTGATACCTTCGTAGCTTGAGGTGGGGTAGCCATAATAAACCCATAAAAAGGAGCAGATTTTCATCTCTTTTCGAGGCTGGCTTAAATACTGGATTCCAGAGGCATTGATGAGAGCGATCTCCCCCGGACCCAGTTCCGTGCAGTTTTGATACCCCAGATTAATAAATGCGAAACTTTCAAAAGAGACGCAAAATGCCTGTTCTTTTTTTCCGATTACCACAGGAGTACGGCCATAACGGTCACGGGAAGCATAAATTCCTTCTGGTGTTAAAAGAAGGATGGTCATAGATCCCTGAATCATCTCCTGAGCATAAAGGAGTCCCTCCACCAAACTTTGCTTCTGGTTAATGATGGATGCAGTCAGTTCCGTGGCATTGATTCGCCCGCCGGACATTTCCATAAAATGAATGTGGCCATTTTCAAAAGCATGATGAATCAGGTCGTCTTCATTATTGATCTTTCCCACAGTGACTATAGCATAGCTGCCAAGATGGGACTGGATGAGCAAAGGCTGCGGTTCATTGTCTGAAATGGAGCCAATGCCGGAGTTGCCGACAAGTTCTTCTACGTCCCGCTCAAATTTGGTGCGGAACGGAGAGTTTTCAATGTTGTGGATACTTCTCTGAAAACCGCTTTTGCCATAAACCGCCATGCCTCCCCGACGGGTTCCCAGATGGGAATGATAATCTGTTCCGAAAAACAAATCCATTACGCAGTCTTCCTTTGATGTAACGCCAAAAAATCCACCCATTCTATGTTATCCTCCCGATTGTTGTGTTGTGACTGATATTTACTCGTAAAGCATGACAGCGGAAATCAGCATGTCTTCAGTTCCGGTATTTTCAATGCCGTGCCAGTCTCCTGGCTTCATACTGCCGGCCTGTCCTGCATGGATGGGCTGGGACTCTCCGTTTAATGTAAAGATTCCTTCTCCCTTCAGCACATAATAGATTTCAAGATTGCCCACATGCTGATGGTTTCCAATGGAACTTCCCGGATGGAGCACTACGGACAGGATGGCCTTTGCATGACCGTCCAATGTTTCCTCATCCATAACCGAGTGAATGACGCCGGTTCCTTTGCCTCCGGCGCGGTTTTCAAAGGGAATCAATTTTTCTGTGTGAATCATAATTGAGAAACCTCCTTTTTCATGGATATGATTATTTCCTAAGGCTTATCATACAAAAGAAAAAGGGAAAATGCAATGTTTTTTCTAAAATACAGAAAATACATGACAGTATGTTTAAATTGTGATACACTGGAATGTGTCTGAAAAATGATGGGAACGCATTAGGAAAGAGGAAAAAATGGACAGACAGTTATTACACACCCCGGAGGGAGTCCGGGATATTTATGCAGAAGAGTGTGCCAGGAAACTGGCCGTTCAAAAAAAGATTCAAAATGTGTTTCGCTTGTATGGGTATCAGGATATTGAGACTCCTGTGTTTGAATTTTTTGATATTTTTAAAAAGGAGCGGGGAAGCGCAGGAACCAGAGAAATGTATAAGTTTTTTGACCGGGAGAACAACACATTGGTACTGCGCCCGGACATTACCCCTTCTATTGCCCGATGTGTGGCAAAATATTTCAGAGAAGAGACCGGACCTTTGCGGTTGTGCTACCTTGGGTCAGCCTTTTTGAATACGGTCAGTTACCGGGGCAGACTCCATGAAACCACTCAGACCGGGGTGGAGTTGATTGGGGATAACACCAGCGATGGAGATGGGGAGATGATTGCCTTGGTGATTGATGCCTTGAAAGCTGCTGGACTTCAGGAATTTCAGGTAGAACTGGGACAGGTGGATTTTTTTCGAGGGCTGGTGGAGGAAGCCGGAATGGATGGGGAGACTCAGGAACAGCTGCGGGAATTGATTGAAAATAAGAATTTTTTCGGCGTGGAGGAGCTTCTGTCCAGACAGTCTATGTCAGAAGAACAAAAGCAGGTGTTTTTAAAGCTTCCAGAGCTTTTTGGAAACATAGAACAGATTCGTCTGGCCAGTACTTTGACTTCCAACCAACGGGCTTTAAGGGCCATAGACCGTTTGGAGCGGGTTCAGGAGATTTTGGATATTTACGGGTTAGGGGATTATGTGTCTTACGATTTGGGAATGTTAAGCAAATATTCTTACTATACCGGGATTATTTTTAAAGCATATACTTACGGAACGGGAGAGTATCTTGTGACGGGAGGAAGGTATGACAAGCTGCTCATCCAGTTTGGGAAAGATGCTCCGGCAGTGGGATTTGCCATTGTGGTGGATCAGCTCATGCTGGCTCTTTCCCGTCAGAAAATCGAAACCGATGTATTTATGGTAGATACCATAATCTTATATGAACCCAGCGCCAGAGAGACTGCGATTTTGCTGGCCGGACATTTTCGGCAGGGCAATACTCCGGTGCAGCTGATTCGAAAACCAGATGGCAAATCGGTGACAGATTATGTGTCTTATGCCAGACGCCATGGGATGGCATCGGTTTTATACCTATCCGGGTCCGGGGATGAAGTGTCCGAATATATGGTAGTAAATGGAGAGGTGGTCACTGGAAATCTGGAGAAATTACTGATTGAAACAGAAGGGTGGAAATGAGATGAGATATCTGACCTTTGCCCTTGCCAAAGGCAGGCTGGCAGACAAATCCCTGGAAATGTTTGAGAAAATCGGCATTACCTGTGAGGAGATGAAGGATAAAAAATCAAGGAAGCTGATTTTTGCCAATGAAGATTTGAAGGTGCGTTTTTTTCTGGCAAAAGCCAATGATGTGCCGACTTATGTGGAATATGGCGCTGCGGACGTGGGAATTGTGGGAAAGGATACGATTCTGGAGGAGGGCCGTAACCTTTACGAGGTGCTGGATTTAGGAATCGGCCGCTGCCGGATGTGCGTGTGTGGACCGGAATCAGCCCAGGAGTGTTTAAAGCACCATGAACTGATTCGGGTAGCTACCAAATATCCAGCCATTGCCAAGGACTACTTTTATAATAAAAAGCATCAGACCGTGGAAATTATCAAACTGAATGGTTCCATTGAGCTGGCTCCCATTGTAGGGCTGGCAGAAGTTATCGTGGATATTGTGGAGACTGGCTCTACCTTGCGGGAAAACGGACTTACTGTGCTTGAGGAGGTGTGTCCTCTTTCAGCCCGGATGGTGGTGAATCAGGTGAGTATGAAGCGGGAGAATGAGCGGATTACAGGGATCATTCAGGAGATGAGGAGTTTGATTTCCTTGACTCATGATTCAGGGAAATAAATTGTACAGAAGGAAAGAGGTAAATATGAAAATAATTCAATTAGACGATCAAAGCAGAAAAGATATTTTGGCCAATTTGTTAAAACGGGACCCCAATCATTACAGTGGGTATGAAACTGTGGTTCAGGGGATTGTGGAAGATGTAAAGAACCGAAGAGATGAGGCGGTTTTCGAGTATACAAAAAAGTTTGATCATGTAGATTTAACAGCAGGGGAACTTCGGGTGACAGAAGAAGAGATCCAAGAAGCTTTGACTCTGGTGGAGCCTTCTCTTCTTTCTGTAATGAAAAAATCCATGGAAAATATCAGAGAATACCATGAAAAACAGAAGCAGTACAGCTGGTTTGACAGCCGTCCGGATGGCGTAATGCTTGGCCAGAAGGTAACGCCGCTTGCCAGCGTAGGGGTGTATGTGCCTGGAGGAAAGGCATCTTATCCTTCTTCTGTACTCATGAATATTATTCCGGCCAAAGTTGCAGGAGTGGAGCAGATTGTGATGGTAACGCCGCCAGGAAAGGACAAGAAGGTGAATCCAGTCACTTTGGCAGCGGCTCATCTGGCAGGAGCGACTGAAACCTACAAAGTCGGCGGCGCTCAGGCAGTGGCAGCTTTGGCATTTGGGACGGAATCCATTCCGCGGGTACACAAGATTACCGGTCCCGGCAATATTTTTGTGGCATTGGCAAAAAAAGCGGTGTATGGCCATGTGAGCATTGACAGCATTGCAGGGCCAAGTGAAATTTTGGTGTTGGCAGATGACAGCGCCAATCCCCGGTATGTGGCGGCAGATCTTTTGTCTCAGGCTGAACATGACGAGCTGGCAAGCGCTATTTTAGTCACTACCAGCATGGAACTTGCCCAAAAAGTTTCCGAGGAAATCAACCAGTTTCTTTTAAAACTTTCCAGGAAGGAGATTTTAGAGAAATCTTTGGACCATTACGGATATATTTTGGTGGCAGATTCCATGGCCGATGCCATTGACACAGCAAATGAGATTGCGTCGGAACATCTGGAGATTGTTACCCGGAATCCTTTTGAGGTAATGACAAAAATACAGAATGCAGGAGCCATTTTCTTGGGAGAGTACAGCTGTGAGCCATTGGGAGATTATTTTGCAGGGCCGAATCATGTGCTTCCCACCAATGGAACAGCCAAGTTTTTTTCTCCATTAAGTGTGGATGATTACGTAAAAAAATCCAGTATTATTTATTATTCCAAAGAGGCTTTAAAACCAATCCATAAAGATATTGAAACCTTTGCAGAGGCAGAGGGATTGACTGCCCATGCCAATTCCATTCAGGTAAGGTTTGAATCGTTATAAAAACATGAGGTGTAACACCATCCACCATTCTTTTAACCGGTTTATTTTGTCAGAATGAGAAATCAGAAGGGGAATTGCTATGGAAGAGAAAAAAGAAAATAATCTTCACCGGATTGCTTCGATTACCAGAACCACCAAGGAGACAGATATTTCTCTTACGTTGAATCTGGATGGAAGTGGTCAGGGAGAGATTGATACAGGAATCGGCTTTTTTGATCATATGCTACATGGGTTTGCCCGACATGGACTGTTTGATCTGTCCATAAAGGGAAAGGGGGATTTACAGATAGATACCCATCATACCATTGAAGATACAGGAATTGTGTTGGGAAATGCCATTGGGAAAGCAGTAGGGGACAAGGCGGGGATGGTTCGTTATGGTTCTTGTATTCTTCCTATGGATGAGGCGTTGATTCTTTGTTCCCTGGACCTTTGCGGCAGACCCTATCTGGTTTATGATCTGCATCTTACCAGGGAAAAGGTAGGAGATTTGGAGACGGAGATGGTGCGGGAGTTTTTCTATGCAGTTTCTTATGGTGCAGGGATGAATCTTCATATAAAACAAATACATGGAAGCAATAACCATCATATTATTGAAGGGGCGTTTAAAGCATTTGCAAAAGCCCTGGACGAAGCTACCCGGTGGGACGAACGGATTACAGGAGTATTATCTACAAAGGGCAGCTTGTAGACTAATATGACTTATAATTAAGATGAAGAAACCAGACGACCTGTCAATAAGATTTACTTATTGGCAAGCCGTCTGGTTTTTTGGATTCTGGTTATGTGGAACAAATGGAACATATGCTTGATTTTTAGGGGAAGGGCTGATAAGATAGAGATATGGAAAATAAGAAGCAAAAGCGGGGAATGTGAGCGGAGACGCCAGCTGCACCAGCGTGCGGATTTGGAGGCAAAACAGGATTATGGCGAATATCAGAGAAGTAGCCAGACGGGCCGGGGTAGGCGTGGGAACGGTTTCCAGAGCATTAAATGGAAGCGGATATGTGGCGGAAGAGACCAAAGAACGGATTCAGGCAATTGCAAGGGAGCTGGATTATAATCCCAATGAGCTGGCGCGGAATTTATTTCGAAACCGTACCGGGATTGTAGGGGTGGTGGTTCCGGATATGGAAAACCCTTTTTTCAGCAAGCTGCTAAAGTATATGGAGATTGAGCTTTACAAGAACAGTTACAAGGCTTTAATTTGCAATACCATTGAAATCAGCAGCCGGGAACAGGATTTTATTGACATGCTGAAAGCCAATGTGGTGGATGGGATTATTACAGGGGCGCATTCTCTCCAGGATGATGCTTACCACAACTTAAACAAGCCGGTCGTTGCCATGGACCGGAACTTAGGCTCAGATATTCCAGTGATTCATTCGGACCATAAGGCAGGAGGAAGGATGGCAGCGGAGCTGCTTTTGGAGGCGGGCTGCCGCAATGTGCTGCAGTTTGGCGGTTCCTTTCGGGTACACACTCCATCCAATGACCGGCACATGGAGTTTTGTCGGGTAATGGAGGAGAATGGGGCGGCGGTCAATACCATTGAACTGGCCTGGAATATGATGGGATATGATTACTACAGAAATGTAATGAATCAATATATGGATATTTATCGAAACATTGACGGGGTCTTTACAACGGATATAGTTGCTCTTTATTGTATGGATATGGCAAAACAACGAAACATTCCAGTTCCAGAGAAACTGCATATTGTAGGATATGATGCTATAGATGTGACGCGGCTTTTTACACCAAATCTCACCAGCATAGCACAAAACATCCCTTTGCTTGCAAAAACCTGTGTGGATACCATGATGGATTTGTTAGATGGAAAGAAGGTGGAGATGGAACAGATTTTGGATGTATCTGTGCAAAGAGGAGGAACTGTGTAAGGACCCGGAAAGAATGGGATGGAAACCGGAAATCATATGGATGAAATGGAAATCACATGGAGAAAACACGAATTATATAAGAAAAAAATGGAACTATGTTCCATTGTAATAGTCATTTCGATGTTGCGAGAAAGGCTGAATTATTAAGGAAATATTGAAAAACAGAATATAAGAGAGAAAGTATATAGTAGTAGTGCATAAAAATAAAGGTTATTTTTTGTTTAAATGCACTATTTTTGTTTCTTTTAATAGAAGGTGTTGACATTTATAGGAGAAAGTACTATATTATGGTTATGTGGAACGGGTTCCATAAAGTAAAAAACCGCAGGAAAGGAAAAATAGAAGATGTGTAAATTTCAAAGTAATGCTTACAAGAAAATACATATTTTCGCTTCCCGGAAAGAAGAAGAAGGAATGGATGGATGGATTCGCTTGTCAACTCCAGGCAGAGAAGCTATGGAAGTGCATTTGGGGTTAAACTTATATCAACAGATTTGTCTTCCCATTCAGCCAGAGAACGTTTATGAGATGAAGAAAAGCGACAATGTGGAAATTGCCCAAATGTATTTATCAGATGGCCCCAACCCTATGGAACAAGGTGTTATGTTCCTGAATCCGGAAGACGGAAGTTATGTGGAGCTGGAAGGCTGGTATGATACGCCTTGGAGGGAACAATATCATTTCGTTCCATTTGTAAACTGGGTAAACGATCCCAACGGACTTTGCTGGTATGATGGTTTTTACCATTTGTTTTTTCAGTCCAATCCCTTTTTCCAGGAGTGGGGGGACATGTATTGGGGCCATGCGGTCAGCAAAGATTTGATTCATTGGGTTTGTCAGCCCCATGTGCTGGAACCGCAGCCAGAACTTTGGAAAGATTCTCACAGGAAAGGCGGCGCTTTTTCCGGAAGCGCACTGGTAAAGGAGGATGGAATCCATCTGTTTCTTACAAGGCATGACGGACCTTTGGAGGACGGAGATAAGACCAAAGAGTGGCAGACCCATGGGTTGTGCAGAGATGGAATTCGTGTGGAACAAGAGGTGGAACTGATTACCCAAAAGCCAGATGGAGTGGCCTTTGATTTCCGTGACCCTAAAGTGGAGTTTTTTGGAGATCAGCTGTACATGGTTTTGGGAGCTGCTTTAAACCAAGTTCCGTCTATCCTTTTGTATCAGCAAAAGGAAAACATGGAGTGGGAATATACAGGACCTCTTTTACAGGAAAAAACTCCTGGGATTCGAACCATTGAATGTCCCGATTTCTTCTGCGTGGATGGCTATGCTGTGGCTGTGGGAGCGTGGATGTGTCACTATGACAGGGAAGGGCGTTATCAGATGACCCGCTGTTATATAGGAAGCTTTGATGGGAAACAGCTTCATGTAAAACAGGAACAATGGTTTGATTTTGGAAGTAATTTTTATGCGGTGCAGTCTTTTTCCCATCAGGGAAGACGGATTGCCATTGGCTGGATTTCAGACTTTTTGGGAGAGCACAGAAATGAGAAAAATGGAGCCTGCGGAAGCTTTTCCCTTCCAAGAGAGGTGCATGTAAGGGATGGACGGCTGTTTCTGACACCAGTTAAAGAAGTTCGTGAACTTATTGGGGAAACTCTTATGGAATGTGAGAATGAGTCTTTTGTGGAAATGATTTCGATTCCAGGAAACAGCTATCATGTGGAAATGAGCTTGGAAGGAGAAGGGGATTTTACAATTTTGCTGGCAAAAGATGGGGATGAGACTTTGACTTTGGAGCGTAAAAACGGCATTACCGGACTGGTTTCCCAAAAAGAACAGGCAAAAGGGATTCGCTTTTTGGCAGATGTTTCCAGGGTGGAAGAGATTGAGATTTTTGTTGACCGACGGGTGACGGAAGTGTTTTTGAACCGGGGAGAAGCTGTTGGAACAAAGGTATTTTATCAGGAAAGTAAGGATGGATGTTTTTTGGCCCGGATTTGGGAGGGAACCATAAAAAAAGTGAAAATTTCTCAGATGAAATCCATCTGGAGAAAAAAATAAAACAATAAGGAAGGAGAGAAGTTATGAAGAAAAAAGTTTTAAGTATGATCTTGGTGTCAGCCCTTACGGCATCTGCTTTGACTGGATGTGGAGGTGGAAAGAAATCCGAAGGCGATACCAACAAAGACGGGGCAAAGGTTGTCACTATCTGGAGTCCTACAGATGAGCCAGCCATTGAGGAGTGGTGGGTTCAGAAGATCGGAGAATTTAACGAAGCCCACAAGGGAGAAATTGAAGTAAAGAGGGAAGCCATTGTGCGGGCAGATTCTTACGCTTATGAGGATAAAATCAATGCCTCTGTTACCTCTCACGATCTGCCGGATATTTTGTATGTGGACGGGCCGAATATTTCCAACTATGCGGTGAATGGAATCATAGTTCCCATTGATTCTTATTTCACCAAAGAAGATATGGATGATTTTGTGGAGTCCATTAAAGTCCAGGGAACTTATGATGGAAAGCTGTATGCCATGGGAGCCACAGAAAGCTCGGTGGCGTTGTATTACAATAAAGATATGACAGATGCAGCAGGGATCACCATGCCGGATAAGCTGGAAGATGCTCTGACCTGGTCCGAATTTCGGGAGATTGCCGGGAAACTGACCAAAGACGGAGTGGCAGGCACCAATATTATTATGGATCAGGGAGAAGGTCTTCCCTATGTGCTGGAGCAATTTTGGATTTCCAATGGCACGGATTTTGTAAGTGAGGACGGTTCCACTGCAGAGGGGTATGTAAACAGTGAAAAGGGAGTGGAAGCAGCAACTTTTTTAAACGGCCTGATTCAGGACGGTTATGCCAATGTGGACCCGATTCAACAGGAATTTCATAACGGGAAATGCGCTACCATGTTGGGCGGTTCCTGGGAGGTGGCAACTTTGGAAAGCCAGTTTCCGGATTTAAACTGGGGCGTGACCTATTTTCCTGTGGCAGATAATGGCGGCATGAACACCTCTCCCACAGGAGACTGGGCAGCTTGTATTACAAAAGACGCAGATGCAGAGGCAGCCGGACAGGTGCTGGCATTTTTGATGAATCAGGAAAATGTGACTACTTATGCAAAGGCGATTGCCAAGCTGCCAACCAGGATTTCCAGTTATGATACACTGACAGAGTATGACGAGTATCCTCGTTCTTTGTTTAAAGAACAGTCCATGAATACCGGACATCCAAGACCAAGAACACCCAGCTACACTGTGTTATCTCCTGGATTTTCAGAGGCAATGATGAATATTTTTACCGGAGCAGATATAAAAGAATCTTTAGACGAGCTTGCTGCAGATACGGATGCGGATTTTCAGAAAAACTATGCAAACTAAGTTTTCCCGGGTTTTATAGACAGATGGGAGACCAGTCTATAAATTGCAGGGGGATTTGACCATCGCGGCATTTGTCAAATGTCCATGCAAGCACGGCACTTGGTTCATTGCTTGGGGAAATATAAATTAGAAGATGTGCCGGAAAGGGAACATTTTGCTTTCCGGTACAAGGAGGTATTTTATGAGAAAGGGAACCGTAAAAAATTATCACGAAATACGGGCGGCGTATTTGTTTGTATTTCCGGCTGTTTTCCTGTTGTTTGCTTTTTTGATTCTGCCGGCATTTTCCACCATTCGATATGCTTTTACCGATTACAATATTTTAAGGCCGGACAATATCCGGTTCTGCGGGCTGGACAATTTTATAGAATTGTTTCAGGATAAGGATTTTAAAAAATCCCTGATGAACACCATTTATTTTACTGTGATTGTGGTTCCATTTCAATGTGCATTGGCTCTTTTGCTGGCTATGATGATTTCTTCCAGAAGAAAGGGTGTATCCATCTTTCGGGCAGCATATTTCAGCCCGAATATTACCTCCATGGTTGTTGTGGCGATTTTGTGGAGCGTGCTGTACAATCCCAATCCCACTACGGGGCTTTTAAATGCTTTTCTGACAAAGATGGGATTGCCTGCCTGCGGATTTTTAACGGACCCAAAGACTGCTATGAATTCCATTATCTTTATGTCAGCATGGCAGGCAGCAGGATACCAGATGATGATTTTTCTGGCAGGTCTTCAGGCCATCCCAGGAGATCAATATGAGGCGGCATCCATTGACGGCGCCAACAAATGGGATCAGTTTCGCTATGTTACTTTGCCGGGACTTAAGAATGTGATTAAATATGTTGTGATGATTACCATGATTCAGGCCATGAAACTGTTTACTCAGCCTTATGTTATGACTCAGGGCGGTCCGCAAAATTCCACCCGGACACTGGTGTATTATATTTATGAACAAGGCTTTCAGAGCCGAAACTTTGGCTACGCCTGCAGTGTGGCAACGGTGTTCTTTATCATTGTGGTCACTATGTCCCTGATGTTAAAACGGGTCATCAAGGCAGATTAGGAGGGAGCAGATATGGGGAAGAAAAATAAAGACATGATGGGAACCATATTGTTTTATGGTGGCAATACGCTGACTGCACTGATTTTTGTATCTCCGCTTTTGTGGATGATTGCATCTTCCTTAAAGCCGGAGGCGCAGATTTTTGCAGAGATGAACACCATTAAGACCTTTTGGCCCAGTTCGGCTTCTCTAGCCAACTATGTGGAAGTGTTCACTAGAGTCAATATGTTAAAATTTATTTTAAACAGTCTGTTTTATGTATTTCTGATTGTGGTGTTGGACTTGGGATTTAATTCTCTGTGCGGCTATGCTTTGGCAAAATTTCACTTTAAGGGAAGAGAGACTTTGCTGACTCTTATTATCAGCCTGATGGTGCTTCCCATGGAAGCCATTATGCTGCCTTTATATAAGGAAGTAGCTGGTTTTGGCTGGGTCAATACCTGGGCTGGACTGATTGTGCCTTTTGTGGGAAAATGCTTTTCAGTGTATATGTTCCGGCAGTTTTTCTTAGATATTCCAGATGACCTTTTGGAGGCGGCTGCCATCGATGGGTGTGGACCTATAAAGACTTTTTTCAGCATTGTAATGCCTATATCCGGAACGGTCTATGCCACGATTTTTATTTTGGATTTTGTGTCTCACTGGAATGATTTTATGTGGCCCATGCTGGTGGTAACAGGGGAGGATATGCGGACCATTCAGCTGGCGATTCAAACCTTTTTCGGCTCCAAGCCGATTCATTATGGAGCGATTATGGCTTCCCTAACCATTTCTGCCATTCCCATGCTATTGATGTTTGTGTTCCTGCAGAAATATTATGTGGAAGGAATTGCTTCTACGGGGATTAAAGGATAGAGGGTAAGATGTGACTTTTATGTTTTATTATTGGAGAAGACTCCTATGAGTGGAAGAAGAGAACGAACTTTGAGACGTTCTCTTTTTTCTCTTATGGGGACTTTTTTGATTTTACAGCCAAATACTTCGCTGCAAGCACGAAGTTTTGCTCATTGTTGGAGGAAAAAAACAGAAGGAGTGCAATTTTTGCAAATTTTGTGAAAAACTGGTTGCGCCTGATTTTTATATCTGGTAAAATATGCAGGATTGGAAAGGAGCAGATTATGGAGGGAATTTTGACTGTGCTTGCAAAGGCAGCGGCATTTATTTTGATTATTGTCACTGGATATGTGTTGAAAAAGAAGGGATTTTTTCATCCAGACGATTTTTATCTGATTTCCAAGATTGTGGTCCGCATTACGCTGCCTTGTGCGATTGTCTCCAATTTCAGCCGGATTTCCATGGATAATTCTCTGTTATTTATGTGTGTGCTGGGACTGGCGGCCAATGTGGTGATGGTGGGGATTGGCTATGTGTCGGAACTTCATGGGTCCAGACAGCAGCGGGCTTTTTCCATGGTCAATTTGTCTGGGTATAATATTGGAAATTTTACCCTGCCTTTTGTCCAAAGCTTTTTGGGACCAGTGGGGTTTGCCGCTACCAGTCTTTTTGATGCAGGCAATGCAGTGATGTGTACGGGAGCCACTTTTACCGTTGCTTCCATAGCTGCGGGAACCGGGGAAAAGCCTTCTGTAAAAAATGTGGTGAAAAGCTTATGTTCTTCTTTGCCCTTTGACGCCTATTTGATTATGACGCTGCTTGCAGTTCTTGGAATTTCCCTGCCTCAGGTAATCACTTCTTATGGGGAGACGGTGGGCAATGCCAATGCTTTTTTGGCGCTTTTGATGATTGGCATTGGGTTTGAAATCCGGATGGAGAAGGACAAGATTGCCCGGATTTTAAAGATTCTGGTGATCCGTTATGGAGTGGGAGTAGTTCTTGCCCTTGCAGCTTATTTTCTTCTTCCCTTTGACTTGGAAGTGAGGCAGGCCATGGCATTGACAGCTTTGGGACCAGTGTCTTCGGTGGCTCCTGCTTTTACTGGAAAATTAGAAGGAGATGTGGAGATGGCCAGCGCGGTAAACTCCCTGTCTATAGTAGTCAGCATTGTGATGATTACTGGGGCGCTGATGATTTTGCTTTGATGGCAAGTGAATTTTATCCAATGGTTCCTTTTTCATTTTCTTGAAAATGAATGCAAAGATGCTTTTTGCCAGATGTGGCGCTTGCAGCGGGGGACTTGACTTAAAAATGGAATAATACAAAAAAGGAGTAAAGTCATGAAATTATATCCAGCAATTGACATGAAAGGCGGTAAATGTGTCCGCCTGACACAAGGACTTTTTGATAAAGAAAAGATATACGGAGACAGTCCAGCAGAAATGGCGAAGCTGTGGGTCAGCCAGGGGGCCAGGTTTCTCCATCTGGTGGATTTAGACGGGGCGTTGGCAGGCCATTCGGTCAACGCAGAGGCGATTGGTGAGATTTTGAATACCGTGGATGTGCCGGTTCAGTTGGGCGGCGGTTTACGCAGCGCGGACAGTGTCCGGTTTATGCTGAATTTGGGCGTGAATCGGTGTATAATTGGAACAAAAGCTGCCAAAAATCCGGAATTTATCCGGGAGCTGGTTTTGGAGTTTGGTCCAGAGCGGATTGTAGTTGGGGTGGACGCCAAAAATGGCATGGTGGCAGTGGAAGGCTGGGAACAGACCAGCAATCGGACGGCGGTTGAATTGTGCCTGAAAATGAAAGAGTATGGAGTACGACATATTGTATACACGGACATTTCCAGAGACGGAATGTTAAATGGTCCCAATGTGGAGGAGACAAAAATCCTATTGAAAAAGACCGGTCTGGATGTAATTGCCTCAGGAGGGGTGTCTTCCATGGAGGATTTAAACCGACTCTATGAAGAGGGGATTCCAGGAGCTGTGATAGGAAAGGCGATTTACGAGGGAAAGATCGTTCTAAAAGATGCGGTGGAACGATTTGACCGATGAGCTTGGCAACCTTTTTTGGGATTTTTTGCAAAATTTGATTGTATCTGGTTTTATATCGGATAAAATACAGGAACATTTTCACAGAACTACAATTTTGAGGGAGGATATTGGAATGGGAAAAAAGATGTGGCAAAAAAAGGTATCCGGAGTGTTTGGTTTGGCGGCGACATTGGCGTTTTTGGCGGCGGCTCCAGTTATGGCAGAGGAGATGCCAGGGGCAGATATGCCGAAAAACCAGTGGGTGGATATGGACAAGGGTCCAGGAGTCGCTTACTGGGTGGATGAAAACGGCGTCAAGGCAGATGTGCCGGGAGTGAAGCCACAAGAGGTACCTGCAGAGACTGGGGAGCCGGACAACAGTTTGGAAACAGAACCAGAGATGTCCCAAAACGAGTCCACCCAGCCAATTGGGGAAAACGGACATCCGGAGAAAACTGGACAAGAAAACCAACAGTCAGAAGAGCTGACCGTGCCGGAAGAGACTGGAAACACACAGTCTTCCAAGCGGGTAATTGACCCGAACCGCCCGATGGTGGCCCTGACTTTTGATGATGGTCCTTTTGCACCGGTGGGAAATCAGATTATGGATTGTTTGGCCCAGTATGGGGGAAAGGCAACTTTTTATGTGGTTGGAGACCGCTGCCCTTCCTATCGGGCAGAGATGCAGAGAATGGCAGCAGAGGGACATGAGATTGGCAATCATACCTATGAGCATAAATATCTTCACAAGCTGAGTGCAGCTGAGATTCAATATCAGATCAGCAAGGGAAGCCAGATTATTCAGGAAGTCAGCGGTGTGGCACCGACGACGGTACGCCTGCCGGGAGGCAACAAAAATGCCACGGTTCTTGCCAATGTGAATGGGCCGATCATCATGTGGAGCATTGACACATTAGACTGGAAAACAAGAAATACCCAAAGCACAGTGGACAAGGTTTTGGGAAATGTGAAAGATGGAGATGTTGTCTTAATGCATGAGCTTTACAAACAGACCGGAGATGCGGCAGTTCAGATTATTCCGAAATTGGTGGAGCGGGGGTATCAGCTGGTGACAGTCAGCGAGATGGCCAAGTACCGGGGTGGATTAGAGAGCGGAAAGGTATATAGTTCTTTCCGGCCTTGATTACAGAAGAGGGTAACTGTTTAAAATATGGTGAAACATCAAAACCTGCTTGCTGTGGTGGTCAGCAAGCAGGTTTTGATGTTATTTTTGGCAACTATGAGTCAAGTATCGTTTTTGCACAGGCATTTGACTTGAAAAAATTCAGTGAAAACTTGAATTATATCCGGAACCAGTGTATACTGAAAAAGGAAAGGAGGCAAGCAGGTATGGATAAAGCCATATCAAATGAGATTGAGTAAAACCAGAAGGGAGGGATTTATGAAAGGTAAGGGATTCAAAGAATCGTAAGTAATTTAGGAGAAAAGGTAGTAATTCCGAAGATAAAACAAGCAATTTAGAGAAAAGTAAGCTGGGCAGAAACAGCTCTGACAGAACACAAGTGCTTGGACTTTAAAAAGAGAGCACAGACAGTCCCAAATGACAGAAGGACTGATACACCGACTGCTGCCCATACATAGAAAATAAAATACAAATGAAAATGCAAAAACAAAAACCGGGTATGGGGCAGCAAATATCATACGAAAACCGGAGGATTTTATTTTTATGGCTATGACAACGATCAACGGATTTCCCATTTATGCAGTTACACAAAAGGAAGTTCCCTGCGAGCTTTCTTATTTTGCCAAACAGTCATTAACATGGGTAGAAGGTTCAAAAAGAGATCAGCTTACCCAGGAAGAAATCGCTGATTTAAAGAACCGATACCACTCTAAAAATATGACGGAAAAAGAAAAAACTTCGCTGTTTGGTGAGCTGGTTGAAGCTGGTATTATGTCAAAAGCTACTGCAAGCTTTATTTATCATGGCGTTACGCCCATGGACGAAAGTAAGATTGACCCCACGAAACCCCAAGGCGTACTGACAAAATGCGACGATGCCAGTGACGGAAAATTAAATTTTGCCAATGGATTTTCCGGTTTGGGAACCATGTTAGGCGTCGGCGGGATGGGTTCCTATAAAAACTGGTACGAATATTCCAAAGAAAATACAGATTTAGATGTGGAAAAGTCCAAATATTTTCAGGAGTATCGGTATTTTTTAGATGTGCTGGCACAGATTGGGCTGTAAAATAAGCAACCCTTTTTCGAAACAAAGTTCAACAATCTTTTTGTTGTGACATCAACAATCGCTTGACTTTAGCAGTGCTGTGTGTTAAAATCTCACTTGTGGCTAATGCGGGCCGAAAGTCAATGGAGACATCGCTTTTTTTGCGTTGTCTCTTTTTGCAAGTTTTGACCGAAGGTTTGGATTAGCTGGTCAATTTTATTTTGAGGAGGAAACAATTATGAGAAAGAAAACCATTGCACTGGCCATGTCGGTTTTAATGGCAGCAACATTGAGCGCATGTGGAGGCAGCGGTACAGCAGATACTACAGCAGCAACAACCACAGCAGCAGAGACGACCAAAGCTGCAGCAGATGACACCACAGCAGCTACTGAGGCGGAAGCAGAAGCGGACAATACAGACGGAGCATCTGGCAAGGTATATAAGATTGCCACAGATACTACCTTTGCTCCTTTTGAATTTGAGAACGATAAGGGCGAGATGGTGGGAATTGACCTGGATTTGTTAAAGGCCATTGCAGAGGACCAGGGTTTTGAATATGAATTGGTAGTGGCTGGATTTTCCGCAGCTACCACCGGACTGGAAGCTGGAGAGTATGATGCAGTGATCGCTGGAATGTCCATTACGGATGCAAGAAAGGAAAAGTATGATTTTTCAGATCCTTATTATGATTCCGGCGTAGGTATGGCAGTAAATGCAGATTCTGATATTACATCCTATGAAGATTTAAAGGGCAAGACCGTTGCCGCAAAGATCGGCACCGAAGGATGCACCTTTGCAGAGTCTATTGCAGACCAGTATGGTTTTACGATTATGCAGTTTGAGGATTCTTCCAGCATGTATCAGGATGTGCTTGCCGGCAATTCAGTAGCTTGTTTTGAGGATTATCCGGTATTGGGATATGAGATTTCCAGAGGAACTCCATTTACCATGCCTTTGGAGATGGAGCATGGCAATTCCTATGGCTTTGCTGTGTTAAAAGGCCAAAATTCAGAGCTTTTGATGATGTTTGACGCAGGTTTGAAGAACATGAAGGACAGCGGAAAATATGACGAGATCCTGAATACTTATATTTCCAAATAAAACTGGATGGAACCGGACCGGGCAGAAGGTTTTGAAAAGCTCTGTCCGGTTCAGTTAAAAAATCAAATGGTTTCCGGCAATGAATGATTACAGTAAATATAGAAAAAGGTGATAAAAAGATGGCTTTTTTTGAAGTACTGGTACAATATTTTCCGTCCTTTAGCATTGCTCTTTTAGAGACAATAAAGCTGACTGGCATTTCTCTGATTTGCGCTACGGTTCTTGGGGTGATTTTTGGATTGTTTAAAGTATCCGGAATCGGTCCTTTAAAGATGATTGCCAATCTATACATTGACATTATTCGGGGAACTCCCCTGATGGTTCAGGTAATGATTATTTTTTATGGCTTAAGTCAGGTGTTGCGGCCTTATGGGTTTACATGGGGCAATATTGGCGGAAATTTTACTGCAGGGGCTGTGACCCTAAGCCTTAATGCAGGCGCTTACATGGCGGAGATCATCCGTGGAGGAATTGAGGCAGTGGATAAAGGACAGATGGAGGCGGCACGCAGTCTTGGACTTCCTTACGGAAAGGCCATGAGCAAGATTATCCTGCCTCAGGCATTTCGTACCATGCTGCCATCCATTATCAATCAGTTTATTATTTCTATGAAAGACACGTCCCTGATTTCTGTTATCGGAATCCGGGAACTGACCCAGAACGGGAAGATTATTGCCGCCAACTCTGCTTCTAAAGTGATGGCGATCTGGCTGGTAGTAGCAGCATTTTATCTGGTAGTCTGCACAGTGCTTTCCAAGGTTGCCTTGTTGGTGGAAAGGAAGGTATCTTATGGAAAATAAGAAAATTTCAGTAAAAAATCTGAAGAAAAATTTTGGAAGCCTGGAGGTTTTAAGACACATCAGTGTGGATGTGGCTGAGGGCGAAGTGGTCTGTCTCATCGGGCCGTCCGGTTCCGGAAAAAGTACCTTTCTCCGCTGTTTAAACCGACTGGAAACGATTACCGCAGGGGAAGTGGTGGTGGACGGACATCCGATTTCCGATTCCAATGTGAATATTAATAAAGTGCGGGAAAACATCGGCATGGTGTTTCAGCATTTTAATCTGTTTCCTCATCTGACGGTTCAGGATAACATTACCCTGGCGCCAGTGGAGCTAAAAAAGATGGATAAAGAAAGCGCCGCAAAAAAGGCCATCGAGCTTTTGGAGCGGGTAGGGCTTGCAGACAAAGCCAAAACTTATCCAGGACAACTGTCTGGCGGACAGAAGCAGCGAGTGGCCATTGCCCGTGCTCTGGCCATGAATCCGGATATTATGCTGTTTGATGAGCCGACCAGCGCTTTGGACCCGGAGATGGTGGGAGAGGTGTTGGAGGTTATGAAGCAGCTGGCTGCGGACGGCATGACTATGGTGGTAGTTACCCATGAAATGGGATTTGCCAGAGAGGTGGCGGACCGGGTAATTTTCATGGATGAGGGATTGATTGTGGAAGAAGGGACTCCGGAAGAAATTTTTGGAAATCCCAAGGAAGAAAGAACCATTGGATTTTTAAATAAAGTGCTCTGATGTGGGAAAAGCTTATGGATGGCTGATGAACGGCTTCCTGGGCTTTTTTGCTTTATTGTTCTTAATTTATGGATAACCGAAAAATTCCGGTTGTGGTTTTTCGGAAAAATGGTATAATAAAGACACCAAGCAAACTCGAATGGAGGGGGTTTCATGAAAGGACGCATTAATAACAAGCTGGGTGAGATTCAAATCGGCTCAGAAGTCATAGCGCTTTATGCAGGTATGACTGCAGTGGAATGTTTTGGAATCGTGGGAATGGCTACCATCCGTATGAAGGATGGGTTGGTTAAGTTGTTAAAGCGGGAGAGCCTGACAAAGGGAATCCATGTAAAGGTGGAGAATAACCGAATTAGTCTGGATTTCCATGTAATTGTGGCATACGGAGTCAGTATCTGCGCAGTGGCAGACAATCTTATGGCCAATGTCAGATACAAGGTGGAGGAATTTACGGGAATGGATGTTGACCAGATCAATATCTACGTAGAAGGGGTACGAGTGATCGATTAAGGAGGAGCTACCAGTGAATATACGGGAAATCGACGCCTCGCTTATGAAACGGGCGTTCCTGGCAGGCGCCCAGGGATTAGAAGCAAAAAAGGAATGGATTAATGAATTAAATGTGTTTCCGGTGCCGGACGGAGATACAGGAACCAATATGACTATGACCATTATGGCAGCGGCAAAGGAAGTGGCTGCCATTGAAAATCCTACGATAGAAAACCTTGCCAGAGCCATTTCCTCTGGTTCCCTTCGTGGGGCAAGGGGAAATTCCGGCGTTATTTTGTCACAGCTTCTTCGAGGGTTTACAAAGGAAGTTAAGACCAGAGATACCATTACGGTAAAAGTGCTTTCCGCTGCATTTGTCCGTGGTACGGAGACCGCATATAAGGCGGTGATGAAGCCCAAGGAGGGAACCATTCTGACGGTGGCCAAGGGCATGGCAGACAAGGCAGTGGAAGTGGCAGATCAGACCGATGACATTTTGGAATTTGCCCGCATAGTAATTGAACATGGAGATCTAATTCTTAGCCAGACGCCGGATATGCTTCCAGTGTTAAAACAGGCCGGTGTGGTGGACTCTGGAGGCCAGGGCCTGATGCAGGTGATGAAAGGGGCTTTTGAGGGACTTTCCGGCAAAGAAGTTTCCTGGGCTTTGGAGGTGAAAAGTCAGGGAGAAAGCCAAAGTCAGAACGTATCCCTGCACCCAACATCCAATCTGTCCAAAACTGTGGATGTGACGGATTTGGACACGTCGGACATTCGTTTTGGGTATTGTACGGAATTTATCATTCATCTGGAAAACCAGTATGATGAGGATATAGAGAGAAACTTTAAGGAGTATTTGGAGTCAATTGGAGATTCTTTGGTGGTGGTGTCGGATGAAGAGATTGTAAAGGTCCATGTTCACACCAATGATCCGGGACTTGCCATTCAGCGTGCTTTGACTTATGGTTCTCTTTCCCGGATGAAGATTGACAATATGCGGGAAGAACATCAGGAGCGGCTGATTCAGAACGCAGAAAAGCTTGCCAGAGAGCAGAAGGCGGCAGAGCAGGCAAAAAGAGGAGAAATAGAAGAAGAGGAAAAGAAAGACCAGGGGCCGAGAAAGCCTTATGGTTTTATTGCTGTGTCTGTGGGAGAAGGAATGGGAGAGATTTTTAGGGGGATTGGTGCAGATTACTTAATTGAAGGCGGCCAGACCATGAATCCCAGCACAGAGGATATGTTAAATGCCATTGATCAGGTGAGTGCAGACCGGATTTTTATTTTGCCAAACAATAAAAATATTATTCTGGCGGCAGAGCAGGCCAGATCGTTGGTGGAGGACAAGGAGATTTTTGTGGTGCCTTCCAAAACGGTTCCACAGGGAATTACCGCGCTGATTAATTTTATACCAGAGTTGTCTTCAGAAGAGAACTTAAAAACCATGACAGAGGAGATGGCGCGGATTAAGACCGGACAGATTACCTATGCTGTGCGCAGCACACAGATTGACGGCATGGAGATTCACCAGGGAGACATTATGGGAATCGGTGATTCGGGTATGCTGGCAGTGGGAAACAGTGTGGAAGGAACAGCAGTGGACACCTTAAAGGCCATGGTGGACGAGGATTCGGAGTTAATCAGCATTTATTATGGCAGTGATGTGAAAAAGGCAGAGGCAGAGGCTGTATTTTCCAAAATCCGCAAGATTTGTCCGGATTGTGAGGTGGAGCTTCATGACGGAGGCCAGCCGATCTATTATTATATGATGTCCGTAGAGTGATGGGAGAGGAATATGAATCAGGAGTCCGTGACCAGCTTAAAAGGAATTGGTGAAAAAACCGCAGCGCTTTTTAAGCGGCTGGGGGTGGAGACGGTGAAAGATCTGCTTCATAATTATCCCAGAGCTTACGATGCCTATAACCCGCCGGTTCCCATGGGGCAGGTGGAGGAGGGCAAGATCTTCACCGTCTGCGGACAACTGTTAAAGACGGCAACCGTGCGCCGTTCCAACAACATGCAGGTGATTATTACGGTGGTGAAAGATCTTACGGGAAGTCTCCAGCTGACCTGGTTTAATATGCCTTATTTACGGGGAACTCTTCAGATGGGGAAGATCTTGATTTTTCGCGGTCGGGTTGTGAAAAAGGGAAACCGGATGTCCATGGAACAGCCGGAGATCTTTACTCCAGAAGAATATGAGAAGATTAAAAATTCCCTTCAACCGGTGTACAGCCAGACGAAGGGACTGGGTAATAAAGCCATAGCAAAGGCGGTTGCTCAGGCTTTGGAGCAGGGAATTTTAGAGCGGGAATATTTGCCTGAGAAACTTCGCAGAAAATATCAGTTGGCAGAGTACAATTATGCCATCCAACATATTCATTTTCCTTCCAGCGAGGCCCAAATGCTGGCTGCCAGAAAACGGCTGGTATTTGATGAATTTCTCTTTTTCCTTCTGTCTGTCCGCCGTTTGAAGGAAAAGCGGCAGGATGCAAAAAGCAGTTATCCCATGAAGGGGGCAAAAGAGCTGGAACAGCTTCAGAGAGAGCTTCCCTATGCTTTAACGAATGCACAAGAGCGGGTTCTTAGGGAAATAAAGAAAGACTTGGAGAGCGGTTTGGTGATGAACCGCTTAATCCAGGGGGATGTTGGTTCCGGAAAGACGATTGTGGCTGTTTTTGCCCTTCTTCAGGCAGCTTACCACGGATACCAGAGCGCTATGATGGCGCCTACAGAGGTGCTGGCAAAACAGCATTTTGAATCTATACAAGAATTGTTTGCTGCCCATCGCATTGAAAAGACAGTTGTTCTTGTGACCGGCTCCATGACAGCAAAAGAAAAGCGGCTGGTCTATGAGAAGATCGCCTCCCATGAGGCAGATTTGATTGTGGGAACCCACGCTCTGATTCAGGAAAAAGTGATTTATGACCAGCTGGCATTGGTGATTACCGATGAGCAGCATCGGTTTGGAGTGGGGCAGCGGGAGGCTCTTGGGCAAAAGGGCAGCAGCCCCCCTCACATTTTGGTAATGAGCGCCACTCCCATTCCACGGACTCTGGCCATTATTTTGTATGGGGATTTGGATATTTCCATTATTGACCAGATGCCTGCCAACCGTCTTCCCATCAAAAACTGTGTGGTGGATACAACTTACCGGGAACGGGCTTACCGTTTTATTGAGCGGGAAGTGTCAAAAGGACGTCAGGCTTATGTAATCTGTCCCATGGTGGAGGAGAGCGAGCTGATTGAGGCTGAGAATGTGTTAGATTACACCAAGCTTCTGCAGAAAAATCTGCCGCCGGGGGTTAGGGTTGAGTATCTTCATGGAAAGATGAAAGGCAAAGAAAAAAATCAGATTATGGAACAGTTTGCATCTGGGGAGATTCAGGTGCTGGTTTCCACAACCGTTGTGGAGGTTGGAGTCAATGTTCCCAATGCCACGGTAATGATGATTGAAAATGCAGAGCGGTTTGGACTGGCACAGCTGCATCAGCTGCGGGGACGGGTCGGACGGGGCAAATTTCAGTCCTACTGTATTATGGTGGATGCCTCCGGGGAGGAGGACACCCGAAAACGTCTGGATATTTTAAACCGTTCCAATGATGGATTTTACATAGCTTCTGAAGATTTAAAACTGCGGGGTCCGGGAGATCTGTTTGGACTGCGGCAAAGCGGAGATTTGGAGTTTAAGCTTGCAGACATTTTTACGGATGCCAATTTGCTGAAGCTGGTATCCCAGGAAGTGAAGGAAATCATGAGGGAAGACCCATTGCTTCAAAAGGAAGAGTACAGAGAGCTTGGGAAGTGTCTGGAGGCTTATCTTGGCAGGAGTTATGAGAAGCTGAATTTGTGATGGGAAAGTCCTTTTGGGTAAATGATTCCAAGGGACTTTTTTTCTGCATGCAAATCGCCAAGTGCCGCGCTTACCTGGCATTTGGCGAATGCTGCAGGGGTCTGTTGTTTTCTGTTTTAATGTCAAAACCTATGTTGTCTTTTGTACAAGCGCCTTTTTCTGCCAATGTCCAGTTCGATACCAGCAATAGGAAATCAGATAATTGATTCCCCATCCAATGGGCACTGCATACCAAATAAACTGGATGCCGAAAACAGGAGAAAATATTTTTGCCACAGAAACCCGAATGGCCAGGTTGACCAGATTGGCAGCCATGTAAACCCATACGTCTCCGGAACCTCGCAGCACTCCGTCAGTAATGGACTTAAATCCAATCAGGCAAAAGAAACAGCCAAGAAACCGCAGACAGGAAGCGCCGGTTTCATAAGCCACAAAAGCTGCGTCTGTGTCCATAAAAGCAGAAAGAATCGGATGGTAAAAAAATTCGCAGATTACAAATAAAACCACTGCAAATCCAGCTATAATCCCATAAGAAATCTCATATCCCTGTTTCACCCGTTCTGGCTGTCCGGCTCCTAGGTTTTGTGCTGTAAAGGTGGAGACCGCATTGCCCGTGCCGATCATGGGTACAATGGCAATGGACTCCAGCCGCATTCCGGCAGTGTAACCGGCAAGAGCATAAGGACCGAACTGGTTGACGGAAGACTGTGTCAGTAACATGCCAATGCTGACAATGGATTGCTGGATGATAGAGGGAATTGCTATCAAGGTGCCGCGCAGCAGCATGGAATTTTGAAACAGACGAGGCTTTTCTTCTGTGACATAGCTGCGGAGCAAAAACATCAAAATCATAAAGGACACTGTGGCCGCGATTCCCTGGGCAATCACCGTTGCAATGGCTACTCCTGCCACTCCCAATTTAAAATGCAAAACCATAACCAAATCTAAAACAATATTTAGCACGGAGGAGAAGATCAGGAGGGCAAGGGGAATTTGAGATTTCCCAAGGGCGTTAAAGTTGGCGGCCAGCACGTTGTACATAAACATAAAGGGAAGGCCCAGAAAATACAGTTGTAAGTACAACACGGCATCCTCATAGATCTCTTTCGGAGTTTTTAAGGCAGAAAGCACCCATGGATTGGCAAAAAAGCCGAATATGGCCAGCAAGGTGCTTAACACGGCAAAGGTAATGAGAAAGGTGTACATGGAGGTTTTCATGTCTTGGTATTGTTCTGCGCCAAGATACTGGCTGCTTAGTACAGATGCGCCGATTCCTCCTCCAATGGCAATCATAATAAACACATTGGTAAAAGAATAGGAGGCGCCTACAGCGGCCAGAGCTTCTGTGCCTACAAATCGTCCCACAATGACAGAATCCGCCATGTTGTAAAACTGTTGGAACAGATTGCCAAGGATCATGGGAAGGGCAAAGAAAAACAGAGAGCGCCCTGGAGGGCCTTCCAATAATGTTTGTTTCTTATTTTTCATTGTATCAAGACCTTTCTTTTGTTTTGCTGTGTATTACCATACCACAAAATGAAAAAGATGTAAACGGGGCAGGGAAAACTGGACAAAAACAGTCTTGAATTGAATTTGGATAAAAAAAGAAGTTGACAAATCGGTCCAATAGGATTAATATATGTGTTAATAAAAGAAACCGTTGAAAAAGAGGAGTAAGCATTTTTCGGATATTACAGAGAGCCGCAGATGGTGGAATTGGGGCATGGACGAATTTGCTGAATGGACTTTTGAGGGCAGTTTTGAAATCCGGATTGCCGGGAAGTAGGAACTGACGGAAACCGCTACCGTTATCTTGCGGCGTATATGTTTGTATACGGGATAAGTGGGCTTTTGCCAATTTGAGTGGTACCGCGGATTTTTTATTCGTCTCAAATGCAGGAAACTGTGTTTGAGGCGTTTTTTGTTGAAAAAATTCGTGGAAGCTTCAACAGTTTTCGTTGTAAAACAAACCGTTGACACGGTCATTATTAAGGAGGAGTAAAATTATGAAAAAAAGTATAGGCAGATTTATGGCAGCAGTGGCAGTGGCCGGACTTTTGGCCGGATGTTCTTCTGGCAATGGAAATCCGTCCAAGACCGAGACAGGGAAAGCAGATGCGGTCACAGAAGGGAAGACCGATGCAAAGGGAGAGGGCAGTGAAGGAGCGTCTTACACCATTGGAATCGGGCAGTTTGCAGAACATGGTTCGCTGGATAATTGTCGGGAAGGATTTTTGAAAGGTCTGGCAGAAGAGGGGATTGTGGAAGGTCAAAATCTTACCGTTCTCTATGAAAATGCCCAGGCAGACGGAGGAACAGCCAGTCAGATTATGGCTAATTTTCTGGCAAAGGATGTGGATATGATCTGTGCCATAGCCACTCCCATCGCTCAGAGCGCTTACAGCGCCGCAAGGGATAAGTCGGTTCCTGTGATTTATACAGCAGTCACCGACCCAGTACTTGCAGAGCTGGCGGATGCAGATGGTATGCCGGTGGGAGAGATTACCGGCACCTCGGATAAGCTTCCCGTGGAGAAACAACTGGAGATGATTCGGGCGTTTCTGCCAGATGCTAAAACTATAGGAATCCTTTACAGCACCAGCGAGGTGAACTCGGCTTCTGCCATTGAAGAGTACAAGGCTGCTGCCCAGGATTTTGGATTTGAGATTGTGGAAAGCGGTATTTCCGGCACAGCGGACATTCCTCTGGCTGCAGATAATCTGCTGGAAAAGGTGGATTGTCTCAATAATTTGACCGATAATACTGTAGTGAGTGTACTTCCTATGATTTTGGATAAGGCGGCAAAGAAAAACATTCCGGTGTTTGGAAGTGAGATCGAGCAGGTAAAGATTGGCTGTCTGGCAACAGTGGGACTGGATTATGTAGATCTTGGTGTTCAGACTGGCCAGATGGCAGCCCAGGTGTTAAAAGGGGAGAAAAAAGCCAGCGAGTTAAAGTTTGAAGTGATAACAGAGGCTTCCTTTTATGGCAATACCAAAGTTGCCGAAAATTTGGGATTGACTATCCCAGAGGAGCTGTCCTTATCGGCTGCAGAGCTGTTTGATGAGATTGTGGTTCCGTAGACGTTCTAAATGGATGAAATTGGCGCAGAAGGTGCGTCAGAAAAGAGGAAAACATGTCAATTGTAATTGGAATTTTGGAAGAGGGTCTGATTTATGCCATTTTGGCTTTGGGCGTGTACATTACCTATAAGATTCTTGATTTTCCGGATCTGTCTGTAGACGGCACATTTCCCATGGGAGCTGCCCTCACAGCCATGTTGATTTCAAAGGATATGTCCCCGGTTTTTACGCTGTTTCTGTCATTTTTGGCAGGAGCGGCGGCTGGGTGTTTGACCGGTTTTATTCATGTGAAGTTGCGGGTGAGGGATTTGCTGTCCGGTATTATTATGATGACCGCTTTGTATTCTGTGAATTTGAGGATTGCAGGGAAAAAGGCAAATCTGCCCATCTTCACCAAAGAGACGATTTTTAACAATGGTTTTTTGGAGCAGGCAGTTCCAGAAGGAGTGAAGCCTTTTTTGTCTGTGCTGATATTGCTTGGGATTGTGATCATTTGTAAGGTGCTTTTGGATTTGTATCTGAACACCCGGTCCGGTTATCTTTTGCGGGCAGTGGGAGACAATGAGACTTTGGTTACGTCTCTGGCAAAGGATAAGGGTATGGTAAAGCTTGTGGGTCTTGCCATAGCCAACGGATTTGTGGCTCTGGCTGGCAGCGTGTATTGCCAGCAGAAGGGATTTTTTGAAATCAGCACTGGAACCGGCGCGATTGTTATTGGTCTTGCCAATGTAATTATTGGAATGAAACTTTTTAAAAACTGGAATCTGGCTGGCCGAGGGTCAAAAAAAGAGATGGAGGGCGAGAAAAAATCTTATGGATGGAAAGCGACAACAGCGGTAATTCTAGGCTCTTTGGTGTATCGGAGCTGTGTGGCTTTTGCCATTGCCCTGGGAATGGAGGCATCGGATCTAAAGCTGGTGACAGCTGTGTTGTTTTTGTTGATTCTGGTAATTGGAGGACAAAAGGGAAAGAAGGTGGCTGGACATGCTTGAGCTGGATCACATTGAGAAATATTATAATGCAGGAACCGTCCATGAAATGTGTATGTTCCATGATTTTTCTATGACCATTGGAGACGGGGAATTTGTGTCGGTAGTAGGCAGCAATGGTTCAGGGAAAACTTCCCTTTTAAACATTATCTGCGGAAGCATTCCTTTGGATGCAGGAGCCATCCGGATGAACGGCAGAGATATTACCCGTATGTCCGAGTTTCGGCGGCAGAGACAGATCGGACGGGTGTATCAGAACCCAGCTATGGGAACTTGCCCTACCATGACCATTCTGGAAAATATGTCTCTGGCAGACAATAAGGGAAAAAGTTTTAATTTGCGGAGAGGAACGGACAAAAAGAGGATTGATTTTTACCGGGAACAGCTTCACTCTCTGGGGCTTGGTCTGGAAGATAAACTTCATGTGAAGGTGGGCGTTCTTTCCGGCGGTCAAAGACAGGCCATGGCCCTTTTAATGTCAACCATGACGGATATTGAGTTTTTAATTCTGGATGAACACACAGCAGCCCTGGACCCGAAGACAGCTGAAATTATCATGGAGCTGACTGGAAAAATTGTCCGGGAGAAGGGACTGACCTCCATTATGGTGACTCATAATCTCCGGTATGCGGTGGAGTATGGCAACCGGTTGGTGATGATGCACCAGGGCCATGCCATTATGGATGCGGCAGGACAGGAAAAGGCGGCCATAAAGACGAAAGATATTTTGGATAAATTTAATGAGATTAGTATTGAGTGTGGGAATTAGCTGCTTTTCCCCCTTGGTAACTTTTAACCGAAAAATGGCTCTATCGAAAGTAAGTTCGAAAAGAACTTGCTTTTTGTAGGGCTTTTTGTGTATAATGGGAACATGCGCTTTATGGAGCAGCAACGAGACAAAAGCTTTTGTGGATTTTTGAAAGCTTTTGAAAAATGGAGGAATATACATGGCTAAGACACAGTACAATGCGGACAGTATTACTGTCCTGGAGGGACTGGAAGCGGTTCGGAAACGACCGGGCATGTACATAGGAGGAGTTGGAACCAAGGGACTAAACCATCTGATCTACGAGATTGTGGACAATGCAGTGGATGAACATCTGGCAGGATATTGTGACAAAATATGGGTGATTCTGGAAGCAGACGGTTCCTGCACCGTTAGAGACAATGGCCGCGGCATCCCGATTGAGATGCATAAAAAAGGAATGTCTGCAGCGCGGATTGTATTTTCCACCCTTCATGCAGGGGGAAAGTTTGACAATGACGCTTATAAGACCAGCGGCGGGCTTCACGGCGTAGGTTCTTCTGTGGTCAACGCCCTGTCCGTTCATATGGATATTAAAATTCACCGGGGAGGGCAGATTCATCACGACGGATACGAACGGGGAATCCCAGTGGTTGACCTTCAAGGCGGCCTTTTGCCGGTGATTGGAAAGACAAAGGAGACGGGAACCGAGATCAATTTTCTTCCGGACGGAGAGATTTTTGAGAAAACCAGGTTTAAGGCGGATTGGCTGAAAAGCCGACTTCATGAGACTGCATATTTGAATCCAAAGCTGATTATTTTTTATGAGAACCGACGTCAGGGGGAAGAGGAGCTTGTTACCTATGAGGAGCCGGAGGGATTGATTGCCTATGTAAAGGAGATCAATAACGGGAAAAATGTTATCCATGACCCGATTTATGTGAAGGAGAGGTCAGAAGGGATTGAAGTGGAGCTGGCCATTCAGTTTGTGGATACTTTTGAGGAAAATATTCTGGGATTCTGCAACAATATTTTTACTCAGGAGGGAGGCACTCATCTGGTAGGTTTTAAGACTCGTTTTACACAGATGATCAATTCCTATGCCAGAGAATTGGGAATATTAAAGGAAAAAGAACCTAATTTTACGGGTGCGGACACCAGAAACGGAATGACTGCCATTGTGGCGGTAAAGCATCCAGACCCGATTTTTGAGGGACAAACCAAGACGAAGCTTGCCAGTGCAGACGCCACAAAAGCAGTGTTTGCAGTCAGCGGAGATCTTCTTTCTCACTATTTTGACCGGAATGTGGAAGTGTTAAAGGGAATTATCAGCTGTGCGGAAAAGTCAGCCAAGATCCGCAAGGCAGAGGAAAAGGCCCGGACCAACATGCTCACCAAGTCAAAATTTTCCTTTGACAGCAATGGAAAGCTTGCCAACTGTGAAAGCCGGGAAGCGGAAAAATGTGAGATTTTTATTGTGGAGGGAGATTCCGCCGGTGGCTCTGCAAAAACTGCGAGAAACCGGATGTACCAGGCGATTCTTCCCATTCGGGGAAAAATTCTCAATGTGGAGAAAGCATCCATGGATAAAGTCCTTGCCAATGCGGAGATTAAGACGATGATCAATGCTTTTGGATGCGGATTTTCCGAAGGATATGGCAATGATTTTGATTTGGGTAAACTTCGGTATCACAAGATTATTCTTATGACCGATGCGGATGTGGACGGAAGCCATATTGACACTTTGCTTTTGACTTTTTTGTACCGGTTTATGCCGGATCTGATTTATAATGGCCATGTGTTTATTGCCATGCCGCCTCTTTATAAGGTGATTCCCGGACGGGGGCCGGAACAGTATCTGTATGACGATAAGGAGTTGGAACGGTATCGGAAGAGTCATAAGGGAGAGTTTCGGCTGCAGCGGTACAAGGGCCTGGGAGAGATGGACCCGGAGCAGCTGTGGGAGACTACCCTGGACCCGGAGCGGAGGGTGTTGAAACGGGTGGAGATTGAGGATGCAAGACTGGCTTCTGAAGTGACGGAAATGCTTATGGGAAGCGATGTGCCTCCCAGAAGAAAATTTATCCATGATCATGCAGACGAGGCGGAGATTGATGCGTGACAGACGGTTCACGGTTTGGATTTCGGTCTGGATGGGATTGGAAATATGTGGCTGAATGAATGGGGAACAACAGATTGGAGAGCATATGGCTGAGAAAATATTGACAACGGAATTTTCAGAAGAGATGCAGCGGAGCTATCTGAATTATTCCATGAGTGTAATTACGGCGCGGGCCATTCCGGATGCCAGAGACGGATTGAAGCCGGTGCAGCGACGGGTGTTGTATGATATGAGCGAGCTTCGGCTGGGGCATGATAAGCCCCACCGGAAGTCTGCCCGTATTGTGGGCGATACCATGGGTAAATATCATCCCCATGGGGACAGTTCCATCTATGAGACTTTGGTAGTTTTGTCTCAGGATTTTAAGAAGGGAATGGCATTGGTGGACGGCCATGGGAATTTTGGTTCCATTGAGGGCGATGGTGCGGCTGCCATGCGTTACACGGAGGCAAGACTTAAAAAATTTGCCGAGGAGGTTTACTTAAAAGATCTGGATAAAACCGTGGATTTTGTCCCCAACTATGATGAGTCGGAAAAAGAACCAGAAGTGCTTCCGGTGAGGGTGCCAAATCTCTTAATCAATGGGGCAGAGGGCATTGCTGTGGGCATGAGTACCAGCATTCCTCCTCACAATCTGGGTGAGGTGATTGATCTGGTGCAGGCCTACATAGATCGGCCGGATATGTCCATTCAGGAGATGATGACCTATCTGCCGGGACCAGACTTTCCCACAGGAGGAATCATTGCCAACAAAAGCGGCTTGGCGGAGATTTATGAGACTGGAGTGGGGAAGATCAAATTGCGGGGGAAGATGGAAATTGAGCTGGGTCGGCGGCGGGCAGATAAGGATAAGCTTATCATCAGCCAGATTCCCTATACCATGATCGGAGCTGGAATCAATAAATTTCTGGTAGATGTGGCAGAGCTGGTGGAAAGCCGGAAGCTGCCGGATGTGGTGGATATTTCCAATCAGTCCAGCAAGGAGGGAATCCGGATTGTTTTGGAGCTTCGGCGGGATGCAGATGTGGAAAAGATCAAAAACATCCTTTATAAAAAGACGAAGCTGGAGGATACCTTTGGGGTGAATATGCTGGCGATTGCAAATGGAAGGCCGGAGACATTAAGCCTTAGGGGAATTTTGAAAAATTATCTGGATTTTCAATATGAAAATGCCACCAGGAAATACCGGGCGCTGTTAAACAAGGAGCTGGAGCGAAAGGACATTCAGGAAGGTCTGATAAAAGCTTGTGATGTGATTGATTTGATCATTGCCATTTTGCGGGGGGCAAAGAACTTAAAAGACGCCAAAGCCTGCCTGATGAACGGGGATATTTCTCACATTCAGTTTCGCCATCCAGGGTTTGAGGAAGACGCAAAACAGCTTCGCTTTACCGAGAAACAGGCTGGAGCCATCTTAGAAATGCGTTTGTATAAATTGATTGGTCTGGAAATTTTAGCATTGCAGAAAGACTATAAGGAGTGTTTAAGACGGATCGCCGAATATCAGAAGATTTTGGAAAACCGAACCAATATGAATCAGGTGATTCAAAAAGATCTGGAAAGTATCAAGAAAGAGTTTGCCAAGCCCAGACTAACACAGATTGAGGACGGCAAGGAGGCGGTCTATGAGGAAGCGCCTATGGAGGTTCAGGAGGTGATTTTTGTCATGGACAAGTTTGGCTACTGCAAGACGCTGGATAAGGGGACTTATGAACGGAACAAAGAGGCTGTGGACGGAGATTTCCGGTATGTGGTTCCCTGTATGAACACAGATAAGCTATGTGTGTTTACCCAAAAAGGAAATCTCCATCAGATTAAACTTGTGGATATTCCCTTTGGGAAGCTTCGGGATAAAGGAACGCCTCTTGACAATATAAGCAAATTTGACGGAAGCAAAGAAAATATTATCTGGATGAGCAGTCAGGAAGCTATGGCAGGTCAGAGGCTTCTTTTTGCCACGAAAATGGCCCTGGTAAAGATGGTTCCAACAGAGGAGTTTGTCACCAATAACCGGACTGTGGCCTCTACAAAACTTACAGAGGGGGATGAGTTAATTCTGGTACGTCCTGTGGGGGAAGAGACTGAGGTCGCCTTACAGACCAGTGATGGAGTGTTTTTAAAGTTCCCTGTGGAAGAAATTCCGGAAATGAAAAAAAATTCCCGTGGAGTTCGTGGGATGAAACTGGCAGAAAACGAATATCTGGAACAGGTGTATTTTGTGGGAGAGGAGCCAGTGATTTCTTATAAGAAGAAAGAAGTTCATTTAAACCGAATGAAACTTGGAAAACGGGATGGGAAGGGCAGTAAGGTACGGAATTAAAGACTAGTTCATTAAATTAGGATGGAACAGAAAACTTTTTCGGATTCTGTTCCATTTTTTGTTTTAATACAGACCATGGAATGTTTTCATGGAATGTCCTTTTTTAAGAATCCTTTGGCATATGCACTTTTAAGATGGAGGGATATTCCGTGTGAATCCGCTCATAGGCGTCTCTTAAAGGCTTACATGCTTCATTGGCTTTCTCAATGATTTCATCAAAATAAGTTTCCATGACAGAAACAATGTTTTTGTCCAATTTTCCACTGTGGCACATATCCAATAGAACACCCAAACACCGTTCTTTTGGATAGGAATCTTTATAGCTGCGGCTCATACACAATGCGCTGGTAATGTCTGCCACTGCAAGGAGACGTTCCGGCACGGTCAGTTCCTCTGCGGAAAGTCCCAGAGGATATCCGGAACCATCCAGTTTTTCGTGGTGCCTCAAGGCGATTCGGGCAATTTCTTCATCCACACAACCTTCTAAAATCTGACCGGTTAAAACTACATGATGACGCATCACAGCCATTTCCTCCGGAGTCAGCCGCCCTGGCCGTTCCAGAATGGAAACCGGAGTTCCGATTTTCCCCAGGTCATGCAGCATGGCTCCATAGTAAATTTGCTGGCAGATTTTCTCGGAAAGTCCCATTTGTCTGGCCAGCTGCCGTCCGATCTCCATAACTCCTATGGTGTGGGTGACGGTATCCCGGCTTCGAAAATCAATGGTATAGATCACCATCATCAGATAGGCTATAGATTCTTCCTTGTCAAACAGGCAGCACTTAAGGGCCTCATCCAAATATTTGGGGTCATCCAGTTTGGAAAAGGTGCCTTCTTTCTGGCATTTGTTCCAAAGGTCAATGGATTCTGGTGAAAATTTCTTTCCTTTTACCAGAGAAAAATGTTTCTCTAGTTCCGTCACAGTCCGCTTTACTTCATCATGCCATACAACCACACGGTCTGCCGTATGAAGCAGCTGAGCGCAGCGCCGAATCTGCTCTGGCTGGTCTGTCATGGCACAAAAGTCCGCATGATGGTAAAGAACAATTTTTGCCCATTCTCCTAAGGGAGTAAACTCTCTCAAAAACAAATATCCATAGATGGAATGCTCCCACACATTTCCAATCTCAAACTTTATCAGATTGTTGATATCTTCTGTGCGGTAAGCACCCACATCATGAAGAAGAGCCAATATGGACATGTTTTTCAATAGGGTTTCATCCTGACAGCCGTCCGCCTTCAGCATATCCTGCAAAACAAGCATCACTTTCACTCCATGATCAATGAGCCTTGAGTCGATTCGATTCAATCCTCTGCGTATCACGGTTATTACTTTGTCGCTATGTATGATTTCCATGTTGTAAACCTCATCTGTCTGCTTCATTTCTGTATCAGAGAGGGCCTGAAAATCGGGTTTCTGTAACAGAAAAGCTTTTTTTATCATCATACCATAAGAAATAGGGATTTGCAACTGAAAAGAAACCAGTTTCCCACCGCCGCTCCTGGAAGGAGAACCAGGAGAAGGCGGTTTTCACTTTTCGTAAAGAAGAGTCAGGAAATTTTAGCGTACTGGTTGTGTACCTTTTGAATCTGGCTGGCATCTGCCTGTTGTGTGCTGTACCATCCTTTGGCAGTCATTTTCTGATAAAGGTCATCCTGCATACAAAGGCTGTCTTTCAACGCTTGATGAAAGGTTTGATGAACATTGGCAGTGGAAGATTCGATAGTACCATGCATATACAAGTCACAGACGCCTTTGGTAGTCAGAAGCAGGTTTTCCATAATACATCTGTCATCCATTGTATTCACCTCCTTAGGTTAAGTGATAGAATGTGTCAAAGATCTGCTGGTGTTTGTCATAAATTTGCTGCACACAGTTTTTCAGTTCCGTATCCTGCAGATTTTTGATGGCGTCCTGACACTGAGTTTTCAGAAATTTTTCATGTCCAAGGGCATCATCAATATAGTTTAGTTCTTTTGGACTCATCATCATCACCTCCAAAGATAGTATGGGGAATTTTTTTGTCCGGCATGTGTGGAAGTCAATGGAAACATTTTTAATGAATGTCTTTGTATCAAAGACAAATGTATTTTTCACGCGAATGGGTATTGATTTTTTTGTCAATATGAGATAGGATAGTCAAATAGTAAAATTAAATCATTCAATGAGGAGAACACAATGATGGAAAAGAAATTGCGGGTTGGCGTACTTGGCGCTACCGGAATGGTAGGGCAGAGATTTATTACCCTTTTGGAGAATCATCCCTGGTTTGAGGTAACAGCGGTGGCTGCAAGTCCTCGTTCTGCAGGAAAGACCTATGAGGAGGCAGTGGGAGACCGATGGAAGATGGAGAGTCCCATGCCAGATTCCGTGAAACATCAAATCGTGATGAATGTCAATGAGGTGGACAAAGTTTCTGCTCAGGTGGACTTTGTATTTAGTGCGGTGGATATGAGCAAAGAAGAGATTCGTGCCATTGAGGAAGCCTATGCAAAAGCAGAGGTTCCGGTGGTTTCCAACAACAGCGCTCATCGGTGGACGCCGGATGTGCCTATGGTAATTCCAGAGATCAATCCAGAACATTTTCAGGTAATTGAGTTTCAGAAAAAGCGGCTGGGAACCAAAAAGGGATTTATTGCCGTAAAGCCAAACTGTTCGATTCAAAGTTATGCCCCAGTTTTGACTGCATGGAAAGAGTTTGAGCCTTATGAGGTGGTTGCCACTACTTATCAGGCTATTTCAGGGGCAGGAAAGACGTTTAAGGACTGGCCGGAGATGGTGGGCAATATTATTCCCTATATTGGGGGAGAGGAAGAGAAAAGTGAGCAGGAACCGCTGCGGTTGTGGGGAAAGATCGAAGATGGTGTGATTGTCAAAGGGGAAGAACCAAAGATTACCTGTCAATGTATTCGGGTACCGGTTCTCAATGGACATACTGCTGCAGTTTTTGTGAAATTTCGAAAAAAACCGTCAAAGGAAGAGCTGATTGAGCGAATGATTCATTTCCAGGGGATTCCCCAAAAGATTCAGCTGCCCAGCGCTCCCAAACAGTTTATTCAGTATTTGGAGGAGGACAATCGGCCTCAGGTTTCTTTGGATGTAGATTTTGAAAACGGAATGGGAATTTCTGTGGGACGCCTTCGGGAAGATACCATATATGACTATAAGTTTGTAGGATTATCCCACAATACGCTCAGGGGAGCAGCAGGAGGAGCGGTTCTGTGTGCAGAGCTTCTGACAGCTCAGAAATATATCCAGGCAAAGGAATAAGAAGAACCTTTGTGGCTGCTGTGTTAGAAAGAGTTCCATCATGGCAGCCACGAAAGACGAAAATTATTTTGCAGTCTTAATGTTTTTCAGCTCATCAAATACCACATCATTCAAAACTTTAATGTAAGTACCCTTCATGCCGGAAGAGCGGGATTCGATTACTCCTGCGCTTTCAAACTTCCGAAGGGCATTGACGATTACAGACCGGGTGATTCCTACCCGGTCAGCAATTTTGCTGGCCACAAGAATCCCTTCATTGCCGTCCAGTTCCTCAAATATGTGGGTGATGGCATCTAATTCTGAGAAGGACAATGTGCTGATGGCAGATTTGACAATCTGCACTTTTCTGGTTTCTTCTGCATTTTCTTCGTTGACAGACCGCATCATCTCCAATCCCACTACAGTAGTGCCATATTCGCTTAGAATAATGTCATCAATATTATACTGTTCATCACATTTGTAAATAAACAATGTGCCAAGACGTTCTCCTGCAATATCGATAGGAGTAATAATGGCCTGATATTTTCTGACATTTTCCTCAGCAAACCCTAAAGTGGCCAAATTCACATTTTCCTTGGTGGAAAGAATACTCAAAAGCCGTTCGTTCAGCAGATGGTCCACGAAACCGCCCACCTGGTCTTCAATCAGCTCTTCAATCTCATCCACGCCGGGACAAAGCCCTACTCCCAAAACTTTTCCTTTTTTACTGATAACAAGAATATTGGAAAGCAGGATGTCACTTAAAATCTTGCAAATATCATTGAAAACTACCTTCTGTGAATTGTTGTTGTGCAATAACTTGTTGATTTTTCTTGTCTTATCCAGCAATTGTACACTCATTTCGAAAAACCTCCTCAGCTTGTGGTTATTCCGCTCAGAATCTAGCGCTGTACGGAAAAGGATATTTTCAAATTAAATTTTAACACGATTTTTTAGTAATAACAATAGTTTTTCGAAATTTTTTGACTTTTTTCTATTTTGATTTTATATTCATACTATACCCGCATTGTTCTCCTGCACACACCAGTTTATTTCCCCGCTCTACCATGTAGCTGCCGCACTTGGGACATTTTTCCAAAGATGGTTTTTGCCAGGACATAAAATCACAATCGGGATTTTTCTCACATCCATAAAATCGGCGTCCTTTTTTGGTCTTTTTAATCACCACTTCACTGCCGCATTTGGGGCAGGGAACTCCGATTTTTTCCAAATAAGGTTTTGTGTTTTTGCATTCCGGAAAACCGGGACATGCCAGAAATTTTCCGTGAGGCCCGTATTTGATCACCATATTGCGGCCGCACAGATCACAGATTACATCGGTAACTTCGTCTGCAATCTTAATGGATTCCAATGTTGTCTGGGCTGTTTTTACCGCCTCATCCAAATCCGGATAAAAGTTTTCCACCACGGTTTTCCACTTGACCGAGCCATCCCCTACTTTATCCAACAACATCTCCATGTTGGCAGTAAAACTTGTGTCCACAATACTTGGAAAACATTGTTTCATAATTTTGTTGACCGCTTCACCTAATTCCGTCACATAAAGATTTTTATTTTCTTTTGTCACATAACGTCGCGCCAAAATCGTAGTGATGGTGGGAGCGTAGGTGCTTGGTCTTCCAATTCCCTGTTCTTCCAGAGCTTTCACCAGAGAGGCTTCTGTATAGTGGGCCGGAGGCTGAGTAAAATGCTGGGAGGGAAGAAGTTCACTTAATTCCAGCAATGCTCCCTTTTCCAATTTGCCAAGAAGCGTATTGGTTTCTTCTTTGTCATCTTCCTGTACATAGACCGACATAAAGCCATCAAAGGACAATTTAGAAGTGGATAAAGTAAACAGATAATCTCCGGCTCCGATTTTTACGGAGGTAGTTTCATACACGGCTGGCTGCATTCGGCTGGCTGCAAAGCGTTTCCAAATCAGCTGATAGAGACGAAATAAGTCTCTTTGTAAGGAATCTTTTATTTTAACTGGAGTCAGGGTAATGTCCGTAGGGCGGATGGCTTCATGAGCATCCTGAATTTTCCCGGTATTTTTCCGGGCATATTCGCTTTTTAACACATAATTTGCTCCGTAAGTATCTTCAATATACTTTCTGGCAGCGGCATCTGCCTCATCTGCAATTCGGGTGGAGTCAGTACGAAGATAGGTAATCAGTCCGATGGTTCCGTGACCCTGAATATCCACGCCCTCATATAATTGCTGTGCCAGACGCATGGTTTTCTGAGTGGAAAAATTCAGTACTTTGGATGCCTCCTGCTGAAGCGTACTGGTAGTAAAGGGAATTGGCGGTTTTTTCGTCCGTTCGCCGCTTTTTATTTCTTCCACAATAAAAGTCTGGTTTTCCAGTCCTGACAAGATCTTCTCCAGCTCTTCTTTGTTATGAATGGCAATTTTTTCATGGCGTGTTCCATAAAATTTAGCCTTTAAAGGTTTACGTGCTCCAGACTGTTTTAAATTCGCTTCCAGATTCCAGTATTCTTCCGGAACAAATGCTCCAATCTCGTCTTCCCGGTCACAGATCATACGAAGAGCCACAGACTGGACCCTTCCAGCGCTTAATCCTCGTTTTACCTTGGCCCATAAAAGAGGACTGATGCTGTAACCCACCATCCGATCCAGCATTCTTCTTGCCTGTTGGGCATCTACCAAATCCATATCAATCTTTCTTGGATTTTTCAGGGAATTTTTCACTGCAGTTTTTGTAATCTCATTGAAACTGACACGATACATTTTTTTATCATCCAGTTCATCCAGCTTCAGGGCCTTCATCAAATGCCAGGAAATCGCCTCACCTTCCCGGTCAGGGTCTGTTGCCAGATAGATTTTGTCTGCTTTTTTTACTTCTTTGCGAAGTTTAGACAGAACATCTCCCTTTCCCCGGATGGTGATATATTTGGGTTCATAATCATGTTCCACGTCAATGCCCAGAGAACTTTTCGGAAGATCCCGTACATGTCCGTTGGAAGCGTCCACTTCGTAGTTGGCTCCCAAGAATTTCCGGATGGTTTTCACCTTTGCTGGTGACTCCACAATAACTAAACTTTTCGCCATGATTTGCTCCTACATTTCACAGTTTTTTTCCATAATAATGATTTGCCGAACGAAAGACGTATCCCCCAAGCTCTAACTCCAGCAAAATGCTCATACATTCACTGAGTGTTAAACCACAGTTGTCCATGATATCATCCAAATGTTTCGGTTTGAAATCTAGGCAACTATACAACATTTTTTCTTTCTTTGCAAGACTATTTGCGTTTTTTTCATGAATAATTAATTGTTTTTTGTACTTGATACCTAAATATTCCAGAATGTCTCCAGGTGAAGTTGCGATTTCTGCCCCCTGCTGAATCAGTTGATTGCACCCAGCGCTTAAATAATCGGTAATTCGGCCGGGAACTGCAAAAATTTCTCGTCCCTGTTCCAATCCGGTTTCAGCAGTAATGAGAGACCCGCTTCTTGCCTTTGCTTCCACCACCAAGATTACATCGGCCAAGCCGCTGATAATCCGGTTCCGCATAGGAAAATTTCGGGCTTTTGGATTGGTTTTTAAAGGAAACTCCGAAAGGATTCCTCCAGTGCGAATGATGGATTCATATAGATTATAATTGGAAGCAGGGTAACAGATATCCACTCCGCATCCCAGTATGCCAAAAGTAGCGCCAGAAGCTTTTATGGCGCCCCAATGGGAGGCGCTGTCAATTCCAAGGGCCATTCCGCTGATGATCTGAATTTGTTCTCTGGCAAGGGTACAGGCAAATTCTTCTGCCAGCTGAGAGCCGTAAACCGAACAGCCACGGGCGCCCACAATGGCCACAGAGGGATGATCTTTGACGGGAAGCCGTCCTTTGACAAAAAGTCCCATGGGATAGTCCGCTATGTCCAAAAGCTGTTTAGGATAATCCTCATCCCATGGGGTGACAAAGCGGACTTGGCGTTGGGTTAGCTTGGCATATTCTTCTTTGCAGAGAGAAATACGGCTGCGCCATTCTTGAAGGGCTTTTTCCTGCGAGGCTTTCAGAAGATGATTTTTCGTAAATTCTCTTTCTTCCATATTATATATTGTTTCGAAACTGTGATAATGCTCATATAATTTCCGAATGGAGACAGCCCCAAGATGAGGGCAGCAGCAGAGCCAATACAGATATGTTTTCTCTTTTTCGATCATCCAACCTCTTTTCCCCAGTACTTTTCTTCTAAATCTCTGTAACTGACTGCTTCACAGAGATGATGTCTGGATATGTTTTTTTTGCCGTCCAGATCTGCAATGGTGCGGGCCACTTTTAGAATTTTCTGACAGCTTCGGGCGCTAAGCTGTCGGGCCTGATAGGTTTTGTAAAGGAGTTCTTCTTCCTTTACCCCCAGTGTGCAGTATTGTCTGACCTGTCGGTTGCTCATCTCACTGTTAAAAAATATGCTGGTTTCGGCAAAACGTTCCTTTTGAATCCTTTGTGCCTGTTCCACCCGCTCTCTAATTTGAGCAGAAGATTCGTTGTCTTCTTCTTTTCCCCGGATGTCCTTATAGGAAACCGGAGATGCCTCCACACAAATATCAATTCGTTCCAACAGGGGTCTGGATATTTTTCCAAGATACCGCCGTACTTGCTGTTCATTGCAGAAACAGCGGTTTCTGTCTGGATAAAAACCGCAGGGACAGGGATTCATGGCAGCAGCCAAAAGCACATGGGCAGGAAAGACGCAGCTATTGTTGACTCGGGAGATTGTCACCTGACCTTCTTCCAATGGTTGACGCAAAATCTCCAGGGCTTCCCGGCGAAACTCTGGAAGCTCATCCAAAAAGAGAACCCCTCTGGATGCAAGGGAGATTTCTCCAGGTTTTGGATATTTGCCGCCTCCTGCCATGGCATGGGGAGTGATGGTGTGGTGTGGCGCTCGAAAGGGCCTTTTTCCCAAAAGGGCTTTTCCAGGAGGAAGCATACCGCATACACTGTAAATCTTGGAGATTTCCAGTTGTTCTTTTCTGGAAAGAGAAGGCATAATCGTTGGAATCCGCTGGGCAATCATGCTTTTGCCGCTGCCAGGAGGTCCCAGATAGAGAATGTTGTGACACCCTGCCACAGCCACTTCCGTAGCTCTCCGTGCCAGTCTCTGTCCATTTACTTCTTTGAAATCTATAGACTCTTCTGTGTTTTCTTCCAGTATGTTCCAGAGAGAGGGATTTTCTGCCAGTATGTTTTTTGGATTTTTCAAAAATTCCATAACCTGTTTTAAATGACGGACTTTAACGATTTCCATATGTCCCACAGCCATTCCTTCCGCAGCATTTTCTTCCGGGAGAAAACATCGTTTCCACCCTGCATTCCAAAGTGCAGATACTAAAGACAAAACACCGCGGACTGGTTTGACCTTACCATCCAGTCCCAATTCTCCGATAAATACCGAATTTTCCAAAACGTTCGAATCGGTTATTCCATATGCCGTCAGCACAGCCACAGCCACTGGCAGATCAAAGGCAGTGCCGTCTTTGCGAATATCTGCCGGTGACAGATTGATGGTAATTTTTCTGGGAGTAAGAGAGAAGCCGGAGTTTTTTAGAGCTGTTCTTACTCGTTCTTCTGCCTCTTTTACTTCTGAGGCCAGATATCCCACCATATGAAAACCTGGCAGACCTGTGCTTACATCTGCCTCTACTTGCACCGGATATCCATCGATACCTTGGAGACCAGCGCTATATACTTTACTGAACAAATACAAATACTCCTTTCTTTATAAAAGTATGGCGCGACCACAGCTGGACGCAAAAATATTTCCTGTGAAATCTGGCAGAAAACTGCCAAATGGAAACAGAATGATGCGAATAATACAGAATAGAGAATAAGAACATGATAACGGATTTCCCCAGAAATTGCAAGAGGGAAAACATATTTTTTGCTTATGGTCAGCAAACATGTTACCGTTCACTGAAATTCGGTCATATAAGGACGGAAGCGCAGTGGAAGCATCGTTTGCTGGCATTTTAAGTTTGTCCGCTGAGCTATGGCAACGGATTTGTGAAAAGTTTTCCATAAATCTTCATAAGTCTCTTCATCGGTCTTTTTGTTCAGATGTTCCTGCCAGAGGGAAGAATCTGCCCGCAGCAAAAACCAGGCGCCGTCAGCCGGGTGAACGGAAGCCTTTTTTCGGTTACAGTCGTATAAAATCCAGTTTTCTCCTGGGAGCCGGTCTGCAAAATGCCGGGAAACCAGAGGGAGAAGGTCATTTTTCGGACCGATTTTTCCTAAAAGGGGACCTTCCTCCATTTGAGAAAAACGGGCAAATTCAATGATGTGCGTGTATTCCCGCGCCAGATAACGGTTCATCTGGAAGATCTCATAGACAGCCGGAATCTGCAGCCGGTCCATTACACGGGTTCCTATGGCAAAGGCATAGATCAGAAAACGGTAGATCTTGTCAGCACGGTTTGGGTCATAAGATAAAGCGGCGCGATATACGGTCTCATAAAGTTCTTCCGACAATTTACTCCGAATGCTGTTGGTAACTTTTTCCGCTTTTTCAGGACAAAATTCTACTTCACGGTATTCACAGAAGAGTTCCTGGTCAAGTCCTTTTGGTTCCAGCCGTACATTGCCATGACCCAGGCGGCTCATCCAGGCATCGTACACGCCGCACCAAATATCTTCCACTTCCTGTCCGCATAAAAAGACTGTCATAGATAATGGAACCTCCTTGCAATTGTGCATGTTTAAAATGGTGTCATGATGGTGGGAGGGGAGGTATGAAAATCGTCAAACAGACTCAGCTGCCTATAGCTGTCATGATTTTCAATATCCCACGCTTTTTTGTGTTCTTCTCCAATTAGCTGACTGGTGATAAAATCCTGATTCAGCCGAATGGGGTACATGGTATGTCCGGAACAGGTGATGAAATACATCGCCCGTTTCAGGACCACTCCCATCTTTTTCAAATCTGGAAAATCCAGAGGGCCGCTTTTCCTGGCTGCGATAATCCGTCGGGCAGATTTTACTCCAAGTCCTGGAACTCTCAAAAGGGTGCCGTAGGAGGCCCGGTTGATCTCCACTGGAAACTGTTCCAGATGGCGCAGCGCCCAGTCGCATTTGGGATCTAAAAGAACATTAAAGTTCGGACGTTCCTGGGACAAAAGTTCATCTGCCTGAAATCCGTAAAATCTCAGAAGCCAGTCTGCCTGGTAAAGGCGATGTTCCCGGAGAAGAGGAGGACCACCAGGAAGAGCTGGCAGCATACTGTCCTCATTTACCCGCACAAAGGCTGAGTAGAATACTCTCTTTAAATCGTAATTTTGATAGAGCGCTTCGGCTACGCGAATCAGATGGTAATCGCTTTCCGGCGTGGCGCCTACAATCATCTGTGTGCTCTGGCCGGCAGGGACAAATGTGTGACTGCCGGCGTGGCGTCCCTGGTTCCATAAACTTCGTCCCGGATGAGCCAGAGAATCCGCCATGCCGATTTCCCTTTTGGCATTGTCTGATTTTTCTTCCAGGTAAAAAGGGCGGATTCCTTTGGAATCGTTCAATGCTCTCAGATTCTGCGCGGTGATGCCTCTTTGAACCTGCCGCATGGGAGCCAGAATCTTTTCCCTGGTTTTTCCCGGAGCCAGTTTTCTTAAGCCTTCAGCAGTGGGAAGTTCCAGATTTACGCTCATTCGGTCAGCAACAAAGCCAACCCGCTCAATCAGTTCAGGATCTGTGCCAGGAATGGCTTTTACATGAATATATCCGTTAAAATGATATTGATGGCGCAGGCGGTACAGAGCCTGATAAATCAATTCCATGGTATAATCTGGGGAATGGAGAATGCCGGAGCTTAAAAACAGCCCTTCAATATAATTCCTTCGATAAAATTCAATGGTCAGGGTACATACTTCATCCGGGGTAAAGGAAGTGCGGACCACATCATTGGAACGCCGGTTGACACAATATCGACAGTCGTAAATACACTGGTTGGTAAAAAGAATTTTTAAAAGAGAAATACATCTTCCGTCTGCGGCAAAGCTGTGGCAGATTCCGGCTGCCAGTGTATTCCCGATCATTCCCTTTTTCCCTTTGCGGGCAATGCCGCTGCTGGAGCAGGAAACATCATACTTGGCAGCGTCTGAGAGAATCTTTAACTTCTCCTGAATGTCCATGTTCTCCTGAATCAACATTCCCTCCGCCTCCCTTGCAACCGAAATCGCACACAAATGAACGTGTGTTCTTTTTTATCTTATCATATATCTGGACAAATTGCAAGGGATTTTCGAACATTTGTTTTGGTAAAATCCTTATCATCTGTTAGATGGGAGATGAATATTGTTTTTTGCTTGATATGCGTTCTATTTTGCGGCAGATTTTTTTCAAATTATGTCAATTCAAAGTTGGGAAGCCTGCTTTTGTGGTAAACGGGAAGAAATGGTTTTTAAGGTGGTTTGTCAGGAAAAAACAGAATCGGGGAGTTCAATAAAACCTGTCCGGGAAAGCCGATGTTTTTCTTTCCCAGACAGGTTGATGAAACAAGAGACGATCAGGAAGCAGAGATAATGTGCTTTGCCACTTTAGTATCTTCCCGCTTGATATGGTTGATAAACCAAGAGCCAATGCTGGTGTTTACTTTGGCTACCAGTGCAACGGTAGGACCTGTGGATTTCAGCTCTGCCAAAATATCCGCCACAGTTTTTTTGAAAGTTTCATGGTACTTTTTGTGGTTTATGTAATCGGGATATTTGTAACGCTGCTGCAGAATTTCCTCATCGCCAAAGTGTTTTGCTGTGTAAGTCTGCAAAAACTGCATGGTCTCGATGATTTGGTCTCTGCCTTTCCCTTGTGAACATGCATTCATCAAATCATTGATGCATTGGACAAGCTGCTTGTGCTGCTGGTCGATCATATGGTTTCCGGTTTCTAAATCTTTACTCCATGTGTAAGTCATTGACTGCCTCCTTCTGAAAAACTCACGAAAGGGCCAAGGCCCTTGTGGAAAAACAAAACTATTTTTCAATGTTTTTACATTTATGAGCATTATACCACATATTACCGGAAATGGGAAGCCAAAGAAAATTGGGAAATACAACGAAAGTTACAAAAAGGTGATAAAGGAAGGAAAGGGTTGGACTTATTGATTCTTAAGTTGTGTTTTGGAAAGAAATTCGCTATACTTATTACAGTTCGATAAATGGGAGAGAAGCAAGTATGGAAAACTGGAAATGGGGGAAGAGACTTGGAGGAGAAAGGCGCGGGGGTTCAAAGAAGAAAATTCTGATTTTTCTGGCACTGTGTATTGGTGTGTGTATAACAGGCGGTTGGATTTGGATGTTGAGAAGTAAAGGTGAAAAAGGAGTCGTGATTCATCCGCAGAAGGAGTATTTTGAGGGAACGATAATTGGATACAGTCAAACCGATCCAGAGTGGGCAGAGGACAGACTGGGAAATTCCTCCTATACCATGTCCAAATCAGGCTGTCTTACCAGCTGTATCGCGTCGGCATTGTCTTCCCAGCAGGCGGTGTCTGGTGTTGGAAGGAAAGTGACAGCCGGAGAGTTCAATCGTTTCCTGGGAGAGGAGGGTGTGTACAACCAACAAGGAGATATTGTGTGGGGACGATTGGAGGAAGCCATGCCAGAGACGGTTGTACGGGTTGCTTCGTCTGTAAAACCAGCAGAGATCGAACAGCTTTTGGCAGAAGGTCATTATCCCATTGTAAAGGTAAAAGTCGGAGGACATGGAGCTTTTCATTGGGTTTTACTTGTGGGCAGCAGGGATGGAGAATATATTTGTATGGACCCTCTTACAAAAAATGGGGAAGTAATTTCGTTAAATACCCACAAAAATAAGGTTTATCGGATGAGGTGTGTGTATTGGAATAAATGAGGAGAGTTGGGGTAAATGAGGAGAACAGATATGGATAAAAATTCCTGGAAATTGTGACAAAGGAAAGCCATATTCCGTTGCCTGCAAGACAGACCGATTTAGAATACCGATTTAGAATTTTACAGGCAGCGGAATGCAGCGTTGAACGGAATTTAGCTGATTGGTTCTGGTGGGATTTTACTCAATCCATCCCATTTTTCGCCCCATAATATTAGGATTGTCAGGAGTTTTTGGCATCTGTATTGTTTCAGAAAAACTAAAATAGTCATTGTCGCTTAAACTTGCTGTCCGGTCTACCCAATATTCCAGCCAGTCCAGAAAATGGAATGGTTTTTTTGTATCCTTGTCTATCATAGGCAAGATACCAAAATCGTTGGCCAGATCATAATACCAGACAGTGCCATAGGTATCCGGATTTTGGCTGTTTACGACCAGAACGCTGTCCATACCATCCCCTTCCGTACACAAGGTTAGTAATCCATTGTCAGCAGTGAAGGGAGTGTCATCATCATAAAACTCGTCCATTTCTTCTTCGGTCATGTGAAGGAAAAAGAGCGTGTTATTGGGAGTATAGGGAAAGGGCAGCTCCACGGAACTGTCCTTTTGATGTAGAGGAAGCAAACCATAAAAGGGATGGCTTCCGGAAGCTCCAATCGTGGTGATAAAGCGGCGGTAGTCCTGGGGCAGACAAATTCCTTTTTCTGCCTCAAAAGCAGCCACATCTGTTTCGCTTATGGGTGGTTTCCACACTGGCGGCCATTTTTTGCAGGAAAAGGAAAAGGTCCTGTGACGGAGCGCTTCAATTTTGGACATAATGCGGGCGATGCGCACATCATATTGTTCCATTTGGTTCATGTAAGATTCCTCCTTGTATTGTTAGGATATATTAAGATTCATGTTCTGAATCCATAAAACATATTTGCTCTCTGCTATAATCCACTTAACAACGCTTCAAAGGCACTGGTATCCAAAACAAATTTATGAAATGCAAGCCCAAAAGCTTTCAATGATTTTTTTAAACGGGATTGCATGGAAAAAGTATCTGCTTCACAATCAAAAGTAAACGAATCCTTAAATTCCGGCATATGTATTTCAATAAAAGCAATGGCAGCCTTTTCCCAATCGTATCCATTTCCTAACATATTATTGTTTTCAAAACTGTTTCTGTTTAATTCACCAACAGAAAAATACAAAGAATATCTGCCGTTTTCCGATGACCACTGAAATGGTGCGATGGTTTCTTTCAGTTTTTTATCCAAATCACGTGGCTTTGGATACTCGTTTCTGCGTTCTTCTACGGTCTGTTCGTAATTCAGTTCCAGACCTCTAAGAGAGAGAAGGAAGCGGATTTTCTCCTCTAATCCCACACTGCCATAGACAATCATATAGGGAATATCCGATGATTCCGATTTTTTGTCCTGCTGCCTAAGAGGAATCGTTTCCCCGCCTTTCCAAAGAGTCAGGTTGTCCCCCATTAAAAAAGAAATATTTGCATAATCAGAATCCACCCATTTATCATAGTGAGGATTATCAAACAGAAATCTCCAACGTCCTTTTGAAAAAGCGCCTACCATCATTACTGGCTCGAAAAATCGTTCTGAATGAATAATTACTTCCGGACTTTTTGGAATTTTCCCTACGTAGGAAAAAATTTCGATTAAGTTCATATTTCCAGGCACTGGCTCAATCAATCTTCCAAAAGCGTAAACATCCTCTTGGTGGAATTGATATTTTCTGTAATCCATAAATTCATCTAATTCTCTCCATATTTGATAAGACGGAAGAAAAAGAGGGATTGTAAAAATATCACCAGAATGGAGCTTGTTTTTTTCACGATTCACAATCATACCTCCCTGTCAGGTTTCAGTGGTTTCTTTTTATTATACCACCAATTGGAGAGAGTGGAAACAGATGGTTTTATACTTTTTGCTTTTTTTACGTTTAAGGTTTATGTGAAATATACTTTCACCATTCATGTGTTTTTGGTAAGTTGTTTTAAAATATCTCCTATATCATGGTCAATACAAACAGACTGCCTGCTGATTTCTTCCGGAATCGAAGCGTTTGACAGATTAATACTTACATAAGAAGCATTTGGATTGTTATAGGTCATTTGCCAAAACGGGTATTTGATGATTCCTGGTGTATTGCTGCCCACCCCTAATTCCAGATATAAGATTTTTAATCTTTTATGGCAGTGCAAAAAATCTTGGTATCTTTTAGCAGCTGTATGCCAGCCATTATCTTCAACAAAAGTATTGTCTGCTCGTAAATTCATTGACATCGGTAAACCGCAAAGGGGACAATAAGGGATTAAGCTGGACGGAATACGCATATTTTTCTGTTTGGCAACCATTTTTTTAATAACCGCTTCATTATCATACGTCTTATGGTGGCAAGGTTTTGAGCATTGCCATAGCCCATAATCGCCCTGTGTGTAAAATAGTCGATGTTTATCAAAGCCTGCTTTTTGAAAACAATGGTCTACATTGGTGGTTAAAACAAAATAGTCTTTGTTTTTTATCAGATTGTATAAATCATTGTAAACCGATTTCGGTGCATTTTGGTAACGATTGATAAAAATGTAACGGCTCCAAAAGGCCCAATGTTCTTCGAATGTTTTGTATGGGTAAAATCCTGCTGAATACATATCTGTAAAACCATATCGCTCAATAAAGTCAGGAAAATGATCTTCAAAGCGTTTTCCGGAATAAGTAAATCCGGCAGAAGCAGACAGTCCGGCTCCTGCGCCGATTACAACAGCATCCGCATTTTCAATGTTTCTGTGTACTTTTTCCACGAGGGGATTTATTTTCATGGAAAGGTTTTCTTTCCGGTTATCCCAATAACTGTTTGTAGATTTTATAGTCGTTGTCTTTGAATACATTAAAAATCACCTCCAGGCCATCTTGCTTTTTCTTTTGATAATCTTGTACTGTTTGTATTGCTATCTCGGCGGCTTTTTGATTGGGAAAATGAAATTCTCCCGTGGAAATACAGCAAAAAGCAATACTTTTTAACTGGTATGTTGCTGCAAGTTCCAGACAAGAACGATAACAGTTTGATAACTGGTCACAATCCTGTTTGGTAACGGGTCCGCAGATAATAGGTCCCACGGTATGAAGAACATAACGACAGGGGAGATTATAGGCTTTTGTGATTTTAGCCTTTCCAATGGGTTCTTTTGTCTTCTGATTTTCCATGATATGAGAGCATTCCAGGCGAAGCTCCACACCTGCAGCAGAGTGGATCGCATTGTCAATACACCCATGACAAGGAACAAAACAGCCTAACATGGCGCTGTTTGCGGCGTTTACTATAGCGTCTACATACAAGCGGGTAATGTCGCCCTGCCATAAGTAAATTCCATTCTGTATCATTGGAATGTCCGTTAGTGAAACAATACCTTTTCTTGTACATTCCTCCTGTAAATAGGTGTTTTGCACTTCTAAAAACTCTTTTGAAACGGTTCTAGGAGGGCGAATGTTCATAAGAGATCGGAACAGATGTTTTTTCGCTGAGTCCTCAACTGGTATAGATATTGAATCTGGTTCATCTATTTCATTTATAAGATATTTTATCAGATAAGAAAGCCTTTCCGTCTGTGTCATGGTTCCTCCTTTCAATTGCTTGTAAAGGTTAGTTCTGTTGAAGTTAATTGTTTTTTATTTTGCTGGTCAATGAGCCAGATGTTGTGCTTTCCCAGGTGTTTGATGTTGCTTTCTGAGACTTGTTTTTTCCTGTTTACAAGATTATAATAAATCTATAAAGAAAAAATGTAAAGTGAGCACTTTATTGTGCCGTAGTTACCAAGAAGTAACTATTGTCAGAAATGGGGGTTTTTGAAAAAATTTATGAAAATATTCCTGTATATCCTCTTAGCAGGTATGTCTATATTTACCGTTTTGTTCTTTTTTGATATTAAATTTGTGGTAATGGGATTGAATGTGATTGCATGGGATATGTTGGCAGGTGTTATCTGGATTTTTGTCAAGATACACAAATGGGCTGGACGTGAAAACACAACAATAAGGAGGTCCGTCGTAATTGCCATAACTCTAGTGGGATTATTCGCATCTGTAATTATGTTTGTTGGCCTAAGTATTTATGGTGGGATACCAAGCTATGTCCAACAGACAGAACCACAGACAAAGCGCACCTTTGTAGCAGAATATCAACAAAATATGATGATGCGAGGTAGCGTCAAACTATATGAGCGGTTCGGGCCTTTATTGTTTGCCTGTGATGTGGAGAAATACGTTGGCGAATTTTCCCTTGAACGTCCAGAAGATCGACGTATATATATCAGCAAGGATGAAAAATCCATTGTTGTTGCATATTTCTTTCTTGAGCCTACATTTATTGTCCCATTGGAATAAACTAAAACAGAGCAGTGAGACTGTCTGATAATAGGCGCTAAAATAGCATTTTTTATTAAGACATGGAAATGAAAACTTGCTATAATAGATAAGAGCGCAAGGAGGACATACAATGAAAGACCAAAAAGAAGTTGTAAAAAAAGTCATAAATTATATCGAGATAAATTTAGAGAACGGAATTAACTTAGATAATATATCGAAAAATATTGGCTATTCCAAATTTTATCCCAATCGTATTTTTGCCGAATATACAGGGATTACCATGTATAAATATTTACAGAACCGCAGGATTACAATTGCAGCTGAAAAACTGGTTAAAACAGAGAAGACGATCACACAAATTGCATATGAAGCGGGATATGATACACAACAATCATTTACATTTGCTTTTAAACAAATATATTTATATCCACCTAAAATTTATCGGGATATTGGAATCTTTATTCCAAAACAAAATCCAATTTGTATGTGCTATTCTTATATTTCTTGTAGTCCATTCCTGGCCGGATGGGATGGGAATGACAAATCTATCACAGAAATGAAGGAGATTGCCGCATGAGTACGATTCCTTTTGTTATTGAACAAACCAGCCGTGGAGAAAGAAGTTATGATATTTTTTCACGGTTATTATCTGACCGAATTGTTTTTTTAGGGGAAGAAGTAAGCGATATATCAGCCAGTTTAATTATTGCCCAAATGCTGTTTTTAGAAGCACAAGACCCCCAAAAAGATATACAGTTGTATATCAACAGTCCAGGCGGTTCTGTATCAGCTGGTTTTGCTATTTATGATACAATGCAATATATAAAGTGTGATGTTTCGACGATTTGTATTGGTCTTGCCGCCAGTTTTGGAGCTTTTTTATTAGCGGGTGGTACGAAAGGAAAGCGTATCGCTTTGCCAAATGCTGAAATCATGATACACCAGCCAGCGATACATGGAAATGGTATTCAAGGACAGGCAACGGATATAAAAATCACGTCCGATCATATACAAAAAAGCAAAGAACGATTAAACTGTATTTTAGCGGAGAATACCGGAAAAAGTATTGGAGAAATTGCCCTTGCAACAGAACGTGATAATTATATGTCCGCAACAGAAGCGGTAGATTTTGGGTTGATTGATAAAATTATAGATCGGCGCTGATAGGTTATAACATATGTGTTAATGGTAAACCGATTAAAGTTGATGCAACAGATTTCTTTCGAATTAATGGAGAGGAACTTTTATATAGATTGTGGCATGAATGGGAGGAATAATAAGATGGAAAAAAGGAAGCTGGTAACTCTAAATGATATTGCAACTGCTTTGAAGGATATTGGCGTTCAAAAAGGGCAGACGATTATGGTACATACGTCGCTTAGCAGTTTGGGATATGTGTGTGGTGGCGCACAGTCAGTTATTGAAGCATTGCTTGAGCGTGTTGGTGATGAAGGTACAATTATGATGCCGACACAGTCATGGAAAAATTTAGATCCGTCATCCGGCGTTTACTGGCAGGAACCGGAGGAATGGTGGCCGGTTATACGTGAATCCATACCTGCTTATGACAAACGGATTACACCGACAAATACAATGGGGGCCGTATCAGAAATGTTTCGCCAGTGGCCGGGGACACTTAGAAGCGACCATCCTGCAAGGTCCGTAGCAGCATGGGGACATTATGCACAATATTTGACAGAAAATCATGACCTGTCGGATATTTTTGGAGATAGTTCACCTATTGGCAGACTGTATGAACTTGATGGATATGTTTTACTGGTTGGGGTTGGACATGACAAGAATACTTCCCTTCATTTGGCAGATGTAAGAGCTGAATATCCGGGTAAGCATACGATTATAGAAAGCAGTGCCATACAGCAGAATGGACAGCGGATATGGAAATCCTATGAGACATTAGCTGTAGATGGAGAAGATTTTTCGGTAATTGGAGAGGCATTTGAACAGACCGGAAAAGTGCGCCATGTACCTTTAGGAAATGGCATCCTTTCCATGATGAGCCAAAGGGCGCTGGTAGATTTTGCTGTGAAATGGATAGAAGAAAACAGAAAGCTGCGCTGATTATAATAATCGATGCTGCTGGGGTATTCCTATGCCAAATAAAAACCATAGAAATCATCTCTTGTTATGAAACAATTCCACAGGCATTTTGCCCTTTTATGGCGTTCTCTATTTTATCAAATTCATTTACCCCTCAGTGAACAAGGGGACACTCGCCCCTTGTTTACTGAGGGTAGTAATTCTTTGGAACAAATCGGACTATACTTTCCAAACACATGATTTTAATATGAAATCGAAAAACAAAGATCTATATCGTTGTTTTGGCTTGTCCAAATGTCAATGTATATGAAAAATAAATTGCCACCATACAGGTGGCAACGAAAAAGATAATATGTGCTATAATGAAAAAACAGAAGTCAAAAAATAGACTCCAAAAAAACCATGAAAAGTATCATCAAAAAAGCTATTGTAAAATAAAAAAGCAGCACACCTAAGCAGCGTATAAGTCTATGCTTATTCGCACATAAGGGAATGATTTGATGTATATTACAATAGTTAAAACAACAAAAGACAAAAGAAAGCGCGATACATAAAATGGTGATTCTTTCCAACCAAAGATGAGTTACATCTTGTACGTCAAAAGAAAGACACATCCAAAAGATAAATAAATATCCGATAGATGCAATCAGCATTTTCCACGAAGTTTTTGTCCTGAAACCGGGCGGGGCGAAATTTTTCAGCGGCGTGTTCTCTGGGTTGTGGCTATCGTTATTACAGTTTTGCAATTTTTCCATTTCGGTTTTCAACTCCTGTACAGTTTTCATTCTGTCAGACGGATTCATTTCGGTACATTTCGTGATAACGGCATGAAATATATTTGTCGGAACAGGCAGGGCATAGGAAAGTTCCTTTAATAAAATCCCCAACGCATAGATATCCGTCTGCGGAGTGGAAGAACCAAAGCCATACTGTTCAGGGGCAGCATAGCCTTTTGTTCCAAGAAGTATCGTATCATGATCCGCAGTATTAGTTGAATGTTTTGCAGCGTTAAAGTCAATTAAGACTGCATGATTGCAGGGCGTAATGATAATGTTTGAAGGTTTAATATCTCTGTGAACGATAGGCGGGTTGAGAAAATGCAGTTTTTCCAGAATGCTGCACAGTTCGCCTATAAACTGGATAATCAAGTCAATCGTAAGGGTCCTTTCGTCAAGCATTTCCAGCAGGGATATGCCAGAGATAAATTCTTCAATTAGTACGAGTTGTCCACTTTCTTCATATATATTATACAGTTTCGGAATACCAGTTATATGGTATTTCATTAAATGTTCGTATATATGCAGATTGTATATATCCAGTATTTTTTTGATATAGATTTTTCCGGTTTCCTGGTGTTGAACCAGATATATTTTATGCTCACGGTTTATAGTTGCAATGGTATGATAGTAAGAAATTCCAAGGCGGTCAGCATAATCCATGTTATCATTCCTTTCAATGGTTTGTCACTACATTATATCAGATGGGAGAAACTTATGGGAGAGAAAAATACAGATGAATTAGAAAAAGTTTTACAAAGCACGCATATAAAAGATTTTGATTCTTATTGCAGGGAAAATACAAGAAATCCAGATAATGAGGTGTTCACTATATATATGAAAAATATTTTCACCGCAAAAAAACTCACGCAGCAGCTTGTTTTTTTGCGGGCGGATGTTCCGGAAAGGTATGGCTATAAGCTTCTGTCCGGAGAGAAAAGAACAAGACAAAGGGATGTTATTCTACGAATATGCTATGCTGCTGAAATGTCGCTGGCTCAGACACAGCGGGCGCTGAAGAAGTATGAAATGCCAGAATTGTATGCGAAACTGCCAAGGGACGCCTTGTTGATGATTATTTTCAATGAACGTCCCGGAGATATTATTGAGGTCAATGAAATACTGAAGGAACACGGAATGGAAACATTGAGGACAAGCGGTTTACAGTGCTAGAGTGTGTCTGAAAATTGCTTTTCGTCATGGGTTTCCTTTGACAGAGGCGATGAAATGATGCAGAGAACATCTTTCATTCCAGGGACGTTTGATATTTTTGTTGCGTTTCTGGCTGAGACAGTTGTTGTATGTATTTTATATAAACATATAAACCATACTCAAGGGAGGAATTTTAAGATGAAAAGAAACATGAAATGGATTGGTGCAGTGCTTTGTCTGGCTGTGTTTGCGGCAATGGCATTGAGAAGTGGGAAGCCAGATTCTGGTGAAACCAAACAGGTTGTTTCAAACGAAACATCGGAAAAGGAAGATGCGGATGAAAATGCTTCCAACAATTCAGATGATTCAAAAGATTTTGTAGATTCATCCGCCGCCGCAGTCACAATTAACGAGCAGGTGCTTGTGGACCAGGATGGAATTATTGTCACTGCAACAGAATATGTTACCGACCGTATCTGGGGCGATGGCATTAAGCTGCTGCTGGAAAACAATTCAGAACAGGATGTTACGATTGGCTGTAACGCATTGATTGTCAATGATTATATGATTACAGACCTATTTTCTTCTGGAATTGCCGCAGGAAAAAAATCCAATGAAACCCTGTATTTTTCCAGCACACAGCTAAAGGCGGCGGGTATTGAGAATGTAGGAAAAATTGAGATATACTTCCATATATACGATTCTTCTACCTATGATACTGTTTTTGATCCGGAATGTGTGGTTATCCAGACCTCAGCCTATGCAAATATGGATACAATCCCAAATGATATAGGGACAGAATTGTATAATCAGGATGGCATTCGAATTGTTGGAAAGGCTGTTGATGAAAACAGCTTTTGGGGAACAGCTATACTCCTATATCTTGAAAATAATTCCGGGAAAAACGTAGGTATTTCCGTGGATGATATGTCTGTTAATGGATTTATGATGAATCCGTTTTTTTCCACTACAATATATGATGGAAAAAAATCTATAGATGATATTGCAGTATTTTCAAGTGATTTGGAAGCAAACGGAATTGAGGCGATTGAAGAAGTGGAATTAAAATTCCATATCTATGATGCGGATTCTTATTCTACAATCGCTGATTCAGAGCCTATTACATTCTCAACACAGTAGGAGGAAAAGAATATGAAAACATGGAAGTTGGTATCAGGAATTTTGTCGATGATTTTATTTGTGTTGGTAGCCGTTCAGTCCTGCGCGGCAGGGATGGTGAATGCACTGGAGAATAACGGTAAAACGTCAGGTTCTATAGGAATTTTTGTTGGAATATTAATGCTGGCAGGTGGAATTGTCTCAGTGGCTACCAGAAAATCTCAGGGAAAGGGCGGCAATATTGCACTTATTATTTTGTTCGGATTAGCGGCGCTTATGGGGTTTGTGGGATACGGCAATTATAGCGATCTGGTTATTTGGGCGTTTTGGTGTTTGATTAACGCAATTCTTGCAGTTGTTGCAATAATAAAAGGCAAAAAGGATGCATAAATCATTCAAATCGTTTTAATGTTGTATTAAGTAATTTCGTTCTGTTTTCCCTGCACCTTAAACAGCAACCGCATTCTCGATTTTTTCAGAAAGATGAATCGAAAGGCTTGAAGTTGATTCAAGGTCAGTGTATAATATGGACCGATAAGGTATTGCGAAAGAGTTCTTTTGGAAGATAAGATACAACAAAGATGTATGGTGCGAGGATGATCGGAACGATCCGGTCTTTATCGCAAAATGTACAGCAAAAGATTCGGTATTTTGTGATCTTTTCAGAGATAGGAAATATACTAAAATGTATCAAGCTAAAAAGACAGCAAAAAGATAGTCAGGCTGTCTTTTTCTTGTCATTTCATGTAAAATGGGTTATAATAGTGAGAGAAAAGCTGTTATTGATAAAAGGAGAAAAGTATGAAAAGGAAAGCAGAAAAGGTATTGTGGATTCTTGATATTTGTGCATTTTATATTTCGATAGCAAGTGCAATCGTTACAGCATATAGCATAAAGAAAAATAAGAAGATAACAAAGTTAGATGCCATAACCTTATTTATAAATGGATGGACTATAGGCAGCCATTCAAGAAAATAGTGGAAAAAAACAGTTGATTTTCTATTTCGAACAGAATCTTTGCGCTTATCCTAAAACAGACTGGGGAATACCGAAATGGGATAGTACCTAATAAAACATAGGTTTATTTCCGTGAGCAATGAGCCAAGGCCATGCCTGTACGGGTATTTGGCGAATGTCACCAGGTTCAAATACATCCTCGCTTACAGCATTGCTAATTTGCTGTCTCGTTGCTTGCAGCGGGGGATTTGAACCTGGCATGATAAGGGTGGCAAGGTTAAGAAAGGCGGCAAAGGGTTTTATTGAATCTGTATCCAATCCAATGCTGGAAGAGCAATTTCGTAGCTCTGAATGCTGGCATTGTATTCTTCTTCCGTAATTTCATTTCCATTTTGAAAATAGGTAAATACAGGTTCATCTCCTTCTAAATGACCAACTGCAATAAAAGAATCAATTCGTTCGGGAGTAAATCCGTCGGTGCCTATTTTGTAGAAATCAACACCCGATTCCGCAGCACTACTACTGTAAAACACTTCTATCACTCCATTATCATAAAGTGAAAAATTGGTTCTGTAACCAAACTCCTTTTCTGGAAAGATATGAACTGCATTGGTTTCGTTATACCCATATAAATCATAATTCCAAGGGGAAAAGTTGGGATTTGATACGGCATTTTCTCCTCCTGCAATAATAAGTTCCATTGTTCCGTTTCCGTCTATATCATAAAATGTGTAATAAATATCCTGCTTATGTGTGCGGATTTCAAGACCAATATCCTCTCCAAAACTGCTTTCATAGGTATCGGAATCCCGGAGATTAACATAAAAGTCATTTTGAACCATGTCTCTGTACTGCGTTAGAATATCATCGTAAATATTCATGCTTTTCGTGGGTGCTTTTTGATTGTTTGTTTCATCATTTTCATTTATTATGTTTTTATCTTGATTTTCTTCTTTTATATCATTCTCTATCATCAAACTTTCATTTTGTGAGATTTCTTCCTCAACGATATTCGGCAATGCTTCTTTTGTTGTATTGGTTCCACAGCCTGCAAATAAGAGTGCTGTCGATAAAACCATAGCGGTGGCTATATGTACTTTAACTGTTTTTCTGATTTTCATGTACTTCGCTCCTTGATTAAATTTGGTTTGTTAATTTGACCATTTCCTATTCTATCATACAGTTTCAAGTTTCTCAATCGAAATGGCATATCTAATACAAGATGAGCGTAGTGGTGATGCTGCCGAAGGAAATCCACCTAAAAAATCCCAGTTGCACAGCCCTGCTCTGAAGCCGCTCAATGGGTACGGGATAGTGGATTTCGCAAAAAAAAGAGCTGTATAAAACAGATTGTACTTAAAATGGCTGTCAGCTACAGGACTTAATAATGTTGTGGAATAATTACAAAATAATTTACAAAATGAGATAAATCGAACCAATACTTTAGATGAACTTTATATAGCTGGTAAATTTTTCGAAGCACGAAACGAATTGAGGAAGATCAAATCCCAGTGACAGAGAATGCGATACTTTGCTGGAAGCCATGTCCAGAAAGCATGACGAAACATAAGACAGCGAAACAACGCACTGAAAAACAAAAACTAAATTAAGATTGCAGGAACCCCAAGCTTATTATATAATATAAGGAAAGAAGAGTCCCTGCACAGGAGGTAACATGACAGAAAAAGAAAAGATACTTTTAGAACAATTCAATCCAGTCACCATCCAGGATGATATGATGTTTGGAACCGTGATGGCAGATCCGGAGTGTTGTAAACCGTTCTTGGAAACCATCCTTGGGACAAAAATCCGGGAGATCGAGTACCCTGAGAGGCAGAAGACCGTAACCTTAGCGATCAATGCGAAATCGATCCGGATGGACGTGTACATCGAGGACGAGGAGCGAACGGTCTATGACGTGGAGATGCAGACAGGGAGGAACCGAAACCTCCCAAGGCGTTCAAGGTACTATCAGGGAATGATTGATCTGAACATCCTTGCGAGAGGGGAGGATTACGTCAATCTCAAAAAGAGCTTGGTGATCTTTGTCTGCACGTTCGATCCCTTTGGCCATGACGAGTATATTTACCGCTGTGGGGAATATTATCAGCTAAGTGACGGCTCATATCAGCCGCTGGGGGATGACGCCTGGAAGATTTTTGTGAATGCTGACGGCCATAATGGAAATGTCAGCGATGAGTTTAAGATTTTGATGCGTTACATCATGAAAGGGGAAGTGAAAGACCCTTATACTCAGACGTTGGAAAAGAAGGTGATGACTATCAATAACAATGACGAATGGAAGGTGAGTTATATGACGTGGGCAATCAAACTGGCGGATGAAAGGCGGGATGCCCGCGAGGAAGGTCGCGAGGAAGGTCGCGAGGAGGGCCGCGAGGAGGGCCGCAAGGAAGGTTACGATGAATTATTAGAAAAACTTGTAAAAGCAGGGGATCTTTCTCCTGAAAAAGCAACAAAGTATGCCAGATAGCCCGTAAACCGTCCATGGAACATGAAATGTCAATGTGACGCTCTATATAGGTTCCATACAAAAAGGTTGGGGATATTGTAACAGATAAAGACGTTTCAAGCTGTAATGGGATTATCTTTAAGCCGCCGTTTTGGCGGCTTTTTTGGTATGACGGGCATGCCCGTGTTCTGTGGTGAAAGTCCATATAGGCGTAGCTACCGACGAATGGTGTTAGTATATAAGTGTGGACAGGAAAAGTCGAACAATCTATACGATCAAGTGAAAGAATAAAGGAGATGAAAGGCATGGCCAAAAACCAAAAATCTTATACCCCGGAATTTAAACAGCAGATCGTGGATCTGTACAATTCTGGAGGAACTTCGTATCCACAACTGGAACGTGAATATGGCGTAAATCGGAGCACTATAAGCGGCTGGGTACCATACCAAATGGTAAAGTAAATATCCTCAAACGCGATTTTCAGGCAGATACTATCCATCAAAAATAGTGTACAGATATCACATATATCCATGTGCAGAAGGAAGGATGGACTTATCTGGCATCTGTTATGGACCTGTGCAGCCGCAAAATCATTGGGTATGCCTATGTGACATCTATGACAGCAGACCTGACAGTGAAAGCGGTAGAAGAGGAAAGCCCAGATATTATCAGGGCAAATGACCATGGAGAAACGGATATGTACAATCATGTTTTAGCTCAGTATAGTGACATGGTCAGGAATAATTTTTACATGGTTCTTCGGGATAGAGATACCTATGAGAGCAGTTTCGGGGAGGATATCGGTGTGGAGATCCGTACCCATAAACAGGATATTTACTATACATTATGATATAGACGGAAACGGAACTAAGGAGCTTATTATTGCGGACGGAGAGAACGGGGGGATCAAATCCTGTTTTTAATCCTTGGAATTATGACTTATACGATTATGACGGAACGAAGGTTGTTCATATTTTCCCGGAGATGAGCTTTGGCTGCAGGACGAACTTTTCACTTTATGAAAATGGGGTGATAGAGGTGTTTTACAGCAACAGCGCCGCGGAATCCGGCGTTGATTTTTACAGAATCAGCAATGACGGGTTCACTCCCGAATTGATGGATTTTTTTACAGCGGTGGGGCATTTGGAAGGAGATGAACCAAATTTATTTCGGGACATAAAATATAGTAAGCCAAGCATATGAAAATGGCGCAGTTTTCTGAGATGTGTTTAAAAAGAAACATTTAGCCAGATAAAGGCCATGCCTTTTGCGGAATCTGGAACAGGCGTTTTTCAGCACACTTAGAATTGAGAAAGGAGAATACTATGTTTCCGGATGAATTTGACCAGTATGAACACTTAGATGATTGGGAATATGCAGACAGAGAAGCGGCAGGACTGTATGGGGGAGGCGGCCATTTATCTCAGACGCAGTACTGCGAAAACCAGTGCTGTGGGGATTGCTGTGTAGGTCCCATGGGTCCCCGGGGACCCAGAGGCTTTCGGGGGCCGGCGGGAGCCGGACTTGAGACCGTGCTTCCATTTGTGGAGGGAACCCCTTACAGAAACGGAACCATTGTGTTCTATAATGGGGCGATGTATCAGGTTGCAAGGAATAATCCGGTGGGGATTCCGGGAATGTCACCGGACTTTCTTTTAGTGACCGCAGCAGGTCCAACAGGTCCCCAGGGTCCAGCGGGAGCAACGGGGGCGACAGGAGCAGCGGGTCCCCAGGGTCCAGTGGGAGCGACAGGGGCAGCAGGGCCTCAGGGTCCAACAGGCCCGACAGGAGCGACAGGGGCAGCAGGCCCCCAGGGTCCAACAGGTCCGGCGGGAGCGGCAGGAGCGGTAGGTCCGACCGGCCCCCAGGGTCCAGCGGGAGCAGCAGGGGCGGTAGGTCCGACCGGCCCCCAGGGTCCAGCGGGAGCAGCAGGAGCGGTGGGTCCGACCGGCCCCCAGGGTCCAGCGGGAGCCACAGGAGCAGTAGGGCCGACGGGTCCCATCGGTCCAACAGGCCCCACTGGTTCGGCAGGTCCCACCGGAACGGGATTAGATAGAGTGGAAGCCTTTGTACCGGGGAAATCCTATCCGTCCAGGAAAATGGTATTTCATAATGGAGCTTTATATCAGGCGGTGAAGGATACTCCGGCGGGAACTCCAGGAACCTCACCAGACTTTGAGCTGGTGACAGCAGCAGGTCCAACAGGCCCGACAGGAGCGACAGGGGCAGCAGGCCCCCAGGGTCCGACAGGTCCGGCAGGTTCCCAGGGCCCAGCGGGAGCGACAGGGACAGCAGGCCCCCAGGGTCCAACAGGTCCGGCGGGAGCGACAGGGGCAGCAGGCCCCCAGGGTCCAACAGGTCCGGCGGGAGAGGCAGGAGCGGTAGGTCCGACAGGCCCTCAGGGACTTGCGGGAGCAGCAGGAGCAGTGGGTCCGACAGGCCCCCAGGGCCCAGCGGGAGAGGCAGGGGCGATGGGTCCGACAGGTCCCCAGGGACCAGCGGGAGCCACAGGAGCAGTAGGGCCGACGGGTCCCATCGGTCCAACAGGCCCCACTGGTTCGGCAGGTCCCACCGGAACGGGATTAGATAGAGTGGAAGCCTTTGTACCGGGGAAATCCTATCCGTCCAGGAAAATGGTATTTCATAATGGAGCTTTATATCAGGCGGTGAAGGATGCCCCGGCGGGAACTCCCGGAACCTCACCAGACTTTGAGCTGGTGACAGCAGCAGGTCCAACTGGCCCGACAGGACCTGCCGGCCCTGCGCCTAAGCTGAATCTGGTATTCACTGGCAATGGGGGTATTCAAACAAGGAAATCTGGAGAGAATTTGACGATAAGCGCTGTTATGATACAAGAAGGGGATGCCATTTTTCATCCGCCCGGTACAGAAAACTTTGTATTGAAAGAAACAGGATTCTATGAGGTGTTTTTTAAAGTAGATTGTTCATGTGATCCCCAAGGCGAATTACTCTCATACGCAGGGCTGCAGCTGATTTGTGATGGCCAGATGGCTATGGGCGGATATGAAAAGACCGACTTTATAAATAAAGAAGAAACAAAGGTTTTGGTAGGTCAGACAGTTATTCCGGTGATATCCGCGCCTGTCAATGTTTCGGTCAAGGCGGTTAGTTCGGGCAGCGCGCAGTACGATACCATAACCCTGATAATACGGAAAATAGATTAAGAAAGAGGACTGAAAAATATGAAAGAATAGCGAAGAAAGAGGCTGATGAAACAGGTCAGCCTCTTTTCATATTTTACAAATTTGTTACTTTTCATGGAGTGAGTAAAGTTGGGGCGGGGATTGTCGTGGGGCAGACAGAGAAGGAGGGATGTCCCGTCCAGATTCAGATATCAATGTCATGATGCTGGGGTCAAAAGGTATCTATGCCTGCTATAGTATGGAAATGATTTTGTATACAATTTTAAATCAATTTAAAAACCTCCTTGGATTAGAATGAAATTAACAGTTTTTGAAAAAACAAAAAAATGGTTAGATGGTAAGAAACTTCCCCCGAGCACCCTTTGAAAGATATGCAGATGATGGGACAATTCATTGTCGAACAAAAGAAGAAGCATTGTGGATAAAAGAAAAACTTACATGCATATTTGAAGAATGTAAACTGGAACTGCATCCTGTAAAAACAAGAATCGTGTATTGTAAAGACAAGGAGAGAAATATAAATGAAGAACTTACAGAATTTGACTTCCTTGGATATACGTTTAAAGCAGTATACATTAAATGCAGGGATGGTAAAATCAGGCATAACTTTATTGCATCAGTAAGTAAGACTCCCTCCAAAAATTTTCGGGAAAAGATAAAAGCAATGGAAATTCATAAGAAGACAGGGTGTAAGATAGACATTATAGCGGAAATGATTAATCCATTGGTGCGGGGATGGATGAATTACTTTGGAAAGTTCAATCCATCAGCCATGAGAGGGACACTACAATGTATTGAAAAAAGAATTATAAAGTGGGCAATGTGCAAGTACAAAAATTTTCGAGGAAGAAGACGCAGGGCAGAGAAATGGCTCTGCACTATAAGAAAGTGAGAGTCAAAACTTTTTGCTCATTGGAGTATTTTGTATTCGTATTGTTGAATGATAGGAGCCGTATGAAAGGAGACTTTCACATACGGTTCTGTGAGAAGTTTGAGGTGAAATTCCTCTTACTCACTCGACTGTGAGGGGGATTAAATTCCCCCTACTCGATTATAAACAGGTATGGAAATTTCATGGAAGGATAGAACATGATGAAAGGGAAGCGAAAGAGTCTTATACTCAGACACACTCTGGAAAAGAAGGTGGCGAACTATCAATAACAATGATGAATGGAAGGAAAGCAAGGAAAAAACAGATCAAACAGCTCCCATGAGCTTTGGCGGCAGAAAGGCAATAAGGAAAAGATGAAGGAGAAGGGAGAGAAATTTCGTGACATGCCTTTTTAAAATAAATAAAAATACAAAAATATTTTATAATATACAGAAAAATGAGATTGAGTGTAACAAAAGTAGGAATTGTGTTACACTCACAGCACTTTGTTATGATACCATTCTTTTTTTATGATTGCAAGTTTTTTTCAGAGGAAAGAGTTAAGATTTTCTGGAAAAACAGGGCAGATTTTCTTAATAAATTCTGTTTGAGCTTCATCTGTTTTGGAAGATTTATTCCGGGTGGTCTTTGGCTTTTGATCAGATTTGTATTTTTATACATTCCATTGGCAGGTGCGCCATTTTCTTGAAAATCCCTGTAAAATTAACACTTTTTCAACTTTTCAGAGTCCCTTTCGTGTAACACAATTCCTACTTTTGTTACACTAGCCAGTTGATTTGTTACAAAACCGGGAGGGATAAACGTGAGCCTTGAGGCTGCGTTTTCCACAAAGGGGTCAGATAGGCTGGAAAAGAATCCGGGGGATTTTGTTTGAAAGACCGGAGATGGCGAAGCCTGCCCTTTTGGATGGAGGAAGGCTATGTTGTGGTATGTACTGCAGACGCGGACAGGGGAGGAGGATAAACTTGTGAATCTGATTCACAAGCTGGTTTCTCCAAATTTATATGAGGAATGCTTTGTGGTTGGTCAGGAACAGCTGTGGAGGCGGCAGCAGAAAAATTTTGTTCATGTAAAGCGGGCCTTTCCTGGGTATGTGTTTATCACTGCCAGGGAACCAGAGGCTTTATTTTTTTGCCTGAAAAAGCTCCCGGCTATGGCAAAGCTCCTGGCGGATGAGGAACTTTTTTTCTTGTCTCTTGAAATAGAAGAAGCTGCATTTTTAAGGAAGATTATGGATTCTGACTATGTGATCCGGCTTTCTCATGTGGTTACAGACAAAAATGGGAAGATTGTTCCCATATCCGGTCCCCTCAAGATCTGCGGAAACCGGATTGTGAAATGTAGACTTGGGAAACGGTATGTGCTGGTGCGTGTCGGGATTCATGGGGAGGAAAAGGAAGTCCTGCTGGGGATTGTGCTGGAGGGGGATTTATAGTTTGCGGGGCGATGCCGCGGGGCTGGGGCATAAGGCCTTTTGACCCTTGTATCATGCCATTCCGTTAAGGGATGGAAGAAGGTCTGCTATTAAAGCTGTAATGAAAACAGGCCGTTGTACAGGCAGGAAAGGGGGATTGTTATGGTGTGGTATTTGATTCGGACATGGGCGGGAAGGGAAGAGGAGATGGCAGAGGAGATTCGCAGGATAGTTCCAGATTCTATGTATGAGGAATGCTTTGTGATTGGACAGGAGCGGATCTGGCGGAGACAGCAGCAGAGTGTGGTTCATGTGGAATCCATGTTTCCTGGCTGTGTGTTTATGGTTTCTAAAAAGACAATCCCTTTCCTTTGCCAAAAGAAAACAGCTTCCGTCATGGGAAGAGGCGTGGTTTGGGGGGACTTAACCTTTTTGCCTTTAATGAGAGAGGATGTGGATTTTCTTCTGAAAATATCTGGGAGAGACCATGTGGCGCGTCTTTCTTATGTGGGAAAGGATGATCAGGGACAGATCTGTCAGATGGCAGGGCCTCTTGTGTCCTGCAGGGAGCAGGTAGAGCGGTACCAGTTTAAAAAACGGTATGCTCTGGTTCGTCACCGGTTTTTGGGGGAGGTGAGGGGGATTGTGTTTGGAATTATGCTGAAAGAGGATTTGAATCAAAAGCTATTGTATGACAACAGAGAGGAAAAAGATCTTATTTTGGGAAAAGGTCCGATTTTATGAAGAACAGAAATTTGCTAGAAAAATATTTGCCAAAAGACAGACGGATTCGGATGATGGTGTTAATGGGGCTGGATGTGGGGGCAGTTTGCCTTGCCTCTTTTTTGGGGCTGTTTATTCGATTTGATTTGAATATTGAGAAAATTCCGCCCGGGTATGCAGAAGCGGTTTTTGATTATCTGCCGTTTTATGTGGGAATTACCATTGGAGTATTTCTTCTTTTCCGCATGTATGCGACCATGTGGAGTGTGGCTGGGCTTCGGGAGGTGGTGTACCTGATCGGGGCCTGCGGGCTTGCCTCTTTGTTTCAGCTTGCAGGGATGATTATGACAGAACGAACTGTGCCCAGAAGCTATTTTGTGCTGTCTTTTTCCGCATTGTGTGTCTGTGAGGGAATTATCCGGCTGTCTTACCGGATTTTCATATCCATGCCTCTTTCCCGTCCGGGAAAGAATGCCGGGAAGCGGATTCTCATTGCAGGGGCAGGAAGTTCTGGTGCAGTGATTTTAAAGGAAATGACCACCAGTCCATTTGCAAAAGGGAAGGTAGTCTGTTTTGCAGATGATGACCGGAATAAGGTGGGCAAATATCTCAACGGAGTGCCGATTGCCGGGACGCGGGAGGCGATTCCGGCTTTGGTGGATAAATACAGGGTGGATGAGATTTATATTGCTATGCCTTCTGCTTCGGCAAAACAGCGGAAAGAGATCATTGAAATTTGTCGGGAGACTGGGTGCGGGGTGAAGATTCTGCCGGGAATCTATCAGCTGTTAAACGGGGAGGTCAGCGTGGCTGGACTTCGCCAGGTGGAGATTGAGGACCTTTTGGGGCGGGAGCCGATTCAGGTGAATTTAGACGAGATTATGGAGTATGTTTCCGGCAAGGTAGTCCTTGTGACAGGGGGAGGCGGCTCCATTGGAAGTGAGCTGTGCCGCCAGGTGGCAGGGCATCAGCCAAAGCAGCTGATTGTGTTTGACGTGTATGAAAACAATGCCTATGATTTGCAGCAGGAACTAAAGGACAAGTTTCCAGGGCTGGATTTGGTGGTGCTAATCGGGTCCGTAAGAAACACGCACCGGATTGAGTCCGTGTTTGACAAGTACCGTCCGGATATTGTGTATCATGCGGCAGCCCATAAGCATGTGCCGCTGATGGAGGACAGCCCTTGTGAAGCCATTAAGAACAATGTATTTGGTACATATAAGACCGCAAAGGCAGCAAATCAGTATGGGGCAAAGCGGTTTGTTCTGATTTCCACAGATAAGGCGGTAAATCCCACCAACATTATGGGAGCGTCCAAGCGGATGTGTGAGATGGTGATTCAGATGATGAATGGACGGTCTGGGACGGATTTTGTGGCGGTGCGTTTTGGAAATGTGTTAGGGAGCAATGGTTCGGTGATTCCGCTGTTTAAGAAGCAGATTGAGCAGGGAGGGCCAGTGACTGTGACGCATCCGGAGATTATCCGGTATTTTATGACCATACCAGAGGCAGTGTCTCTGGTGCTGCAGGCAGGAGCGTATGCAAAGGGCGGGGAGATCTTTGTGCTGGATATGGGGGAGCCAGTAAAAATCCTGGATTTGGCAAACAACTTGATTCGGCTGTCCGGATATGAGCCAGGAGAAGAGATTCCCATTGAGTTTACTGGGTTGCGGCCTGGGGAGAAGCTTTATGAAGAGCTTCTGATGGAGGAGGAGGGGCTTTTGGATACGCCCAATCGTTTGATTCACATTGGAAAGCCCATTGAGTTTGATCAAAAGGAGTTTGAAAGGAAGCTGGAAGAGCTTTATGAAACCGCGAATCAGGATACGGAAGAGATTCGGGGGAAGGTGAAGGAGATTGTTTCTACTTATGTTTTTTAAGGGGAAGAAAAGAAAACAGTAGGCGGCAGAAAGCGGGAATGAGGGCAGAAGGCGGAAGATAAAAGGCGGAAGATAAAAGGCGGAAAATAAAAGGCGGAAGATAGAAGGTGGAAAGATAAAAGACAAAAGATAGAAGAAAAAAATTAAACAACAAAACTTAGAAGAAAGAAGATAAAAGACAAAAGTTAGTGAGAAAAAAACAAGATACAGGAGGAGACATGAATTTAAAAGAGGACTTCCGGTTTCGGGGAATGGAGCCGTTGGAAAGGAAGGTTTGGTTAAGCAGCCCTACGATGCATGGAGAAGAGCTTTTATATGTAAAGCAGGCGTATGATACCAACTGGATGTCCACAGTGGGGGAAAACATCAATGTCATTGAAAAGGAAATGGCAGAAAAGCTAGGAATCTCCTACGGAGTGGCGTTATCCTCTGGAACAGCTGCCTTGCATCTGGCGGTTAAGCTGGCGGCGGAGCGGATTTATCATTCTTCCACTGGCATTTCCACTCCGGAGGGAATGGGGCGGGGTGGAGCTTTGATGGGGCGAAGGGTATTTTGCTCAGATTTGACTTTTGATGCTACAGTGAATCCCATCCTTTATGAGGGAGGGGAAGCGGTGTTTGTGGACTCAGAGGAGGAGACCTGGAACATGGACCCAGTAGCTCTGGAAAAGGCATTTGATAGGTATCCGGAGGTGAAATTAGTAGTTATGGCCCATCTTTATGGGACGCCGGGGAAGGTGGAGGAGATCAGGAAAATCTGTGAATATCATGGTGCTTTGCTGATTGAGGATGCAGCGGAGAGCCTGGGTGCGGTTTATAAGGGAAGGCAGACCGGGTCCCTGGGTGATTTTGGGGTAATCAGCTTTAATGGAAATAAAATCATTACCGGAAGCTCTGGCGGGATGCTATTTACAGACAATTTGGAGGAGGCAAACCAATGTCGCAAATGGTCTACCCAGAGCCGGGAGAACGCGCCCTGGTATCAGCATGAGGAGTTGGGATATAACTACCGAATGAGCAATGTGATAGCCGGGGTGATCCGGGGGCAGATGCTTTATCTGGAAGAGCATGTGAGGAGAAAGAAAGAGATTTATGAGCGGTACCAAAAAGGTCTGGCCGGCCTTCCGGTGATAATGAATCCTTATGATCCGGTAAACTCGGAGCCGAATTTCTGGCTTAGCTGTTTCATTATCCATGAGGAGGCTATGTGCAGGGAGGTACGGGGAGAACGGGATTCTTGTTATGTTCCGGAGAAGGGAAAGTCTTGCCCGGGAGAGATTTTAGAGGCTCTGGCTGCCTTTGGGGCAGAAGGCCGTCCGATTTGGAAGCCTATGCATATGCAGCCCATTTATCGGATGAATCCGTTTATTACAAGAGAGGGGAATGGGAGGGCACAAAGTAATGCGTATATTGTATCAGCCAAAGTCAGGGATGTGGGGGCGGAGCTGTTTCACCGGGGAGTCTGCCTGCCGTCGGATATTAAGATGACAGAAAAAGAGCAGGAGAGGGTAATAGACATTGTGGGACGGTGTTTTGGGTAGAGGGAAAGTGATGGAGAATAAACATATGCCTTATGGTCCTTATGAAAAGTATATAAAACGTCCATTGGACTGCTTTCTTGCTACCTGTGCATTAATTGTTTTGTCGCCAGTAATACTTATTACAGCAATATTGGTAAAAGTGAAACTTGGTTCTCCTGTGATATTTACACAGGAACGTCCAGGTAAAGATGAGAGGATTTTCCGACTATATAAGTTTAGAACAATGACAGCTGAACGGGATGAGAAAGGAAACTTACTGCCAGATGCAGCCAGACTTAAACCTTGGGGAGTAAGACTTCGAAGCAGTTCATTGGATGAGTTGCCAGAGCTATTCAACATAATAAGAGGGGATATGTCGATTGTGGGACCGAGACCGCTTGCTGTAAAATACCTACCATACTATACGGAGGAAGAACAACACAGACATGATGTTAGACCAGGACTGACAGGGCTTGCTCAGGTGAATGGACGAAACGAGCTTGAATGGGAAAAAAGATTTTCGTATGACATTACATATGTTAATCAAATAACAGCAAAAACGGATATAAAAATTCTGCTTAAAACAGTAAAAAAGGTGTTTTACAGAGAAGATGTGATTGTACGAGGCGAGGGTTCTGTTCAAGATTTCGATGTGGAAAGAATGGAGAAGATTGAGAATGAACATAGAAATAAAGCTGTTAGATAAACAAACAGCACAGGATAATAAGCCAATAATATGCTTATTGATGAAAGAACTTGAACATGGTTTGACATCCTACGAACTAGAGGAATATTGTACCAGAAAATATGAAAATATGCTTAGGTTCATAGAGGACGGCACAGCCATTGTATTTGGGGGATTTTCAGAAAACGTGTTGATCGCCTATGCGTGGGGATATTTAAGGAAATCGGAAGAAGATAGGAAAAGGATGCATATCACGCAAATTGTTGTAAGTGAACAGTACAGGGATCAGGGAATCGGAAGAAGGCTGCTTGCCAATATGCAGGAATATGCAAAAGAGAAGAACTGGTATGGTATGGAATTGAATGTGCATAGACAGAACTACAATGCAAGAAAATTTTATGAAAGGAATGGGTTTATTTGTGAAAAATTGTTTTTAATTAAAAATCACATAAAACCTTAAAGTCCACGGTCAAATTTTTTTGTGCGGGGGATAGATATGTATTTAATTGATAGAAATCGGATACTTCGAGCCATGGAAAGGGAAGATAATGAATTACTGAAAGCCATGATTAACAATCCGGAAATGGAGAGAAATATGGTGGGCTGGTTAGTCCCTTCGTCCAATGAAAAACAGATGATCTGGTATGAGAATACCATGTCCAGCGATACGGACTTCAAAGATATGAGAGATACTGACTGTTCTTTATTTGTCCCGGTTCTTGTGCCAAACGGGAAAAGAGACAGGTTACGGCGATATTTAATTGAAAATGAAATATACTGTCTGGTTCATTGGATGATAAGTGAATACCATCGGCTGAAACAATAAATAAATTCTGGAAGGGGGCGAGGTGATGTTCACAGCTTATACAATAGAACAGTCTGAAAAGTGGGATTTTATTGTTCGATCTTTTAAGAATTATGACATTTATTGGCTTAGTGGTTATGTGAAGGCTTTTCAGATTCATGGTGATGGGGAGCCGCTGCTGTTTTACTTTTCGGATGAATCTACTCGTGGCATCCATGTGGTCATGAAGCGAGATGTGGCGCAGGATGAGCGGTTCAAGGGAAAGATTGAAGAAGGACAATATTTTGATTTCGCCACGCCATATGGTTATGGTGGTTGGATAATTGAAGGAGAAGAGACAGAAAGACTTTTTGCTTCTTATTCAATATGGTTAAAACAGAAGGGCATTATCAGTGAGTTTGTTAGATTTCATCCAATGGTGAGAAATCATGCAGCTTGCCAGGATTTCTATGAAGTGGTTGAATTAGGCGAAGTCGTTCATATAGATCTTACATCTTCAGAGGTGATTTGGGATAACTTTATAAGTCAGAATCGGAACAAGATCCGGAAGGCTCTTAGGAATGATGTGAAGATATATAACGGACGTTTCCCAGAGATATTTGAGAAGTTTAGGATAATTTACAACAGCACAATGGATAAGGATGGTGCAGAAGCGTATTATTATTTTGGTGAGCAGTTCTATAAATCAGTTCTTGAAGACATCCCACAGAATGCCCAGGTATTTTGGGCAGAGAAAGATGGGACTGTTATTGCAGCAAGCATTATGATTGGAGCGAATGGGCATCTGAACTACCATTTATCGGGTTCATTTCATAAATACAGTAATCTGGCACCTACAAATCTGCTTTTATATGAAGCCGCTCTTTGGGGGAATGCGAATGGGTATAAGACGCTTTATCTTGGCGGCGGGGTAGGATCAGAAAAGGATAGTCTGTTCAAGTTCAAGAAAGCCTTCTATAAGGGCGATTTGCATCATTTTTACATAGGTAAGAAAATATATGACAAGGAGCGATACAAGGAATTAGTGTCAATTAGGGAAGAAATAAACCGTGACTATTTCCCAATATATCGAGGCTAAAATGATTGGAGATAAGCCGTGTGTTTTACCATGACTTTCATCAAGAAACTTATATTGTGAAATTCATCAACATAAGCTTTATCTGTAAATTATGATGACAGAATTTTTTACGAAACAAAATATAGAGGAAGAAGACTGATTCAAATGGGAACGGAACTAATTAGATTAACAAACTCTGATTTAAGACATCTTCAGCAAAAAAGTCTTCAAATGGCGAAATATGTAGTGAATTTTTGTCAAGAACATGATATACGTTGTTACTTTTTTGCTGGATCATTACTGGGTGCTGTAAGGCATCATGGATTCATTCCATGGGATGATGATATTGACATAATTTTTCCGGCACCAGATTATGTCAGATTTATTGAAGCATGGAACAAAGATGCGAATAAAGTTCATTATTCTCTTTGTCTTCAGACAAAGAAATACAATGATCATACGTTATCGGATTCAATCAGAGATAATACAACCACATTTGTTACCGATTCTACGGTAAATCTTGACGTTAATCAGGGACTCGCTATTGATATATGTCCACTCCATGCTTGTCCAAGATCGAAATTTAGTCAAAATATTCAGGTAGTACTTGCTGCAGGCAGTTCACTTTTTAAAGCCGGAAGAGTGCCAGCAAGACAAAGTAAGATGGTTCGAACTATAGCCAAAATAATTCTTGGTATATTCAGGTCGCCAGGAGTGCAGTATTTCGTGTGGCATCATTTAGAAAACATGGCGGCATCGTCAGATAAGCATTATGCAGATGCTCAGTATGTTCGAGAATTTTCCATGTTTCCTTTTATTAAATGGATTTATCCTCGGGAGTGGTTTGATAGAGTAGAATGGACGACGTTTGAGAACATAGAGGTTCCTATCCCTGCAGGAACAAAAGAGTATCTTACAAAGCGATACGGTAATTATATGAAACTTCCACCTGAAAAAGACCGCCATCCAGAGCATAGGATTGTGTTTATGGATCTGGATACTCCATATAAGGAATATCGGGGAATAAAGTATTTCGTGACCGATAAGAAACAGAAACGTCAGAGGTAAGAAATGGATATTCATGCATTTGAAAGACGAATTGAAAAGTATGAAATTTCAAAGATTGTACTTGCAGATGTTGGCTGGCATGGTACAACACAATATGTTCTCCAGAGAATCCTTGATGCAATCGATTCAAAGGAAAAAGTATATGGTCTGTATTTGGGTTGTCTGGATAGCACAAATAGCCGAATTGGGAAAGAAAACTATAATACATATGCTTTTAACGAGAATAAGGATAGTTCTTTTGCCAAGGGAATTTTAGTGTTTGAAGCTTTAATTATGGCTCCCCATGGAAGCACAGTTCAATATAAAGTTGAGAACGATGAGGTAGTTCCGGTTTTTGGAGAACCAGACAATCCAACAGATTTTCTTATATCCGTACAGGCTGGTGCAATGAAATTTATTAGAGATTATAAAAATAATATCCTTAGTTCCAATGTATCCTTAAATTCAAAAATATGTACAAATGCTTTTTGCAATTTGATAATGAAGCCATTGAAAGAAGAATTAGATACGATCGGACAAATGGATTATGATGATTTTGAATTGGGAAAAATAGCGGCTCCTGATCCATTCATTATGTATTTGGTTCATCCAAAAAAACTATACCATGATTTGAAACATTGCCCATGGAGGATTGGATTTATGTACAGATTGTTTAAATTGAGACTTCCCTATGGTAAAATCTATAGTTTTATACGAGGGGGTATTGAACAAAAAAACTTAATAACGGAAAGAAAGCAGTCAAAAAAGAATAAAAACATTGTTCGTTCTTTATCATATGAAAGGAACATCAAATTTGATATTCTTTCAGGTGATGGGAGATAAAACAATGTGCCAGTATTCTTTTATTATTCCTGTATATAATGTGAAACCAGATTTTTTGGAACCATGCATTGCCAGTATATTGGCGAATGATTTTGCAGATTTGGAAATCATTCTTGTGGATGACGGTTCTGTAAACGGCTGTGAAAAGTTTTGTGATGAATATGCTGTAATGGATAATAGGATAAGAGTGTTTCATCAGAGAGATAATATGGGCGTGTCTGCCGCAAGAAATTTAGGAATTGCAGAAAGCGCAGGAGAATGGGTTGTATTTGTTGATTCGGATGATTGGGTTAGTAATAAGCTTTGCGGGAAAGTGTCTGGAGTTATTACACAAGACACGGATATCATTCTTTTTTCTGCATATCGTGAAAGCGTAAATAAATCCTATTTATTTGGAACATCCGATAAAAAAGTAGATTACTTGAAAGGTGGCAGTTTAGAGGATGGTCAATGTAACATCTGTGAGTTATCAGACAATCTTCTCAAACAAAGCCTAAGAATCTCTCATCCAAGATACGAGACAGTCAAATACTGTTGGGGGAAAGCTTTTAGGAAAGAATTTATTGTTACAAAGGGAATAAAATTTCCAGATATCAATTACTGCGAGGATATTGTGTTTATGGCAGATGTTTTCCAAAAAGCAGAAAAGGTTATACAAATTTCGGATCGGCTATATCATTACAGGGTTTCGGAAACAAGCGTTGTAAACTCCTTTCGGAATAATGCTCTTTTTGAACAGAGAAAGTTCCTGGAATTATTGGAAGGAATTGGCAATACTGAAAAAAACAATAACGAAACAATCTATTATGCTGCATTACTTTCGATGCAAATATGTATAACAAGATATTTGTTTAACAAAGAGAATAAAGCTAACATATTCATCAAGCATAAAAAAGCGATGAATTTTTTCCGAGAATGGCCTTATTCCAATGTTTTTAGGTATGTTGACTGTGCCAATATGAAAAGAAATGAAAAAATCAAAGCGATTCTAATCAAATATAGATTGTATTATTTGTATTATCTCGGAACGGAAGCAAAGAAAGCAAAAACAAAAAGTTATGTGTGAAAGGTGAGAGTGAAATGGCTAACATAGCACTTTTAATTGCTGGTGGTTCGGGTAATCGTATGCATCAGGACATTCCCAAACAATTTATAACAGTAAACGAGCGTCCGGTTATTGTGTATACTTTGGAGGCGTTTGAAAAGCATCCAGAGATAGATGCCATTTCGGTAGTGTGTATCGAAGGCTGGGAACAAGTTTTGTGGGCTTATGCAAAGCAGTTTAACATTATTAAGCTCCGGTATGTTATTCCAGGTGGGAAAAATGGTCAGCACAGTATCAGGAACGGAGTTTATGAACTTGAGAAACATTTTGACAAAGATGATATTGTTCTGATTCATGATGCAATCCGTCCAATGGTCAGTGCAGAGATTATCTCTGACAATATACGTGTCGCCTGTGAATTTGGCAATGCCATTACAGTTATTCCCTGTGCGGAAGCAATGATGGAGACCGAAGATGGCGTAGCATCAACCGGATCTTATCCGCGTGACAGACTAAAGAGGACACAAACTCCTCAGGCATTCCGCATAGGAGATCTCTGCGATTTACACAGGAGAGCATTGGAGGCGGGAATAACAAACTCGATTGCCTCCTGTACTCTTAAAATTGAAATGGGTGAGCAGGTGTATTTCTCTGCTGGCTCTGAAAAGAATATCAAGCTGACCACAGTGGAAGATATAGACATCTTCAAGGCTTTGCTGGCTGCGAAGAGATCGGATTGGCTGAAGGATTGAAAAATGAGTATTTATAACAGTAAGACATGGATTTCAGATCTGGATGAGACGATAGCAGTATTGTCGGAACTTGAGGAGCTGGCTGGAAAGAGCGTAATGATTACAGGATGTACTGGACTTATCTGCTCTGCAGTTGTTGATGTTCTTATCCGTTGGAATGAAACCCATGAAGAAAAGATAAAAATATTGGCAGCGGGCCGGGATGAGAGGAAGGTGGCGGCGCGGTTTGCTCCCTACAGCAAAGAGGACTGGTTTACATTCTCTCTTTATGATGCCTTGTCCACAAAGAACAGCTTGCCCCTTTCCTGCGATTATATCATTCACGGTGCAGGCAATGCATCTCCAAATAAGATTGTCAAAGAACCAGTTGAAACAATGATGAGCAATATCATTGGGATAAAATATTTGCTGGATTATGCAAAGGAAAAGGACTTGAAACGTGTACTGTACATATCCAGTTCAGAAGTTTACGGCAAAAAAGAGCATGATTGGCCAAGCAAGAAGGATGAGTACGGATATATTGATCTTCTGAATCCTCGCAGTTCGTATTCAATCGCCAAGTGCGCTGCAGAAACCATGTGCGCTTCTTATTATGACGAGTACAAAGTGGAGTCTGTGATGATTCGTCCCGGACACATTTATGGTCCTACTGCGCTTGAATCTGACAACCGCGTATCTTCTGCGTGGGCGTATGCAGCTGCACGTGGAGAGGCTATTGTGATGAAGAGCGACGGCTCTCAAATCCGTAGTTATTGTTACTGTCTAGACTGCGCAGCGGCTATTTTGAAGACGTTGCTGCGAGGCAAGCCTGCCTGCGTTTATAACATATCAAATCCGGATTCTGTCATTAACATCCGGGAGATGGCAGTAATCCTGACAAAATCAGCTGGTGTGGAGCTGAAAATGGAACTGCCTACAGAGAAAGAAAAAAAGGGGTTTAACCCAATGAGCAACTCATCGTTAGACAGCAGGGAACTGCTGGCTCTTGGTTGGAAAGGGTTATTTGATGCAAATCGTGGGATTGCTCATACAGTTGCGATATTGAAAGAAATTAGAACCGTTTGATTTGATACTGCCACTATACACCATCCAGACAGAAATTAGAGTTGTGAACTGCCTGGCACTGGCACGCATCAGACAGCCCACAACTTCGATTTCTGTTTGAATGGAGCATTAGAAAGAAAAGGAGTACAACGACCAATATGTTGGAAGAGTTGATGAAACAGGTATGGGAGGCAAATCTTGAATTGATGCGCCGGGGTGTTGTGATTTATACGTGGGGAAATGTGAGTGGAGTAGACAGAGAATCTGGACTTATGGTAATCAAGCCATCTGGAGTGAATTACAATGAAATGAAGCCGGAAGATATGGTGGCAGTGGATCTGGCAAGTGGGTCCATTGTTAAAGGACGGTATAAGCCGTCTTCAGATACCGCCACACATCTTGAACTGTACAGAGCATTCCCCTCTGTCGGAGGAATTACACATACGCATTCCATCAATGTGGTTGCTTTCGCACAGGCAGGCATAGATGTTCCATCACTGGGTACTACACATGCTGATTATTTCTATGGCTCTATCCCCTGTACGAGGGAGTTAAGTCAGCAAGAAGTGGAAGAAGCGTATGAAGTGAATACTGGAAAGGTTATTGTGGAAACACTGAAAAATCGGAGAGTAGATCCAATGGCAGTACCAGGTGTGATTGTGAAAAACCATGGACCGTTCAGTTGGGGGAAAGATCCGGCGGCATCCGTTTATCATGCAGTTGTGATGGATACCATAGCAGAGATGGCTTGGAAAACTCTGCTGCTGAATCCGCAGACATCGATGGCTCAGTATATACTAGATAAACACTATATGCGAAAACATGGAGCGAACGCATATTATGGGCAAATAGAGGATGGGAGAAAATAAACAGATGAGAGTTTTGTTTGTTGTAAAAGAATTTCTTCCAAAGCCGACGCCACCGGGAATTTGCATTATGAATGTTCAAAAGGCACTTTTAGAAAAAGGGGTACAAAGCGATGTCCTGATGGTCGGTGAGGATGAGGGATTATATCGTTCAAGTGAAATGGGAGAGATTTATAGCATAAAATCTGAAATTAGTTTTGAAACAGGGAAAGAGGGGATTTTTGGTTATTTAAAAACCCGAATACCTATGATATTTACCTGGCCTGTGCCTTCCATGAAGCGAGTACAAGATTATAGGCGGGTGATTACCAAGTTAAATGAGAGTAAACAGTATGATGCGATTATCGGGACTATGTTTCCTCCGGATGTCTGTGTTGCTTGTTCTGTGTTTGACCATTTTTTTTATTATGAGTTGGATTCTTTGATTAACAATCCAATGTATAAGGAAGGTTTTAAAAGACATTTTACGGGAAGATTATCCCGATTAGAAAAGAAGTTGTTTGATCATGCTGAATTAATTATACACCTGAATCATAATAAATATTTTTATGCCAAAGAAAAATATAGAATATACGCAGATAAATTTGTTTATACAGATATACCGAATCTTACCATAAAAAAGGATGCTCATAACGGGATTGCCGAATATGGAAAAGTTTTATCCAATATTACAGAAGATACGATTGTGATGGTGTATAGTGGGCTTCTTTCAAAAGACTATCGTTCTCCATACAGGCTGATTCAAATGTTGAAAGCGATCTCAAAAAATCTTGACCTCAAATGCCTTTTTTTTAGCCGTGGGAATTGTGAAGACGAATTGAGAAAAGCAGAGGAAGAAACTGGTGGAGCGATTCAGCGGATGGGATATGTTTCACAGAATGAACTGGAACATTATGTGGACAGAGCGGATTTTCTTTTAGACATTGGGAATCGTTTGTCCGGAGATGATTATTCTGTTCCATCGAAAGTGATCTGCTACATGGCAACAGGAAAGCCGATTATTCATATGAATGGTACAAATGACAGTGCTATTGATTATTTAGATAAGTATGGCTTATCCATTCATGTTAGTGATGAGCTTTCCATTGATACAGCGCAGCAATTAGTTATGCAATTTATTAAGAAGAATAAGAAAAGAAGAATCCCATTTTCAGAGGTGGCGGAGAAATTTCCGCAAAATACTCCAGAACACACGGCTGATATTATAATCAACCAGATCAAGAAAAGATCCAACCAATGATGGGACAGAAAAATTCTCGATAAGGAGATATCCGAATGAAGACAATAGTCATAGTTCACCATACAGGAATATGGGGTGGAGGTACAAAATCGCTTATAGATTTATGTGAAATGCTTGGTGATGACTATCATGTGATTGTCTGTGTTCCAAAAGGCTTTCCCGATTTTGCAGGCAAGATATCCCAAAATGGATGTAATGCTTATGAATTTTCTACTCATATACCTATGATCAATCTATATTCTGGCAGACCACCTTTGCTTTCCGTTGTGACATTCCGATCCATACTAAGTCTGGGGAATATTAAGAAGATTGGAGATGAAATTCTGAGCCTGAAACCAGATGTGGTGATTTTTAATACTTTGGTTACGGCAGTAACAGCACGTTATCTTGCAGGGCATGTAAAAATAATATGTATAAACAGAGAAACATTGACAAGTCGGTTGGAAGTGTTTTTATATCGAAAACTATTAGATAAACACTTAAATGCGATTGCCTTTCTTTCAGAATATGAAAGAAGGAAACTAAATTTTTGTAAGGCAGCATCATTTGTGTTTCCAGATTGTGTGAAGTTAGATGCTCTAAAAAAACAAGATAAATCCCATTTGAGAGAAAAAGCTGGTATAGGTGTTGACAAGTATGGGATTTTGTTTATGGGAGGATTGGAAAAAATCAAAGGGACAGATGTCATATTGGAAGCGATGAATTTTTTAGACGAAAGATTTGTGTTGATTTTTGCAGGCGATATGAATGAATCAAAATTGTCGAAAGCACAATTATGGCATGATATAAAATATCCTGCTTATTACAGATTTAAGAAGAGAGTGATTCAATATTATTATAAACTCAAAGGGACATCATCCATCTATGAGGTTGGGTTATGTGATTCGATAGATGAACTGATCCTTATGTCAGATATCGTGGTGTTTCCCTCCACATCTGTTCATCAGCCTCGTCCGTGTATTGAAGCCGGAGCATATAGAAAGCCTGTTGTAATTTCTGATTATGAAGAAACCAGAGAATATTTTAAGGATAAATATAATGCTTTGACCTTTATTCCACACGATGCCGTTGATCTTGCTCAAAAGCTTTTATATGCGATTGATCATAGGGAAGAAATGAGACAGATGGGAAAAAATAACAGAATTATGACAGAGACGAAACATGATTTCTATTTATGCAAAGAAAAAATATGCTCACTAATAGAGAAGGTATGTGATAATGAAGATAAAGATTAACGGAGAAGGCATGATAGCAGCCGCGATGTATCTGCTGGTTTTCTATCTGTGCCTTCCATTTTCCATGATTCTATTAAATTCCATGATGATTCGTTTGATCATGTTGATTTCAACGTGCCTGCTTTTTGGGGGAATGATCGTGCTAAAGAAAGAAAAACAAATATTCTCACTTTCTATTTTATTTCTGTTTATGTTCCTGTATTGGCAAATTACATGGAGATCACAGTTGGATAAAATATCATACGTATATTACTGCTTTGTCTCATTGGCTTTTGTTTTTGGCGGAATGATTCTGTATTATGGGAAAAATGAGAGCCTTCTTAGACATTTATTTTTATTCATAACCATCATTTATTTTATCACGGCGCTGACATCAATAGCCGGTTTAAATGTATATCCATTAGCTGCACGTGAATTGGCGAGAGGTTCAACTTATGATACCAGTCTTGATTTTACCACTTATAAAGAAATATACAGGAAAATGAATATTGTGAGTTGGTCACAAGCATATGGAATGCTTTTTGGGATACCTGTTTCTTTGATGATATGGAAGAAAAAAAAGAAAGCTTTTTATATTGTATTACTGGCAGCGCTTTTTCTGATGATGATTCAGTCACAGATTACATTTGCCGTTCTGCTTGCGATTGTTCTTATTGTGGCCTCAATTATGTGCAGCGAAAGTAAGACAAAGACGATTTTTATTACCATGTTTTTTTCCATAATTGCTATCGTTGTGCTGATGAATTTGGAAGAAGTATTGACTATGGCAGTTTGCTTGGCAGAAGAAGCGGGTTTTGAGTTTCTCACTACCAAGCTTAATGATATGAAAATACTTCTTGTGTACAGAGACGCAGTGGGTGATGCGAGTGCAAGGGGAATGCTGTATCAGACGAGTATTGAAACCTTCCTTGGCAATCCCTTCTTTGGGTTGATGGACAGTGGAAGGGCCTCACTGGATCAAATTGGCTATCATTCAGAACTTTTTGATTTTGTTGGGACATTTGGACTGTTTGGGTTATTTGTAATCTTTGCTTCCTTTGTGGGTTATTTTAGTTTTTTGAAAAAGACAGGGCTAGAATCAAGAAAAGACCTTGGAATTATTTTTGTTGGATTTATTGGAGCGTTTATTTTTAATCCGGTTTTTAACTCTCCACAAGTATTTGCTGGTGCGTTTTTATATCCACTATTGGCTTGCAGGTATTGCAGTATACGAGGGAGAGAAGAACAGGGAAAAGTAATGAGAAAGCGGAAAGTCCGGTTATAGGAGGTCATATCAATATGTCAGATTTTAAAGACAAAACACTTTTAATAACAGGTGGAACTGGTTCCTTTGGCAACACAGTTCTGAAGCATTTTTTAACATCAGATATTGGGGAGATTCGTATTTTTTCCCGTGATGAGAAGAAACAGGATGATATGCGCCATGAGCTGCAGTCAAAGTGCCCGGAGTATGCCAAGAAAGTGAAATTTTACATAGGAGATGTTAGAGATCCCCGTTCTATTGCGGATGCAATGCCTGGAGTAGATTACATATTCCATGCAGCAGCACTCAAGCAAGTCCCCTCTTGTGAGTTTTTTCCAATGCAGGCCGTAAAAACCAATATTGAGGGTACGGACAACATGCTCCATGCAGCGATTGAAGCCAGGGTTAAGAGGGTTGTGTGTCTCAGTACAGATAAGGCGGCATATCCCATTAATGCAATGGGAATATCCAAGGCGATGATGGAGCATGTAATCACAGCTAATGCTCGTGTGGCTGCGGAGCGTGGCGATACGGTTATTTGCTGTACAAGGTATGGTAATGTGATGTGCTCTCGCGGCTCTGTTATTCCGCTGTTTATGGATCAGATTCATGCTGGAGAACCAATCACAATCACAAATCCTGAAATGACCCGGTTTCTTATGAATCTGGATGAAGCGGTTGATTTGGTTCAGTTTGCGTTCGAACATGCCAATCCAGGCGATCTTTTCGTTCAAAAGGCGGATGCAACTACAATTGGCGACCTTGCAAAGGCAATCCAGCATCTTTTCGGTGACACCGGAACAAGGATAATTGGAACACGTCATGGTGAGAAACTATATGAAACCCTTCTAACTGCCGAGGAGCGTCTGCGTTCTGAGGACCTGGGACAGTATTTTAGGGTTATGGCTGATAACCGGGACTTAAATTATGACAAGTATTTTATAAAAGGACAAGTTCAGACACAGGCAGATGAGGCTTATACCAGCCATAATACAGTAAGATTAGATGTAGAGGAAACGGTGAGGAAACTGTTGACTATAGACTATGTAAAGGAGCAGATGGAGAGGAGTAAATGAAGTTTTTGGTATTAGGATGCAACGGGATGGCAGGCCATATGATTAGCCTGTATCTGAAAGAGCAAGGATATGAGGTGGACGGATTTGCCCGGAAAGAATCTCCTTTCATTCATACAATCTTAGGGGATGCAAGAAATCCGGATAACATTAGAAACCTGATCCGGACAAATCATTATGATACTATCGTTAACTGCATTGGATTGCTTAATAAAATATGTGATGAACGTAAATCAGATGCCGTATATCTGAATGCATTCTTTCCACACTATTTGGCTGAATTAACAAAAGAGACAGACACTCAGGTGATTCAAATGAGTACGGATTGTGTGTTTTCTGGAAATCGTGGGGAGTATTGCGAGTATGATTTAAGAGATGGCACCGCTTTTTATGATCGGACAAAGGCACTTGGTGAACTTGAAGACAATAAAAATGCTACAATAAGAAGTTCTATTGTTGGTCCAGATCTTAACCCAGAAGGAATTGGTTTACTTAATTGGTTCATGAAGCAGAATGACAAGATTAGCGGCTATACACAGGTGTTTTGGACTGGCCAGACGACACTACAGTATGCGAAAACGATTGAAGCAGCAGCAAAAAAACGGGTAAGCGGAATGATTCATCTTGTTCCAGACAGGAGCATTTCAAAATATGATCTTTTATGCTTTTTTAATCAATATTTTCGCAATGGAAAAATTGATATCAGACCATTAGATTTACCGATATCGAATAAGTCGCTAAAGCGGACAAGGTTTGATTTTGAATATAGAGTTCCTGATTATGAACAGATGATTATGGAGCTTGATGTATGGATGAGAGTACATAAGGATCTATATCCCCACTATCAATAAGAGAATGGAAGGTATGTTGCAATGAATAAACTGAAATTAATGATTATTATGGGAACGCGTCCGGAAATCATTAAGCTTTCTGAAATTGCTAAAAAGGCGGACAAGTATTTTGCACTGAAACTGGTTCATACTGGCCAGAACTATGATTACGAGTTGAATAAGATTTTTTTTAAAGAACTTGGTCTGCGTGAACCGGATTTCTATCTTGGGGTAGCTGGAGATAACTTGGGGCAGACAATGGGGAATGTTATCGCAAAGTCCTATGAGCTTTTTCATATTGAGAAACCCGATGCAATCCTGGTGCTTGGTGATACGAACTCTTGTTTGTGTGTAATCAGTGCGAAACGTCTTAAAATCCCTGTTTTTCATCTGGAAGCCGGTAATCGTTGTAAAGATGAAAATCTTCCTGAAGAAGTTATCAGAAGGATTGTTGATGTTACATCGGATGTGAATCTTTGCTATTCGGAGAATGCCCGCCGCTATATACTTGATACAGGTGTTCGCCCGGAGAATACTTATGTGGTTGGATCAACGATGGCCGAGGTGCTTACAGCTAATATAGATAAAATCAATAACAGTGATGTACTCAGTCAGTTAGGTCTTGAAAAGGGAAAATACATCCTTCTTTCTGCACACCGCGAGGAGAATATTGATATTGAAGATAATTTCTTTAGCTTGATGAATGCAGTGAATGCAATGGCCAAGAAGTATGATATGCCGATTTTTTACTCCTGCCATCCCAGAAGTAAAAAATATATTGAAGCTCGTGGATTTATATTTGATTCTCGTGTTATCCAGCACAAGCCTTTTGGATTCTTTGATTATAATTGCTTACAGAAGAACGCTTTTTGCGTTGTTTCTGATAGCGGCACGCTCCCGGAGGAAAGTTCCTATTTTAAATTCCCGGCTATTTCTATTCGTACATCAACGGAACGTCCGGAAGCGATGGATAAGGGGGTGTTCGTGATCGGTTCTATCACGTCCGATTATGTTTTGCAGGCGGTGGATCTTGCTGTGTCGATGAATAGGAATGGGGACAATGGTTTGGCTGTACCTGCATACTGTGATGAGAATGTTAGCACAAAAGTGATAAAGATTATCCAGTCCTATGTTGGTATCATCAATAAGATGGTATGGGGAAAACAATAAGTTTAACGCAGTGTTTCTTAAAGCAGGAAATAAAAGCAGAACAGGTTAGATAAGAAATTAAAAATATTTTGATACAATAAAAAGGATAGATAGAAGGAACGAATTATGGGTGGCATGGAAAGAGGAATGAGACAGCAGAAAAAAGACAGGAGCAGGAAGAAAAGTTAATTATGAATAATGTTATTTATACACTTGAAATATTTGAAAGATGAGAAAAACCAGAATAGTGATTTAGACAAACAGTTAGATTGATAGGGAGATATTTTTATTATGAAAGATTTTTTAATATCTGTTATTATTCCCACAAGAAATCGTCAATCATATGCAGAAGCAGCAGTAAAAAATATCCTGTCTCTTGGAAGTGATATACAGATTATAGTTCAGGATAATAGTAATGATGATAGTCTTTACCGACGATTAAAGACACTCATAGATGGAGACAGACTTGTGTATCATTATAGGAAAGACAAGATTGCAGGAATTGATAATTACAATATTGCAGCATCTTATGTAACCGGAGAGTTTTTTTGTGCAATTGGAGATGATGATACAGTATTGCCATCGATTGTTGCCTGTGCGAAATGGATGAAAAGGAACCATGTTGATGCCGTTCGTCCGTCTAAACAGGTTTTTTATTTTTGGCCTAATCCGGAGAAAGGAGCCAGAAATGCATTTCTTGAGATTGGACATTTTACTGGTAAAGCAAAATTATATCGTCCTGAAGAAGGAGTTATTGAGCTTTTAAAAAATGGGGGCCAAAATTATTTAAAACTCCCTATGGTTGGAAGTTATCATGGTTTAGTAAAAACAAAGTGTATGAAAGAAGTAAGAGATTTGACAGGAAGATTTTATGGAGGGCTTTCTCCAGATATGTATAGTGCAGTTTGCCTAAGTCTTCTGCCGAATATTCGATTTGCAGATATAGATTATCCAATTTCCCTTCCAGGTATCTGTCCTGAAAGTACAAGTGCAGCATCTGATTTAGGCAGACATATAGGAAAATTAGAGACAGCTCCACATTTTGAAGGGCTGCAGGAGACTTATATCTGGGATGAGAGAATCCCAGCTCTTTATTCAGTTCAGACAATTTGGTGTGAAACATTATTTAAGGCAATCTGTGCAATGCATCGAGAGGAATTAATCGAACTGTATTTTTCAAGAGAAAAGCTGATCACTGCTATATATAATGAAAATAAAAATCAGAGAAAACTCATTTTAGAATCTCTTAGTAAAAATGATCGCCAGTTATTAAAAAACAATTCGGAAAACAACACAAAATCTTATAGAAAATTTTGTTCCAGGTTTCTATATGTTATGAATTTTTTGTTAAGAAAAAAATACCGAAAATATAACTGCAAAAATATCGAGAATGCTTCTTTTTATGTACAAAAATGGTTAAATCGAAAAGTGTATCAAAAGGCATGGAAGAAAATAGATGAATTACAAATTTAGAAACCGTATTTTTTCCGGATTGCTTTGGAGTTGTGGAGAAAGAATGACAGCACAGCTGGTCAGCTTTCTTGTATCAATTATCCTGGCACGAATGGTTACTCCCAGGGAATATGGAGTGATCGCTTTGGTCATGATTTTTATCAGTATTGGGAATATATTTGTCACAGATGGATTTGGAAATGCTTTAGTTCAAAAACAAAATGCCGATACAATTGATTTTTCATCCGTGTTTCTTTTCAGTTTGATTTTATCTGTTCTTTTATATGGACTTTTGTATTGGATTTCTCCTTTTATAGCAGAATTTTATGATTTACCAGTGTTAAAAAATGTAATTAGAATTATGGGAATACGAATTATTCTTGCTTCTGTCAATACCGTACAGCGGGCATATATATCAAAAAAGATGGAATTTAGAAAATTCTTTTTTTCAACCATAATTGGAACTATTATTTCAGCAATAACAGGTATTCTTATGGCTTATAAAGGATATGGCGTATGGGCATTAGTGATTCAATATTTGACAAATTCACTCATTGATACAACAATTCTCTCTGTAACGTCTGGATGGAAAATTAGTTTTAAATTTTCGTTTAAGCGGTTAAAACCATTAATTTCTTATGGATGGGGGATTTTTGCTGTTGCGTTAATGAATGCATTATATTCAAATCTGAGAAATTTTGTAATTGGAAAAAGATTTTCAACAGATGATTTGGCTTACAGCACAAAAGGACAACAGTTTCCAGGTTTGGTTGCAGCAAATATTAATAATTCCATAAATGCAGTGCTGTTTCCGGCCGTATCCATGGTACAAGAGGATAAAAACAAGATGCTTTCTGTTACAAGAAGAATGATTCAAATAGAAACATTTTTTGTTGGACCTCTTTTATTTGGATTGGCAGCAGTTTCTCCTTTGTGTATCCGCCTGCTGTTAACAGAAAAATGGCTTCAATGTGTTCCTTATTTGAAGATAATGTGTGGAGTATATGTCCTACAGCCAATTCAGATGGCTTCTATTCAGGCGATGAAAGCGATGGGATATAGTGAATTATATTTTCGGCTAGATATTATTAAAAAAGCGGTTGCATTAATTATTTTGTTTATAGCAGTTTTTTATTATAATAGTGTATTTGACATTGTTATGAGCGCGTTAGCAGCAGAAATATGTGCTACAATTATAAATTTTCCAGTCAATAAGAAATTGATTGCATATGGATATCTTGAACAAATACGAGATGTTTTAAGTCCTCTTATTGCATCTGCATTTATGTATTGGATAGTAACTTTTGTAAATCAAAAGGTAGAGTGGATGGAGAGCGATATCCTTCGTTTGGGAGTTCTTGTTGTGTTTGGATGTATGGCATACATTTTAATTTGTTATATGATGAAACTGGATAGTTTATTTTATATTTTTAATTTTATAAAAGAAAAGAAAGAAGGAGGAAAACTATGATACCCTTAGTCCAACCATACCTGGCACCATCCCAAGAGATGATGCCGGAAATAGAAAAGATTTTATATAGCGGCTATATAGCAGAAGGAGAGACGGTTTATCAATTTGAGAAGGAACTGGGAAAGTTCATTGGGAATCCGAAAGTCCTTGCACTTCAATCTGGTACAGCAGCATTACACATTGTATTGACTATTCTTAATATTGGAAAGGGAGATGAGGTAATCAGTACTCCTATGACAGCAGAACCAACCAATACTACCATTGCATTGACTGGAGCAAAAATCGTGTGGGCGGATGTGGATCCAAACACAGGCTTATTGAAACCGGAATCAGTAAGGGAAAAGATTACAAAAAAGACAAAGGCTGTCATGCTGGTTCATTATGCTGGAATGGTATGTGATATGGAACGATTCCATGAAATTTCAGAAGAGACGGGTATCCCCATAATTGAAGATTCAGCCCACTGTTTTGGGGGAAAATACAATGAAAAAATGATAGGAGCCAACTCTCGATTTACCTGCTATTCCTTTCAGGCCATTAAACAAATGACCACCGTAGATGGCGGAGCCATTGCTTTTCAGAGAGAAGAGGATATGGCGGAGGCCAGGAAGCTTAGGTGGTTTGGATTGGATAAAAAGGTGCCGCGGCTTCAAAACGATATTACCAGAGCCGGATTTAAATATGGAATGAACAATGTGACAGCAGCCATTGGAAGAGTTCAGCTGAGACATATGCCGGAAATATTGGGGCGATACAAAGAAAACGGCAGGTTTTATGATAAGGCATTAAAAGGTGCGGACGGGATAACTTTAGTACCTTATTATAACCAAACAGAACCGTCCTATTGGCTTTATACCATGAAGGTGAAAAGACGGGATGATTTTTGCAGGAAAATGGAAGAGAATGGAGTTATAACCTCGCCACTTCATCACAGAAATGATACCCACAGTGTTTTTGCAGAGTCAAAATGTAAACTGCCGGGTATGGATGAATGGTATGGAAGTTTTGTCCATATTCCCTGTGGCTGGTGGGTGAACGACGAGAGCAGAGAGAAGATTGTGAAGGTGATCCGGCAGGGCTGGTAGGAAGCTGGAAAGCAAAAACCGTTTCAGGATAATTGGAATACCTCTAAAAAAGCAAGGAGAAACGATATCAAAATGATACCATTATATAAGCCTTATATGCCGGAGCTTCCGGAATTAAATACGATTCTTTATTCCGGGTATTTGGCATCTGGAGTCTGGACAAAAGAATTTGAAAAGGAACTCCGCAGTTATATCTCAGAAGAAAAGGTTCTTGCTGTAAACACATTTCACAGTGCAGTTTCTGTGGCAATTGCCACAGCAGGGTGTACCTTTGGGGATGAAGTAATTGCATCTCCTATGGCTTGTCTTGCCTCTACCCAGCCTTATGCGGCAGCAGGACTCAAGATTGTGTGGGCAGATGTGGATCCAAATACAGGAACACTGGACCCATCTTCTGTTGAAAGAAAAGTTACAAAACATACAAAGTGTATTGTCCATAATCATTTCTGTGGTTATCCGGGATATATTGACGAAGTAAATGAAATCGGCAGGAAATATGGAATTTTTGTAATTGATGATGGGATTGAATGCTTTGGAACCACTTATAAAGGGAAAAGAATTGGAAACTGTGGTACGGATATGACGATTTTTTCATTTAATCCGGTCAGGACAGTTACGACGATTGATGGCGGAGCTGTTTTTTTAAAAAAGAAGGAGTTGTATGATAAAGGTGTTTTAATTCGTGATTGTGGAATTGACCGAAGCAATTTTCGGGATGAACTGGGTGAAATCAATCCAAATTGTGATATCCAGTTTTTTGGGTATAGTGCAACTCTCAGTAATGTCAATGCGTATATTGGAATTCAGCAGATGAAAACAGTAGATAAAAGAATTGCCAAACAGAGAAGAATTGCCCGAATATGGGATGAGAAAATAAAGGAAATTGGTCCTTATAAGCCATTAAAGTCTGGCAATGGAGAACCAAATTATTGGGTATATGGAATGCTTGTTCCAGATAAGAAAGCATGTATCAAAAAATTCCGGGAGATGGGATATTATGCGTCTGGAGTTCATGTGAATAACAACATTTACAGCATATTTGGAAAACAAGATACTCTGCCAGGAGTGAACGAGTTTTTTCATTCGTTTGTTGCAATACCATGTGGATGGTGGATGGAGGAAAAGCCAGAAAACGGATAGAAAAACTAGTAAAAGAACATTTATATGAAATGTTTTAGAAGGAGTTATTATGGCTTTAAACAATGTTTTAAATGATAAGGAATTTGCACAAATCAGCAAACGAAGAATTCACATTTCATCTATATGCAAACAGATGGGGCTTTCTTATGAAGGGAAAGATACAGAGATTTATGGATTGAATTTTTGTGACAGAAAAAGTGAATATGATCATATTTTGACATTTATTACTTCAGAAAAATATATAAAACATATAAACAGGAACGATAAGATCAGATGTGTTGTTCTCACCAGAGAGCTGTTTGAGATTGCAAGAAGAAATGAGACAAAAGAGATTACATATATTATTACAGATTGCCCTGAGACCATATTTTATAAGATACATGAGTTTTTATATGCCAATACACAATTTTATGATAAGTTTTTATTTGATGCCAGAATAGGAGAAAAGTGTCGGATTTCTCCAAAAGCAGATATCAGTCAGGGAGTTGTGATTGGAAATCATGTGTCTATTGGAGATTTCACGACGATTTTGCCAGGGGTGGTGATTGAAGATTACTGTGAAGTGGGCTGTAATTGTATCATAGGATGTGACGGGTTCCAACTGATTAAATCCCATGAAGAAAATCGATTAATTCAACATACAGGAAGGGTAAGAATCTGTGAGGGGACAAGTATATCCAATTATGTTACTGTATGCCGGTCTTTGTTTGATGGGTTTACCTATATTGGCAGGAACGTAAAGATTGATAATCTGGTAAGTATATCACATAATCTTTCTATTGGTGATGGAACGGTGATTGTCTCTGGAGCATTTTTTTGCGGTGGATGTCAGGTTGGGAAAAATGTATGGGTTGGACCAAACAGCACAATTATGAATAAAGTGAAAATCGGAGATTATGGGAAGATTGGGATTGGCAGTGTGGTAATATCCGATGTAAAAGAAGGAACTACGGTTTTTGGAAATCCGGCAAGAAGATTGTAAAAGTGGGCAGCTGATTGTTCTCTGGTGATAATCCAGCAAAGAAAAAGAGGTGAATTTATTATGGAAAAATTTATGAAATTTGTTGCAGATTTATTTGAATGTGACCCATCCGGACTTACTTTAGAGACTGCTTATGGAGAGCATGAAAAATGGGATTCCATGATGATGTTACGGCTGATTATGGAAACAGAGGAGGAGTATGGGGTAACGATTCCAATTGAGGAAACCGGGAGAATAAAGAGATTGGCGGATCTTTATGAGTATGTGAAGGTGCTTTGAATGATAATCGATCCACGATAAGAATTAAAAATGAGTGCAAAATTGAGGAATAAGTAAAATATGAATAAAATAGCAATCCTTTCTAATGTAACTATGGATCTTGTGGCGGCAAAGCTGAAGAGGAATTTTGAGGTTTATATCCCGGCTGGATTTGATACCTGGCAGCAGGAAGTATTTTACGAGGATTCTGGTTTGTATGAATTTTCTCCGGATTTGATATTTGTGATTTTATATGCAGATCCCTATGAAGGGGGTTGGATGGATCTGGAAAAAGGGCGGGAGCATATGAAAAGCTGGCTGGATGCCTTGGAATTTTTGTGCAGAAAGATCACAGGTATACCAGTTTTTGTGTCTTCCCTGGATATTCGGGAAGATTGTTGCAGAGCTGTTTCGGAGAAGAGTTCTGCACCAAGGCTGGAAGCAGACTGGATAAGAGAACTGGAAAAGTTAAAGCAGGCTTTTGTGTTTCCTCTGAAAGAGATGATTGCAGAGATAGGAAGAACAGAGTTCTATTCTCCTAAAATGTGGTACATGGGAAATGCTCCTTTTAGTTTGAAAGGTTCAGAAGCTGTGGCAAAACAGATTTGCCGCAGCTACTATTATGTCAAAGGCAGACAAAAAAAGTGTTTAGCAGTAGATTTGGACAATACCCTTTGGGGTGGTGTCATTGGGGAAGATGGGGTGGACGGAATTATTCTGGACAGTCACAAGGAGGGCAGCAGATATTATGACACTCAAAAATGTTTGAAGCAGATGAGGGAAAAGGGAGTGATGCTTGCTATTATTTCCAAGAACAATCTGGAAGATGTGCAGCCAGTTTTTTGTCATCCTTCTATGGTTTTAAGGGAAGAAGATTTTGTGGGGCAGAAGATAGATTGGAGATCAAAGCCGGAAAATATCCGGGAACTTGCCAGGGAATTGAATATTGGATTGGATGCTTTTGTGTTTTTGGATGATAATCCGGCGGAAAGGGAGCAAATGAGGGAGCAGTGTCCAGAGGTGGAGGTTGTGGAATTTCCTAAAGATACCTGTCTTCTTCCTCATACTGTGATAGAGATTTATGACCAATATTTTCGGTCTTTATTTGTCACGAGAGAGGATGAGGACAAAACGGAACAATACCGGCTTCAGTTCAAACGGAAGGCGGTGGAGAGGGAAGCTTCTTCCGTTGAAGATTATTTGAGAAAACTAGAGATTGTGGTAGATATTCATTTGATGAAAGAGGAGGAGAAAAACCGCGTAATTCAGTTGGCTGGAAAAACAAATCAGTTTAATGCGACAACCATCCGGTATGATGAGAGACAGTTGGACCAACTTTGGAAAGGCAGAAGTGGGGAAATTGTGGTGGCGCGGATGGAGGATCGGTTTGGAGATGAAGGGCTGATTGCAGTGGCAGTTGTGCTTTTTGAAGGGGAGATTGGAAGAATGGAATCCTTTTTTATGAGCTGCCGCGTTATGGGGAGACAGTTGGAAAATGTGATTTTTCATGAGCTTGTAAGATGGATTCAGCTGGCGCATCCGGAAATTACTAAACTGGAGGCAGAGTATCAGAAGACAAGAAAGAATCAGCCAGTGGAGCAGCTTTATGAGCAGTTGGGATTTCAGGTAAAAGAGATCTTGGGGAAGAAAGAGGAGCCGGGGTTTCGGAAAAAATATGAAGTGGAATTAGAGAAGGTTCCAGCTTTTGTCCATAGTTATAAACAGGTGTCAGCATTTGAGAGAGAGGAGCAGAAGTGTTGAAAGTACATCACATCGGATATGCAGTAAAACGTCTTAACGAGGCCAGGAAGCAGATGGAAGAGGTTGGATATGAATTTGGTAGTCTGATTGAGGATCGGGAAAGAAAAATTCAGATTTCATTTGGGGAGAAGGACGGGTATCGGATTGAGCTGGTAAGGCCAATGGAAAAAGGATCTCCAATAGATAAAATATTGGCAGATACAGGTCCTGTGCCTTATCATATTTGTTATGAAACGGATTGTTTTGAAAAGGATATAGAGCATCTGACGTGTGGGGGGGGTATCGCGTGATTATACCACCAGCTCCGGCAGCTGCTTTTGGCGGTAACAGAGTTGTATTTTTGTATTCCCTTGTTCTTGGAATAATAGAAGTAATGGAATGTTAAGGAGGAGAAAGGCATAATATATCAGCATTTACGGGAGCCACTTTATTGATAACAGGCGGAACAGGGTCTTTTGGACATACAGTATTAAAACATTTTTGAAAAGAACAAACAAAATAAATAACAATCTATTTCTATAAACAATGGATTAAATATCATATAAAAAGGCATTTGAATCACCATAGTGGAAATTGGATGAAAGGAAAAGAAAAGGATTCTTCAAAGAAACAAATTGATTCTTTCAATATTTTACGTGCTATTGGGGAGTGTAAAATAAAGTGTGTAAGTTACCAGAAACAAAAAACTTATGCACTTTATTTTTTATGTAAAGTGCGGTATTCTAAAACGAAAGGAATGAAAGGATTATGAGTACAGCGCTTATGGCAAGAAGAAAAAGAGACCCGAAAACAGTGGCAATCGCTAAGGCGATTCTGGAGCAGTATGACTGCAAAAATGTAGAAGATATGCAGGACGCAATCAAGGATATCTTCGGCCCCATGTTTGAAGCGATGCTTCAGGGGGAGATGGATTCCCACCTTGGCTAGGCCCCCAATGACCATGGCCCTAAAAACACACAGAACCGCCGCAACGGCTATGGCAGCAAGACGCTCAAATCCACTTACGGCGACATACCAGTCGATGTTCCCAGGGACAGAGAAGCCTCTTTTGAGCCTCAGTCCATTCCAAAACGCACAAAGGGCGTGAGTGGAATCGAAGATAAGGTATTATCCATGTACGCAAGAGGGATGAGCCAACGCGACATTGCCCGAACGATTGAGGATATTTACGGATTTGAAATCTCCCGTGAAACCGTCTCCACCCTTACGGACAGGGTGATCGAAACGGCTCTGGAATGGCAGAACCGGCCACTCAAAAAGTTCTATACGTTTTTGTTTGTGGATTGTCTGTACGTATCCGTCCGTAAGGAGATGGAAACAAAAAGCTGTGCCGTATATGTCATCCTGGGATATGACGTAAATGGGGTCAAGGACATCCTGGGGCTGTGGATCGGGGAGGCAGAAGGAAAACACTACTGGATGCAGATCTTTGACGAGATCAAGGGCCGTGGAGTGGAAGATGTGCTGTTCATCAGCATGGACGGGGTTTCCGGCTTAGAGGAAGGGGCAAGGAGCATCTGCAAAGATGTGGTTGTCCAGCGCTGTATCGTACATCTGATCCGGAACTCTGTAAAATATATCCCTTCCAAAGATTACAAGGCATTTACCGCCCAGTTGAAAAAGGTATATGGGTCATCCAGCCTGAAGGCAGCCCAGGCAGAGTTTGAACGGTTTCAGCAGACATGGAGCCAATACCCTGGGGCCGTGGATGTGTGGGTACGTAACTGGCAGCATGTGGAGCAACTTTTCAACTATGGGAGCGCAGTACATAAAGTCCTATATACCACGAACAGTATTGAAGCGGTAAACTCCAGTTTCCGGAAGGTAACGAAGAAGGGGTCGTTCCCGGGGAAGAGGCAGTAATGAAAGCCTTGTACTTGCGGGTAAGGGAACTGTATAAGAAGTGGAACGGACGGCCTGTGGCGAATTGGGCCCTGGTCAGGAACCAGCTGTCTATGGATGACAAGCTGCAGGGACGTATCCTGAAATATGAGAATGAGTAGTTCGGGTCCATGAGAAAACATCCGGAGGTGGAGATGAGAGCCGTGGAACTGGGGGAGCTTTATACCGATCTGAAGCTGTTTGGGCAGGTATATACGGACTGTGAGAGGGAACGGCTGATATTGGAGCATGGGATAGAGGAGGTCTTTGACCGGGAATATAGCGGCGCCCCGCAGTCTATGAGGAACCCTAGGAAAGCAGGAAGGAGAAGAAAAAACGGGCCAGAGGCCCAGAAACAGATCAGAGTTTTATCTGGACAGGGAAAGACCATAAGGGAGATATCGGCTGAAACCGGAATACCCAAAAGTACCGTGCATCGGCTAAAAAAGGATATCTGATGGGCTGGTGTCCCAAAATTAAAAATGGGACGCCCTGGTTAAAGTCACCCTCAAACCCAAAAAGGAGGAAGCCGGGAAAAATCTTCTGATAACCGGATCATGGATTCTCCCCCATCCCCTCAGATCATCTCTCTGAAATTTTTTTTGAAAAACTTACACATTTAACTTGACAAACCCAGGGGCGAGAAATTTATTCTCCCTCTACCCTATTTTCTAAGACATATTTTGTTGCACACGCTTAATCTCATTTCTGTAAAACTCTATTTTTTCATCCAGTTTTATCTTATGCTCCTGTAGTCGTGCAATCTGATCATTGAGCACCTGCCGGTGCTGTACCAGCATTTCCATCCTGTCAGAAAGGGTGGGTTCACCTGCAGCGCGGAGTTCGGCATAGTGTTTCATTTCCTTGATAGGCATCCCCGTATCTTTCAGGCGTTTGATAAATGCAATTCATGTGAGGTCTTTATCGAAATAACAGCGATGGTTGCCGGAATTGCGCTCCGGGGCAATCAGCCCTTCCTGTTCATAGTAGCACAGGGTATGGATGCCCAGCCCTGTCAGCTTTGAAAATTCCCCGATGGAATATTCCATAACAAATCACTCCAATCCTCTTGACATAGAGTTCACTCTACATTGTATGGTTGGATTCACCAGTATACAACTTTTTAATTTTTTGAAAACTAAACCACCACCGGCTGAAGCCGGTGGGTTTGGGCTGGCTGCTGAAGCAGCCTAAAGTTGTCCGACCTCGAAGTTATCACTCTTCTTTCGTTCTTCTATATCCTGATTTTTGATATATTCTTTTATGATCTCATCCGTTACGTTCCCACTACTGGCTACAAAATATCCTCTTGCCCATAGATGACGTCCCCAAAACTCCTTATTCAACTCTTTATATTTCATCTGTAGTTTTCGGGACGTGTTCCCCTTCATATACTGTACCAGCTTGCTTGCTGATAGATGTGGGGGCACAGATACCAGCAGATGTATGTGATCCTTTCCTACATACCCTGCCAGGATCTCCACATCGTTTGTCTGGCATATCTTCCGTATCAGTTCTCTTGTCATTATCGCGATCTTTCCCATCAGCACTGGCTTTCGGTATTTTGTTATCCATACAATATTTTCCTTTTTCCTGAACCATTTGATAATCCTCCTTCGATTTGGTATAATCAAATAAAGACATAGACAATGATCCAATAAAAATGAACTTATGGATTAAAAGAGAGAGCAAAATATGAATGTGAATAGGTCTGCAAGTGATATATTTAGATTAGAACATGAAGTGGTCACGCAATGTGGCATATCAGAAGAACGCTTTCGTAAAGTGAGTGGACGCCAGTGGGAAAATATATACCAGAAGATTGTAGAAAAATATGCGGATAAAACAAAAACGTGGAAAAACGGTCTGCATTGGGCTAATACGAATGGATATAGTCCTAAAAGCATGAAAAAACTTCTCGGATGCTTTACAGTTGAATATTCAATATGGTTTTATTTTTTGCCCCAAATTATAAAAGAAAAAAATAAGATGGTTTACTTTTTGATTGACAGGGGCAGTGACTGGTATTTTGGAGAAGAATTTTGGATATTTGAAAGTTATGTACCTGAGTTAGTAAAAGCCCTTGATTTACTAAGTCATACGGATTTCTTAGATAACGGTTGGTTAGATTATTATATTGTTTCAAAAAAATATCAATGGCTTATTGGTTTCAATCACCACGATATAATTTCATGTATTGGAGAGGGATTAAATCTTGACTGCTTCCAAAATTAATAATTTTGTTTTCAAAGAAGTGGCAGGTCGAGAAATTATTATCTTTAAGAGAGCGTGGCAATATGAATAATCTACAAAAAGATACTATTTTAACATTGCTGAAAACGGATAAAATGAACGGCAATTATACAAATAATTATTGGTTTTCATATAAAGACTATCTAAATCCGATAGATGATTTTACGGATTTTTGTTGTGAATGCCTTGAGGGAAAGCTTGAATATATTGCCCTAATTGAAAATTTAATCAATAAAGACAAAATGGCAAAAGTTTTTGTACAGGTCTATGGATTGGAAGATAAAGATAAGGTTATAACCGCTGATACTTTGATTGTTTTCAGCAAATTATCGCTTGCGGAAATAAAGCAGGTTTTTAACGAACCAAAAGATATATTTCCAGATGATATTGGAGAGGAAACAGACTTGTCGCAACCAACTTTTCTTGTCGGGGATAATGGGGAGTTGATTTCAATTACAGAGTTATCCCATGAGGAGCAGTTTGTTTATTATTGCTGGTGGGACTAGCATTTTTGTTATCGTATAAACGCTTTTCCTTGTTGATGGTATAGACATGGTGCTAGTGTTCCATCCGGACAGAAATTAAAGTTGTGAACTGCCTGTCACGCACCACTGCGTCGTTAAAATTTCTAGTCGATGACGCCCACATCGCCGTCGGAATATAGCTTTTATTGCGTAACATTTAAAAAACGGGTTGCCAAATTGCTGGGATTTGCTATAATAAATGCGTGGCAACATTTTGGCAACAGAAAATCAGCAAGCCATAATAAATGATGTAATTGAGGTAAAAAAGGGCGTGTATTCACATGAAACTTAAACGAATAAAGTTAATGGCAACAAAAAACACGCCGAGTTCGAATAGTAAAGGGAATGCATGGATTATTTTATGTGGTAGATAGTCTTAGAGATTGCCTGCTATATATAGATTGGTTAAGCAGTAATTCTATTGTCGATATTGTGGTCAATGATGGTGCTTGAGGGATAAATTAATGAAAGACACTATTGGAAAACTTATAGAAGAGTTATTAACGTTATTTAAGAAAAATTATAACAGACCTAGATTGTGGATAGGGTTAATGATAACTACTTTTTGTATTGTTCTTTTATTTCCATATATTGATTCAAATTTTTTTTATTTTTCAAGAATAGAAAAAAGAATTAGCATACTAGAACGAGTTATGGAATTAGATGAAGCAAAGATAAATAGTAATCAAGTATACAAAGATGAATATCAAAGCATATTACAAGAGATTGAGCAACAAAGTGAAAGATCCGTTAATTCGGTTATGAATAAAGCTGCTATGTATATAAATACTGGAGAGTAATAAGTTTGCACCACTAAGAAGCCAGGGAATCCCAGTAGATTCCTGACGTGTCCTGTTGCTCCCGAATTATTTGTGTTATATACAATTCCGGCTGTTTTTCCATAAACAGGAAAAATATTTCCGCAAGTGGGCCATTAACGCACCCTCGGATACCCTTCCACGGGAAGGAGTTCTTTGGTAACGCAGCTGATCCGAGGTCAGTTTTCCAACCGAATAAACGAAAATTCCCTGGAGTATTCCCATAGCGATACAGGACTGGACCATGTGCATTTCTGTTGCCCGGATCGCTTTCAGGATAAGCCTCTGGCTCCTTTCGTCTTTCACCCGCTCCAGAGGGCCGGGCTCCCCAGCTTTCTGATAATAGCTTAGCTTTGGCATATGTTTTGACCAGAAATGATAACAAAACGCCCCTATTTGCTGATTCAGCTCCCGGAATGTACATTCGATTCGCATACGATAGCTGTACAGGCGGATGATAGACAGCGGTTCCAGTTCCAGGCCGGTGCTTGCCAGGATGCTTGGTACCCCGTTTCTTTCTACCAGGACAAAACGTAATTCCTGGTACAGTTTCTGCCCCCAGAGAAGGTCGATGCTGTAATAACGTATGGTTTCCTGTTTTCCATAGAGTTCCATTTGCGTTTCCAGAAACTGTTCTTTGTGGGAGGCGAACCATTCTTTTAGGCGGATGGCGTCCCCTTTTTTCGGGGGACGGCCTCTCCCCGGTTTTTTCGGGACGGGCTTTTCATAAGCGATACAGTTCTTTTTCGCTTTGGTGACAATCTCCAGGCGAACGGGGCCGCTGCGGTTAAGGGCGCTCAGCGCTTCAAGGAGGGGCAAGGTAAGGAAATACCGGTCCAGCAGAAGGAGGCAGTCCCCAAAAACCTGGGCGGCGCAGTAAGCATCTCCGACCATTTTCAGCACATGGGAGGCGAGGAAAACCGATGCGCCTTTCCATGTGTGGGCGGCCTGGAGACCGTCATGGAGGCGGATACTTAACGGAACGCAGGCCCAGTCCCCCGGATTACCGGTCAGGATGCCAAGGCCACCGAACATATGGCCATGGATGTACTCGGGCTTGGAGGAATTTTCAGACTCCTGAAAAAGTTTCTTTACCCCGGGCATACGGCGTCCCTCTTTAGGCTGTTTGACGCCATCTCCGACCAGTACATGTAAGGATACTTCCTTATAGATGAGGAAATCATTTTTCACAATGGAGAACCAGAAAAGACGGATGGCATCCAGAGACCAGGAGGAGGCCCTGAAAAAGTGGATCAGGGACGGGTAGTAGTCAGGGGAGAGGGCCAGGTCACGGATGACAGAGGTAACACCAAGCTTATCAGAGCGGAGTATAAAGCCTATAATAATGGTAACAAACCAGCGGAAAGAGGCTTTCCGTGAGAAACAGGATTCAAACTGGCAGAGGATTTTATCAATAAAATTTAGCATAATCGTATGGTAAACCACCGAAAAGTATGGTACACTCATACATAGAATAACTCTTCTGGGTGGTTTGTATCTTTCTTAAGTGTGGAAATTTAAGGATACCATAAATCCATACGGAAGAGTTATTTTTTTACAGAAAACTTATTCTCTCCAGATACCATATATATAAGGATAATCAAATATCGGTTAGAATGAAGGTGGAGGTTTTTATGGAAGACGGTTTTACAAGGCGGCAGCACGCTGTTTACATGCTGGTTTATCATGCGGTGTTTATGACGAAATATCGGAGGAAGGTCATTGACCAGGAGATCATGGTGTTTATCCGGGAACATGCAGGATACCTGATCAATGAATGTTACCATGGCAGATTCCTGGATTTGAACGGGGAAGAAGACCATATACATGTCCTGTTTGAGTTCCCTGCCAGCATGACACCATCTGTCGCTGTCTGCAATTTAAAGACCCAGCTTTCCAAGGAAATACAGAAGCGTTACATGGAACGGATCCGGGATAAGCTCTGGAAAGATAGCTTCTGGTTGGACAGTTATTTTTTAGCTACAACTGGTGGGGCAAACCCGGAAGTACTGGAAAATATGTACAGGACCAGGGGATCGAACGTCCTAAACGCAAATATACAAAAAAACGTGAGGTAAAATGACTCATCCTAACATTTGTAATATCCATTTATATTTCTGTCACAGCGCATTCATCTCCGGCCGACTCCGTCGGTTGGGGTTTTCTGTGAGTAAAATGATAAAAATGTACTCTTTTCAAGATCATGCAGCTTCAGCGAGCCTTATCTGTTTCTTATGAAATTTATATAGATTATGCCCTATGGATACTAGAAAAAGTTATAATCGAACCGAATTCATACCTCTTCTTACGATTCTCTTATACCATCAATCATATTTTATGATTCCGAAAGTCCTTTCTGCCTGAATAGATCGGCACATCCTCAGGCAGATCCTGAACGAAAAAATTAAAATGCTAAGATCCAACGGCGTCGACCCGTTGAAGCTACCTTGCGGATATGTTCCTGTAGACATGGACGTCTCCCCTTTTGGCAATTCCAAAATCCGCAAGGAAGGAGTGTCCCAGACCTACAAAAGCTGTGACGACTATGCGCCCATGTTTGTGTATATCGGCAGCGAAGGATAACTTGCCAACCGGAGAAACTATGCGAAGGGAAACAGTACTGCCAGAAGAATACGCCATAGTTTCTGGAGAAAACAATCTGCCTCTGCCACCAGCTGACGGATGAACACTTGCTCTTCTGGCTTGATTCCGGAAATGATTCCACTAGGAACATCGGGATCTTCTTGGAGCGTGGATTCCATTTCATCATTAAGTGCAACCTCCGTGGTAGAAACAGACATCTACGAAACAGATAAGGAAGTGCAAAATCTGATAGATTGGGTGTGTATACAGAACAGATAAAAGAAAACAATAATGTAATCCGCAATTTGACTGGAGAATATAAGAAAATAGAGCCGGATTGCCGGGAGGGAGTGTGGGCACAGTTGGAGCGAATGAACGAACTGTGCGAAGAGCGAAATAATCTGTACGAGAAGCAAAATGATTTGAAAGCACAGAAACAGAAGATTGAAAAATTATTGGAACGATAAGAAATATAGGGCTTGGTGGTTACTATGTCCCATATTTTATGATGGAAAATAGAGGGGAATAGTGATATAATCAAAACATGAAAGATATAGACAAGCGGGATTTATGAGGAGGACAATATGGAGCGGGCAGAAATAATGAACATCCTGTACAGCGATAAAAATGAAGGTAGCCGCTTTACACATAGCCGCTATGGTTAACTAAAATACTTGACCACGATGAACTATATCCATAAGTTCGTGTCATCTGAGTCAAAAACCCTGGAAGTGGGCGTGGGCACAGGTCGATATTACGTTGTGCTGGTCATGGAAGGATATGATGTGACGGTCGTGGAGCTTGTGGAAAATAACCTGAAAATATTAAGGCGAAATGCTGCCAGCTTGGAGAATATCACTTCTTATCAGGGTGACGCTGAGAACTTGAGCATTTTTGTGGATAACACCGGCTTCGATATAAAAGAGTTTGACGAACTGTTTTCGAAAAAGCCTGTTCAGAAAATTGCACTTGTGGGAACAGACAGTGTTTTAGAGTTGGCTGAGAAAGCACATGTCATGCATTTGTTCGATGAAGATTTCCGGCTGTTTTCCAAATACCATTTGAAAATCTGTGAAAAGCGTGAGTTGCTGGGAACTCAGACGCACTTGCTATATATATATGCAGAAAAATAGGGCGGCTATAAATTCTAGCTTTTCTTAGAGTTAAAATTACACACGAATCTGAATTTTGCACTAAACAAGTATTCAGAAAATATTGTGTTTTTCACTTGAAGAATATGTTATGATTATCTATATCAACTTATGAGAAAGGACTAATAAATTATGGGTAATTGTATTTGTTCAGAATGTATTAAGGATAGTAATTTAAAGAGATATGTTGTGAAGCATGGAAGTAATGGAGTATGTAATATGTGTGGAGAGCACAGAGAACAGGTTCTCAAGATTGCTACAAGAGAATTTCAAAATAGAATGAAAGCAGCAATTAGGTACAATTATTCAGAAATATTATACAATTCTCATTGGGGTGGAGTGAGTAATTGGATAAGCTTATTAAAGGAAGAAAATCTAATTTTTAAATTACCAATAGAAGAACCGAACGAAGAAGATGAGGATGATTTATATTGGGAGATTAATGCTATTCCAGGACATATAGAAGATTATAGTACAGATGTGTCTTTATATTTTGGTGGTGAAAGATTGGACGCATTTTTTGACCCAATTATGAGAGATAGATGGAGTTGGATTGAGGCTTTATCAGAAAAAATAGGCTATGATAATCCAAATATTATTTCCAAAGAAATTAGTAACAAAATAAAGGATATAATCACTCCATTAGCAAAAGAAATAGAAAAAATTGACTTGTATAGGGCTAGAATTGGAATAAAAGACATCTTGATTTATAGTGAACTAGGTGAAGAAACACAGAAAACCTATATACCATACAAAAAAAATGAAATAGGAGCACCGTGGCCTAAGATTGCTACTGAGGGTAGATTTAATAGAGCAGGAACATCATATTTATACTTAGCATCAAATCTAGAGACTGCAATAAATGAAATAAGACCAAGTGTGGGTCATTGTGTTTCAATAGGAAAATTTAGAATAGAAAAAAAAGTGAATATAGTAGATTTCTCTAACCTTGATTTTTATGATTATGCAACAAGTGATGATAAGATTGATGAATATGTCAGGTTAAAGAGTATAGAAGAAATTCTTTGTATCCCAAATCCAGATAAGGAGTATAGATTAACACAAGGATTTTCTGATGCTTTTATTTTACTTGGATATGATGGAGTTAAATTTAAAAGCTCCGTATCATATGATACATACAATATTGTATTATTTAGTCCAAGTTGTGCCAAATATATTGATGGAACTCATGAAGTGGTAGAAATAAAAGGATTAAAATATGATATAGAAAATAAAGAAATCAATATAAATAAAAAGTATTTAGAAGAATATATAAGTCAAAATAATACTGGACATAAAGATGAAATAATAAGAGATAATTTTGGAATAGACATAAAAGGAACATTTAATGAGAGAACTCTATAGATGTACTCATTTATTAACAGATGAATTCGTAGTGCGCTCGTAAGCGGAACCCATTCGTTCTGCGCAGGCTTGTTTGTAATCTATCTTGGACTTATGTCAATACTTTGGACAAAAAAAGTCGAAAGATTATGCTGCTTTCCCCAGTTCCTCATCCTCCTTTTGCTGGGGTGTTATGTAACCAATCGCACTGTGTATTCTTTTTCGGTTCAAAACGGAAACTGAAGTTAAAAGAAGCCGCAGACCAGGCCGTAACCAATGAACCTCCGGTAGAGGGAAGGATCCCTGGCAGAAGGTATTCCCTAGAAGCAGGGGAAATATGCCGCCTTCTTTATCTGGCTAAAACGCAGTTCCCGGACTTTTATCTACCGCTTCTGCTTGCTTGTACCACAGGTTGCAGAATTAGTGAATTGATCGCCCTCCGTTTTTGTGACGTTGATTACCAAAAGAAGCAGATTTTCATCACCGGACAGATCGGGAGGCCCGTTGACAGTTCGTCCATCCCGGAAAACAGCAGGGTTTACTGCAGGATTAAGCCTAAAACCCACGCAGGAATCCGGACGATCCCTATATCTGATTTTGTCTTGGACGAGATCGCCGTAACAAGGGAGAGGTATCTGAAGCAGTTCGGGGAACATTATGATGACTGTTTCCAGGGCTACCTCTGCCCGAACAGGACTGGCGGGGCCAGCAACCGCTCTATGTACCAAAAGCACTTCAAGACCCTTAAAGAACAGATGGGAATGCCAAAAGATTTCCACTGGCATGACCTAAGGCACGCCTTTGCGACCATAATGGAAGGCAGCAGCGTCAACTTAAAGGAACTTGCCGAGATCATGGGGCATCATTCCAGTGATTTCACAATGAATATCTATGTGGAGAAAAAACAGCCGATTTTCGAGGGGACGAAGGAATATCTCGCTATCCTTGAATGCGCCGTAAAAGGGGAAGAGGCTTCCCGGGCATCCCCTGCCAAGCCGCACATCATTGAATATCCCGGGGATCTCTTAAGGTTTACCCGTCTCATTGAACAGATGGGAGTATCCGAAGGGTACGACGGACAGACAGCTGCGGAAACAGAAAAAAACCTTGCCACCCATGGAGAAATGCCGTATAATTATTCAGATTGATATTTTGTACGGGATCGGGTAAAAAATGATGTTTTGTATCGTTTTGTACGGAAAACAGGGGGATAGAACAGTCCTTTCCGCATTTCATTGCGAAAATAAAATTGTTGTAGCATGAAAATGTGTGTCCTCATATCACGGACATACGCAAAAAAAGCAACAATCCGAGAGGCCAAGATGCGCGCATCTTCTGAAAGTGCCATGCGTATAAGAAGTGGAGTACCGGACAGCCCAAAAGACGAAACTGACATTCTGGAAAAACCCCGTAAAATTAAGGAAAATGAGGTATTTATGAGAAAATTAGCATTAAGTGATGAAATACTTTTATCTATCCAACAACCCGCCCGCTACATCGGCGGCGAGGTGAACATGTGCGTCAAGAACCCGAAAGATGTGGACATTCGTTTTGCCATGTGTTTCCCGGACGTGTATGAGATTGGCATGTCCCACTTAGGAATGCAGATTCTCTACGACATGTTCAACCGCCGGGACGATGTGTATTGTGAACGGGTGTTCTCCCCCTGGACCGATTTGGACCAAATCATGCGGCAACGCCGCATTCCTCTGTTTGCATTAGAATCGCAGGATTTGGTCAAGGAATTTGACTTTCTGGGAATTACGATTCAATATGAGATGTGTTATACCAATATTTTGCAGGTGCTGGATTTAAGCGGTATTCCTCTGCACAGTAAAGACCGGACGGATTCTGATCCGATTGTAATCGGAGGCGGACCCTGTGCTTACAATCCAGAACCGCTGGCGGATTTTTTTGATCTGTTTTATATTGGAGAAGGGGAAACCCAATATGACCCATTGTTTGATCTGTATAAAGAGGTTCGCAAAAAGGGAGGAGATAAATGGGATTTCTTAAAAGAGGCAGCTGCATTGCCGGGAATTTATGTGCCTGCTTTTTATGATGTGACCTACAAGGCTGACAAAACCATTGATACGTTTCGGCCCAACCGTCCGGAAATTCCGACAAAGATTTCCAAGGAGCTGGTACTCCATTTGGATGATGCCCCTTATATTGCAAATCCGATTGTTCCCTTTATTAAAGTGACCCAGGATCGGGTGGTTCTGGAGATTCAGAGAGGGTGTATTCGGGGATGCCGCTTTTGTCAGGCAGGCAATATTTATCGTCCTTTGCGGGAACACAGCCTGGAATATTTGAAAAATTATGCCCGAAAAATGTTAAACAGCACTGGCCATGAAGAGATTTCCCTAAGCTCTTTAAGTTCCAGCGATTACAGCAGTTTAAAAGAACTGGTGACTTTTCTCATAGAGGAATTTCAGGGAAAAGGCATCAATATCTCCCTTCCGTCTCTTCGAATTGATGCATTTTCTCTGGATGTAATGAGTAAAGTGCAGGATGTGAAAAAAAGCAGCCTTACTTTTGCGCCGGAAGCCGGTACCCAAAGACTGCGGGATGTGATCAATAAGGGACTTACCGAAGAGGTGATTTTAAATGGCGCAGCAGAAGCGTTTCATGGGGGATGGAACCGGGTAAAACTGTATTTTATGCTGGGGCTTCCAACAGAGACAACTGAGGATATGGAAGGAATCGCCCTGCTGGCCGAAAAAGTGGCTGAAACCTATTACGATCAGATTCCAAAAGAAGAACGCCATGGCAAAGTACAGGTGTTGGCAAGTTCATCCTTTTTTGTGCCAAAACCATTTACCCCTTTTCAGTGGGCCAGGATGTGTACAAAAGAGGAATTTTTACAGCGGGCTTACACAGTGAAAGACAAATTTAAAGAGATGAAAAATAAAAAGAGCCTGAAATACAGCTACCACGATGCTGATGTGACCGTATTAGAAGGGGTATTAGCAAGAGGCGACCGGAAAGTGGCGGCGGTAATTGAAAAGGCTTATGAAAAAGGCGCTCTTTACGATTCCTGGACAGAGCATTTTAAAAATGAAATCTGGATGGAAGCTTTTGCAGAATGTGGTGTGGATTTTCATTTTTACACCACGCGGGAACGGGAGCCAGATGAGGTCTTTCCATGGGATTTTATTGACGCAGGAGTTACAAAGGAATTTTTACAGCGGGAATGGAAAAATGCTGTGGAAGGTAAGGTAACGCCTAACTGTCGGCAACAATGTTCTGGCTGTGGGGCAAAAAGCTATGGGGGAGGTGTATGTATTGAAAATACGAATTAAATTTGCTAAAGAGGGAAATATGAAATTTATTGGCCATTTGGACATGATGCGGTATTTTCAAAAGGTAATGCGTCGGGCCGGAGTGGATATTCGATACAGTGAAGGATTCAGCCCTCATCAGATAATGTCTTTTGCCGCTCCTTTGGGAGTGGGTGTTACCAGCCGGGGAGAGTACATGGATATTGAAGTGTTATCAACAGATTCCTCCAGCGAGATGATGAAGCGGATTGGAAATGTTTTGACAGAAGGAGTGGAGATTTTAAGCTATAAACAGCTTCCGGATTCTGCTAAAGCTGCCATGTCTCAAGTGGCAGCTGCCGATTATACGGTAAAATTTCGGGAAGGCTATGAGCCGGAGGACTGGGAAGATTTTGCAGCAGGCATCAACGATTTTTTGAAACAGGAACAGATTTTGGTCCTGAAAAAAACGAAAAAAGGAGAGAAGGAAACGAATATCCGGCCATGGATTTACTGGATGAAGGCAGGGGTTAAGGATGGTGTGGGACCTGCAGTTTTCATGCGGGTAGCTGCAGGCAGCGCTGTCAATTTAAAACCAGAACTGGTGATTCAGACTTATATGGAAAGCCGTAAAAAGAAGCTGGGTGAATTTGCCTTGCAGATTCATCGGGAAGAGGTTTATGCAAATCAGGCCAGTGGGGAAGAACCCGATTTCTGTCCCCTGGACCAGTTGGGAGCAGACATTGAATAAGCTGATTATTACCAGATGGAACGGCCGGATTTTAACAGCGCTGTTTTCGGAAAAAGAAGTTTTAGAATTGGGATTGGAAGAAACTTCTTCTATTTTGGGAAATATTTATATAGGAAAGGTGAACCGGATTGTCAAAAATCTTAATTCGGCATTTGTGGAATTTGGGGAAGGATTGACTGGATATTACAGTTTGGATGACAATCCCATGTCTCTTTTGGCTGTTTCCTCCTGTGATTCGTCTCCATTTTCAGGTGGTATTTCTTCTCAAAAGCTGAAAGGTGGAGATGAGATTATTGTGCAGGTGGCAAAGGAAGCGATCAAAACAAAAGATCCGGTTTTGACGTCGGATTTGAATTTTGCAGGAAAATATGTAGTGTTGACAATAGGAAAAAAGACCATCAGTTTTTCATCCAAAATTCATGACCGGCCATGGAAGGAGGAAATCCGGCCCAGACTTGCCGCAGAAATCGGTCAGGAAACCGGTATAATTGTGCGGACGAATGGGTACAAAATGGATGATTTCCTTTTGGCAGAGATTCGCCGCCTGCTGGATATTTACAGGAAAATATTGAAATCAGCTGCTTACCGGACTTGTAAAAGCCTCCTTTACCAGGCTGAACCTGAATATTTAAAAAGTCTGAAAGGGAGTCAGGGAAAAATTCTGGAGGAAATTCTCACAGATCAGGCAGATATTTATGAGAGAATTGGAAACTATCTGGATGAGGCTCAGCCAGAAGATAAGGAAAAACTACGCCTGTATCAGGATAAAATGGTTTCCCTGGCCAGTCTTTATTCGCTAAAACAGGCTTTGGAACAGGCATGTCAGAAACGGGTATGGCTAAAATCTGGTGGATATCTGGTCATCGAACCTACTGAGGCTATGGTGGTGATTGATGTCAATACAGGAAAATACTCTGGAAAAAAGAATCAGGAAGATACCATTCGTATGATCAATCTGGAAGCTGCCAGAGAAATCTGCAGGCAGCTGCGGTTGCGAAACTTGTCTGGAATTATTATGGTGGATTTTATTGATATGAAAAAAGAAGAAGATAAAGTTTTGCTGATGGAACAGTTACGGATGTTTGCTGCCCTGGACCCTGTAAAAACGACTGTCGTAGATATGACTCAGCTGAATCTGGTGGAATTGACCCGGAAAAAGGGCAAAAAACCTCTTTTAGAGCAGTTGGCTGAATGCCGCCGTATTTGTGGAGGCCAGGAACAATAAATTAGATACCTATACTAAGAAAAAGCGGTTGACATTCAAAAAACGCTATGTTAGAATAACAAAGTATGCCGCACAGTGAGGTTGGAAAGTTCCGGAAAATGAAAAGAAGATTTTCCGGCGCCGAAACTGGCGAGTAATGATAATAGGAGGTGCCGTATGTACGCGATTATTGCAACAGGTGGTAAGCAGTATAAGGTAGCGGAAGGCGATATCATTATGGTAGAGAAACTTGGTGTAAACGCCGGGGATGCCGTTACGTTTGACCAGGTACTTGCAGTAAACAATGGAGAACTGTCTGTGGGATGTCCTACAGTAGCAGGAGCAACTGTTTCCGGAACCGTTGTAAAAGAAGGCAAAGGAAAGAAAATCATTGTTTACAAGTATAAGAGAAAGACCGGATATCATAAGAAGAACGGTCACAGACAGCTCTATACTCAGGTTAAGATCGACAAGATCAACGCATAACCATGATTCAGGTAACTGTATTGGTCGATTCGGAACAGTCAAATTGCGGAATTTTGATGTGTGGACATGCAGGCTATGGAGAAAAAGACCGACATCAACAAGGGCAGGAGCTGGTATGTGCTGCTGTATCTGCCCTTACACTCAACATGGCTAACAGCGTAGAACATTTTACAGATACGCCATTTGAGGCGGAGATGGAAGAAGACAGTGGTCTGTTTTGTTTCCGTTTTACCGAAAAGGCAGGTTCCGAAGCGACGCTCCTTATCAATTCTCTTATATTTGGCTTGCTGGATATAGAAGAAGAATACGGAGAACCATATATTAAAATAAGCTATAAGGAGGTGTAAGTGATGTTTCAGATGAACCTTCAGTTATTTGCTCATAAAAAGGGAGTCGGTTCCACAAAGAACGGCAGAGATTCCGAGGCGAAAAGACTGGGAGCCAAGAGAGCGGATGGTCAGTTTGTGCTGGCAGGGAATATTCTGTATCGGCAACGGGGAACCAAAATTCATCCAGGTCTGAATGTAGGCCGCGGTGGAGATGACACTCTGTTTGCCATGACGGATGGTATTGTAAGATTTGAAAGGAAGGGCAGAGACAAAAAACAGGTTTCTGTATATCCAAAGACAGTCAACGAATAATTTACAATGGAACTTATGGGGGCTTCATACTGCTAAGACAGGTATGAAGCCTTTTATTTCCGCGTTGCAAATTCGATACCCCGTTGCCCGTAGCGGAGTATTTGACTTCTGTGACGGAAAGGACAGGTGATGATATGTTTGCAGACAGGGCAAAGATTTTTATTAAATCCGGTAAGGGAGGCGATGGCCATGTCAGTTTCCGTCGGGAACTTTATGTACCTGCAGGCGGTCCTGATGGCGGTGACGGCGGCTGTGGCGGAAATATTGTATTTGAGGTAGATCCCGGACTGAACACCTTGACGGATTTCCGGCATGTAAGAAAATATGTGGCAAAAGATGGGGAATCTGGAAAGAAGAAACGCTGCCATGGAGCAAATGCAGACAACCTGGTTATCAAAGTTCCGGAAGGAACGGTAATCAAAGATTTTGAAACAGGAAAAGTAATTGCAGATATGTCCGGAGACAACCGGAGCGAGGTGATTTTAAAAGGCGGAAAAGGCGGACTTGGCAATATGAATTTTGCCACAGCAACCATGCAGGCGCCAAAATATGCCCAGCCCGGTCAGCCAGGACATGAATTGTGGGTTTTGTTGGAACTCAAGGTGATAGCAGATGTCGGACTGGTAGGGTTTCCCAATGCAGGCAAATCTACCTTACTTTCTCGTGTCAGCAATGCCCGACCAAAGATTGCCAACTACCCATTTACCACCTTGAACCCCCATCTTGGTGTAGTTGATTTAGATGGAGATGGTTTTATCATGGCAGACATTCCGGGGCTGATTGAGGGGGCTTCCCAAGGTATCGGACTGGGCCATGATTTTTTGCGGCATATTGAGCGGACAAGAGTGCTGGTTCATGTGGTGGATGCTGCCGGAACCGAGGGAAGAGATCCAGTGGAAGATGTCCGTACCATTCATGCCGAATTGGAGAAGTACAATCCAGATTTGTTGAAACGCCCGATTTTGATTGCTGCCAATAAAATGGATGCAGTCTATACAGAGGATGAAGATCCGTCGGAAGTCCTTCGACGGGAATTTGAGCCTGCGGGTATTCCAGTATATCCCATTTCTGCTGTCAGTGGGCAGGGAATCAAACAACTGCTTTACGGGATTCAGGAACAGTTGAAAAAGGTAAGCCGCAAGCCGGTGATCTTTGAAAAAGAATTTGAGATTTCCTATGCCAGCGACCAAAATCTGCCTTACACCGTTGAAAAAGGGGAAGATGGAGCATTTGTGGTAGAGGGACCAAGAATTGAAAAAATGCTGGGCTATACGAATTTGGAGTCGGAGAAGGGATTCCAGTTTTTCCAGAATTTTTTGAAAGAAAACGGAATTTTGGAAGATCTGGAAGCAGCGGGGATTCAGGAAGGCGATACGGTTCGCATGTATGGATTGGCATTTGATTATTATAAATAGTTTGAAAAAGGACCTTCATAGTCAAAGGAGAGGAACATGACAAGCAAACAGAGAGCCTATTTGAAGGGAATCGCCATGAAAACCGAACCGATTCTCCAGATCGGAAAGGCAAGCGTGACACCAGAACTGACAGCGGCAGTAGATGAGGCTTTAAACGGACGGGAATTGATTAAGATTACCGTGTTAAAAAACTGTCTGGATGACGGAAAATCTATAGCAGAAGTATTGGCAGAACGGACTCACTCAGAAGTTGTGCAGGTAATCGGTAAGAAAATTGTCTTATATCGGCAGGCGAAAGAGGAAAAGAAAAGAAAGATAGAGCTTCCGTCCGGGTAAAATCCGATATGGTGTTACAAACCTGGCAGAGGGCAGGGAGGTGTGGGAAATCATGGCAAAAATCGGAATTATGGGCGGAACTTTTGACCCAATCCACAACGGCCATCTGATGCTTGGCAGACAGGCTTATGTGGAATATGGGTTGGAGCAGGTCTGGTTTATGCCGTCAAAAACTCCGCCTCATAAAAGAGACCATAGGGTAACGCCAGTTGAGGACCGATTGGAAATGGTTCGTCTGGCTGTGGAAGAATATTCTTATTTTTCCTGTTCCGACTTTGAGATTCACCGCCAGGGAAATACTTACACAGCTGAAACCTTAAAGTTGCTTCATGAGGAATACCCAACCCATTGTTTTTATTTTATTATTGGTGCGGATTCTCTGTATCAGATTGAACAATGGTATCATCCAAAGGAAGTGATGGAACAGGCGATTCTTCTGGTGGCAGGCCGGGAATATGAACCCGTTCACATTCCGATGAAAGAACAGATTGCTTACCTGCAGGAACGCTATGGGGCAGAGATCCATCTTTTACATTGCCAGGAGATGGACATTTCTTCTGGAGAGCTTCGGGAGATGAAATCTTTGGGAAAAGAGATTCGTTCCTTTGTTCCCTCCCGTGTAGCTCAATATATTGAGTCAAAACAATTGTATTAGATGGAAATGAAAAAAGGAGCGCAAAAATCAAACGGAGGAATCAATGATTACCATAGATGAACAAATTTTCACATATCGAAAACAATTAAAGTCTAAGCTTGATCCCATGCGTTATGAACATTGTCTGAGCGTTTCCTATACCTGTATGGCTTTGGCCATGCGATATGGATATGATCTCCACCAGGCAGAACTGGCAGGACTGCTCCATGACTGTGCCAAGCGTTATGGTGACAATGAATTGATTGTAAAGTGTCAAAAACACAAAATTGAGTTGACAGAAGGAGAGCTGAAAGCGCCGGCAGTGATTCATGCCAAGTATGGTGCATGGATGGCCGAACATAAGTTTGGTGTTTGCGATGAAGAAATTCTTTCTGCCATTCGTTGTCATACAGCCGGAAAACCGCATATGGGAATATTGGACAAAATTCTGTATATTGCAGATTATATTGAGCCGAGGCGCAATAAAGCATCAAACTTGGAAAAAATGCGTTATCTGGCATTTCAAGATTTAGATCAAACAATGTACGAGATTCTTGCTGGAACTTTGGCTTATCTGAAAAAGAAAAATGCAAATATAGATCCTATGACACGTCAGGCGTATGAATATTTTGAAAATAAAAGAGCGAATGAAGTTTTTTAAATAGATGGAAAAATTTTTCGTTTTTGAGAAAGGAGTGAGAGAGTGTGGAACAGGCAAAAGAGATGGTAAAACTGGCGATTCATGCTTTGGAAGATAAAAAGGGAGAAGACATCCGAATCATTGATATTCGTCAGGTGTCAGTTTTGGCCGATTATTTTATTATTGCCAGCGGCTCTAACGCAAATCAGGTACAGGCTATGACTGACAATGTGGAAGAAATTCTTGGAAAATCCGGATATGAACCACGGCAGATTGAAGGATACCGAAATGCAAATTGGATTTTGATGGATTATGGGGATATTATTGTTCATGTGTTTTGTAGAGAAGACCGTTTGTTCTATGACCTGGAGCGGATTTGGAGAGACGGGAAAATTATGGAGGCAGGAGAGTTTCAGAACTAATATAGCCTGATTATAGTCTGATGTTTCATTTAAAGCGGATCTAGTTTACATAATTAAATTATGTAAACTAGATCCGTCTTCGCATATGATATCCACTGATTTATTCTACGGTAACGGATTTTGCAAGATTCCTTGGCTGGTCTACATCCAAATGCTTTTTCAAAGAAGCATAGTAGGCGATAAGCTGCAACACGACTGCAATGGGAAATACGGTAAAAAGATCGTCTACATCTGGAATCCGAATGCAGATATCTGCCAGATGGTCATCGACAACCGCGCTTTCTTTTGCCAGAAGAATAATAAAGGCGCCTCGTGCTTTTACTTCCCGAATATTGGAAATCGTTTTGGAATATACATGCTGCTGGGTGGCAATGGCAATCACTGGCACTTGGTCAGAGATCAAAGCAATGGTTCCATGTTTTAATTCGCCAGCCGCATAAGCTTCTGAGTGAATATAGGAAATCTCTTTAAGCTTCAATGCTCCTTCCAGAGAGAAGGCATAATCAAGTCCCCGTCCAATAAAGAAGGCGTCCGGACTGTGTATGATGTGGGAAGCAGCATTTCCAATGGATTCTTTCTGAGCAATCATCGTTTCCATGGCTGGTATGGCATCCAGCAGATCTCCCAGGAAAGAAACCGCCTGTTCTTTTGTATATTTTCCCTTTACCAGAGCCATACGACATCCAATCATATAGAGAGCGGCCAGTTGCACAGAGTAAGCTTTGGTACTGGCAACGGCAATCTCAGGACCTGCATGGGTGTAAAATACATAATCACTTTCACGGGCAATGGTAGACCCTTTTACATTGACAACTGCCAGAGTGGTTGATTTACATTGGTGAGCCAGACGTAAAGCAGCCAGTGTATCTATAGTTTCGCCAGATTGGGAAATGATGATTACTAAGGATTTCTCATCAATCAAAGGCTCTTCATACCGAAACTCAGAAGCTACAGAAACTGTGATGGGAATGCGCAATACAGGCTGCATAATGGCCCGTGCCACCATACCAGCATGCATGGCAGTGCCGCAGGCAATAATCTGTACTTGACTGCAGGTTTCAAAAATAGAGTCTGGAATTTTATCCTCTGAAAAGTCCGGGAGTCCTTTATTGATGCGAGGCAAAATCGTATTGCCCATGGCATCAGGCTGTTCATGAATCTCTTTTAACATAAAATGGGGAAAACCATTTTTCATGGCAGCATCCATGTTCCAGTTGACGGTCATCATTTCCGGATAAGTTTTGGTGAAAGTATCATCCAGCTGATAAAGATGAACTTTATAGGGAGTTAGTTTTACAATATGTTGTTCTGGAACGACAAAATAATTTCGGGTATAAGGAATTAAAGCCGTCAAATCTGAGGCAATCAGAGATCCGGAGGGAGTGGATGCAGCCACCAGAGGACTCACATTTCGTATGGCATAAATGGCCCCTGGTTGATCTTCAAACATAATACAAAAGCTAAAGGAACCATCTAAAAGTTCAATAAGTTTACGGATGGCAGCAAGAGGATCTCCCTCATAGAGGCGATTGAGAACTCTTGCGGCAACCTCACTGTCTGTTTGGGAAATCAATTCGTTTTCCAGATGAAATTCCTCTGTCAGGGCATGATAATTTTCAATAATTCCATTGTGAATCAAGATTACTTTTCCGGCCTGATGAGGATGAGCGTTGGTATCCGTCACACCTCCATGAGTAGCCCAACGGGTATGTCCGATTCCACAGTGGGAAGAGTCTGTGATTTGTTGATTGCAATAATCTTTCAGGTTCTTAACCTTTCCAGTTTTTTTTGCAAGGCAAATCTTGGAATCTTCCATACAAAGAGCAATTCCGGCACTGTCATATCCACGATATTCCAGTCCAGCCAATCCTTCCAACAAAATTTTCGATGCTTCTAAAGGTCCGGTATATCCAATAATTCCACACATAGATTTTCTCTCCTTTGAAATGTTTCAAGCAAATTAAAACTATTTAAATGCTCAAATAAATGGTTACAGCAAATTGCATTTATTATAGCTTATGCGTCTTCATTCGTCAATTCCCGCTTTTTTCTTTGTTTCTTAATGAAATTTTAAAACTTGTTTCTGTTATTCCGGAAAGAATTGTGTTATAGTAGGAAATGAACATTTATTGTTATATTTTATAGATGGATTCAAACTATAATTGTTTGTCGAAAAAAGCAATGGAGATTACAATGAACAAACAAGGAATATCTGCTTTGATTATGACATTTTCTGGATGGTGTATTTTTGCATTATCCGATTACTATAAACCACTTCCAACCATAGCACAGCCTTCTCTCACAGAGACTTCTTGTGAAAACCGAATGATAACCTCAGATACCATTGAGGAAACAACAGAAATTCAAATCGTTGAGACCACCAAAGAAGACCTTTCTTATAAACCGGTTCGGGAAGAACTGAATTTTGCCTACTATTTTCCGGAAGGAGAAGACCAGGACAATATTATGAAAAGCTATGCTGGAAAAGCTTATATGGAACTAATGAGTCAGGATGAAATGTGGATGAGCCATATTTATGATTATGCAGATTTGGCGCCAGAGCAGCTTGCTTCCCGGATGGGACAGCCACGAAGCAAGGTTCTTGGCCAGTACAATCCGAAAGAAGATCGGCATGACCCGTCCAATCCAGATACCTGGATCATTCATTCTTTTCGCAATGTTCGTCTTCATGCTGTCAATGGAGATAAGGAAAAGATTGATGTGTATTCCAATGTGGCTGAGATTATGTCTTTGGCTAATGTATACACTTATTATAAGGGGGTAGAAGATTATGATCTTTTTCTTTCCTATGCTAAAGACTTGTGGGAAACATCCCATTCTTATTCCATTCGTATGAGCGATATTTATTATTGCGATGGATGTCTGAACGAGGAAGATGAGGAGGAGCGGCTAAAAAGAGAAGCAGAAGCGGAAACGGAAACAGCTGCTTATCCGTCTCAACCTTCAACAGTAGAAACGGTTGAAAACACTACAGAAACAACCACGGATACTCTATTGGAAACCTCCTTACAATATGGTCCGAATGAATCTTTGGAGGAAAGCAAGAGACTGGAAGCAGACAGAAATGGGATAACGACTGCCTATGAAAGGGAGGATTCACAAACGAATCAACAAATATCTTTCAGCAGCCAGCAGATCAGCCAACAAATAGATTCACAGACGAACCAGCAGACAAGCTCGCAAGTAAATCCATCGACAATTTCACAGACAAGTCAATCGATGGATCTGCATAAGGGACAGCAAACAAGTTCACAAGTAGATCAGCAAACGACTTCCCAAATGAGTCAATCAGCAAGTTCGTACATAGATCAATCAACAATTTCGCCAACAGATTCAGCGGTGACGGTTCAAGAAAATCAGCAGCTCACTTTGCAGACGAATCCTTATGGGTTTTCCAAAACAAGCCAGCAGGTGACTTTACCAGCAGATCAGTCAGTGACTTCCCAAATCCTTCAGGCAGAAACACAAACCAGAACTTCTCAATCTGTTCAATATGAAACCGTTCCATCTGAAGTACAAACAGAGAAGAAAACAAATTCTGAATCGTTTCCATCCGAAACACAGGCAGAAAAAGACGCAAATTTTCAAATTCCACCGCAGGAAACGGGAATTAATCCAGATTCTCAGGCTTATGAGCGTGATACAGAGACAAAAACGGAAAAAATGGAAGCAAGCCATCAGACCGAGACAGAAGCGGAATCAATGAATCCGACATTCAACCAGGAAAATACCAAAGCAGATACTAAAACAAATGAAGAAGGATTCAATCAAATACAGACCAATCATCATCAAAATTCATCTGATTTGGAATTAGACGAAGACAACTCTTTACCAAATGAGAAGCCGACAAATGAAACACAGATCAATGAAAAACAGACAGATGGCACACAATCCGAAGATATTTCTTCTACTTTGGAAGAAAACAGTCTTGAAACAGAACCAGAAGCAATCAAATGTCCAGGACATATTGATTTGATTGTTCAAATGGAAATTCGAGGTATCAAAGAAAAAAATGGACTTTTTAAAGTAGATCCAAATGGAAATAACAAGGAAGGATTTGAAGAAAATGGATGGCAGGGATGGACAGCAGAAGACCGGGAAGCCGCAATTCGTTTAGCCAGTCAGGACTGGAATCAGAAATATGGCTTGTCTGTTTCTTTGATTCCTGCTAGAAATCCGTTGACACAATTTGAAATAGAAGAATATATGGATCGGATTCCAGAGGATGTATCTCAAATTCGGAAAGATTTGATTCGTTTTGCATTGTCATCTGTAGGGAAAGTGCCATATTACTGGGGAGGAAAACCATCTGCTCCCAATTATTCCAGAAATTCCTTTGGTGCCTTCATTAATCCAGATCGTAAAGGAAGAATTTTGAAAGGATTGGATTGTTCGGGATGGATTAGCTGGGTCTATTGGTCTGTAACAGGAAAAAGGCTTCCCTATGAAAGCACTTCAGGTCTTGCCCTGTGTGGACAATCCATCCGTAGGGAACAGTTACAACCAGGAGATATTATTATCCGAACCGGAGAAGATGCTCATGTCATTATGTTCCTGGAATGGACAGAAGATGGGAGAATCCGCTGTATCCATGAAAGCAGTGCTGGCGTCAACAATGTGACGGTTGCTGTCCGTGATGCCAACTGGCCCTACTATCGGAAATTGGTTGATTAAAAGTTGTTACAGAAAGGATTACAAAATCACCATGAAATACCAAAATAATAATTATGAAGATGAGATTGACCGAATGCGGGCAAGAAAACATCAAACAAGACGAACTTCATCATCTCATCCAAGAAATGCAAGAACCAATAGAAGAATACAGGATGATTTTGAAATGGTAAATCTGGATGATTTTCCGAATAATCGTAAATCATCCAAAAAAGGTTCTTCAAAAAAACATAAAAAGCCTAAAAAAAGAAGAATTTATAGGTGGATTTTTCTTTTTGCAGCTGTTTTTGCATGTTTTCTTTACTTAAAACGTCCAATGGGAAGTGGGTACTGGACCATTGCTGTTTACGGAGTCGATTCCCGTGACGGTCATGTTGGAAAAGGAACTTTGGCAGATGTGCAAATTGTCTGCAGCATCAATCGAAAAACAGGGGAGATTCGTCTTGCCTCTGTTTTTCGTGACACATATTTAAAAATTGATTCAGAGGACAATTATCACAAAATCAATGAAGCTTTTTCTCGCGGAGGAAATGATCAAGCCAATGAAGCTTTGGAAGCCAATTTAGATCTAAAAATTGATGATTATGCCACATTTAACTGGAATGCAGTTGCAGATGCCATTAACATTTTAGGAGGTATTGATCTGGAAATTACCGATAAGGAATTTGCCTATATCAACGCATTTATTTCAGAAACGGTTCAATCTACTGGAATTGGCTCTGTTCAGCTGGAACACAGTGGTATGGTTCATTTAGATGGCGTGCAGTCAGTTGCCTATGCCCGATTGCGTCTGATGGATACAGATTTTAACCGAACGGAGCGTCAAAGAAAAGTTTTGGGACTGGCAATGGAAAAAGCAAAAAAAGCTGATTTTAAAACCCTTCGCATTTTAGTAGGTACCGTATTTCCTCAAATTTCCACCAGCATTGGTTTGGATGATTTGATGGAATTGGCCAAAAATGCAAAAAAATATTACATTGGACAGACAACCGGCTTTCCGTTTTCTCATACCGAAATGAAAATAGGAAAAAGGGATTGTGTGATTCCTACCACATTGGAAAGTAATGTAGTACAGCTTCACAGTTTTTTGTATGATGATGTTCCATACAATCCTTCTGCCACAGTAAAAAAAATCAGTTCTCATATTGCAGAAGTCAGCGGTTTGGATACGCCTGGAAAAGATACCGAATCCGGGAAAAATGTGGGAGCTGAGATACAAGGAAATAACCCTGAACCACCTCCGCAAACAGAAGCTTCGACTACCAGTTCGGAAGAAACAAACAAAGCAGAAGAGGAGACAGCGTCCACTTCAGAAGGAGATTTAACAGAATCCTCCAGTTTAGAAGAAGAAAGCCAGACAGATAATGTTGCTGATTCTACCCAAGCGGTTGAATCGACCAACCAATCATCCGCTAGCCAGGAAGTTACCAAACCAGATGGACCAGGCTCATCGGAATCCCAAGCTCCAGAGCAACCAACTGACAACACAAATCCTGCGCCAGTTGGCCCTGGTGTTGCGCCAGTTGGTCCTGGTTCGGCGCCAACCAGTCAGGAAACTGCGCCAATTGGTCCTGGCTCCTCCCTAAACAGTCCTGGAGAATCGGATGAGAATAGGGGTCCTGGTGTTTGACCACAGGAATTTTCAGCTACTCCTACTGTCAATAGGGGGACTTTTGGTTGCTGATTATGGAAAATATCGGGGAATCTGCATACATTAAAAAATTTTGAATTAGGATTTCTTGTTTCAGTTTTAAATATTTTTCGGGAAGTGGGCAAAACCAATGATGTCAAAAAGCAAAATAAAAAGACTCTTATCCGTATTGTGTGTGCTGGCAATGATCGGGGGAGGTGTATGGTTCAGCAACAAACTTATGATGAATAAAGCAAGCGGGGAACAGTATGATCAGTTTTTTAAGGCAGAACAGGATTTTGACGTGCTGTTTCTTGGATCCTCCCACGTGATCAATGGGGTGTCGCCGCTGGATTTATTTCGTGAGTATGGAATCACCAGCTATAACCTGTCAATGCATGGCAATTATGTTGCCAGTAGTTATTACCTCTTTAAGGAAAGCCTGGAGATACTGAATAAAAAAGGAAGACCGTTTCCTAAAGCGGTTGTTTTAGACATTTATGGGGGAAAAGAGATCGTTTTTGACCTCCATAATGCCTGGGACAGTTTTCCCCTTTCCCGTACAAAAGCTGAAATGGTGGCAAATCTGGTTCCAAAGGAGGATCAGGCGGCTATGCTGGTGCCGTTCTTTCTATATCATAATCGGTGGAATGAACTGAAATATGACGATTTCCGAATGTATCCAAGCAGAAGGTACGGAGTGCAGCCCCGCTATGAGGTATGTTATCCTGCAGATGAGATTGTCACGGATTCTGAAGATATGGTGGAGGCGGATGAGGAAAAGCTGTTTTATATTAACCAGATGAATCAGCTGTGCAAAAGCCTTGGAATCAAGCTGATCCTGATTCATATTCCATATTCTTATCATCCAGAGCAGCAGAGAGAAGCCAATGCCGTTTGCCGATATGCACAGGAACAGGGGATTTTTTGTGTAAATTATATGAACCAAAACATTGGGCTTGATTTTGATATTGACTTTTATGACCAAGGGCATTTGAATGCTTCGGGGATGCGGATTTTAACGAGAGAGATGGGGAGGCTTTTGATAGAAGCCGGAATGGAAGATCACAGAGGACAGCCAGAGGAGCAAGTGTGGGAAGAAGAAAACCAAGCGTTCATACAATATCGGATTCAACAGCTTTGGGGGATTGGGGACGTGAAGGGATATCTTATGGGCATTTGTGATCCGGATCTTATCGCCCAGGTGCAGATTCGGCAGGCTGTTATGGAGGACAAACAAATCGGGAAATTAGTAGAACGGCTCAGAAGGTCAGGCTGTGAAATCTGTGTAACTGAGACCTACATAGAAATCCCGGAAGAGGGAGGAACGAGCCAGAAGTATGATATCTATTGCTGCGTATATCGGAAGGATGATCCAGATATGCCCATACATACGGTTGGATTCTCTGTTAATTGAATCCAGAAGCTGAACCGATAATTATTGCAACCGATAATCATTGTATTGATATAGTGGACATATTTTTATTGGAATGATATAATAATTACGTAAAAATAAGATATATTGTGATCGTATTATCCGATATGGCAAGTAAATCGGATGGAGGGAATAACGGACATGGAATGACAGATAAACCGTTTAACGGTTTTGTAAGATTTGTGATAGACGACATTAAAGAAGCCAAACTATTCGTTAAAGTGTTGTTTCGCGAATAGTTGGATTACCCCTCTACTTCTTCATTCTTTGTTATATATCCTCTATTTTACAAAAACTTATTTTAAAATAACTTTTTAATGCGATCTCTTAATCACATGATACCATTTAAACAATAACTTTCAGACAGGACATAAAAACATGAACTTACAAAATTTATATAGCTTGACCAGAAAAGCGGTTGACACTTATCAAATGATTGATGACAATGATCAAATTGCTGTTGGAATTTCTGGCGGTAAAGACAGCCTTACCTTATTATATGCTTTACATGGTTTAATGCGGTTTTATCCTAAAAAATATACGTTAAAGGCGATTACCGTTGATCTTGGATTTCAAGACTTTGATTTATCTTCAATAAAACAGCTTTGTGAACAGCTTTCGGTTCCCTATACGATTCTCCCTACAAATATAGGAGAAATTTTGTTTGAAGAACGCAAAGAATCGAATCCATGTTCTCTATGTGCCAAACTTCGAAAAGGCGCACTGAATAAAGCTGCTAAGGAATTGGGATGCAACAAAGTAGCTTATGCCCATCACAGAGAAGATCTGATTGAAACAATGTTGTTATCTTTGTTTTATGAGGGACGTTTCTATGCGTTTTCTCCCTATACCTATTTAGATCGTATGGATTTAACTGTAATTCGTCCATTGATGCTGATTCCGGAAGCAGATATTAAAGGATTTCAAAATAAATATAAATTGCCGGTATGCAAAAATCCCTGTCCCGTAGATGGTCATACCAAACGTGAATATGTTAAAAAACTGACAAAACAGTGGGAGTATGAAAATCCTGGTGTAAAATCCCGCCTTTTTCATGCAATTCTAACAGGAAATATTCCTGGATGGCCTCTCTCCTCTCCCACTGTATCTTTGACAGAAAAAAATAATGGAAAGAAGGAACGTAATTGAAACAACTGCCTTATTATCAACAAAAAGACATTGAAAACATCCAAAAATTAAGAACGCTTATAAAAGAACTTCCTCCTTTTTGTGTTGATTTTTTCAGAGGAATCGAACCGAGAACTTCTTCCAGAACCCGAATTGCTTATGCTTATGATCTCCATGTGTTTTTTGATTTTCTTGCAAAAGAAAATCCTTTCTTCCAAAAGCTGGACCGCATGGAGATACGGCTGGATTATTTAGAGCAACTTACCGTCAGCGATCTGGAAGAATATATGGAATATCTAAAATACCGGTTTAATGATAATAATCAGGGAATCGTCAACAAAGAACGGGGAATTATGCGAAAAATTTCTTCCCTGAAAAGTTTTTATAACTATTTTTACCGAAATGAAAAACTCCAAAACAACCCAGCTTCTCTTGTACAACTTCCCAAATTGCATGAGAAAGAAATTATTCGCTTGGATGTAGATGAGGTTGCTCTGCTTCTGGACGAAGTAGAACAAGGGGAAAATCTTACAGACAAGCAAAAGGCGTTTCATAATAAAACCAAAATTCGAGATTTGGCACTCTTAACTTTGCTTCTCGGAACAGGTATCCGAGTCTCTGAATGTGTTGGACTGGACATCAATGATGTGGACTTTAAAAATGGGGGAATCCACATTCATCGAAAAGGCGGGAAAGAGGTAACGGTCTATTTTGGCATGGAAGTAGAGGATGCTTTGCAGGATTATTTGGATGAACGTTTTGGTATTGACGCTATGCCAGGAAATGAAAAAGCACTCTTCCTCTCTCTTCAGAAAAAACGTATTACTGTACGCAGTGTGGAAAATCTGGTCAAAAAATATGCAAGATTGGTCACTCCCCTAAAGAGAATTACTCCTCATAAGTTGCGAAGTACGTATGGAACCAATCTTTATCGGGAAACGGGGGATATTTATTTGGTTGCGGATGTTTTGGGGCATTCGGATGTTAATACTACAAAAAAACATTATGCAGCACTGGAGGATGAACGCCGCCGAAGCGCACGTAATGCGGTTCAGCTGCGGGAAAAAACAGTAAATAATCATCACTCTGGAAAGTAAACAATGGTCAAATATTCACCAGAATGAACATGTCCGTCTGTCAGCCCGTTCATCTGTTTTAACTCTTCCACATATTCTGTAACGGTATATCCGTTTTGTTCAGCATAACGGTTGGCAATCTTCCAGAGATTATCTCCGGGAGCCAGCTGAATGCTGGTATAATAAGGGATAGGTGCATTCCCGTTCTGCTCTTTGGCGTATGCGTCAAAAAGTGTACGTCCAAAGAAGCCAGAACAAAAAGCAAATACAACCAACATGGCAACCATAAACTTATGGATTCTTTTACGGCGTGTACGGCGTTTCATTGCAAGAGCCATTATTTTGCTGTTCTTTTTTTGGTCTGTTGGTTGTTTACCGGCTGCTTTACCAGCCACTTTTTTCGCTTTCTTTTTCTGTGATGCGCTTTTTTTGTTTTGTTCTTTTTCATGGAAATCAAAAACAGAATGACTCCCATGGTTTGAACTGGCTCTGTCATAGCTGGTACCTTTATATTTGGATGTTTCCCTGTCATATCCGGAATAACCTTGACTGCTCATTCCGTCATGACTTGTACCTTCATATCCAGATAATTCTCTTTCATATCTCAAATAACCTTGACTGCCATTTTCGTCATACTTTGTACTTTCATATTTAGACGTTTTTTCATCATATTCAAAATATCTTGGATTGCCATAATTTGTGCTGGTTTCCCCATAGTTTGTACTTTTATATGCAGACGCCCCTTCTTCATTGACGATATAGCTCTGGCGGTCATAGTTTAAGTTTAAACTGGTTCTGTTGTAATCCATCCCTCCATATGCAGATGTTTCTTCATTATATCTTAAATAATCTGGATTCTCATAATTTGGACTGGTTTCGTCATAGGTCATACCTTCATATCTGGATGTCTCTCCATTATATCCGGAATATCTTAAATTATCATTGTGCAAACTGGTGCTGTCGTAATTCTGATCCGTATATGGGACGGATTCCTCAAAAGAACCTAACGATTTGGAGCTGTCATACGTTACAGTATTCTTGTATGCTTGTCTCTCATTGCCAAACTCTTCTCTCCCATATTCCTGACTTCCATATTCGTCAACCGATTCATCATCATATCCCCAATACTCCCCTTCATACTCCTGATATTGAAAACGTCCTCCATATCTCTGTCCACGCTCCACAAAACATGGTTGTCTCTGACTCCACTTCTGCCGCTTTCCGTTCCAGTCTGCCCGCCGGTATTTTCTTAAGCTTCTGTCCATCACATATTCCCCCTTGTATAATATAATCCACAGGTATCATCCGAATACAAACATGTGTTCTGTAAGCGTATCCCCATTATAATACCCGAACATTTGTTTGTCAATAATTTTTTTGAAAATTTCCGAACAAAAGTTTGCTTTTTTATCGAACATATGTTAGTATAGTATTAGGGGAATTGAATGGAACGTTTTTATTACAGAGAATCAGGAGGACAAAGATGAGCCAGGGAAAGATCACATCCAAACAAAAGGAAATACTGGAATATATTAAAGAGACGATTTTGAAGAAGGGATATCCGCCGACCGTGCGGGAAATCTGCGAAGCAGTACGGTTAAAGTCCACCTCATCAGTTCACTCACATTTGGAAACATTGGAACGCAATGGATATATCCGGCGAGATCCTACCAAGCCCAGAGCTATGGAGATTTTAGATGATATGTTTGGCTTTACCCGTCGGGAGATGGTTCAGATTCCTATGATTGGTACAGTAACTGCCGGGCAGCCCATTCTTGCGGAAGAAAATATTGAAGACTATTTTCCTGTGCCAGCAGATTTACTTCCCAACACACAGACGTTCATGCTTCGTATAAAAGGCAACAGCATGATTAATGCAGGCATTTTTGATGGCGACCGGGTGATCGTTGAGCGGACTCCCACTGCGGAGAATGGGGATATTGTGGTGGCCTTAATTGATGATTCAGCCACAGTAAAACGATTTTATAAAGAAGATGGATATTACCGCTTACAACCAGAGAATGATGCTATGGAACCAATTATTGTAACCAATATGAATGTATTGGGAAAGGTGATTGGACTCTTTCGAATTATGTAAAGAGATGAACTTCGATGGTTTGATTTGGAATGAAATTTTGGAAGAGAAAATATAAAAACACAGGCGTTTCGGGTATTTGCCTCATTTATAACGCCTGTGTTTTGGATTTCTTTTTAATTAATTGGATGGAAAATCTTTATGATCTATTTGATAGAATATTTTCTGGAAATCACCCTTCATCCATCATCCTTTTTGCAATTTTTTCTCTAACCACTCACGCTTTACCCGTGCCAGTTCCAAAATCATCTCCACTGCTCCGTCAATGCCCACAGAACTGCTGTTAATACACAAATCATAGCTGCGGGAATCTCCCCATTTTTTGCTGGAATAATAGTTATAATAGCTGGCACGCTTTTTGTCTGTCTTTACCATAATATCTTTCGCTTTTGCTGGCTCCACCTTGTAAAGCTGTGTTAAATACTCAATTCGGTCTGCATCGTTTCCAGTGATAAAAACACTTGCCACATTGGGATACTCTGCCAGCGCATAATCCGCGCATCGGCCTACGATTACACAGGACTCTTCATCGGCCAACTTTTTGATCGAATCAAACTGGGCCAGAAAAACCTTATGGTTTAAAGGCATATCCAAATAAGCGGAATTGGAATATCCCATAGAATACGTATCCATCACCAGCGAATACAAAAAACTGCTGGTGGGCTTTTCGTCATGAGTTTCAAACAATTCTTCACAAAGACCGCTGTTTTTTGCTGCTAAAGTCAGCAACTCTTTATCATAGCACTTGATTCCCAACCGTTCTGCAACTGCCTCTCCGATTCGCTTACCGCCGCTTCCACATTGCCTTCCGATTGTAACAACTAAATTCCCCTTCATAGATGACCCTTCTCCTTTCAGCAAGTATTATATGCAAGAATCCAAAACTGTCGCAACAGTTCTGATAATGCGAACTACTTTTTTAAACTGTTACAAACCAGGTTTTGTTACTCTTATTATACACCAAAATTTCTGAAAAGTATATAAACTTTCGGATTATTTTTAAACGATTTTGCAAATGGTTTGGCACATCTGGATAGAGCATTGGATAGGTTTATCAAAGTTTTTTCAACAATTCTAAGAAATATTCCGGCAGTGGAGCGGTTACTTCCAAATATTCTCCTGTGTAAGGGTGACGAATCCCCAAAACTCCTGCATGGAGCGTCTGTCCCTGAAGTCCTGGATAAGGACATTTTGCAGGTCCATAGACAACATCTCCCAATAGGGGATGACCAATAGATGCCATGTGAACCCGAATTTGATGGGTGCGTCCTGTCTCCAGTTTACAAGATACATAAGTAAACCGTTCATACCGTTCCAGCACCTGATAATGAGTAATGGCAGGCTTTCCATTTTTCTCATTAATACTCATCTTTTTTCGCTCCACCGGATGACGTCCAATGGGCGCATTTATCGTTCCATTATCTTCTTTTATGACCCCATGTACAATGGCATAATATATCCGCGTAATGGAATGAAGCTTTAATTGCTCTGCAATATCCTTATGGGTAAAATCATTTTTGCACGCGACCAGAACCCCAGTGGTATCCATATCAATTCGGTGAACAATTCCAGGGCGAAGTATACCATTAATACCGGATAAATCTTTACAATGGGCTAAAAGGCCGTTTACCAATGTTCCAGAATCATGTCCTGCCCCAGGATGCACGACCATTCCTTTCGGCTTGTTGACCATGATCAGGTCCTTGTCTTCATAAAGAATCTCCAGTGGAATCGGTTCTGGCCGAATTTCCACCTGGGAAGCTTCCGGCAGTTTAAGAGTGATTCTTTCTCCTGATGAAATTTTATAACTGCTTTTCACTTGTCTGCCATTGACCAACACACGACCGTCTGTCAAAAGCTTCTGCAGGTAAGAACGAGACAAGTCCTCCCATTGGCTGCTTAAATAACGATCCAGACGAATCCCTTTCCCGGTCTCTACCAGCAATTCCCGAACCACTGTATTATCCTCCTCCTTGAGTCAGTCGTTGTCAACGGTGGTTGACTTTTTCCGTAAACGAAGAATATCCAGATCTTCCTCTGTATAAAAAAACAAGAGAAGAACTGCTAAAACACCAGTTGCTGTAGTGACATAGATATCCGCTACATTAAAAATGGGAAAATTAATCAGGCGGAAATATAGAAAATCTACCACATATCCCTGTAAAATTCGGTCAACCATATTGCCGACAGCCCCAGCTGTAATCAAAATTACGCACAATCCCAGCCATCGGTAATGGGAATCCTTCCAGGAGGGAAGGCGGACCATTACATATGCGGCCACTACCAGAACAAAAATTCCGATTATAAAGAAGAACCCCTGCTGTCCTTGAAGAATCCCAAAAGCAGCTCCACGGTTTTCTGAATAAAGCAATTCAAAAACCCCCTGCCAGATTACGAGGGGTTCTTGATGTTTCAAATGAATCACTGCCAAATGTTTTGTATATTGATCCACCATGACAAAAAAGACAGAAAGAACAGCCCAGGCAACAAGGTTTGCCCATTTTTCTCGGACTTCATTGTTCGTATCTTTATTCTCCATAAATCCCTCCGGAAAGAAATTTTACCGTATCCAGAATTTCTTTATCGGTTACAGTGCGATCAACGAAAGCGTCCCCGATCTTGTGAAGAAGGATAAATTTAATCATGCCAGCGTCCATCTTCTTATCGCTCTTTGTTGCCTCTAAGATTGCCTGTTCCTCCAATCCGGAATGTTTCAGGCTGACAGGCAAACCAAAAGTATGAAAGGTTTTACAGATGTCTTCTGCCTCTTGTTGGGGAAGAAGATCCCTCTTTGCTGACAGCCAAGCAGCTCCAGCACATCCAAGGGCCACACACTGTCCATGGAGCATCTGAAAATCCATAAGTTTCTCCACTGCATGTCCCAATGTATGACCGAAATTTAAAAGCGCCCGCTCTCCTTTTTCCATGGGATCTTTTTCCACAACATCCCGTTTGATCTTATCGCTTTCTAAAATCATTTCAAGACAGGTTTGGCTGTCTCGTTTTTTAATTGGTTCTACATGTTTCTGAATCCACTGATAATAGTCTCGGCTTTTGATCAATCCATGTTTAATAATCTCCCCCATGCCGGAAATATACTGTTCCTCAGATAACGTCAGCAGCGTTTTTGTGCTGGTATAAACAAGAGAAGGCATGTGAAAAGCTCCAACCATATTTTTGTAAGAATCAAAGTCCACTCCTGTTTTGCCGCCAATACTGCTGTCCACCTGGGACAGCAATGTGGTAGGAACCTGAATAAAACGGATTCCTCTAAGAAACGTGGCTGCTCCAAAACCACACAGATCCCCTACTACACCGCCTCCTAAAGCCACTAAAATATCATTGCGGTCATATCGTTTCTGAATTAAAAAGCGGTACAACTCCCGGACCGTATTCAAATTTTTTTGTGCTTCTCCTGCAGGAAATACAAAAGAATCTACCTTTCCCTGGGAGGATAGGCAATCCATTACCTCATCTAAATAAAGCGGTGCTACATGGCTGTCTGTAACAACACAAAACTTTTGTCCTCCCGCCTCCAAATGGGAGACTTCCTCTGCCAACTGGTCAAAAGAAGACTTGAGAACAATGTCATAAATATTCTTACCATCTCTATGAACGGTAATTCTGTCATTCATACAATCACCTCTTTCCCTAAATCCTAGTGTTCCATCCAGACAGGAAATGGTGCGTGACAGACCGCTCACGGCTTCGATTTCTGTCTGGATGAAACACTAGAGCGTATCTGAAAATTTATTCCCGCCATCTGCTTTTCAGACACACCCTGGTAAAATAAAAAGTCACTTACAGGAAAACAGACAATTTCCCGCAAATTCACCGGAAAACTGTCTGTCTTTTCCCGTAACCAAATCTGCAATCTCCTTGCTCCTGGTCTACATCCATATTGTATCTCACATCCTATAATCGAATATTCATCCCTGAAACATCCAGATTTCCGTTATTCAATAAATCCTGAAAATCACCGGACAACTCTACTGATTCCGGAGTTGCAATAAATATATAGCTGGAAATCTTTTGAAGATTTCCATTCATGGAATAGGTGGCGCCGGAAGTAAAATCAATGATTCGCTGGGCAACCTCTGTATGGATTCCTTCCATATTCAGTACCACAGCTTTTCCCGCTAACAGGTAATCACAAATCTCACGAGCATCTTCAATAGAGGTTGGTTTGATCATAGAAACCTCCATGGATCTTCTCATTGGCACCACTTTCGCAGACGACCGGGAGAAAAAACGCGGACGCGGCTCTTCTTCATCCTCATCTAGGTCATCGCGGGAATTACTAAATGTATTTCTTCTGACTGGCCTGTCCGACTCATAGTCGTCTTCCGGTCCAAAGTAGTCGTCATCCTCTTCGTCATCGTTTAACCGTGTCATTTCCATCAGTCTGCTAATCAGGCTCATACTTATCTACTCTCCATTTCTTATCTGGCTCCAAAGATACCGGTGCCAACTCTAATCATGGTTGCGCCCTCCTCCACAGCTACCTCATAGTCTCCGGTCATTCCCATGGAGAGAACACTCATACTAACATTATCAATGTTTTTCCGTTTGATGTCAACATATAATTGAAATAATTTTTGAAAAACAGGTCTATTTTGTTCGGAAATTTCGACAAAAGGTGCAATTGTCATCAATCCGCATACTCGAATATGAGAAAAACTGCTGATCATTGACAGTGCTTCCATCACTTCTTCCGGGGCAAAACCAAACTTGCTCTCCTCTCCAGCTACATTGACTTCCAGCAAAACATCCACAATCCGATCCATCCGTTTCGCTTCTTGTTGAATTTCCAAAGCCAGCCGAACCGAATCAACAGAATGAATCATGGATATATAAGGAAGTACCTGCCGTACTTTATTTCGCTGGAGATGACCGATCATATGAAAACGGACATCTTCCGGCATCTGAGGCGCTTTCTGCAGAATCTCCTGCACTTTGTTTTCTCCAAAATCCCGTACACCCAATTGATAGGCCATCTGTAAATCTTCCAAAGGTTTTGTCTTGCTGACCGCAATCAACGTTACCTGATTGCGGTCACGGCCGCTGCGGGTACAGGCAGATTCTAAATTCTTATATACCTGTTCCAGATTGTCTCGGATTGTTTTTTCCATAATTTTCACTCCTGTTTGTAGTTATGTACCTAATTTTATCCGTTACTGATAGATCAAATCACCTTCCTGGACGGTTTCTGCATTTAGCACAATGTGATCGTATACAGAAAGTCCATAACTCATTCCTTTTTTTATGGTACAATACTCCTCATTTGAATTGAGAATTTCGATCTGCTTAAAAACAGCATAGCCTTTATTTATATTGTAAACACCCTCAAGAGAATCTGTGGGACCAATTTGGTAACGGTCATCGGAATCTGGTTTAATCAGAACCATTCCGGCCTGAAACGGACTTTTCTCTCCCATGTCCACATAATAGTACTCTTCCGTGGAATTATAAATTTCTGCTGGCACAAATTCCGCAGACACCCCGCTTTCCCGTGAAACTTCCTTCATAAATCCCATATCGCTGCTGTCTCCTCCCTGAGTTATATAATCCACAGGAATCAGGTAAAAGTTCTTGGTAGTCACCGCTGTCACCGGAATTTTCAATCCGTCTGCCTGAACGGATTTTACCTCAAAAGACACAAAACGGTCGCTGATAAACTGAACCATGTATTGATTAAAATCCAGCTTGCCATAAAGATTTCCGTCTGTGCCGGTTAAAATAGAAAATCCGCCTTCCGCTTCCAGATTTCTGGAATGGAAAATCACATGAAGCTGGGTTTTGCCTGTATATTCTTCTGCCTGTTCCTTTGTCAGAGGAAATATGATACTCCAGTCATCGGAAGTGACCAGTTTGTATACTGGTTCGGAAGCTGCAATCATCTGGCCTGCTTTGGTTATTTCTTTTGAATAACCTGTGCGGTCAAAGGTAGACGATGTAATTTCGGAAGCCTCCAGTTCTTCATATTGGTCAATGGCATAGGACACAACTCCTGAAATCGGCGCAGTCACCTGCCAGAAAACAATTTCATTCTGCCCTATCACACTGTCCAGATTTTCCAGTGTGTTAAAATTAACATACTCTGACACAGAAGCATCCAGAGTGGACTTTAGCGAATAAACTCCTTCAAAACTTAGATCCGAATAACTTAAAGCATAGGAAGATAAAAGCCGTTTGATTTCGGTCAGATTATCATCGGTAAGTATGGCATTGTCTTCGTTTTTTTTCTCCAAATAAGAGGAAAGATTTCCAGTCTCATCAATAGAATAAATCGGAGAACCAACCGCCGCCCTTTTTCCCTCTCTCACATAATAATGGATATAACCAGAACGTTCTGCATACTGTACGGATTCCTGTCTTAAAATGATTCCTGTGTATCCGTGCTCTGTGACAATGTCTCCTTCCACTACCTCATAAAACTGTATTTTTTCTTTTTTAACATAAGTATAAACACAAAAGGACATGTAGAAGAAAATAATGGCAAAGATAAACATCCCTACATTGATGTTCATGGGATGACGGTATTGGGATCTGCTTTTAGACCCTCTTTTTTTTCTGGGCAAAATTTCACTCCCTCCCCAGCAGGCCAACGCAAAAAAGAGGACCTGCCTTTTCAAGTCCCCCTTTTGTATCTATCCTTACAGAGAAATAATTACGTCTTTCTGTATCGCTTCTGGCAGTTCATGGGAATCCATGGAAATGCTGAGTACAAAGTTTAAACTGTATTTTGTGCTGAGCTTCTCCAGTACGGTGATGGTTTCGCTGATATCTTCCCCTTCCAGACATGCCAGCTTCAGAAAACTATCTAAGAACATGACTTCAATGTCCCGGTCCTGAGAGAGAATCCCACTGATAAAGCCGATAAATCCCTGGCTGTTGCCAATGGGAAATTCGTTGACATTAATCAGGCGAATCCGGTTATTCAATTCATACATGTGCTTGGAACTTTTATCCAGATAGACTATAGAACCAGCGGCAGTTTTGACGGAGCCATTTGCCATGTCTAAGAGATGTTTTGTCTTTCCTTTTCCCTTGTTGCCTGCGATAATCTGAACCATATTAATCTCCTCCTTGGGCTTATAAGATTTGTATAAAAAGTCTAATTATCCTAAAATAATTATAGTATAATTTCGCAAATTAAGCAATCACTAATTGACAATTTTCTGAATTATATTTGTCATGTCCTCATAAACCTCTGTACGTCCAGCTGCCTTCAATACCACGGACACATATTCGTGTCCCTCTTCATCCTGACTTCCCACCACAAGACAGCTTCCCGCAGCCATGGTTGTCCCGGTTTTTCCTCCCAGCATGGTAAGTCCGTCCGGCATGGGCTGCTTTCCTGTAATAAAACGATTGCTGTTGTTCCAGGTCTGAGTCTTTGGCTGATTGCTGGCATCCGTATAGTTTGCTGTGTAAGTTCCAGTACCTACAATCTTGCGAAATGCAGGTTCTTTCATAGCTTCCTGAAAAATCAGATACAGATCGTAGGCAGTTGTATAGTGATCTTCACTGTGCAGTCCGTGAGGATTCACAAAATGGGTATTGGTAGCTCCGATAGCCCAGGCTTCCCGGTTCATCATATCTGCAAAATCTTCAATACTGCCTGCGATATGTACGGCAATAGCAGCCCCGGCGTCATTGCCAGAAGGCATCATTAAACCATACAAAAGCTGTTCTAATGTTAAAGTATCCCCTGGATGGATATTACAGAGGGTGGCTCCTGACTCAGTAATAATTACTTCTTGTCCTACTGTCACTTTCTCCTGCAAATCTCCATGGCGGATTGCCAACAATGCGGTCATAATCTTGGTGGTACTGGCCGGATACAACGTTTCATAGGCATTTTTCGCCAAAATCACGGAATGATCATTTAAAGAGAAAACTCCCGCTGCCTCTGCGCTTAAATTGCTGTCTGGCAAAGACACATCATTTGTAATAACACAAAGGCCGGAAGCAAATGTATCTGCTCTCCGAATATCCGACGGGTCCAAATTTGCCAGCGCTTCCAGCCTTTCCTCAACCGAATAGGATAAATCCGGCTGATTTTCCTGCTGCCCACATCCAGTCAGAACCAAGCTAAAAACCAGAGTTCCAACCACAAAAAAACTAGAATATCGATTCAAACCCAATTCTCCTATCGATAGATTTCACGCCACTCCAAATCGCCTCGATCTAAAGCTTTAATTAACAGTTCTGCCGTGGCCAGATTGGTGGCAAGGGGAATATTGTAAGTGTCACACAACTTCACCACATTATTCACATCCGGCTCATGGGATTTGGATGTAAGAGGATCTCGAAGAAAAATCACCAAATCCATCTCATTGTGTTCAATCTGAGCAGCAATCTGCTGCTGTCCGCCTAAATGTCCTGCCAGATATTTATGAATATTCAAATTCGTTACTTCTTCCACCAGCCTTCCTGTAGTGCCTGTTGCGAAAAGCTCGTGTTTGTTCAAAATTCCCCGGTAGGCAATACAAAAATTCTGCATCAGTTTTTTCTTGGCATCATGCGCAATCAAACCGATATTCATAAGTAAACCCCTCCTTTAATAGTTACTGATTTTTCTTTGAAGTCCAACATTAAGGGCTAATCCAATCCCGCTATACATACTGATCAGAGAACTGACCCCATAGCTGATAAAGGGAAGCGGTAGACCGGTATTGGGAAATACCCCTGTGGCCACAGCAATATTAGCAAAACTCTGAAATGCCAGCAAAGCCGCCATTCCCACGCATAACAGCCGTCCTGCCATATCTTTTGTCCGTGCTGCCATAATCAGGCATTCATAGACAATCAGGGCAATCAGGATAATCACTGCGGTACACCCCACAAAACCAAGCTCCTCACCGATAACGGCAAAGATAAAATCCGTCTGCTCCTCTGACAGGAAATTTCCATTTTTTACCGAATTGGCTGTATAGTTAAGTCCTTTGCCGTGAAGCATGCCGGAACCGATGGCCATAATGGAATTATCCTGCTGAAGATTTGCCTCCGCATACTCCTCTTTGAAGAAAAATGCTAAAATCCGTCGGGCTTGATATCCTTTTAGAAAAGGAACCTTATCATACTGAAGCAGATAAATAAACAATCCCCCTATGGGAATCAACACCGCCATTGCTCCAAAAATCCAACGATAACTTAACCCGGCGGCAAATAACATACAGGTAAAAACAAAGATAATAACCAGACCAGTAGAGAGATCTGGTTCTTCATATATCAACCCAAAAATCACTAACAGCAGTATGCCTGCCAGCAACAGGGTCGTAAGATAATTGAGTTTTGCCTGCTTTTTGTTAAAAAACCAGGCAAAAAACACAATTACACCTACCTTGACAAATTCCGATGGCTGAATCTGGCCAATTCCAGGCAATTTCAGCCATCGGGTGGCATTGTTTACATTTTCGCCAAAAAAGAGCACAGCGAGAAGGCCAACCACACAGCCAATATAAATAAACGTTGCCAGAGCAGTAATCCGGTGATAATCAAACAGTGAGATACTAACCGCCAGTAAAAGCCCCACGACAATCCCCATAATCTGCTTATTTACTTGAGCGCTGTCCTGACCGGTGGCGCTGTTGATCACCAGCACACCCAAAATATTGAGACTAAGTATATAAAGAATCAGGCGATAATTGTAATTCTTAAATTCATAATCAAAAAGCATTATTCCTTCCTCATGTCGGTAAACCGTCGGATTGGTATTCTTGCCGAAAGGGCTGGCACAGGTTCCTTTGTTCCTGCACATTCCATTCGGGTCAGACAAAGATCTACTTTCCCGGAATCAAACTCCATATAGCGTGACAAGACACCAATCAATTCTTCCCGGATTCCCTCCAGAAGCCCCATGCTGCATCCGGATTGATCGGACATCAGCACTAGTTTCAGACGGCTTCTGGCAATTTCTCCAGAATTACTTTTGTGGAAACGAAACATCCGTCTCATTCACTGCCCTCCTATGCCCGTTTCAGGAAGTCGGAAAGCCGAACCAGCAGGCCGCGCTGAGGATTCAGGTCCAAAAGAGGAACTGGTTCTCCCATAATCCGTTTACAGATATTCAAAAAAGCCTGTCCGGCAAGGGAATCCGTATCTACCAAAGGTTCTCCCTGGTTGGTTGAAACTACGATATCCTCATCATCCGGGACTGCGCCGATAATATTCACTGCAAGAATATCCGCCACATCTTCTATGGACATCATATCTCCCCTCCGCACCATATCCATGCGTATCCGGTTGATAATCAGGTCCACTTCCCGCATATCTGCTGCCTCCAAAAGACCGATAATCCGGTCTGCATCCCGGATGGCTGAAACTTCCGGAGTGGTTACTACCAACGCACGGTCCGCGCCGGCAATGGCATTTTGAAATCCCTGTTCAATACCAGCAGGGCAGTCCAGCAAGATATAATCAAAATCTTCTCTTAAATCTTCAGTCAGCTTACGCATCTGACCTGGATTTACTGCTGTCTTGTCCCGCGTCTGAGCAGACGGAAGCAGATAAAGATTCGGATATCTTTTGTCTTTTATCAGGGCTTGTTTCATCCGGCAATTACCTTCCACCACATCTACCAGATTATAAATAATCCGGTTTTCCAATCCCATAACCACATCCAGGTTCCGAAGTCCGATATCTGTGTCAATCAATACCGTATGGAAGCCCAAAAGGGCCAGTCCGGTTCCAATGTTGGCTGTGGTGGTGGTCTTGCCGACCCCGCCTTTTCCAGAAGTAATTACAATGACTTCACTCATAGAACGCCTCCTGAAAAATAATTACACATCTACATTTTACCTTATTTTTTAAACTTTTTCCAGTGTTAATTGAAATTTATCATACTTAAAAAGCTTTTTTTTATTGCTTTCGTACAAATATCCCCATTTTCGACACAAGCAGTCATAGCTCCTCTGCCCAGTTTTCGGCCTTTGTCCCCATATTGATGACTACATGCCCCGATTTTAATCTGTAACGGAGCCATCTCCAGGGCTACCACCACAGCTTCCTCGTTGCCTGAAATTCCTGCATGAACCGAACCCTTTAAAGCTCCCAGTATGATAATGTTGCCTCTGGCTGTTACCCGTGCTCCATGAAGTACATCACCAATAATCACAATGCTTGCCTCAGAGTCTATGGACTCTCCCCGGTGAAGATCTCCCCGGTAAAATTGTCCGGTCCGGTAAGATAACTCCATTAGCTTTTGATTCAACGCCTTCTCACACCGCTCAATTCGATTGGCATCATTGTCAATCAGGCAGAGAATATCAATGCTGGAATTTTCTGTAATTGTATTTACAATCTGAAATTCTTCTCCTGCAGTCAGTTCCCTCCCTTCCAGCATTAGAGCCATCTGAACGCTGCCCCAAAAACGGGCGCTTTCTCTGAATTTGACTGCAATATCGGACAAAAGCTCCTCGAAAGTACAATCCGGGTCCAGGATCACACTCATTCCGGACTTGCTGCTTTTGATCACTACTCTGCTTTTCAACTTACTCCCCTCTTTCTGAAAGGCAATAAAAAGCGCCTTTCTTCTGTAAATCAAAGAAAATCAATCAGACCATTAGTCTCCAATCGTAACATTAGAAACCCCCAATGCGCCATGATCCAGAATGTAATCCAATTCTGTATATCCATAATAAAACTGGTATACATTCTTTGCCAGAGAAGCGGCATTGGCAGAAGAATATCCATAAGGGATATTGGTTGTCACGCAGATTTCCGGGTTTGTATAAGGCCCATAGGAAATAAAGAATGCGTGATTTCCACGGGTTTTATCCTCCTGTGCCGTACCGGTCTTGCCGGCAATCTCCACCTCCAGGTCACGGAAAATCCGCTTGGAGCTGCTTTCATAAATTACATTGTACATTCCCTGCTGCACTGCATCCCAGGTAGACGGCTGAATCTCTATACGTCCGCTTACTTTTGGCGTATAGTCTTCTAACAGCTGGCCTTCTGAATTGGTCCGCTTATCCAGCAAGCTTAAATCAAATACCGTTCCCCGGTTCGCCAGAGCAGCCACATAGCGGGACAGCTGAATATTGGAATACTTGTTGGTTCCCTGTCCCATGGCAGAACGCTCAGGGTCCTCTGTGGACATCTTTGGTTCCAGCTCAGAAATCTCAATTCCGGAAGGCCGGTCAAGACCAAACATAGAGGCGTATTTCCGCAGGGCTTCCAGCCCGCGCTCGGTTGAGTACACTCCGTTTGCATCTGTAGACAGCCGGTGGGCCACCTCTGCAAAATAATAGTTGCAGGAATTTTGTATGCCGCCTACCAGATTCAAAGGACCATGTTTGCCCCAGTAAATCCAGCATTTAATATCTGGCGTCACTTCATCATAAACTCCGGTACAGTCAATGGTTTCCTCTAAACTGACAACACCTTCCTCAATGCCGGCGATAGCTGTGATTGGCTTAAAAGTGGAACCTGGAGCTTTCTGAGCCTGTGTCGCATTGTTGTACATAGGAAGAGATAAATCTTCCTGCAATTGATTGAAATAGGTGGCATCTACAGTTCCGGAAAGCCGGTTGTTGTCATAGCTTGGGTATGTGACCAAAGCTTTCACCTTTCCTGTATTTACATCTGTGATTACCACACTGCCGGTACAGGGGTCCAGGGCCAGCTGTGCCGGAGTAATGTCAATGTTGGAAATACGATCTATTAAAAAGGTATAGGCATAATTATCTCCGTTGGTATTCAGAAGATGTACCTGTTGTTCGTCGTAAGGAAGAACTCCCTGGGCATAAAGAGCCAGACAAAGCTGTCTTCCGGTAATAATTTCATCATTCACCAGATATCTGCAGATCTGTTTGTCAAACTTTGTGTCCTCCCGAAGATCCTGGAGCACTGTATCTACCAGAACTTCATAGATGGTATCTGCATTGGAATACTTATTTCCAATATCCAGTTGTGTGGTATCAATCCAGTTATCGGCAATACCAGCATAAAGATAATCCCTCAGGCTGATTTCATCGCTTTTCCATGCAAGATAAGCATCGCTGTTGGTGTCAATGCTGTCCCGCTTTACAATTCCAACCGTCTCACCAGAGAGATAGGTGTAAATATAAACCATATATGCCACCATGTCTCTTGGAAGATCTTTCATTATGGTAGCATGTGGACTCATCAGCTCCTGCCGAAGCTGTTCTAAGATACGCTCCTTGTTGGAGAGAAAATTGCTGTAAATCTCCTGTTCAATGGGAGTGGCGTCTTGGGCAGCCATGGCATTTAAAGAAAGCACATTGTTGTTAATCAGCTGAAAATAAGCGCTTTTAATCGGAAGCTCAATCTTGGAAGCATCTGTGCCGCTGGTTACTTCCACATCATAGTTTTTCAGCTTGTCCACCAAAATACCAGCTAACTGCTGTTCAATCAGATGATAAATGCCAATCTGAAGATCCCGGTCAATGGTTAAATAAATATCATCGCCGGTTGTCGGCTTGGTTTCGGATACCACCTCCATAATGCTCCCCACATTATTGACAATCAGATTCCGGTATCCTTTTCCTCCCTGAAGCTTCGTCTCCATCTTATATTCAATTCCTGTGCGGCCTACAATATCATTCAATTCATACTGTGGATTTTCCTTTTTCAGTTCTTCCAGGTGTTCTTCCTGCATTTTGCCTGTATATCCAATAATGGGGGCAAAATAAATGCTGTCATTGTATACCCGCACTGTAGTTTCTTCAATATTCACTCCCTGAAGCTGGTCCATATTTTCCATAATTTCCACTGTGGTCTCTTCATCCACATGAGAAGTTATGGAAATTGGTTCGTATTTTTTGTAGGCGGTAAGAGACATGGTGTAGCGGATATTAAAAATATCCAGGGCCTCTTCTTCCGTTAAAATCAACGGATTATCCCGTTCATCTTTCATCTCATCCAGTTTATACCGCTGCCATCGGTCCTGTAAAAGTTCCCGCGGGCTAACTGCTGTAGGATATTTTCCATCCGGAGAATTTAAGCTGTCCACAGAACGAAGACCATAATAATCCCTTAAAAAACGCAGCCGCGCTGATTCCGAACTGCTGGTATAGATCATTCGCCCGCTTTCATCCAGCCCGATTTCCAGTTTTCCCTGAATGGAACAGCCATGTTTTTTCAAAATTCGAACCAGCCGAAGGAGCATGGCATTCATGGAGGCGGAATCCGGATAAGCGCCAATATCCTGAATCGTCACTGAATAGGCAGGTTCATTGTAGGCAAGAAGATAACCATTACAATCATAGATATCTCCCCTGGTGCCGGGAATGGAAACCTCTTTCTGAGTCAGCCTTTCATAATCGCTTAAATAGTCCTCTCCATCTACAATCTGAAGACGAAAAAGCTTGACAATCAAGATGACGAACATGGCGGTAAACGTAGCAGCCAGAGCAAACAGCCGGGAGCCGGCAATCCTGTGGATTAACTCCTTCAGTATTTCCAGTAAATCCTTAAACATCCTTTCTCAATCTCTCCTTTTTTCCAGTTCCTCCAGCCTTCGGTTGGTAAACAAAAATGACCGATACAGCAATAAGGTGGCTACTACTGTAAAAATGGTCTCCGGAAGAATGATCTCCCAAAAATAATAGAGAAAATCCAACCGGTTTCGTATAAGAAAACTGAAAATATAAATATAACAGTTATAGGCAAGTTCATTGACGAGACTTAAAATCAACGGCAGGGTAATGTAATCTTCATAATAATACCGGGTACAGATTCCGTTGGCGTAGCCAATATAAATATACAATAAGGTGTAAAATCCAAACGGGCCGCTGTAAAACAGATCCAACAAAATACCTGCCAAAAGTCCATACCACATGCCTGCTTCTTTTCCATAAATAAAACCAAAAGAAAAGGTAAAAATCAACAGCAGGTTGGGAGATGCCGCCAGAAATGGCAGCAGAGGGAAAATGCCGTTCTGGACGGTAAAGGCCAGAAGCATCAGCAACACATTTAAGATAATCCGCTTCATTCCTGCTCTCCCTGTTGTTCTTCTCCTGCAAAATCTTCTTTCAGTTCCAAAATCACCAGCACTTCCTGAAGATTGTTGAATTTTGCTGTGGGAATCAAATAGCCGGATTTGGTAAGGCGTGTGTCGTCTGTGGTAATGTCTTTTGCATATCCAATCAGGATTCCCGGAAGGTATTTGGAACTAATATTGGATGTAACAATCCGATCTCCTTCTTTTACATCTCCGTCTTTGGTGATTTTGGTAAGCCTTAAACGCCCTTCTGAAAACAGAGTCAGATCTCCTTCCACAAAACAGGAATCACCAGACTGCTGGGCCATGCCGTGAACCCGGCTTACATCGTCAATAATCGTCCGGACCGTAGCATAGTTGGCGCCCACATCCGTCACAATTCCCACCAGACCGCCGCCAGCTATCACATTGGCATCGACTCTCACCCCGTCTGCTGACCCTTTGTTAATTCGAAAAACCTGAAACCAGGCCCCGGAATCTTTGGCAATGACACGGGCGCCGATTTTTTTATATTGCTGATAATCCTGATCTAACTGATACAGTTCCCGCAGCCGCTGCAGCTCAAACTGTTCTGACTGCAGCCTTGTGTTCTCTTCCACAAGCTCGTCAATTCGGTTGTGCAGCTGTTTATTCTCTTCCACAGCCCCTTTAAACTGGTTGTAATCTGTAATTTCATTATAAATCAGAGTTCCTGCCCGATTGACTCCGGACTGTACCGGAATCAGGAAATATCCCACACCGGTACGCAAGGGGTCCAGAAAGCTGTCTCGAAAAGACGTGATCATAATCAACAGGATGCAGAACATCGACATGCCAATCAGAATATATTTACTGCGCTTTGATTCCATCTAAATCAATCCCCGTTCTTTCATACTTACATAAGAATGTTCTCCAATAACAACATGGTCCAAGAGACCAATCCCAATCAAGCTTCCTGCCTCATAAACTTTTTGAGTGAGGACAATATCCTGTTTGCTGGGACTGGGGTCTCCGCTGGGATGGTTGTGTACCAAAATCAGGCTTACCGCTTCATATTTCAGCGCTTGAATAAAAATCTCCCTGGGCGAAGCAAGGGAAGCATTCACCGTTCCTTTGGAAATGAGAACATCCCGAATCAGCTTCTGTTTTGTGTCAAACAACATAATATAGAACTGTTCCTGACGCAGATGGCGCATATCTTCCTGAAAATATTCCGCCACAGCTTTTGGACTGCAAAATGCCGTCTGATTCTCCCTTGCCTTCCGCTTCCAGATTCGCTTTGATATCTCTCCCACACACAGAAGCTGAACGGCTTTCACTCTGCCGATTCCTTTTAGGGAAGTCAGCTTTGGAAACGTAAGATGCATAAGGCCCAGCATACCGTCGTCTGGGTAATTTAAGGCAAGAATACTGGAGGCAAGCTCAAGAGAATTTTGTTCTTGAGAGCCGGTGCGGATTAAAACCGATAAAAGCTCCGAGTCGCTTAAATGCTCCGGACCATCCTTCTCACACCGCTCATATGGCCTGTTCTCATTGGGAATCTCTTTCATTTTCATGGTTCGTTCTCTTCCTGTTCCTCTCTTCGCGACTCTCCAGGTACGCAGATAAAATAAGGAAAAGATGACACTTTTGCTTATTCTATCACAAAAACAGAGACGTGTATACAGAAATATGGAAGTTTTAGAAAGAGTTTACATTTTGGTAATATCTGCCAGAATGAATCTTTTTTACACCCTTACAATTCCTTTGTCGGCAAGTTTTTGAAGGGACATTAAAATGCCTAACTTTGCATGATACCAAGTCAACCCTCCCTGAAAATACACGGCATAAGGCTCTTTCATAGGGCCGTCAGCACTTAATTCAATAGACGAACCCTGCACAAATGCGCCTGCTGCCATAATCACAGGCGCGTCATATCCCGGCATCTCCCATGGCTCAGGAGCCACATAGCTGTCCACAGGCGCTGCTGCCTGAATCCCCTGACAAAAAGCAATAACTGCTTCTGGCGTTTTTAAGGTCACTGCCTGAATAATATCATGTCTGGACTCCGTCCCATTTGGCACTACTGGAAAACCAAGCTGTTCATAAATATTGGCGGCAAAAATAGCTCCTTTTAAGGCTCCGGCCACCACCGTGGGCGCCAGAAACAGTCCCTGAAAAAGAGACTGATTCAGTCCAAGACTTGCCCCTATTTCTTTTCCAAGCCCTGGAGCGCTAAGACGGAAGGAAGCCCGCTCCACACAGTCTTTTCGTCCCACAATATAGCCGCCAATGGGGGCAAGCCCGCCTCCTGGATTTTTGATGAGAGAGCCTACCATCAGATCTGCTCCTACCTGGGTGGGTTCCGTTCGTTCCACAAATTCTCCATAGCAATTATCTACCATACAGATTACATCTGGTTTTTGCTGTTTGATAAAAGCAATCAGCTCTCCGATTTTTTCTACTGAAAGAGTGGGACGGGTATCGTATCCTTTGGACCGCTGGATGGTCACAAGTTTTGTTTTTTCATGTATGGCATGTTTGATTCCTTCGTAATCAAAGGAACCATCCGGTAACAAATCCACCTGCCGGTAAGTCACTCCATATTCCTTTAAAGAGCCTACAGAATCCCGGATTCCAATTACCTCCTCCAGGGTGTCATAAGGCTTTCCAACAGGGGATAAAAGCTCGTCTCCTGGCCTTAAATTGCCCGACAAGGCCACGCAAAGGGCATGGGTTCCGCTCATCAGCTGTGGCCGCACAAGGGCGTCCTCTCCAAAAAATGTATTGGCATACACCTGTTCCAACACATCTCTTCCCAAATCGTTATACCCATATCCCGTTGTAGCGGCAAAATGAATCTCACTGACCTGCGCCTTTTGCATGGCATGAATCACCTTCATCTGGTTATATTCTGCCGTCTGGTCAATTTTTTCAAAACGTTCTTTTAATTTTTTTTCGGTTTCCCATCCAAATTCAAGAACCCTTTTGCTGATTCCAAGTTGTTCATACATTTGTTCCAGTTCCATTATCAAAAATTCCTTTCCATTCTTGTAAAATATGTGCTAAAATTTTTGACGAGTCAAAGGCAAATTCTTCCAGATTCACCCACCGGACATCCCGCTCTCTTTTAAACCAGGTAATCTGTCTTTTGGCAAAATGGCGGGTATCCCGTTTGAGCACCCGGACGGCTTCTTCCAAATCGTATCTTCCGTCCAGATAATCTAAAATCTCTTTATATCCCAGTCCCTGCATGGATACCATTCCCCGATGGCATCCCATTTTCTGCAGATTTTTCACTTCTTCTACAAGTCCGGCGGCCATCATCTCATCCACCCGCTGATCGATTTTCTGATAAAGCAATCCCCGGTCACAGTTAAGGACAAAATAAGAGAATCCATAAGGGGAAGTCTTCTCCCGCTCAGTCTGATTATGTTGGGATATAGGCTGTCCGGTCATTTGATAGTACTCAATGGCCCGTATTACACGCTTCCGATTGTTTGCATGAATCTGTCTGGCAGATTCCGGGTCAATCTCCTGCAAAATATGGTGAAGATATTCCTTTCCTTTCTCTTCACACAGCTGCTCTAATTTTTGGCGAATTTCACTGCTTCCGTCATTTTCTTTAAAATCCACATCATATAGGAGGGCCTGAATGTAAAATCCGGTTCCTCCGGTAACAATTGGAATATGCCCCCGGTCATAAATTTCTTCCATGGCTTTTTTGGCCATCGTCTGAAACCGGACCACATTAAATTCTTCCCTGGGGTCCAGTACATCAATCAGATGATGGGAAATTCCATCCATTTCTCTGGATGTAATCTTTGCAGATCCAATATCCATATGTCGGTATACCTGCATGGAATCTGCACTGATTATCTCTCCCCCAACCGCTTTTGCCAAACCGATGGAAAGGGAAGTTTTTCCTACTGCTGTGGGACCGGTTAAAATAATCAATGGCTGCTTCATAAATGAATGATTCCTTTTCTGTTTCTACACAATTCGTTTAAACTTTTTTTCCAGTTCATGGCGGCTCATGGAGATAATGGTGGGGCGTCCATGAGGACAGGCATAAGGGTTGTCCAGATGAAGCAGCTGGTCAATCAGTTGGTCAGCCTCCTCATCGCTCAAAGTCTGATTCCCCTTTACTGCTGCCTTGCAGGACAAAGAGGCCACCCGCTCGTAAATCAGCTTGGAACCTTCCAGATGGGTTTCCTCGGAAAGATCACTCAACATTTCCATCAACAGATCTTTTTGGGCAATGGAAAAAAGATTGTCCGGAACCTGGCGGACGGCATATTCTCTTCCGCCAAAAGGTTCAATTCCAAATCCCATTTGGGAAAAAACATCTTTATAACGTGCAAACGCTGCCTCTTCTTTGACGCTTAATGTGAGAATTACAGGAGGGTCCAGCATTTGGCTGGTTTGACTGCGAACCTTAAACGCTTCCATTGTCTGTTCATACAAAACCTTTTCATGGGCAGCATGTTGATCAATGATATAGAGCTGATCTTGAAATTCCACCAGCCAGTAAGTGTCAAAAAGCTGCCCGATTCGCTTATGGCGGCTGCGGGATTGGGGTGACAGCAACCGTTCTTCAAACAAATCCAGCTGTTTTGGTTGTTGGGATAATGAGGAAGGATTGGATAAGTTTCCATAAACAACAGACTCTTCCTCCACCACATCGTTTCGTTTGGTTTGGTTTGGCAGCTCATTGGTTTTGAACGAGGTTTCTATTGGCTGTTCTTCTTGCTTTTGTATTTGGGCCATTCGCTCCCGCTCAAAAGGCTCTGGCGCCAGAAAACGTTTTTCCTGTTTTTCCTTTCCAGGAGAAGACTTTGCTTCTGTCTTTTTTTCTTCCAGCTCCATCGTGGGAATCAGTTCTTTCTCTCTTAAAATATGAGCGATGGTATCCCGCACAACCCGGTAAATGGTTTCTTCGTTTTGAAACCGCAGCTCCATTTTTGTGGGATGGACATTTACATCCAAAAGCTCTGGTTCAATCGTCAACCGCAGCATCGTAAAAGGATACCGATGCTGCATCATAAAAGGTTTATAGGCTTCTTCAATGGCTCTGGAAATCAGATTACTTTTAATATAGCGCCCATTTATAAAGTAATTTTCAAAATTACGATTATTTCGGGCAATCACCGGTTTTCCAATGTATCCTTCTATGGTTACAGCTTCATGGCAAATCTTCACTTCCAGAAGATTCGCCGTAATTTCCCGCCCAAAAACCGTATAGATAATATCTTTCAGACTGTGGTTTCCAGAGGTATATAGTTTATTCTGATTGTTTTGAATCAACCGGATGGAAACTTCCGGATGGGAAAGAGCAATCTTTTCCACCAAGTCTCCCACATGAGCGCCTTCGGTCATGGCAGTTTTTAAAAATTTCTTCCGCACTGGCGTATTATAAAACAGATTGCGGACAAGAAAGGTGGTTCCTTCCGGAGCGCCGATCTCTTCCGCTCCCTTTTCGGCTCCTCCTTCAATTTGATAACGGGTTCCTGTAAGGCTTTTTGCTGTCCGGGTAATGACCTCCACCTGCGCCACTGCCGCGATGCTAGAAAGGGCTTCTCCCCGAAAGCCCAAAGAGGACACCATCAGTAAATCCTCCACGGAACGAATTTTGCTGGTGGAATGGCGGAGAAAGGCAAGGGGAATCTCCTCCTTTACAATTCCGCATCCATTGTCCGTAACCCGAATAAAGGAAATGCCCCCGTCACGAATCTCCACAGTAACTGCGGTTGCTTTGGCGTCAATGGCATTTTCCAAAAGCTCTTTCACCACGGAAGCTGGCCGTTCAATCACCTCTCCTGCTGCAATTTTATTAATGGTACCAGGATCTAAAACCTGAATGCTCGGCATATTCCCCCTCTTTTCTTGTAATCAAATTTTGTCAAAATCTTTTGAATCTTCCGAAAAGTCAAAGGCTTGCAACGGATATAAAATATCCAAGTCGCCAGCAGATTAAGTTTACATAATAATTTTATGTAAACCAATTAATGTTTTTCTTCTGACGCGGCTTCCCATCGGTTATTCAATTTGGTCTGAAACCGATACAGAACATTCAGCGCATCAATGGGCGTCATTTGCCCCAGCTCCAGTTCTTTCAGCTCTTTGATAATATCATCTTCCCGAACCGTGTCAAATAAAGTCAGCTGGCTTAACTCCACATCATCTGGTTTGGCCACTGGTTTTCGCCCTACAGTGGCAGCGCTGACCTGGGCAATCTCCCTGGTCCTGGAAGTTAAATCAGAGGCCACCAGTTCTTCCACCAGCTCTTTGGCACGGGAAATCACCGAATCCGGCACTCCCGCAAGCTTTGCCACCTGAATCCCATAGCTTTTGTCAGCTCCGCCCCGTACAATCCGCCGCAGAAATACAATATCATCACCTTTTTCTTTTACTGCAATACAGTAATTATTGACTCCGCTGATAATTCCTTCCAGCTCGGTCAGTTCATGGTAATGAGTGGCAAACAAGGTCTTTGCCCCCAAAAGTTTTGTGTTGCTGATATGTTCTACTACTGCCCAGGCAATGCTAAGGCCGTCAAAGGTGCTGGTTCCCCTGCCAATCTCATCTAATATTAAGAGGCTGCTTCGGGTTGCATTCCGAAGAATATTTGCCACCTCTGTCATTTCTACCATAAAGGTGCTCTGACCTGAGGCAAGATCATCCGACGCCCCCACCCGGGTAAAAATCCGGTCACAGATTCCAATATTGGCAGAGTCTGCCGGCACAAAGCTTCCAATCTGCGCCATCAGCACAATCAGGGCCGTCTGACGCATGTAGGTGGACTTTCCCGCCATGTTGGGACCCGTTATAATGGAAATCCGATTTTTTCCATTATCCAAATAGGTATCGTTGGACACAAACAGATCGTTGCCCATCATTTTTTCCACAACCGGGTGGCGTCCGCCTTTGATTTGAATGATTCCCTTTTCATTCATGGAAGGCTTTGCGTAGTTATTCCGGGTGGCAACGGTGGAGAGAGACACATACACATCGACTGCTGCCAAAGCCCGTGCCGTCTTCTGAATCCGCACTACTTCTGCCCCAATCCGATCCCGCACTTGACAAAACAGTTCATATTCCAGCAAAAACAGTTTGTCCTCTGCGCCAAGAATCACATCTTCCAACTCTTTTAATTCATCGGTCATATACCGTTCTGCGTTGGTCAAAGTCTGTTTCCGCACAAAGTAGTCTGGCACCAGATCTTTGAACGAATTGGTCACTTCAAAATAATACCCGAAAACCTTATTATACTTGATCTTTAAATTTTTGATTCCGGTTTTTTCCCGCTCCCTTGTCTCCAACTGTGCCAGCCAGGTTTTTCCTTCTGTCTTGGCATGGCGCAGCCGGTCCGCCTCTTCGTTATAACCATCCCGAATGATTCCCCCTTCCCGGATGGACACTGGCGGCTCCTCCACAATGCCTCTGCGAATTTCGTCACACAGTTCTTCCAAAGGGTCCAGCTCTTCCTGTAAATGTTTCAAATTTTCGCAAGTAAACTCCCCAAGAAGCTTTTTGATGTGGGGAATCATGGCGATTGAGTTGGAAAATGCCAGCAGGTCTCTGGGATTGGCGGTCTTGTAACTGATGCGTCCAATGAGCCTTTCCAGATCGTAAATGGGATTTAAGTACTCTCCCAGCTCTTCTCTTCCAATGTAGTTTAAATTTAACTCTTCCACTGCCTGCTGGCGGTTTAAAATCTCATTCCGGTCAATCAAGGGCTGTTCCAGCCAGGTGCGCAAAAGACGTGCTCCCATGGCTGTGTGGGTCTTGTCCAGCACCCACAAAAGACTGCCCCGTTTTTGTTTTTCCCGCATGGTCTCCAAAAGCTCCAGATTCCGTCTGGTAGAAGAATCCAGCACCATATAATTGCCGGTGGAATAAGGAATGAGAGAAGTCATATGTCCCAGGGTGATTTTCTGAGTTTCATACAAATATTGCAGCACTGCCCCAGCGGCAATCATCCCACTATCATAGTCTCCAAGACCAAGCCCATCCAGTGTTTTTACCTTAAAATGCTCCTGAAGCACCCGGCGGCACCCTTCTTCCTGAAAAAAACGGGAATCCAGGGAAGAAATGGTAAAATGATAGCGATTTCGAATTTCTTCCAGTTGAATGCCTGACATGGAAAAGGCGTCATTGCAGATAATTTCCGAGGGGGAAAACTTGTTGATTTCATCCAAAAGAGACCGTTCGGATGTGACCTCTGTCACCAGAAAATCTCCTGTGGTAATATCGGCTGCTGAAACGCCCAGCTTTTCTCCCAGGTAAACAATTCCCATGAGATAATTATTTTTTGTCTCGTCTAAAGCCTGACTGCTGGTGATGGTGCCTGGAGTGACTACGCGGATTACTTCCCGTTTCACCAGTCCTTTGGCAAGCTTTGGGTCTTCCATCTGCTCAGCGATAGCCACTTTATATCCTTTTTGTACCAGACGGGTCAAATAAGAATCCACAGCATGATAAGGAACGCCACACATTGGTGCGCGTTCCTCTAATCCACATTCTTTTCCAGTCAAAGTAAGTTCCAGTTCTTTGGATACGGTTTTGGCGTCTTCAAAGAACATTTCATAAAAATCGCCCAGACGGTAAAAAAGAATACAATCTTTATATTGATTCTTTGTCTCTACGTACTGGGTCATCATAGGCGATAATCCGCTCATTCTTCTTTTCGTTCCTTTCGCCCTTTTTCAGGTTTCCTGTTTTCACACTCTAATGTTTCATTTTTCCCATATAATAAAATCCTCTGGCTTCCACAAGTTCCACCGGGACGATTTGGCCAATCAGGGAAGGGTCTCCTGGAAAATGTACCATCAGATTGTTTCCCATTCTCCCGCTCACATAACCTTTTTGGTGATCATTGACACATTCTACCAGTACGTCTTTTACCATTCCTGCTTCTCGTCTGCACACTTGAAAAGCGATTTTCTGCACTTCCTGAAGCAATCGGTCAAACCGCTCTTTCATCACCGCTTCCGGCACCTGATCTTCCATGGATGCAGCAGGAGTACCGGTTCGTTTGGAATAAAGAAACGTAAAGGCACTGTCAAATCGGACTTGCCGGACCACATCCAAAGTCTCCTGAAAGTCTTCTTCGGTCTCTCCGGGAAATCCAACAATGATATCTGTGGTAAGGGAAATATCTGGCATACAATTCCGGATTCGTCTGGTTAATTCCAAATACTGTTCCTTGGTATAATGCCGGTTCATCTGCTGCAAAATCCGACTGCTTCCCGACTGAAGGGGCAGATGCAAATGGCGGCAAATCTTGTTACAATCCCCCATGGTTTCAATCAGTTCATCGGAAAGATCTTTTGGGTGAGAAGTCATAAAGCGAATCCGCTCAATTCCCTCAATCTGGCTAACCTGCCGCAAAAGAGATGCAAAGCTTACCGGCTCTTTTAAAGTCTTTCCGTAAGAATTTACATTTTGTCCCAAAAGCATCACTTCTTTGACCCCGTCTCCAGCAAGTTTTTCAATCTCCGAGAGAATCTCCTGGGGGCTGCGGCTTCTCTCTCTTCCCCGCACATAGGGTACAATACAATAGCTACAAAAATTGTTGCAGCCATACATAATATTTACCCCGGATTTAAAGGGATATTTCCGATTGGAAGGAAGTTCTTCCACAATCTGGTCTGTGGACTCCCATACATCTATTACCATCTTTTTTTCTGTCAGAGCGCGGTACAAAAGTTCTGCCAGCTTAAATATATTGTGAGTGCCAAAAATCAAATCTACAAAGGAATAGGTGGTGCGAATCCGTTCCACCACCTTCGGTTCCTGCATCATACAACCGCATAAAGCAATCTTTAAGGAGGGATTTTTCTTCTTTCGGGAATGAAGCGCTCCCAAATGTCCATATACTTTCTGATTGGCATTATCCCGGACTGTACAGGTATTGTACAGAACAAAATCTCCCTTCTCCTCTTCGGCCATCTCAAATCCTGCCTCAAGAAGAATCCCCCGCAGCTTTTCGGAATCTCTGGCATTCATCTGACATCCCATATTGACCACGCTGGCACAGGGCAGACGATGGTTTCTTTGTTCAAATCCCTTTACCCATTCCCGGCATTTTGCCATGAAGTAGTACTGTCTGGCCGGTTCTACAACTGGAGGTTCTGAACTTATATCAATTTTATCGAAATCCATTTCCTGATACATTTTCCTTGACTTTTCTCCCTTTCTATCATATAATGCACAAAAATAATCTTATTTTTATTCACATCGTTTTAATTTGATTCGACATTTTCTGATTTTCCCTTCTATTATCTGACAGGTTTCACATGAAACATTCTCTTTTTTCTTCTCTCAATCCCGACTATTATAGCATAAATTGCCAAAAACGACAATACCTAAGGAACCATGCGCCTACCCATGAACCTTCTTTCTCCATCCTTATTAATGTCCCTCTATGTTATCGGGAAAAGGAGCAGATCTTACCAGATGAAATATATAAGAACCGTTCTCCTGCATTTCCACAAAACAGTCACAGTCATCAAAGGTATAATACTTCGAGAGAAAATCTTCTATCTCGCTTTTGGTCAATTCTGTTGAAAAGGCAATGACAGACATACATTCTACATGATTTCCGGTTCCGGACGTATTTCCGGTTATTGCGTCTACGCGGATAATTTCAATGTCTGAAATTTCCCGTTCCAAATCGGATGTAAGTTTCTTTGTCTGACGGTCTGTGGTCAAGTGATTGGCAAACATTCCAAAAATTTCAAATAAAATAAGTGCCAAAATGAGCAGGATTGACAAAAGCAAAATTATTAGGATGATTCTTTTAAACCATTTCACAGTTTTACCTCTCTTTTAAGTATTTCAAGGATCAATCGGATTTAAGACCTTTTGATTCGGGTATCACCATATCATTATATATCCAATACAATTTCCTTTCAAGAAAAATTTAATTAGTATGAATATTTGTATTTTTTGGGTAAAAAAGTGAAATATTATATTTTTTTGTATATTTTAGTAAGATAAAAAGTAAATTAATATAAAAATTCAAACAGAATTATTGTGTAAAGAACTTTACTGTTTAGTAAAATTGTGCTAACATATTTAATAAGTGAGCGTAACTGAAAAAATTTAATTCCGTCAGATGAGTTACCGCTCAAAACAGGAATGCTTTTTGGCATTCACCAAAATCCAATTACTAAAATGTACGACTAAGGGAGGAAGAAAGAATCATGAAGAACCTGAAAATTTCCATCAAGCTTCTAATTGCCTTTGGCGCCATACTAGTTATGACGCTGGCACTTGGCATTACAGCGCTGCTATCCATTCAGACAATGGACGGCATTGCAAACAAATTTGCCACAGAGTCAATTCCAAGCATCAACTATCTGTGGACTGCCAGACGTGCCATTCAGGCAACGGAAAAGATGGCGCTGGAAGCCACAGTAGTTATGACAGATGCGGAGTTAAAAAGCGTAGAAGCCACAATGTTGGAAGAACGGGGTTCCCTGGACCAGGCACTGCAGGATCTGCTGACCGTTGCCCCTCAGTTCAAACCGCAGGTGGATAACATTTTGCAGGAACTGACTAATGTAACTGCTTACCGGAAACAAATTTTGGAGGAGGCATACAAGTTCACCACCGAAGGCAATGCCCGTGCCTTTGACATTTATAAGAATGAATATCATGACAGCTTTGAGAAAGTCAGACTTTCCCTGGTAGATTTGACACAAGATGTAGACGACCAGATCGATGAGGAATACAACCAGGGACAGCGTGCCAAAGCCATTGCTATTGTTATTACTATCTCGATTTTTATTTTTTCAATCGTGGTAATTATTGTTTTTATCAATGTGCTGACCCGTCAGATTATTGTTCCCGTTCAGGAATTGGAGCAAGCTGCCACTTTGGTTGCGCAGGGAGATTTAGATGCGAAAGTCAACTATGTTTCTGATGATGAAATCGGTCTGTTGGCAGGCAGTATCCGCACATTGGTTGATGCTCTGAAAAACATTATTAAAGATGTAGATTATTTATTGGATCAAATGGCTGCAGGTGATTTTACCGTACATACCAGAGCAGAACAATATTATGTAGGTTCCTTTAACAGCATTTTGACTTCCATGCGTCGGTTAAAAAACCGTTTAAGCGAGACTCTCCAGCAGATTGATCTGGCGGCGGACCAGGTTAATTCCGGTGGCGGACAGGTTTCCAGCGGCGCACAGGCCCTTGCCCAGGGCGCTACGGAACAGGCTTCTTCGGTTGAAGAGCTGGCTGCAACCATTAAAGAGATTTCAACCAAGATTGAAGCTACTGCTGATCATGCGAAAACTGCAAAGAATGAGAACTACCAGTCCAATGAGCTGATTCAGGTCTGCTCTGGCCATATGGATGATCTGATGAACGCTATGGGAGCAATCAATAATAAGTCAAAAGAAATTGGAAAAGTAATCAAGACCATTGAAGACATTGCATTCCAGACAAACATCCTGGCTTTGAATGCCGCTGTGGAAGCAGCACGGGCTGGCAGTGCAGGCAAAGGCTTTGCAGTTGTTGCCGATGAAGTAAGAAATCTGGCTACTAAGTCTCAGGAGGCATCTAAGAGCAGCGCTACTTTGATTGAAGAGACCGTCAAAGCTGTGGAGGAAGGCAGTAAATTGTCTGACGAGACTGAGAGAGCTTTGCAGAATGTAGTGGAAAGCGCAAAGAAAATTTTGGATGCAGTTACCCTTATTTCTGATGCTACGGAAGAACAGTCTTATGCAGTTTCTCAGGTAACGACTGGAATTGATCAGATTTCCAGCGTGGTACAGACCAATTCTGCCACAGCCCAGGAAAGCGCAGCTGCCAGCGAGGAGCTGTCTGGTCAGGCCAATATTTTGAAGAACCTGGTAGGACAATTCCAGTTTACAAGATAACAACAATCACAAATAAGAAGTCAAAAAAACCGCCAGCGATAAACTGGTGGTTTTTTTGACTTCTTATTTATTGTAGGCTTTAGCCTGTTGAGCATGTAGGAGTTTTTCGCTGATCCGAAAAACGGAGACATGCGAAACAAAAAACCACCCGCTATGCGGGTGCGCGACAGAA